>NZ_JANOQD010000111.1:0-42986 GCF_031422135.1 Flavobacterium sp. | reverse complement strand
TGAAATTTTTAACCTTTGCAAAAAAGAAACCCAAACAAAAATTTATTTTGATGTTTTAGGGAAAAATCTTCGAGAATTTATTGCCATTATGAACCAATGTGATGCAATAATTGGCAACGATGGTGGCGCAATTAATATGGCTAAAGCCTTGAATAAACCTTCTTTCATTATTTTTTCTCCTTGGATTGACAAAAAAGGGTGGGCTACTTTTGAAGATGGGGAAAATCATATTTCGGTACATTTATCCGAATACAAACCTGAATTATTTGATGGAAAATCAGCAAAAGAAGCGTATAAAATGAATTCTAAATTGTATCAAGAATTCAATCCCGAGCTTTTTGAAGATTTATTTTTAGGGTTTTGTAAAAATCATTTGCAATAGTTATTCTCCTTTGTAAGCTACATCAGCGTGCTTTTTTTGAAATTTCATTTGAAATTTCTGAACATAAAGCCACATTTTATCAAAAACAACTTGGTAATCTTCTCGAAATAATTTGGCATATTCTTGGCTCATAATCTCCACCATATAGCGTTTTGGTGTTAATCTGCAAAGGTTTTTCATTCTCAAACCCAAATCCATCGATTGGTGAAACTTCATTCTATTTAAGTCAACCAAATAAAAATCGTAATTTCCATTCCCGTTTTTTTTAATCAACGTATTTCCTTGGGAATGATCTAGAAACTCAATGCCGTTTTCGTGCAATTGAAAAGAAAACTGTGCAAATTCTCTCAAAATTTGTTCGTGATTGGGGAAATCTGGAGTTGTATTGAGGTTTGTAAATGTTAAATCGGCTTCAATATGTTGGCAAACATAATAACTTTGTTGTAATCCCAAGAGATTATATTTTTCAAAATAAGCAATAGGTTCTGGTGTTCCGATATTTTTTTGTAATAAAATGGAAGCATAATCAAACGACCGTTTTGCTTTCGATTGGCGAAAAAAACGATATACAATTTGATTGAAAGCATTGGGTTTTCGAAACGATTTGATGTTGTAAACCATTTCATTGTGTTCAAAAAGTTTAATGCTATTGCGAGCACCTTTTATGAAATCGATTCCAGAAGTATCAAAATTGGCTATGCAATTTTGCAAAAAAGCGCTATTTTGCTTGTGAATTGGACTGATTGTAAACTTCATATATTGTAACACATTTGTACAAATATAATTATTGTATTTTAGACTTTAAATATAATTTGTATTTTTGGAGAAAAATAGTTTCCATTGTATCCAACATCCTCTCTTATTGTATCCACTTATAACAACCCAAAAGCATTAGAATTGGTCTTGATAGCTATTGCCAATCAACATATTTTGCCCAACGAAGTGATTGTTGCTGATGATGGCTCAAAAGACGAAACCAAAAAATTGATTGAAAAATTTCAGGAGAAATTCCCAGTTCCTTTGGTTCACGTTTGGCAAGAAGACAAGGGTTTTCAAAAATCAAAAATTCTAAATAAAGCATTTGCAATAGTTAAAAACAACTACATCATACAAATTGATGGAGATATTATAGTAAATAAGTATTTTGTAAAAGACCACTTGATGTATGCTGAGAAAAATCAGTTTTTATTTGGATCAAGGGTCAATATTAAAGAGTCTTTTTTAACTGAATTGTTTATCAAAAAAGTAACACACTTCAACTTCTTTTCTAAAGGAATAACAAAACGTTTTCGAACCATTCGAATACCATTTTTTACCAAATTTTTGAAAAAAAATCACGTAATTTCTTCAAAATTAAGAGGTTGTAATATGTCTTTTTGGCGAGAAGATATTATCAAAATTAATGGGTATAATGAAGCTTTCGTAGGCTGGGGTGGTGAAGATAGCGAACTGGCAAACCGTTTGCATAATGCTGGAATTGCGGGTAAAAGATTGAAATTTGCTGGAATAATATATCATATATATCATCTTGAAGAAAACAAAAGCAATTTGGAGAAAAATATTGCTATTCAGAGCGAAAGCAGAAACAACAAACTATCCTTTACTACCGATGGAATTGATAAATATTTAAACTAAATTTATGAAAATAACAGTCATAAGTTTAGACAATTGGGGATTCAATCAGAAGTTGGTTGATGTATTAAATGAGCGAGGTTTTGAAGCAAATCATATTAATTTTCATCACTTTAAATTTGAATACAAATCCATTTTGGAGCGTATTAAAAATGTGATTTTAAAAACAGTATTTAATAAAAATTTAAAGAAAATATATCGGGCCAACGAAATCGAAAAAAGATTGCAAACATTTGATAAACAAGATATAATTTTAACGATAAAGGGGGATTTTATAAGTCCCGAAGGAATCCAGAGTTTAAAAAAATATACTAAAAAATCAATTGCTTTTTTTAACGACAATATTTCTCGTTACCCTAGAACCGTTGATGTTTTACCTTTTTTTGACGAAATATATTCGTTTGAAAAACAAGACTGCGAAAAGTTTAATTTAAAATTTGCAACCAATTTTATTTACAATTTAGCTGAAAAATCAGAGCAAAATAATTTTGATTTAGAAGTGTTCAACGTAACTTCCAAAGACAAACGAAGTAAAATAATTATTAAAATTGCCGAAATTTTAAAACAACAGAACATTTCACATAAACTACTTTTGTTTTCTAAAAAAGAAATACAAAATGAAAGTTCCATTGAAATAATCAATAAAACAATTGATTTAGAAACAGTAAATCAATATATAGAAAAATCTAAAGCATTGATAGATATTCACAGAATTGGTCAAAACGGTTTGAGTTTTCGTGTTTTTGAATGTCTAGGTTTGCATAAAAAACTAATTACTACAAATTCTGATATCGCAAATTACGATTTTTATAATCCAAATAATATTCTGGTCATAAATCCAGAAAAAATTGAGATTCCAAACTCGTTTTTTAAAACTAAATATCAAGAAGTTTCAAAAGAAATCTTATATAAATATTCAATAAATGGTTGGATCGACCAAATTTTGTTAAAAAAATAAATTATGAAACTATCGGTAGCATTATGCACCTACAACGGTTCGAAATATATAACCCAACAGTTAGATAGTATAATCCATCAAACTGAAAAAGTACATCAAATTGTTATTTGCGATGACCAATCGACTGATAATACAATGGAAATTTTGAACGGTTATCAATCGAAATTTCCAGAATTATTTTCGGTGCATCAAAACGAAGTCAATCTTCGGAGCAACAAAAATTTTGAGAAAGCCATTTCGCTTTGCGATGGGGATTTTATTTTTCTTTCTGATCAAGATGATTTGTGGAGAAATGATAAAGTGGAAAAAACAATGGCAAAATTCAAAGAAGTTCCTTCAGCCGAAGCCGTTTTTTCGAATGCAGATTTGATTAATGATTTTGGCGAAAATTATACTGAATATTCCCTTTGGGACAATGTAATGTTTCTTGAAAAAGAAATGGAAAAACCGATTGATTTACTGTTGCATATTACCCAAAAAACAAATTACTTGACTGGAGCTACCTTATGTTTTAAAAAACAAGTTAAAAATGTACTTTTGCCATTTCCTAACCTAAACAAATTATTTCACGACGAATGGATTGCTTTGGTTTTAGCATCGAGAAAAACATTGCATTATTCCACGGAGAAGTTAATTTCATATCGAATTCATTCAGGGCAACAAATTGGAGCTATTCGAGCAGAAAAAGTGGAACGATCTACTCAAATTGCTCGTTTTATTCTTGGAATGGAAAAAACCACAAATTTTAAATATTTGTTTAAAATTTACAAAAGCTATTTTAGAAATTATACTAAATTCAAGCAATTAAAAGACAGTAATGGCTTAATAACTGTTGTAAATGTTGAAGAATTAATTAATTTTAATATTATAAAAATAAAGGAAACTGAAAAAGCATTAAAAAAATCTAACTTTGTATTGTATTACATCAATAAAATAACAGATAAAATACGTGGAAAGCGTCAAATAAAATAGTGCTATGACAGTAAGCGTAAGTATGATTACTTATAATCATGAGTTGTATTTGAAACAAGCAATAGCGAGTGTTTTAATGCAAGAAACTGATTTTGAATATGAATTGGTAATTGCCAATGATAATTCGCCTGATAATTCAGATGAAATAATTAGAGAATTTATAAAATCGGATCCAAACGGGCATAAAATAAAGTATTTGCATCGTAAAGAAAATTTGGGAATGATGCCAAATTTCATCGATTTAGTAAAAAATTGTAATGGTAAATACATTGCAATATGTGAAGGAGATGATTATTGGACTGATAAAAAAAAGCTTCAAAAACAAATCGATTTTTTAGAAAAAAATAAAGGTTATGTGATATGTTATCATGAGGTTGATATTGAAAAGAATAACGTTATTATAGCTGATAACCTAACCTATGGTAATCGTAAAACAACAACTATAAAAAATCTAGCTAAGAGAAATTACATTCATACCTGTAGTGTTGTTTACAAGAATAATCTTTTCGATTCGTTTCCTGAATATTTTCACAGCACTCCTATTGGTGATTATTTTTTACATATGTTGAATGCTAGATATGGTAAATTATACTGTATTAAAGAAAAAATGGCTGTTTATAGGGTACATGAAAATTCGTATTGGTCTTCAAAAAAAGAAACAGAACAAAAAGAAATTTGGGCTCGATTTTTAAAGAACATTATGCCTAATTTTGATTATAAAATACAAAATTACTTGCAAGTACAAATTGAAAAAACAACAGGTACTTTCAAGAAAAAAAATATTTTTAAGAAACTAAAACAAGAAATTTATTTTTTTTACAAAGATGTATTAAAACTATAATTTTATAAAAATAGGAAAAACAAAACTTAAAAATAAAAATATGAAAATTATAGAATCTATTTTTAAAAAACTAGGCTATACTAAAACAAAAAGAATCCATAAATTAGCACACACAAGTGATAAAGATTTTCTGTTGACAAATTTTTACAACACACTAAAAAAGTTTGAATTTTCTCCAAATCACATTGTTGATATTGGTGCAAATCATGGAACGTGGACAAGAGAAGCGTTACGACATTTTCCTAAATCAAGTTTTACCCTATTAGAGCCTCAATATTGGCTCAAAGAATCGTTCAATGATATTTTAAAAAAAAATAAAAATGTTACTTTTTTTCCTTATGGAGCTGGGAAAGAAAAAGGCTCGTTTAAATTTACAATTGTAGATAGAGACGATAGTTGCTCATTCAGATATAGCGAAGCTGAAGCAAAAGCATTAGGATATGAACAAATAGAAATTCCAGTTGTAACACTTAATGATTTATTAGCCGAAAATAAATTACCTATTCCTGATATTATTAAAATCGATGCTGAAGGGCTAGATATTGAAGTATTAGAAGGAGCCAACAACTATTTTGGGAAAACCGGAATTTTTATGGTTGAAGCTGGTGTTGTTAACAAACAATTTGATAACAGTTTTTTGAATCTAATAAACTATATGGATAAAAATGGATACAGACTATTCGAAATCACTGATTTAAACCGCCCATTTCAGCCTAGCGTTTTGTGGCTAGTCGAATTAGTGTTTGTTTTGAAAAATGGTTATATTGATTCTAAAATAATAACACAATGATTCCAGTTACCAAAACTTTTCTGCCAAGTTTAGAAGAATACAATTCCTACTTAAAACGTGCTTGGGACAAAGCTTGGCTTACAAACCGTGGAGAACTTACAATAGAATTAGAAGATAAACTCAAAAAGCAACTTCAAGTTCCAGAAATAATTATTACAAACAATGGCACAATACCGTTGCAAATTGCACTTAAACTTTTTGGGAATAACGGTGAAGTTATAACCACTCCATTTTCTTATGTAGCCACTTCGGCAGCGATTGTTTGGGAAAACTGCAAACCAGTTTTTGTAGACATTCATCCTGAATACTTAACTATAGACGAAACAAAAATTGAAGCCGCAATTACACAAAAAACAACAACCATTCTCGCTACTCACGTTTTTGGAAATCCTTGTAATGTGGATGCAATTGAAAAAATAGCTCTAAAACACAACCTCAAAGTCATATATGATGCAGCTCATTGTTTTGGGGTTAATTATAATAATCAGTCCGTATTTAATTATGGTGATATTAGCACATGTAGCTTTCACGCAACCAAGATTTTTCATACTGGAGAAGGTGGTGCTCTATTTTGTAAAGATAAAGAGTTAAATCACAAGCTGTTTTACAGTCATAACTTTGGTCATAATGGTCCTTTAGATTTTCACGGATTGGGAATTAATGCAAAAATTTCAGAGCTACAATCTGCAATGGGATTAGCTGTATTTAATAATTTAGAGGTCATTTTTGAAGAAAGAAAAAAAGTAGTTGATCATTACAATACTGCTTTAAACTCTACTAATTTAAGTAAAATGAAAATCAGGCAAAATACCCAATGGAACTATAGTTATTATCCCGTTATTTTTGATACTGAAGCCACATTGTTAAAAGTACAAGAGGCATTAGCATATGAAAAAATTGTGCCTAGAAGATATTTCTATCCTTCATTAAACACTATACCATACACAAAAGGAGAACCTATGCCTATATCGGAATCCATAGCTTCAAGAATATTATGCTTGCCTTTATACGTGGGATTAACACAAAATGAATTAGAAAAAATAACGTCCATTATAAATAAATTATTATGCTAATAATCGGAGCCGAAGGATTTGAAAAAGAAGTACTTGAAGTATTATTTCAAAATAACACTATCGAAAATGTAGCTTTTTTTGATGATGTTAACCCAGATATTCAAGGAAAGTTATACAACCAATTACCTTTTAAATACTAAAATGAGTCAAGATATAAATCAAGAAATTCATAATGCATTCGAAATCATCAAAGAAGGTGGAATTATCCTCTATCCAACTGATACTGTTTGGGGAATAGGTTGCGACGCAACAAATCCAGAGGCTGTTGCTAAAATTTATGCCTTAAAAAAAAGAGCCGAAACCCAAAGTATGATATGCCTAATGAATGGCGAAAAAATGATGTACAATGTTTTTAAAGACATTCCAGAAGTGGCATGGCAAATTATGGACATATCTGAAAAACCAACTACTCTAATTCTAGACAATCCTAGGAATGTAGCACCAAACTTGATTGCCACAGATAAAACACTAGGAATCAGAATTGTTAAAGAACCTTTTTGCTTCAAACTTTTGGAACGAATGAAGAAACCACTCGTTTCTACATCTGCAAATATCTCTGGAGAGCCAACTCCTATTGCTTTCAAAGATATTAGCCCAGAAATTATAAAAGGTGTAGACTATGTTGTAAATTTGCACCACGAGAAAATAGGCGGAAAACCATCAACTATAATCAAATTAACAAGTGATAGTCAGGTAAAAGTGATTCGTAAATAGTTTTTCACCACAGATTCACAGATTTTATTTAAAAATTATTAAACAGATTTTAATTTATGTCTCAATATTTGTATGAAGATGAAACCTATAGAATAATTGGAATTTTATTTGAAGTTTATAAAAATCTTGGTAAAGGATTTTCTGAAATAGTATATAAAGATGCATTAGAATTCGAATTTAATAGTGCCACTATACCATTTGAAAGAGAAAAAGAATATGTGGTTAATTATAAAGAAACTATTTTAAAACATAAATTTTATGCAGATTTTGTAGTTTTTGGAAAAATTATTCTAGAAATAAAATCTTGTGATTCATTTAGTAACAGTCATTATTTACAATGTTTAAATTATTAAAAGGTTTCAAATAATAAATTAGCAATTTTAGTTAATTTTAATAAGCCTTCCTTAGAACATAAACGAATTATATTTTGAAGAATTACATCTATGTGAAATTCATATGTGAAATTAGATAAAAAACAATAATAAAAAATCTGTGAATCTGTGGCTACAAAAACAAACTACAAATCATCTTTAAATAATAAAATTTTCGAAATTATCTCCAAGGCTTCTCAAGAATTACATCTTGAAAGTTATGTCATTGGTGGTTTTGTACGTGATTTAATTCTAAAAAGAGATTTCAAAAAAGATATCGATATCGTGGCTGTGGGTTCTGGAATTGAACTCGCTTTAAAAGTATCATCACTACTTCCCAAAAAACCAAAAGTGCAAGTTTTTAAAACCTATGGTACTGCTATGCTTCATTTTGAAGGTATTGATATTGAGTTTGTTGGCGCTAGAAAAGAAAGTTATCATTTTGAATCTCGAAATCCAGTCGTGGAGAATGGAACACTTCAAGACGATCAAAACCGTCGTGATTTTACTATCAATGCTTTAGCCATTTCATTGAATGAATCCAATTATGGTGAATTACTAGATCCTTTTGATGGGGTTTTTGATTTAGAAAATAAAAACATCAAAACACCCCTTGATCCTGACATTACATTTTCTGATGATCCTTTAAGAATGCTCCGAGGGATTCGTTTTGCTGCCCAATTGGGTTTTACAATCGAAGACCATTCTTTTAATTCAATTACCAAAAATGCAGAAAGAATCAAAATAATTTCTGGCGAAAGAATTGTTGATGAATTAAACAAAATATTATCTACCGAAAAACCATCCATTGGGTTTTTGTTGCTTTTCAAAACTGGTTTACTCAATATTATTCTTCCTGAATTAACCGCATTGAACAATGTAGAAGAAATAGAAGGTCACACCCATAAAAACAACTTTTACCACACACTCGAAGTCCTCGATAACATTTGTCCAAATACCGACGATGTTTGGCTTCGTTGGTCGGCTTTATTGCACGATATTGGAAAAGCACCAACCAAACGATTTAATAAAAAACAAGGTTGGACTTTTCACGGACACGAATTTCTGGGTGGAAAAATGGTAAAAAAAATATTCGAACGTTTGCACATGCCATTAAACAACAAACTAAAGTTTGTTCAAAAAATGGTAATGATGAGTTCTCGACCTATTGTTTTATCTGAGGACATTGTGACTGACTCCGCAGTACGTCGTTTGGTTTTTGATGCTGGAGAAGATGTTGAGAATTTAATGACGTTGTGTGAAGCGGATATTACCACCAAAAACCCTAATAAATTCAAGAAGTACCATAAAAATTTTGAAATTGTTCGTCAAAAAATCATAGAAGTGGAAGAGCGTGATTCCATCCGAAATTTTCAACCACCCATAACTGGAGAACAAATTATGGAAATTTTCAATTTGAAACCATCTCGAGAAATTGGCGTTTTGAAAGAAGCTGTAAAAGAAGCAATTCTAGAAGGTGAAATTCCAAATGAATATGAAGCAGCGTATGATTTTGTGTTGAAAAGAGCTGAGAAATTGGGATTGAAGAAGATTTAACTTCTACCGTTTGTTGATATTACCTATTTTTATTAATTTTATAAAAACATTTAGTTATGACTGTTTCAGAATTAAAATTAAATTTGATAACCCAAATTATAGCAACTAATGATATTGACTTGTTGTCAAACATTAATACGTTATTGAAAGAGAATAAATATTTTAAATCTAATGAAAATCTATCTTTAGTAAATGAACCACTAATACAATATGAAAGTTTGATTAATGAAACCGTAAGAATCTTTTCTGAAGAAGAACAAAAAAAAATAAATCTAGCATTGGAACAATACAAAAACGGAGAATGCATTTCTGATGAAGAGGCTCAAAAAGAAATCCAAATATGGTTAGAAGATTAATTTGGTCTGTAGAAGCAAGAAATTCGAGAAAAAATATTTTTGAATATTGGAATAATCACAATAAATCAAAAGCATATAGTAATAGATTAAATTTACTTTTCAATCACAATTTAAAAATTGTTGCAAAACTTCCTGAATCTGGAAAGCCTACTTCTCTAGTAGAAATAAAATTTATAATTATAAGTCATTTTGAGATAATTTATAAAATAACTAAAACAGAGATTGTTGTTATCGATATTTGGGACACAAGACAGAACCCTGATAATTTCCCTTTAAAATAAAATGAAAAAATACTTCACACCTGCTGTAAAAACAGCTTTAATTTTAGTGTATTTAGTAATCATTGCAGGAGCATTAGTAAGAATGACGGGCTCAGGAATGGGCTGTCCTGATTGGCCAAAATGTTTTGGATATTATATTCCGCCAACAGAAAAAGCCACATTATTATGGTCACCAAATCGAGATTTTGAAAAAGGTCAAGTCATTATTGTAAACGAAAAATTACTCGTTGCCAAAGCTGATTTTACTACTGGTACTGCTTTCGATCAAAACCAATTTGAAGCCTTTACCAAACACGATTACGCCGAATTTGATGCCACAAAAACTTGGATTGAATACATTAACCGATTGGTTGGTGCTTTAGCGGGGTTAGTTGTTTTTGTAATGGCTATTTTTTCTTTAGGGTTTTGGAAAAACAATAAAAAAATCACTTTACTATCGTGGTTAACTGTCTTTTTGATGGGTTTTCAAGGTTGGTTAGGTGCTAGAGTGGTATATTCAGTTCTAAACCCAGTAAAAATAACGCTTCATATGATGGTAGCATTAATAATAGTTGGTGTATTATTGTATATTATTCGTGAAGTTAACACCAAAAAACACCATTTCAAAACTGATAAAACATTCTATAATGTATTAGTTATAACATTGATTTTAACTTTTATTCAAATCGCTTTAGGCACACAAGTGAGACAATTTGTGGACGAACAAGTCAAAATACTAGGATACAATCAAATGCAGTTAGTACTCCAAAATCCTGCTTTAAACTTCTATGTACATCGTAGTTTTTCCATATTAATTCTTGCTTTGAATGTGTTTTTATTTTTTAGAAATAAAAATTTAACACTGGGTTTTCAAAAAATAAATTGGGTAATTGGTTTTATCATTTTAGAAGTACTATCCGGAATGGCGATGTACTATTTAGATTTTCCTTTTGCTTCACAACCCATTCATTTGGTTATTGCCTCGTTGCTTTTTGGTGTCCAATTTTATTTGGTATTAGAAAATAAGTTTGAAAATTAAAAAAAAATCTTACATTTGCATCCCGACTATATTGTCACATATTTTTTGTTTCACAACTTAAATGTCTAAACTTACTGCTCAAGATAAATTTTTAGATTTATCAGATTACGGAAGACCCTTTGGAAAATTTCTAGCAAATAACTTAAAAAATACTCGCTTTACTCCTATTCACGTCACACTACTTTTTGGTATTTCTGGATTGATAGCCATAGGTTGTATTTTACAAAACCACTACTTTTTTGCCGCTTTTTTTATCCTTTTAAAATCGGGAATTGATGCAGCTGATGGCGAACTAGCTAGACTAAAAAACACGCCTTCTTATACGGGTAGATATCTTGATAGTGTGTTCGATATTATTTTAAATTTTATGTTTTTTATGACGATTTGTTACGTATCAAAAACAACAATTTGGTTTACAATTTTGGCTTTCATTGGCATTCAATTACAAGGAACTTTATACAATTATTACTATGTAATTTTAAGAACTAAATCAATTGGAGGAGATTCGACTAGTAAAATTTTTGAGTACAAATCGCCAAAAGCTTTGCCTGGAGAAACCCAAAAATCAGTTGATATTTTGTTCAAAATTTACATTCTTGTTTATGGCGTTTTTGACAAAATAATTCACTTTCTAGATCGTGATGCTTACAAAGTAAAAACGTTTCCAAACTGGTTTATGTCGTTGCTTTCCGTTTATGGATTAGGTTTTCAATTGCTGATAATTGCCGTTATGTTACCTCTAAATTTGATTGAATATATTGTTCCGTTTTTTATCATTTATACGGTATTCATTTTTGTATTAATTGGTATCCGAAAAGTGCTTTTTAAAGCATAAAAGCATCATTGATAAAATCTATAGTAAATATTTAAAATATTATTTATCAATATTTTAAATTATTTTATATAACTAATTAATTTATGTAAAATAATTAACCAATCCAAGTTTTAAATTCCTGTACTTTTTCACGAGAAACCACTACTTCATCATCTTTGTAAGTAGGCAAAATGACTTTTAATCGAGAATTAGAATACATCAAAATCTCTTTTATGGAACTCAAAGGAACAATAAATTTTCGGCTTATGCGAAAGAAATTTTTAGCATCTAATTCGTTTTCTAAAACTTCTAAAGTGGAATCTATCAAATAGTTTCGGTTGTCAAAAGTGTGAATATATGTGCCTTTATTTTCACTGAAAAAACATTCAATTTCACCAATCAAAATCACTTTTAACTGTTGTCCTATTTTCACCGTAAATCGTGTTTTGAAATTTTTTTCAAAAGGATTTTGCAACATTTTTTTGATTTGCTCAAAATCCAATTGAAGGTTAGGCTCCCGTTTTGGAAAATTAGTTTTGAATTTTGAAATTGCAATTTCCAATTCGTCTTCGTCGATGGGTTTTAATAAGTAATCTATCGAGTTTAATTTGAATGCTCGAAGTGCATATTCGTCGAAAGCTGTGGTGAAAATTACAGCCGATTTTATAGTTATTTTTTCAAAAATTTCAAACGATAAACCATCGGATAATTGAATGTCTAGAAAGATTAAATCAGGGTGTTGATTTGTAGAAAACCATTCGATAGATTCTTCCACAGAATGCAACATCACATCAACCTTCAAATTTAATTTTTCGAGTTTGCGATGCAGTAATCTTGCTGCTGGTTTTTCGTCTTCTATTATTATTGTAGTCATTTTTTAGTTTTCAGTGGTCAGTAGTAAGTATTCAGTACACAGCATACAGTAATCTATGTTATGAATACTGACTACTGATTACTAATTTATTCCCATTTATTATTTTTTTCTTTTTCCATCAATTGCTTGATTTTTTTTTCTTCCCAATTGCTTCCTAAAAACCATGTTGGAGCAAAAGTAGATAACGCATGGGCTGCCAATCCTATTCCCCAGAAGAAAGCGGTAAAGAAATTTTCTTTTTGAAAGTAGCTTTCACCTGATTTTAAATCTTGAATATTTAAAATTACAATCATTATATTAACAACCACATATACAACTAAATGAGTATAAAACCCTTTAATTTTTTTAACTCTTTTCAAAGCTTCTTGATACTTTATTTCTTCTTGTGCTTTATTATCCATTTTTATTTGTAATTTACATTTTCTTTATTTTTTTCTTCTTCAATATACTGTTGCAATTTTTTTTCCTCCCAATCTTTACCTAAAAACGGAATATAGTTAAAAGCACTCATTGCGTGGCCAGCAACACCAAATCCCCAACCTAACATTGGATAGAAAAACCATAAATGGTCTGGAGTATATTTTAAATTTACAAACACCACCACACACATTACAACTATATAAGAGGTTAAATGACTGTAAAACCCTTTTATATCTTGTACTTTTTTGTATGCTTTTTGATAATTTTCGTATTCCTTATTATTTGTTTCCATTACAATTGAATTTTAATATGTTATTCCCAAGTTGTTTTTTCTTGGTTTTCTGAATCCATTATTTTCTGAATCTTTTTTTGTTCCCAATGAGAACCAAAAACATTTTCGTTTATTAAGAAAGAAATTGTGAATCCTGCAAAAATTAATGTCCAAACTACTACAAATTTAGTATTTATGTGTTCTAATAGCGGGAAATTAAATTCAATTTTAAAGTAATGTTTGGCAACATAAATAGCCAAAACTACTAAGTAAATTAGGAAATGAATATAGTATTCTTTACGATTCTTTACTTTCCTTCTTAAAATTTCTTCCAATGCTTTTTGATATTGTTTGGTTTTTTCCATCAGTTCCATTTTTTAGTTTTATCCTTATTCAAAAACTCTTGTATTTTTCTCTCTTCCCAATTTTTTCCATACCCAAAAGTTTCAATGGCGTGAAATGAAACGCCCATTCCCCAACCCAACATTGGGAACCAAAACCACTGAAAATCAGAGCTGGTATTTAAGTTTATAATTATCAAAATTGGAATTACTGTACAATATGAAATCAAATTACCGTAAAATCCTTTGATTTTTTCTACTCTTTCTTTGGCTCTTACATAAGCCATATTATCGTTTACAATATTTTTAGTTTCCATAATTACTACTTGTTTGGTTAATATTGGAATTTTTACTTTAAAAAAAGTTTCACTTTGGTCTACTAAAACTTTTCGTTCTGAAATAAGTGCATAACGATTGACAATATTTTGTAAACCGACACCAACTCTGTCTTGCAAAACTTCTTTCTTTTGAAGATTATTTTCTATTATCAAATAATTATTTTCGATGTAAATTTTGATATGCAATGGTTTTTGTTCCGAAACCACATTGTGCTTAATCGTATTTTCCAATAACAGTTGTAACGAAAGTGGTACAACTTTAGCTTCCAAATTATCAAAGCCTTCAGGCAAATCATACGAAATACTGTTTTCAAATCGCATCTTTAGCAAATTCATATACGTTTTTGCAAAAGCTAGTTCCTCTTCAACGGTTACCAATTCTTTGTCTTTTTGTTCTAAAACATAGCGATATATTTTAGATAATGAAGTGGTGAATCGTTGGGCGTTTTCTGGATTTTCTTCTATCAAAGAACTCAAAACATTCAAACTATTAAACAGAAAATGAGGATCTATCTGGTTTTTCAAACTCTCGAACTTGGCAGAAGCTGTTCCTGCAATAACTTTTTGTTGAATTAATTTGTTTTCTTGATACCATTTATATAGATAAATAAAATGGATAATTAACAAAACTATAAAAGTTAATACTGTTGATAATATATAATCAGATGGGTTTTCATCTTTCAAAAATAAATCCCAAGGTTTATTTTCAATTATTACAATTATAAATATGCGCAATAAAAAAATTACAAATGTGGATAATATAAAAGACGATACAAAACCTACAATAATTCTTTTCTTAGAAAATCTTTCCTCTTTAAAAATGGTATCTAATTTTACAAATAAAAACATATTAGCCATATGTAAAGTAAAACTATACAAAATAGTGTACAAAAACATTGTTTTTAAATGATTATCAAAAGCAATTACTTGACCATTAAAAAAATTAATTAAAGTTAGTACACAAAAAATGGACAATCCAATAAATATGGCTCTTGGCAATTCTTTTAAAAATCGTTTGGTTTTCATTTTTTTAGATTATTTTTAAAAAAGAGTCCTAAATTGTAATACTTTAACTGTTTTTTCTTACTATTCAACTATATTCTCTTATTTACAATTTTTCAACGCTTCATTCGCTCTATCCAATCCCCATTTTGGTGAAAAAGTATTTTCAGGTTTAAAAGTAGCAAAAAGTCCGATAGAACGTTCCACATCTTTACATAATTGTTTTACATCAGCTCCTGTCCATTGTGCACCACCAATACCAAATTCTGCTTTACAAAATACAACTCTTGGATTTTCTGGTGCAATCGCTTCGGCTTTGGCGTAAAGTTCAGTTACTTTTCCAGAAAGTGTCATTCCGTAGGTCATTGGATCAAAAGCCATCCAACCTGTGTGAATCATCGCTTGCATTACAAGAAGTTCAGGATTATTAGGGTTTTTTGCCATTTCCATATCTAAAATCGATTGTGCTTTGGTCAAATAAAGATTGATTTTTTCTCCATCACGTGTTTGAAATGCTGATGTTGAATTTACCAAAGCTACATAATAGTTAGGCAACCAATTATTTTTTTCTGCCGATGCGATTCGTTCAAACATATCTGATGCTTCTTGGCTTTTTCCTTCTTTCCAGAGTCCAAAGGCTTTTCCCATTCCTTGTTCAAATTGCCCTTGAGCTGTTACTAATGTTGTAATGAATAATGCTACTCCGATGATAAATTTTGTCATAATTTCTAGTTTTTAAATTTGTTACTAATTTTTTAATGTGTTGTTTTTAATTCTGATGTAAATTTAAGTTGACTGTTCTTGATTTAAAATTGATTGTGACTGAACTGTTGTTTTTTGATGATGAAATGTAAATTCTATAAATTCTGCAACTGATTGTCTTTTTTATCATTACTTATTGTCCAAAAGAAACCTACAAAGAAAAATCGATCAGCTGTAGGAACAATTTCTCTTCTATTATAAATTCCATTCGTATCAGGATTGTTTGCATATTCGTATCCAAACACATTTTGAGTTCCTAACACATTGGAAACCGAGAAATAAAGAATTTTTTGCGATGTCAATAAATAAGCCCAATTGAAGCTTAAATTATTGAAAGCTTTTGTTTTTCCGTTCATAAATTGGGTTTCGTTCGGATTGTTGTATGGTCGTCCTGTGGCAAAACTGTTAGTAAAACCTATTTGCGATTTCCAGTCGTTAATCCAGTATTTAGTAACCAATGAAAGGGTATGATCTGCCACAAAGCTTGGAGTTACTTTGGTTGGAAAGTTTCTATAATCTCTTTTGGTATCTATGTATGAATAGGAGATCCAATATTCTAAATTTTTAACATTCTTACCATCTCTCCAAAATAAATCCAATCCTTTGGCATAACCAGAACCTGAATTGTCAAAAACCGAATTGAATTGGGAATTTTGCGTATCAAATTTTACCAAATCGTTATATTGTTTTAAATAGGTTTCCGCCCTAAAAGTTTGTTTGTCCTTATTAAACTGGTAATTCAAGATATAATGAGAGGCATTTTCACTATTCAAATTGCTTGTATATTTCAAAAAATCTTGTTTTGGAGCTTGATTAAAATCGCCATAAGCAATAGACAATTGGTTATTATTTGCTAATTTATATCCCATAGAAATTCTTGGAGAAATTGTAGTTTCTTTCAATAAATCGTTATTAGACATTCTAAAGCCAGCTTTTAGAGCCAAGTTTTTAGAAAAGAAAATATCAGCTTCTGTATAAACAGCACCTACGTTCGACTGATAGTCGTTAGAAGATTTATTTCCGATGCTTTCTGTAAAATTTTCATCAAATTTTGTTGTAAAATAATCGCCTCCAAAAGACAATTTTACTCTATCGGAAATTGATTTTTTAAATTTAAGTTTCAAATGCGAAGCACTTTCATTATTAGTCAGTTTGTCTAAATCAATATCAATTTTATTTTGGCTATACCCAAAACTCAATCCTGCAAAAACCTCCCAGTTATTTCCAAATTTCCCTTTGTAAGAGGTGTTTGCATATAAGTTATTGTTGTTTAAATTGATTCTTGTTTTAGCAATTTGATTGATATTTTCCTGATTTAAATCAAAACGAGAAGCATCAAAAGCAACGTAAGCTTTCAACATACCTGAATTGAATTTATAGCGATAAACCGTTTCTCCTGATAACGATTGAAACGCTTTGTTCCAATCCACCGCTTGTGGAACTGCCACTTGATACGGAGCCAAATCGATATAAGCAGCATTGACACTTAACGAACTTTTATTCCATTTTTGCGTATTCCCTATACCCAAACCCACTGTCATTAGGGAAATTTCGGTCTTGTTTTGATCGGGTTCATTTTGGGTATTCAATAACAAAACACTAGATAAAGCATCACCATATTCTGCAGAATATCCACCAGTTGAAAACGAAATTCCACTAAAAAGGAATGGCGAAAATCGTCCTCTAGTTGGTAAATTTTGTGTTGTGGCACCATAAGGTTGTGCTACACGAATACCATCGACAAAAGTTTGGGTTTCGTCAGCTTCGCCACCACGCACAAAAAGGCGTCCACTTTCGCCAACCGTTTGAGTACCTGGCAAAGTTTGTAACGCCCCTACAATATCGCCTGCAGATCCAGCAGTGGTTACAATATCCAATGGTTTTAATACCGAAACACGAGCTTTATCTCCAGATTCATAGGTTCCTGCAGTAATGGTCACAGCATCAAGAGTATTAACGCTTTCTCTAAGAATAATAGTTTGACCTTGGTAACTTTCAACAGAAATTGTGATATTTAAGGTTTCGAAGGTGAGCGAACTTATTACCAATATTTGATTTCCCGTGGCAGAAGTAGTGAAACTAAAATCGCCAGTTTCGGAAGCAGTTGCTCCATCATAAGTCCCATCCAAAAAAACATTGGCTCCAGGAATTGGCAGATTTTTTTTATCAATAACTTTTCCTGAAATGGTTGTTTGTGAGAATCCCGAAAGAGTTAAAATTAAAACTGCGAATGTAAATAGTAATTTCATAATTTTGTTTTTGATGCAGCAAAGTTGTATCAAGAACAAAAAAAATAAAATTTATGTTTACTCAATTGTAGATTTTTGAGGATGAACTGTTTTTTGTCACTATCCGAAGCTAAATCTATAAGGGTATTTTTGTAATTACTTTGCCTGTTTTACCTTTTTAGGAGTTGCAGTTTGCTTTTCTTCCCTTTTATTTTTATCCGTTTTTTTAGTTTTATCTGTTTTAGACACTTCCTTATCTTTTACTTTACCTTCAACTACTTTTTTAGATTTATTATCTTTCTTATCTTTTGAAGATTCTTCTTCTTTCTTAGACTTAGACTCTTTTTTAGATTTTTCAGATTCCTTTATTTTTTCTTCTTTAGCCTTTTCAGCAGCAACCTCTTTCGCTTTTGCCTCTTTTTTAGACAAATCGGCTTCTTCGGCTATTTTTTTATCTTTCGCATTTTTTGCATCAAATTTAGCTTTTTCGACTTCGGCTTTTAATCTTTCCGTTTCTGCTTTAACTTTTTCAACTTCAGCTTTAGCTTTTTCTGCTTCAGCTTTGGCTTTTTCAGCTTCAGCTTTGGCTTTCTCTGCTTCAGCTTTCACTTTACTATCTGCTCGTTGAGCATCCTTTTCAGCCTTTATCGTTGCCTTTTCTTCCTTTATTTTTGCTTCTCGTTTCGCCTCTTTTTCTTTATTCTTAGCAACATTTGCGGCTTTAAGCATGGCTTTTTCTTCAGCTTTCTTTGTTTTTATGCTGTTTTTTGCTTCTTCTGAAAGTGCTTTTTGTCTGTCTTTTTCCTCTTTTTCTTTTACTATTTCAGCTTCCGATTTTACTTCTTTGTTTGAGTTTCGTTTAGACTTAACAGCTTCTTCCTTTACAACTATTGTTTCAGTAGTTTTTTCAACAATAATTTCTGGAGAAGCTTCCGTTTTTGCTTGCACCTTCTCCTCTGAAACAACTTCTGCCTCTACATTGACTTTTTGCTCAGGATTTGCTTCAACTTTTTCTTGAGATTTTACTTCAGCTGTTTCTTCTACCTTTTCTTTTACTTCTTTTTTTGGTTTTGTTGCTTTTTTTGATTCTTGAGCAAAATTGCTGTTTGAAAAAACAAAAAATAAACATAATAATAGTATTCGTTTCATAGTTTTAAATATTTAATGATTAAAAATACTATTTTTTTTTTAACTAATGATATTTTTTTAAAATTTCAATAGCCACTTCAAGAAGCTTCTTTTTTGTCATCGTAAAACACAAATAGATAAAAAAACCTTGAAATTTAGCACCATATTAGCTCCAAAAAAATCTTATCAACAAATCACAATTCTAAATTCGTATTTCATAATTTATATTTTACCTTTGAGGCTTTACAAATAATTACGATTATGGTTTATAAATTCAGGGTAATTCTTGACAACGAGGAAGATATTTTTAGAGATATTGCAATACTTTCGAACGACACTCTCGAAGATTTGCACAATGCTATCGTGCAATCTTTTGATTTTGATGGTCTTGAAGTAGCCTCGTTTTACACTTGTGACGATACGTGGAATCAGGAAGACGAAATCCCTATGTTTGATGTTGGAGATATTCCTGGTGAACAACGTGTGATGAGTGATTATGTGCTTTCTGATATATTGGATACTGAAAATACGAAGATTATTTATGTCTATGATTTTATTAATATGTGGACATTCTTAGTTGAACTAGCTGCTGTAGAAGATGTTGTGGCTGGTGCGATTTATCCCGAAACTTTGTTCACACACGGTATTATGCCTGAAGAATCTGGCGAAAAAAACTTTATGGCGGACGAAGACCAAGAAAGCTACAATGAGTTTGAAGACGATCTTGATGAAGACGATTTAGATATGTTTGGCGGTGAAGAAGGCTATGAGGATTATGGTTTTGAAGAGAATTGGAATTAATTCTTTTTCAGGTTCAAAGGTGAGCGAAACAAAGGTTCAAAGTTTTAAAAAATTATAAATGGCTACATTTATAGATTTACTTATTTGGCAAAAATCAATGACTTTAGTAACTGAAGTGTACCAATTAACAAATTTATTCCCTAAAGAAGAAATTTACGGATTAACATTACAAACAAGAAGAAGTGCAATTTCAATCCCAGCAACATTTCCGATGGTTATGGAAGAGACGGAAATAAAGATTATTTAAAATTCCTAAACAATAGGAATCAGTTCACTTTTCGAAATGCAAACACAATTAGAAATTGCATACAATTTAAAATATATTAACGAAATACAATTTAATAAAGTAAACGAAGAAAGTAAAGAAATTGAAAGAATGTTAAGTTCTTTCATCAGAAAAATAAAGGAAATAATTTAATTACTTTTTCTCTGAACCTTTGCGTCTTTGAACCTTAGCAACTTTAAAAAACAATGATCAACCTATTCAACACTCACATTGAGAGTTTATCAATTCATCGAGTTGGAAACAAAAGCCGAAATGAAGAATTATTCTTATCCGAACAAACTTTTTCGTTAAACGATGAGATTGTACCACTTATCAAAGAATTTTTCTTAAAACCATTTCGCGACAAGGAAGAAAACTATTTTCAATTTGCACATGATGTGGATTTAGAATACAACGATATGTTCAAATTTGCTTCTGAAATTTTTGACAATCCGAGCAAGACACACGATATCTCAAAAAATATTACAAAACATTTGTTTGAACAATCCAATCATCCACATATCAAAAATGGAGAGGTTTATGTGACACATTTAACCAATATTTCTATCGATAATAATGTTGTGGATGCCATTGGAATATTTAAAAGTGAGCTGAAAGCCGATTTCCTTCAGTTTGAAGAAAACGGAACAACCCTTGAAATGATATTGCAACAAGGTATCAATTTGAACAAACTAGACAAAGGATGTTTGATTTTTAATTACAAAAAAGAAGAAGGATATAAGATTCTAACAGTAGATAGTAATCGTTACGATGCGAGATACTGGTTAGAGCATTTCCTTTCAGTAGATGCGTTTCAAGATGAAAATTTTAAAACTAAAAAATACTTGAAATTCTGTCAAGATTTTGCTAAAGAAGTTGTGCTTCCAGCCGAAGACAAAAAGGAAGAAGTAATGTTTATGAATCGCTCTGTCAATTATTTTGCTAAAAATGATGAATTTGAAGAAAGCAATTTCTTGAATGAAGTTTTAGACAATCCAGATTTGATTTCAGAATTCAAAAGTTATAAAGTAGACAAAGGCGAAAAATACAGTATTGAAGATTTAACCAGCTTTCCTATTGCAAATGCTGCTGTTTCAGATGCTAGACGAAGCATCAAAAATGTAATTAATCTAGACACTCACATTCAAATAAAACTCGATTTTATAAACCCTGAAAGTGCCGAAAAATATGTAGAAAAAGGCTGGGACGAAGAAAAACAGATGTACTATTATTTGGTTTATTTCAATAAAGAAGAAAAATCATAATTCTTTATCTTATAAATATACTTAAATCCTCCATTGTAAACTAATGGAGGATTTTTTCATTATATGTACTAAAAATACTAAATTTGTTAGTTCCAAAAAATCTCAAATGAAACTACAACTATCATTATTGCTATTTTTAATTTGTAATTGTATTTTTTCACAAGAAGAAGTGCCTTTTAAAATAAGATATCAAGACTACATTAAAGGAGATTTGACTTTCATAGCGAATACTATTGTAAATCGAAATGAGAAAGGCAATACCAACGAATCCTATAACAAACTAGACGAGAAGTCAAAACTAAATGATGAGTTTAAAATGTCATATATCGATATTGATGATGACAAATCAACTTTTTCGTCAAGTAGTGCTACCTACAAATCACAAAATAATAAAAGAGAAGTTCTTTTTGCAGGTTTATATTGGTCGGCCACCTACAAATATCCAATAGGAAACAAAGAAAAAGAGGTTTTTACTGGAAGCGGTCAAAGAGAATCAAATTTTAATGAAATTAAAATTAAAACACCAGGTTCACAAAGCTATACTACAATAAAAGGCGATGTGATTTTTGATGGTTTTGGTAAAAAAAATTATACTGCTAACGCACCCTATACTTGCTTTTCAGACATTACAAAACTAGTCCAATCTAATCCAAATGGCGAATATATTGTGGCTAATATAAGAGCTACGGAAGGCTCTATCGAAGGTGGTGTCTCAGGTGGATGGGTATTGTATTTTGTATATCAAGACGAAACTATTCCTGCAAAATACATTTCCCTATACGATGGATTTGCTTATGTTTACAATAAACCTATTGAAATTAATTTTTTAAATTTCCAAACCCCAAAATCGGGAGATATAAGTGGCAAAATTGTTATGGCTGCTCTTGAAGGAGATACAAAAATTGATGGTGACAACATTAGAATAAAAAATGAATTAAAACAACGATATTTTAATCTTTCATCAAAAAATCGTTTGGAACAAAACTTCTTCAATAGCCAAATTACGATAGAAAACGAGCCTTTTCTTGATAGAAATCCTGCTTCATTAAATACTCTTGGATTTGATGCGTTATTACTATCGTTAAATAATACTAAAAACACAATAATACCGACTCAGGCCATACAAACTAGTTTAAAAATTGCTTCTGTAGGAGATAAATTTTATTTGTTTTCAGCTGGTTTTGTGATTGATGTCGAAGAAGAATTTTATAAAAAGAACAAAAAAGAAAAATTTATTGAAGACATTAAAAGTAAATTAGTTGTTACTGAAAACAAAAAAAATAGGGACGAAAAAAAGGCGCTCTTTATGGAGGAAATGAAAAAAGAGGCTGCGATTGAAAGCTCAAAACCTATTGTGATTGAAGAACAAAAATCAACGAAAAACACTATAAAAGGGATTAAAACAACTGTAAAAACAATTTATACCGCAAGTATTGATTCTTGGGAAGAAAAAAATGAAAATCAAGAGATAAATACTTTTTTAGAAGTTAAAGAAAAAAAGGAAAACACTTCAAGAAAACCAATAGACATTATAGAAATAACTATAAAATCTGATGTTAGTTCTGGATATTATCTTGTAGCCAATGTATTTTCGATTTCAAATAACAACCTGCTTTATAGAAATTTTTTAAAAAAAAGAAATATGATTTCTAATTATTTTATAAATCCTGAAAATAATTATTTTTATGTTTATCTCAAATATTCTGATAGCTTGGAAGAAATTACATCAAGCTATAATTCAAATTTAAACAATACTTTTTTTGATGATTACTGGATTCTTAATGTAAATAATTGAAAGTACTGTAACAAAACAACTTTTAACTCGTCCTAGTATATATCAATCAAAAAACGAACAATTTTGGAAACCATTCTTACCATCACCAACCTCAACAAAATTTACAATAAATATGTTCACGCTGTAAAAAACCTATCGTTAGAAATCAAAAAAGGAAATGTTTATGGAATTCTAGGTCCAAATGGCTCTGGTAAATCCACCACATTAGGAATTGTTCTTAATGTAGTGAACAAAACTTCTGGAGAATACAGCTGGTTTGGTGGTAAAATACAAACACACGAAGCCTTAAAAAAAGTTGGAGCTATTATTGAACGTCCAAACTTTTATCCATATATGACTGCCAAAGAAAACTTGGAATTGGTTTGTAAAATAAAAGGAATCAATTTCCTAAAAGTTGATGAAAAACTAGATTTAGTAGGATTAACAGAAAGAAAAGACAGTAAGTTTAGTACTTTTTCGTTAGGAATGAAACAGCGTTTGGCTATAGCTTCTGCCCTTTTGAACGATCCCGAAATATTAATTCTTGACGAACCTACAAATGGTTTAGATCCACAAGGAATCCACCAAATTCGGGATATCATAAAACTCATTGCTTCACAAGGAACTACTATTTTGTTGGCCTCCCATTTATTGGACGAAGTCGAAAAAGTATGCACCCACGTTTTGGTTTTGCGCAAAGGCGAAATGCTGTATTCCGGAAAAGTGGATGAAATGAGTAATAAGGAAGGTTTTTTTGAACTGAAATCGGAAGATATGGAGAAATTAAAATCGGTTTTAAAACTGCATAATTCAATCGAAAAAATAGTGGACGAAGATGGAAAACTGTTTGTTTATCTAAAAAGCTCTCTCGAACCATCGGATTTGAATACCTATTTATTTGAAAACAATATTTCATTACAACATTTGGTAAAACGCAAACACAGTTTAGAAGAACAATTTTTGGAATTGACAAGTCAATAGCAATTTCAATGGCAATGGCAATGGCAATATCAAAAAAATAAAAAATAAAAATCATCGAATGAAAAGATTACTCTCTATAGAATTACAAAAAATCTGGAAAAACAAAGCCAGTCGTGTGCTAACAGTTACTTACTTTGTATTGCTCTCATTTATCGCATTAATTGCATCCATCAAATTTGATATTGGTTTTTTTAAATTAGATTTAGCCGAGATGGGAATCTTTAATTTTCCTTATATATGGCATTTCAACACCTATTTCGCAGCTATTTTGAAGTTCTTTTTAGCGATTGTTATTGTTTCAATGATGGCAAATGAATATAGCTATGGCACATTAAAACAGAATCTTATTGATGGAATGAGCAAACAAGAATTTATTCTTTCTAAGTTTTTAACGGTTGTTTTATTTGCATTTTGTTCGACCGTTTTTGTTTTTATAATGAGTTTAATTTTGGGATACAGCTTCTCGTCTTACACTGAATTTGGAATCGTATTTTCTGATTTAGAGTATCTTATGGCTTTTTTCGTGAAATTAGTTGGATTTTTCTCCTTCTGCTTGTTCTTAGGTATTTTTGTAAAACGTTCCGCTTTTGCCATAGGATTTTTATTTGTTTGGAATATTGCTGAAGGAATAATTTCTGGATTATTACATTTCAAAATATTTCCAGATAACGTTATGGCTGGCAAAATAACACAGTTTTTACCTCTAGAAGCTATGTCGAGTTTAATAGTTGAACCTTTTTCAAGATTGTCTGTTGTAAAAACGATTAGTACTCAAATTGGAGTGAATGATATTAAAGATTATAGTGTTCATTTTTCATCTATAGCAATCGTTTTGGCTTGGACAGCTCTTTTTATGTTCTTATCGTATAAAATTCTAAAAAAACGAGATTTGTAGTATATTTGCAAAATATGAAATTAAGATTACAACTTCTTCTTTTGAGTTTTGCTTGTTTTTTTTCGGCAAATTCATTTGCACAATATATTCAAATTACTGATAATATTCCTGCCCAAGATTTAGTAGAAAACTATCTTGTAAATAGCAGTTGTGCTGTAGTTTCTAATTTTTCTGTTACTGGCGGAAGTTTTGGCGTACAACAAAGTTTTGGGATTTTTTCTGGCACCGGAACTGCATTTCCATTTTTATCAGGTATAGTTTTAAGTACTGGAAAAGCAGTTTCAGCAACCGGTCCAAACGATTCATTACTAAGCGAAGGAGCTACTTCTTGGTCTGGCGATAGCGATTTAGAACAAGCCTTAGGAATTTCGAGTTCCATCAATGCAACAGTTTTAGAATTTGATTTTGTCCCACTAACAAATAAGATTAGTTTTGATTATATTTTTTCATCAGAACAATATTTAACAAGCCCATCTTCAAATCAATGCAATTTTACTGATGGCTTCGCATTTTTGTTACGAGAAGCTACAAGTAGTGGAGCTTACCAAAATCTTGCATTAGTACCAGGGACAACAATTCCTGTAAAAGTAAATACGGTTAGAGGTTCTGGAGCAATTTGTCCAGCGGCAAATGAAGCTTATTTCGACGCATTTAACACCTCGAATCACCCAACAAATTTTAACGGCCAAACCATTCCAATGAAGGCCAGTGCAGATGTAGTTCCTGGTACTTTGTATCATATAAAATTAGTAATTGCAGATCAAGGAAACAATTTGTACGATTCAGCAATTTTTTTAAAAAGCGGAAGTTTTAAGAGCATAACAGATTTAGGTCAAGACCGATTGACAACCAACAATAATCCATATTGCTCAGGAGAAATGGTAACGCTTGATGCAACATTAAGTGGCACAAACAATTACCGATGGTTGAAAGATGGTGTAGAGGTAGCTAACGGAAGCAACCCAACTTATTCCATTACAGATAATACCAACCCGAATGTAATCACTTATTCGGTAGAAGTTACTTTAGGAACTACCACCTGTGTATCTGAAGGAGAAATTAAAATACAATTTGCTTCGTTACCCATTTTAGTAAATTCAACTTTAGTTCAGTGTGATGATAATGCTGATGGAATATCCGTATTTAACCTAACAAAACTAGACAACCTAATTCGTAATAACGATACTACTTTAAGAAATGTAGTCTATTATGAATCGCTAACAGGATCTGCCATTTCAAATCCTACAAGCTATCAAAACACAACTGCAAACACTCAAACTATTTATGCAAAAGTGGCTAATGCATTTCTGTGCACTAGTACTGCTATTGTAACTTTGCAAATAGCCAACAATCCTATTCCAACTCCAAACGATCTTGAAGTTTGTGACCAAGACGGAACATTTGACGGAAAAGCAGACTTTATTTTAACTATACAACTCACAGGAATACCACTTGGATTGGTAGTGGAATATTATCTTTCAGAAACAAACGCAATAAACCAACAAAATGTATTGGTAAGTCCTTACAAAAATACAATGAGTAATAACCAAACCATTTATGCGAGAATTGTAAATGGTCCCGATTGTTACGGAATAACTCCAATAAATTTAGTTGTCAACACATTTAACCCATCAGGTTTTGAAGACGAAACAAAAACGTTATGCAATGGAAACTCCATTAAATTAAATGTTTCCAATACCTTCTTAACATACAATTGGTTAGGAAACAATGATTTTGATTCTGAACTAGAAGTTGATACAGCTGGAGAATATACAATTGAAGTTACTAATGTAAAAAACTGCTCTGCAAAAAAGAAATTTATAGTTGTAGAATCAGCAGCAGCAACAAATATTGATGCTGTTACGGAAGATTTCACAGGACAAAACAATTCACTAATTATTACCTATACTGACAATGGAGGTGATTATGAATTTTCGATAGATGGAATTAATTATCAAGAAAATCCTAGCTTTACAAATCTTTCGTCAGATGAATACACTATTTATGTAAAAGACAAGAACGGATGTTTACCAACGCCATCCAAAAAAGTTTATGTACTAGATTATCCGAAATTTTTCACACCAAATGGAGATGGAATAAATGATACTTGGGAGATAAAAAACATCCAAACTAAAGGAAAATCAACTTTTACAATTTTTGATCGTTTTGGAAAACTACTCAAACAATTTGATTCAAATTCTGCTGGTTGGGATGGTAGATACAACGGACAAAACCTTCCTTCTGGCGATTATTGGTTTACTTTAACACTTTTTAACAGTAATGTCGTAAGAAATCACTTTAGTCTTAAAAGATAATTAACTAAATTTGGATTTTTATATAAACTTCCAAATGAAAACAAGAGTACTACTTTTATTTATTTTAATATCTTTCAATGGTTTTTCTCAATTTAGTAAGACACATTATATTCCACCATTATCTAATACAGATGCTTATGGAACTTTAGATCAATATTTATATATTTCAAGTCCGAGTCTAGTAAATATTAATTATAGAATTATAGCTATTGGTGGAGGTATAACTACAGGAACTGTAAGAAGAGACAATCCGCAAGCAATTTTTATAGGTAATGGCTCAGATACTCAAATACTTGCAAGCGGAGTAAAAGTAAACACCATTCTAAATAACAAAGGATACATTGTTGAAGCCGAAGATTTAGTTTATGTGACAGTAAGACTTAGTGCTGCATTAAATAATGTGGGAAATCCAAATCATGCTGGAGGACTAGTATCCAAAGGTCTTGCTGCATTGGGAACACAATTCAGAATTGGAGCTTTTATAAATACTGGA
Organism: Flavobacterium sp.; assembly: GCF_031422135.1. Taxonomy (GTDB): domain Bacteria; phylum Bacteroidota; class Bacteroidia; order Flavobacteriales; family Flavobacteriaceae; genus Flavobacterium. The sequence continues at coordinate 15,074 of NZ_JANOQD010000111.1, read as the reverse complement.
GTCGATAGTGACTCAAGACATTATACCTTCGCATCAATACTAGCAACAGAAAATAATACTGTTATTTCTTTTAGTGATTTAAAACCTGGTGTATCTTTAATAAATAATGCTGGAGCAGGAAATACACCAGCAAGCATTACTTTAAATAGTGGACAAAGTTTCATAATGGCTGTTCAAGGACCTGATTTAGAAAACAAAGATGGGCTTATTGGTGCTCTAATCTCTTCAACAAAACCAGTAGCTGTAAATTGTGGTTCTTATGGAGGTACTAATGGAGATACTGGCAATAGCTCAGATATTGGTTTTGACCAAATTGTATCTGTTGAAAGAACTGGGAAAGAATATATTTTTATAAAAGGAAATGGTGTAAATGTTATAGAAAGACCTTTAATAGTTGCACATGAAAATAATACAGAAGTGTTTCTTAACGGAAGTGCAACTCCAACAACCACATTAAATGCTGGACAATATATTGCATTAGACGGCTCTCAATTTTCAGCCTCAAATAACCTTTATGTAAAAACATCTAAAAATGTTTTTGCTTATCAAGGAATTGGAGGATCTGGTAGCCAAGCGAATCAGAATATGCATTTTTTGCCTCCATTAAGTTGCGAAACTCCTAAAGTCATAGATAATATTCCATTTATAAATCAAATTGGAGGTAATAATAGTTTTACTGGAACAGTTTGTATTGTTACAGAAACTGCTGCGGTATTAAATTTTATAATAAACGGAGTGTCTTATACATTAGCAGCATTATCAACTGCAGGGATAACTGTAAATGGTCCATTTGCTGTAACAGGGAACACTAGTTACGAAACTTATACTTTTGAAGGGTTTACAGGAAATGTATCAGTATTTTCATCAAAATCTGTATATCTTTCCTATTTCGGAACCAGTGGTGCAGCAACTTATGGTGGCTTTTATTCAGGTTTTGCTTTTAAACCCGAAATTGCTTTTAACAGGATCAACCTTACTTCAAGTAATTGTCTTGGAAACACGAAGCTAGAAGTAAACAGTTTAACTTCGTTTGATACTTTCGATTGGTATTTTGATGGTATACTACAAACAAATCCTGTACCTCCAAACGTTTATACTCCAACAATGCCAGGGTATTATAATGTAATCGCCAGTATATTAAACTGTGGTTTACCTATTGAATCTGACAAAATACCTGTAAGTATTTGTCCCACAGATATTGATGGTGATTTATCCGTTGATGATATCGATATTGATAATGATAACGACGGAATAACAAACTGTACTGAATCCTATGGAAATCAAGATTTAAACATTTCAAATTCGGCAACTGGAGTTGTTGCAGTAGGAACATACTCAAATACGTTTACTGGTACATTCTCAAATAATTTACCCCTTCCTATTATTGGGACTCCATTTATTGGAAATGCAGATGGAACTTTTGTAACGGAACTTCCAGCTGGAAAGCAATACAAAGTAGTCTATAATGTTCAATTTCCACAACCTATAAACATTGGTTTAGAATATGTTGGAGCTACTGCAAATACTAGTGATTTATTAAATTCAAATGCGGAATATATTGTAAATTGTGATGTAGATAAAACTATTACGGTTTTAAATCCTAGTAACCAACTTTTAATAGATACAAATTATGATGGTATCTACGAAAGTGGAGTTACTAAGTTTTCCTCTTTTGAAATTCGTTTTAGAATTAACGGAACCATTCCAATAGCAGCAGGTTCAGGCACTTTTAAATTTTTGTCTTACCAAACCAATAACTTTAAAATTACCCATAGAAATCTTTTAGATACAGCAGGAAACAAATCGACATTCAAACTGTATGCAATCTGTGTTCCAAAAGACACTGATACTGACGGAATTCCAGATCAAATAGATGCTGATAGTGATAATGATGGAATTTTTGATGTTATAGAAGCTCAAGCCAATGCTTCTATTGCAATTTCAAATACAGACACCAATGGTAACGGACTTGACAATGCTTTTGAAACTGGTTTTATTCCAGTCGATACTGATTTAGATTTAGTTCTTGATTATTTAGATTTAGATTCAGACAACGATGGGATTTACGACTCGAATGAAGGAATAGCAGATACTGACACGGATGGAATCAAAAACTATCGTGAATTAGATTCAGACAATGACTTGTGTAATGATGTTATTGAAGCTGGTTTCCCAGGAACACCAGATAGTAATGGTGATGGGATTTTAGGTCTGATTGCTCCACCTACCGTAAATGCTAATGGAGTTGTTACCAGTGGTTCTGGATATTTAGTTCCTAATGCCAACTACATTACCTCTGCTCCTATTGTAATTACAACACAACCAACACTGGCACCTACTTGCGAATTTCAAAATGTAACGATAACATCACTTGTTGACAATGGTGGAAATACCTACCAATGGCAAATTACAACCGATGGAATAAACTGGACTAATGTAACGAATAATGCAACCTACTCTGGAGCAACTCTCAATGCACTTACCATAACAAACGTTATAACTGCAATGAACAATTACAAATACAGAGTTTTGTTAAGTAAAGTAGGCAACTCTTGTGGATTACTTTCTGCTGATGTTCAATTGAAAATTTTAGCATTACCAATCGTAAATGATGTAACCATAATTCAGTGTGATGACGATTTAGATTTGTTGACAAGTTTTAATTTAACCCTTAAAAATGATGCCATACTAAGTCCAGTTATTGTAACAACCGAAACTTTTACTTATTACAGAACTCCTGCTGGAGCCAATGGTGCAATTGCAGCACAATTAATATCTAATTTTGATGCTTTTCCAAATACAGCTTCCCCAATGAATGTTTGGGCCAGAATAGTAAACACAGACGGTTGTTTTAGAGTAGCACAAATAACCTTAATCGCTTCGGCTTCAAACATACCTCAAACGTATAGTTTCACTCAAAATCCAGTTTGTGATGATATTTTAGATGCCAATGGTGGAAATACTGGAACTGCAGAGATAAACAAACGTGACGGAATATCCGCATTTAATTTATCAGCTGGAATAACCGCAGTTCAAAGGCAATTGCCTCCACCACTTTCTAATTATATATTCAAATATTACAGAAACGAAGCAGATGCATTGGAACAAATTGATGCTACAACAGGTATTTCTCTTGAAATTCCTACTGCACAATTGACTAATTTTAGAAATGACATACCGAATGCACAAGATGTTTGGGTACGAGTAAATAATGTTTTGGGAGCTTGTAGTGGTTTTGGACCATTTATAAAACTAAATGTAGAAAAATTACCGTTTGCAAACCCTGTAAATGAGTATAGAGAATGTGATACCGATCAAGACGGAATTTTTAATTTTAATACGCCAACATTAGAAACTTCTCTTTTAGGAAGCAATCAAACCTTTCCTGTTACAGTCACTTATTTTGATAATGCAACAAATTCTCCTTTGACCGATTCAAATGGGGTAGCTATTACGAGTCCGTTTCCAAATAGTTTTTCTACAACATCTAAAACAATAAAAGCGGTAGTTGTAAACAATACAACTCAGTTGTGTCAAGATGAAACCCTTATCAAATTTACTGTAGATAATTTACCAGAAGCATTTCCAGTGACCAATGTTATCTTAACGAAATGTGATGATGAAACTGACCCAAATGCACAAGATGGAATCTTGGAATTTAATACGTTGAATCTTGAAAGTGATGTGAAAGGCAGTCAAACTAATGTAGAAATTACCTATTTAGACAATTTAGGAAATCCTTTACTTGATAATTTAGGAAATCCAGTAGTCAGCCCCTTTCCTGCCACATTTATAACTTCTTCAACAACAATTACAGCCGTAGTAAAAAACACTGTAGTAGGAAACAATTGTCCCGTTGCTGAAAGACCCATCACATTTTTAGTGAATCCGGTTCCAAAGATTAACTTAGTTGGAGATGCATTAGTATGCACAAACAATCCAAGTTTTACAATAACATTAGATGCAGGAATTAACGATGGAACACCAACAACAAATTATACTTATATATGGAGTTTGAATGGAACACCAATAGTTCCTGCTAAAACGGGATACGAACTAACAATCTTCGAAGCAGGAATATATACTGTTCAGGTTTCAATACCGAATCCAAATCCATTAATAGCATCTTGTTCCCGAACAAGAACCATTACTGTTGTAGCTTCAAATATAGCAACTATTGAGCCTACTACTATTGTAGACTTGACAGATAACAATACAATAACTATTAATGTTTCTGGTCCAGGCGACTATGTGTATAGTTTAGATGAAGAATTTGGACCATTCCAAGAAAGCAATATTTTTACCAATGTTTCTTCAGACATTCATATTATTTACATAAAAGATTTGAATGGTTGCGGAACCGTTTCTGAGACAATAAATGTACTTGGAATACCCAAATATTTCACTCCAAATGGAGATGGATTTCACGATTATTGGAATGTAAAAGGAGTAAGTGCCACATTCAATTCAAAAACAATAATTTATATTTTTGACCGTTTTGGAAAACTAATAAAGCAAATATCTCCTTTAGATCAAGGCTGGAATGGTACTTTCAATGGAACTGCATTACCATCAACTGATTATTGGTACACGATAGAGTTTGAAGACGGACGAAACGTAAAGGGCAACTTTAGTTTAAAACGATAATAAAATTTATGAATACATTTAGCTCAACTTTTAAGTTGGGCTATTTTTTTACCAACACAAATTTTTAAATACCATTATATATTTTATGAAAAAAATTTCAATACTACTGTCAATTCTTTCTTATTTCAATGTTTTGGCACAAGAAATAAAAGTCACATCTGGTAAAATTGAAAGACTAGAAAATTTTAAATCCAAATATGTTGATGCAAGAAACATTGACATTTGGTTACCTGATGGCTATTCAAACCAAGAAAAATATGCCGTTTTATACATGCACGATGGAAAAATGCTTTTTGATGCCGAAGCCACTTGGAACAAACTGGCTTTGGAAATAGACGAAACTGCCGGAAGATTAATAAGCACTAACAAAGTCAAAAAATTCATTGTTGTTGGCATTTGGAATAATGGAGATTATCGTCATTCCGAATATTTTCCAGAAAAAATAATTTCAAACATTCCTGAAACTACTCGCAAAATTATTGTTGAAGAAAGTCTTAAAAGCAAACCTCAAGCTGATAATTATTTGAAATTTATTACATCCGAATTGAAGCCTTATATTGATAAAAACTATTCGACCAACACCCAAAAAAAAAGCACTTTTATGGCAGGAGCCAGTATGGGTGGATTAATTTCATTGTATGCCATTTGTGAATACCCAACTATATTTGGTGGTGTAGCAGGAATTTCGACACATTCGCCTATGATTAGCAAAGTAGACACTCGATTTGATGTTGATGCTGATATTGCTTCAAAATTTAGAGATTATTTGAAGACTCATTTACCCAATCCAAAAAATCATAAAATTTATATGGATTATGGAGACCAAACCATTGATGCTTTTTACAAAAATTTTCAAGCAAAAATTGATGACATTATGAAATCCAAAGGATATTCAGAAGCAAACTGGATTACCAAATTTTTTCCAGGAGAAAATCATTCGGAAGCCTCTTGGAAAAAGAGATTGGATTTTCCGTTAGTTTTTTTATTAGGAAAATAATAAAACTATAATCAGCCAAATGAAAAACCATCAACTTGCTTTGATGGTTTTTGCTATTTACACTTCGACAAGCTCAGTGTGACAAAACTAGATTTTAAATCTTTTTCTATCTGTTTCCATTAAATATATTTTTCTTAAACAAATATATTTTGGTGCTACGCAGTATAAACACTGCCATACGACAGTAACAATACGGAAACGCACACATAATATTTATGACTTGCCCTAATGTGTAAAACCACCACTTTTTATGGTGGTTTTTATATTTATACAAAAAACATCATTTTTTTTATTACGCCCATCCCCTGTATTTTAAGGTTTTTTTAACACTCCCTAAAAATAAATGTCCCTTTTCCATATATCATGTCCTTTTTCTATAAAGAGCCTGTTTGCAACTTGCCTAATTTTGGCATAACAATAACAAACAATAACTTATAACCATACAAACACAAACTACACACAACCCAACTTTTTACCTATTAGTAGTAGTTGTAGCCCTGTATTTTGTTTTAGCAATAGTATCAAACTCAAAGATTTTTAAAAACTGTACAAATAATTATTAACCAATAACAACACAACCATGAAAAAACAAAAAATACCCCAACCCACCGCTAGTTTTTTAAAATATTAAAACTAGCAAACGAGACGACACAATGGTGTACTCCGAAAAACCATAAATAGAGTAGGAAAAATAAAAAATTATATTATGAAAATTTTTAAATTAAAATATGTAGCACTTATGCTTATTGTTGCCACACAATGGTCGTGTGCAGTTGAAGATAGTGTTAAAGAAGCCGACAAAGCTGCAGCAGCAACAAGTAATTTTGTTATAGAACCAACAATGAATTACTTTATTAATGGTACTCTTACTTACGATTATGATGCGGTTAAAGTAGCAGCTAAAGATGCTTGGAACATACATTTTGATGGTTCTACAAATAAGGTTGTCATTTCTACGACTCCTGATGAATTTGAAAAGTATATAAAATCAAATGGAGAATTGGAGAAAGCCTTAGCTGACAACGATAGAGCTGCAGCTGAAAATGAGATATTGGAGAGACAGAATAGTTTATTAAGATTTACTGTTCCTCCGGGTGCTCCTGCTAGCTTCATTCCTGCATTTGCTGACATTAGTGTTATAGGTTTTAATTTCCGCAAAATTATTGCAGGTGGTGCTGAGCTTTCAGAGTCAGGTATTTTTAGTGCTTCAAGTGATTCAGACATAAGTACTAAAACAATCAAACAGTATTCTATAAATGAAAGTACTGGAGCGGTACTTATAGATGCAGCTCAAAATAATAATTATAATTTAGCTTCTATTTTACTTAGTGATGTAGGTAATGTATATGGTTTTGCTTTTTATATGAATAATGAAAGCAAAGTCAACACATTAACTAAGACGTTTTATGAAGGAATAAATTATACTGGCCTCTCGACTACTTTTACATGTGCGAAAAATTCTAATTCTAACTTAACATCTTTAAGAAAACCTGCGGGAATTAAATCTTATAAATAAATATACTATGAAAACATTAAAAACAATTTTCGTTTGTGCAATACTGCTATTTACCAGTGTAAATATCCATGCAAGTAATAAAGTTGATGACATGGCTCTCAAAATGACAAATTCACCTGAAGTTATTCAATTAATCAAGAATAAAATGGTTTTGACAATAATTCAAGGTATTGATTTTGTTGATCAAACTCCTGAGAGTATATTAAATGAAATAAAAAAAAGGGAGATAAACAATTTTTATTTAGCCTCCAAAGTTAAAAATAGTTTTCCAGATTTCGAGTATTTAAATATAAATGAACAAACTGAAATTATGAATAAAATTTTATATTCTCCAAATTTAGGTGAATGGTGGGACTGTGCAAATAAAAAACTAGCACTATTTGGGTCTGCAATGCTCGGCGTTGCTGTTTCAGCTGGTGCACTATCGTTTTTTAAAAAATGTGTTCTGTCAGTTATTTTTTCTGACCTTATCGCTGCTATTGTGGATCCCGCATTAATAGCCACTGAAGCTGAAGCGGCGACACCTGAAGTTAGATTTTGCAAATTTTTGGCAGTACGTACTACTCAGTTTGAGGGTGCTTTACTTATAATACTTTTAACTGCAGTTGGAACTGAATGTTAATTTTACATAGTTAAACTTAATAAATATTTGTAACGCCTTTAACCCGATAGCGCAGATTTGCAATCCGTGCCAATAAAGTAAAGGAAACAAAATAGTAAGCTTATATGGCACTCGCTCACAGCGAGTGTCATTTTGCATCAAATAAATACCGTAATATTGTCATAAAAAATGTACTTTTAAAATTATTTAAAATGAAATGAGATTTAAATTCCTTTTTTTATTTCTGTTTTTAAAAACCGCTTTTTTATTCTCCCAAACAGAGTATGAAGAAAGTGTAGATAGTTTGCAAGTATTAATTAACAACGAAAAAAAAGAAGTAAACACCATAAAACATTACAAAGCACTTTGTGAAATTTATAAAAAATATGATGTTTTAAAATTTAATATGTTTAATGAACAACTAAGTCAAATAGTTAAAAAAACCAAACAAACAAAAGAATTAGGTTTTTACTACAGTAATAAAGCTGAAATATTTTCAACAAATAATAACTTCAGTCAGGCACTTGTGCATATAGCAAAAGCAAATGATCTTTTTTATAAATATAAAGATTGGGATAATTATATCTTAAGCAGTTGTAAACTTGCAATTTATCTAAGTATAAATGAAAAAAATGCTAATGCTAAAAAATTATTACGCAATACTTTAAATTTAGCAATAACAAGAAAGAGTAGGAATATTGCTTATGTATATTTAAGTTTATCTTATTGTTATAACAGCAATAGTAATTACGTAGAAGCTTTACAATTTGCCAAAAAGTCGTTGTTATTTGAGAAAAACAATAAAAGAATTATACAAACATATGGTCTTATTTCTCAAATACACAATTCTCTTGGAAATTACAAGAAGGCTTTAGAGTATAATAGTTTAGTAACAGAAAGTGCATTAATAACTAATCAAAAACTTTTTTTTCATAATGCTACAAATGCCAAATCAATAATTTTATTTGATACGCAACAGTATAAAGAAGCACTTAAAATTACTATTGACAATTTGAGATATTACAAAGACAATAATTATATTCATAATTACTATGCTTGTTTGTATTATATTTCAAGGTGCTATTATAAATTAAAAAAATACGATTTAGCAGAATTTTATATCGATGAACGAATAAAAATAGGCTTTAATAGAAGGAATGTAGAAATTGATTGTAAAGCTGTAAAGGCACAAATTTATCTAGCCATTAATGATTTAAAAACTGCTGAAAAATATATAGATTATTCTCTGAGTTTATTAAAAGAAGATGATTTTTACGAAATGAAACTTGGAGTTTATAAAATTAAAGAAGAACTAGAAGAAAAACAAAACAATTACAAAGAAGCGTTTTATTTCAGCAAAAAAATAGCTGCTATAAAAGATGCGAACACTGCCAACTTTAACAAAAATAAAATACAGCAACTACAAGTAGATCTGGATGTTACTGAAAAAAATAATCGAATAAAAAACTTACAAATTACTCAGTTGCAAAAACAAACAGAAATTACTACGAAAAACAAATACCTAATCTATTTTTTTTGTGCCCTGCTGGTTTGTGTTTTTGGACTTATTCTCTTTTTATACACGTTCAATATAATCAAAATTAAAAACAGCATTATTGAATCGAAAAACTTAAAACTCGAAGAAAAAAGTAATAAAATACAAAAATCATTACAGGAAAAAGAAACCCTACTCAAAGAGATTCATCACCGTGTCAAAAACAATTTACAACTCGTCATGAGCTTACTTAACATTCAAGCACAAAAAACAAACCAAAACGTAGCTGGTTTTCTGGCAGTGAGTAAATCAAGAATCTTGTCAATGGCACTCATACACGAGAATTTATACCAGTCAGAAAATCTCAATGAAGTGAATTTTAAAGAATACACCGAGAATTTAACCCAAACTATTTTAAACGCTTTCGAAACGCAAAATACAACCATTGCATTGCAAATTGAAATGGACGAAGTGCATTTTGACATTCAAACTGCTATTCCCTTAGGACTTATCATAAATGAACTGATTAACAATGCCTACAAGCACGCTTTTGTAAACCAACCAACGGGAATTATCACATTAAAACTAACACAAAAAGAAACCAATTATGAACTCCTAATTAGCGATGATGGTGTAGGAATACCAAAAAAAGAGGCGTCAAAAAAAACATTAGGATTAAAACTAGTGGAAGAACTTGTTTTTCAAATAGATGGCAAACTAAGTATTCAAAATAATAATGGAATGCACTATTTGATAACCTTTCAAAATAATAAATTAATAACCAGCTATGAATAAGAAAATACTTGTGGTAGAAGACGAATCGCTTATTGCACTTGACATTAAATTTATTCTCGAAAAAGAGGGTTACGAAGTGATTACCAATATAAAAACAGTAGAAACTGCCATTGTGTGCATTGAAGAAAATAACCCTGCACTGGTGCTTATTGACATTAACTTAAATCAAAATAAAGATGGTGTAGATCTGGGTAGTTATTTGCTGGCAAAAGATACCATTCCTTATATTTATATTACGTCCTATTCTAATAAAGTGGTACTCGATAGAGTTAACGATACCAGACCACACGGGTATATAGTCAAACCTTTTCGGTCTGAAAATTTAATAACCACAATATCAGTGGTGCTTAATAATTATAAGCATAAAAACATAGATACCTTACGGACTGAAAATCCAACCCAAGAAGTTGTACCTAGCAAAGTAAGAAGTATTGTAGAATACATTAATGCCAACATTGATAAAAAACTGGAAGTAGAACAATTGTTAGCAGTCACTTCTTGGACAAAACGACACTTAACGCGAATTTTTATGCAATATTTAAAAACATCTCCTTACCAATATATCTTGAATAGAAAAATTGAAAAAGCCTGTAGCTTACTAAAAGAAACCGATATTCCTATAAATGAAATTGCTTTTGACTTGGGATTTCAAAATTATAGTTGCTTTTGTACCGCTTTCAAAAAAATAAATGAAGATAGCCCAGAAAATTACCGCAAAAAAAATTATGTAGCTTAGCTTTTGAATAAAAACAAAAAAACTCCAGAGTTCTCTAGAGTTTTTTTTACAAACCGTTATATGAATTAGATCTAAATCTTTTTCTATCCGTTTCTGTCAAATATATTTTTCTTAAACGAATATATTTTGGTGTAAACCTGCTACATTATCATTGAATGTTAAGTTTTCCCAAGTTTTTGAATGACCAACGTTACAAATGTTGATGCTGGTAATCAGTAGTAATTTTGATAATCTCATTGGTTGCGTTTTTGTTCGCATTATGTTTATTATAAAGTACCAACGTAATAATCTGTAAAATATTTTCTGAAAATAAAATTTATCAGTATTCATGAGCTATTTTGTCTTTTCTACGCAGGGGAAAACCCAGCTTTGGGATGATTGATAAGATTTCTAGTTTATCTACATCCTAATATTGGTATAATGGTAAAAATACAATGGTTCTAATACTAAAAGAACCTTAAAAAATAAAAAAGACATTTTTTTATTTTTTTATTATAAACTGCAACGCTTTGTATTTTGACGTTTCCCCAACACACCCTAAAAATAAATATTCCTTTTCCATATAGCATATCTTTTTTGTATTGACATTTTTTTATGATCCAGCAGTGCGAAGAGTAAATAAACTTAGAACGTCCCTGCGAAGTTTCAGACTTCTCAGCTACAAACAAAGTATAACAACAAATTGACAAATCTCTAATTAATCAATTGGTCTTCAATACTTTGTCAGTTTGGTTGTTTTAAAATTACGAATAATTTATTATGCAAATCTAAAGGCGCGGATATGACAAAATATTCTCACGAACGATAACGCATAATTGCATACTGTGCCCAAAAGTTGAGCGGGCAATACAAGTAAAAAAAGCTATATAAAAATACGGTGTGGTTATATTATATCTATAATAATTGTGTTAGATTTGTTTGGTATCTTTTTGGAAAGGGTACAGAATGCAATTTTGCGCTAACAGTCAATACTAGATGATTTCTGTGCAATCGGGTTTTGAGTTAAAACAGGACTATATAGTTAACGTGAGTTCGATTAAGAAATTATTACGTAAGAAGCCTGTTGTTAACAAAATCCATTTTATGTATCTTACATATCCAGATTGGCTTATACATTGTTTTTTTGACTAGCTTACACCATCATATTTTAAAAACATGCAACAACCACAATACGTTTATCAGATTCAGCTATTAAACGAGCAAACCCTAAAATCGATCAATCAATATTTAACAAATGCACCTTACATTGATGGCAAAACTACCGCTACCGATGCCGCAAAGCTGGTTAAAAATAATTTGCAGATTGACCTAAACGACCGAACCATCTTACCACAACTTTATCAATTGATTGGCAATGCACTCAACGCAGAACCTAAGTTCAACAACCTGCTTTATGCTGCGCGTGTTTACCCGTTTCTCTTCAGTAAATGTCTGGAAGGAATGAGCTACGGTTGGCATGTCGATAGCCCATTGATGGGTGGAAACCCAACCATTCGTACCGATTTAGCGATGACCATCTTTTTGAGCGATCCATCAACCTATCAAGGCGGTGAATTAGTAATTCAAACTGATGGCGGAGAAGTTGCTTATAAACCCGAAGCCGGAACAGCCGTAATTTATCCCTGCCAATACGTACATTGTGTTAATGAAGTAACTTCGGGTGTTCGTTCTGTTGCCGTAACCTGGATTCAATGCTCGGTGCGCTCGGCTGAACACCGAAAAATTCTGGGCGATTTGAAACACTTGCATGAAACCCTTGCAGCCAGTGATCCTATTGGAGAACAAACACAGTTGGTGTTACAAACCTGGAGTAACCTGATAAGGATGTGGGCTGAGATGGTATAGGAAAACATTATTTATTGAATGTAAAACCCGATCTCGGGGATATGACAAAACATTCTCGCGAACGATAACGCAAAATTGCATACTGTGATTACTATGATATGACCAAATAAATATTCATACAAATTTAATTTATTTTTTGCGAATAAATTAATAACTTTATGTAGATTAAAACAAAAAAACTCCAGATTTCTCTGGAGTTTTTTTGGTATAAACCGTTATATGAATTAGATCTTAAATCTTTTTCTATCCGTTTCTGTTAAATATATTTTTCTTAAACGAATAGATTTTGGTGTAACCTCAACATATTCATCTTTTTGAATGTATTCTAAAGCTTCCTCAAGTGAGAAAATAATAGGTGGAATAATTCTTGCTTTTTCATCATTTCCAGAAGAACGAACGTTTGATTGTTTTTTCTCTTTTGTTACGTTTACACACATATCGTCACCACGAGAGTTTTCTCCAATTACTTGACCTTCGTAAATTTCAGCATTTGGTTCCACAAAAAACTTACCACGATCTTGCAATTTATCGATAGAATAAGGAATCGCTTTTCCTTTTTCCATAGAAATTAATGAACCTTTGTTACGTCCAGAAATTTCACCTTTGTAAGGCTCATATCCTATAAAGCGGTGTGCCATAATAGCCTCACCAGCAGTAGCAGTAAGTAATTGGTTACGCAATCCAATAATTCCACGTGATGGAATGTTGAATTTTATAATCATACGTTCCCCTTTGGTTTCCATACTCAACATTTCACCTTTACGTAAAGTAACAAACTCTACAGCTCTTCCTGAAAGTGATTCTGGTAAATCGATAGTTAACTCTTCAATTGGCTCACATTTTTTACCATCAATTTCTTTGATGATAACTTGTGGTTGACCAATTTGTAACTCATACCCTTCTCTTCTCATGGTTTCTATAAGAACAGATAAGTGAAGTACTCCACGACCAAAAACCATATATTTATCAGCAGAATCAGTTTCACCTAACTTCATTGCTAAGTTTTTCTCTAATTCTTTTGTCAAACGATCTCTAATATGACGAGAAGTTACAAATTTTCCTTCTTTACCAAAGAAAGGTGAATCGTTGATAGTAAACAACATACTCATTGTAGGCTCATCGATAGAAATGGTTTGCAACGCTTCTGGGTTTTCATGATCGGCAATGGTATCACCAATTTCAAAACCTTCTACTCCAACAATCGCACAAATATCTCCAGCAATTACTTCCTGTACTTTTTTACGTCCAAGACCTTCAAAAGTATGTAATTCTTTAATTCTAGATTTCATTATTGTACCATCTCTTTTACACAAAGAAATTGGTATTCCTTCTTTTAAAACTCCTCTTTCTAATCTACCAATCGCGATACGACCTGTAAATGCTGAGAAATCTAAAGAGGTTATCAACATTTGTGGTGTTCCCTCAGATACTTTAGGAGCTGGTACATTGGCAATAACCATATCTAATAATGCTTCCACATTATCCGTTACGTTTTCCCAGTGGTCAGACATCCAGTTATTTTTAGCCGAACCATAAACGGTTGGAAAATCCAACTGCCATTCTTCAGCACCTAATTCGAACATTAAATCGAAAACTTTTTCGTGCACTTCTTCAGGAGTACAGTTTTCTTTATCTACTTTATTAATCACTACACAAGGTTTTAGACCTAAATCTAAAGCTTTTTGCAATACAAAACGAGTTTGTGGCATTGGTCCTTCAAAAGCATCTACAAGTAGACAAACTCCGTCAGCCATATTCAATACACGCTCTACTTCACCACCAAAATCGGCGTGACCAGGCGTATCAATAATATTAATTTTTGTACCTTTATATGTAACCGAAACGTTTTTAGAAGTAATTGTAATTCCTCTTTCGCGTTCTAGGTCATTGTTGTCAAGAATTAAATCGCCAGTATTTTCGTTATCACGAAATAATTGACAATGGTACATAATTTTATCAACCAATGTAGTTTTACCGTGATCGACGTGAGCAATAATTGCAATGTTTCTAATAGATTCCATCTGTGTTTTTTTGTGGGTGCAAAAGTACATAAAAAAATACATAAATCATAGTAATGTTTTAGGTCTTTAATTTTCAAGTGAATAAGTTAACGTTTTGGATACATTTGCTAGTTAAAAACAAAAAAAGCAACAACCGTGAGGATGCCACTTTGAATGTTTTAGCTCACTATTTTTTATTGTTTTTTTGGTGTTCGTGAAACATTTAAGGGAAGCCAATAAAAAAAGGCGAGTCTCCCCGCCTTAAATGTTTTAGCTCACTATTTTTTATTGTTTTTTTGGCGTTCGTGAAACATTTAAGGGAAGTCAATAAAAAAAGGCGAGTCTCCCCGCCTTAAATGTTTTAGCTCACTATTTTTTATTGTTTTTTTGGTGTTCGTGAAACATTTAAGGGAAGTCAATAAAAAAAGGCGAGTCTCCCCGC
>NZ_JANOQD010000110.1:0-16588 GCF_031422135.1 Flavobacterium sp. | reverse complement strand
TACCATGAATCCGGGAGAAATGGATAGAAATGGGTATGCCACAACTTTTGATCAAGAAAATGGTTTGAACATGGCCACTGTAAAAGTGAACGGTCAATCATTGACTTTGCCAGTTTACCCATCTCCAGGACAAGTTGCTGGAACATTAGGAATTGCTTTAGGCTATGGTCGTGGTGAAGGAAACGAAGAAATCGGAAACGCTGCATACCAAACTTTGCAATACGGTGGTTTTGATTTAGATGAAAAAGGAAACCGCAAACCAATCGGACAAAACGCTTATCGTTTAGTTGGAATGGAAAACGGAACTTTTGCTTACGAAGCTTCAGCTACTGTTACAAAAACAGCAGATATTCATGCAATCGCAGCTACGCAAATTCACCACACGGTGATGGGGCGTAATTCAATTGTTAAAGAAACAACATTAGATATTTATCAAAACGAAGAGCCTGGTGTTTACAATCACAAACATGTGTTACATACACATGAAGGTGAGAAACCAATCTCTGAGTTTGATTTATGGGATGCACATCCGGTAGAGCACATCGGTCACCGTTGGGGAATGTCAATTGACTTGTCTAACTGTATCGGTTGTGGTTCTTGTTTGATCGCATGTCAATCAGAAAATAACGTTCCTGTAGTAGGAAAAGACGAAATTAGAAGAGGTCGTGAAATGCACTGGTTACGTGTAGATCGTTACTTTGCATCTGACGTAGAAGCTGCTGCTGGAACAAGAAAAGATCATGGTTTGAGCAAAATGGATTTCTTCGCAGCTGCTGAAATAGCTTCGAATAATCCGAAAGTAGTTCACATGCCTTTGATGTGTCACCATTGTAATCACGCACCTTGTGAAACTGTTTGTCCGGTTGCTGCAACGACACACTCAAATGAAGGTTTAAACCAAATGACATATAACCGTTGTATCGGTACACGTTACTGTGCAAATAATTGTCCATATAAAGTTCGTCGTTTCAATTGGTTCAACTATCCTTCTTACAAGAAGTTTACAGAAGTAAATCCAGCTCAAGACGATTTAGGTCGTATGGTATTGAATCCAGATGTTACAGTTCGTACACGTGGTGTAATGGAAAAATGTTCATTCTGCGTTCAACGTATTCAATCAGGTAAATTGGTAGCGAAGAAAGAAGGTCGTCCGGTTCAAGACGGTGACGTTGTTACAGCTTGTCAGGATGCTTGTCCAACAAATGCAATCACGGTTGGTGACTGGAACGATGTGAATTCACAAATTCGTAAAGTATCTGGTGAAAAACGTGCTTACCAAGCTTTAGAAGAAGTGGGAGTTAAGCCAAATGTTTGGTACCAAGTTAAAGTTCGAAATGAGAAAAACGAGGAGTTGAATAAACTTGTTGCTGTTCATCATGCGGAAGAAGAAGCCCTTGAAAAGGCGGAAAAGAAAGAAGGTAAAAATAATCATCATTAATTGCTAAAAATAAAGTCTAATGCAAAAGGAAGCTGCAATTCGTGAACCCCTCATATTAGGTCACAAAACGTATCACCAAATTACCGAGGATGTTTGCAAGCCAATTGAAGACAAAGCACCACGTATGTGGTACATTTTGTTTGGTATCGCTTTAGTAATCGGTTTATACGGAGTAGGATGTATTTTCTACTTGTTAGGAACTGGTATCGGAGTTTGGGGTCTAAACAAAACCATTGGTTGGGCATGGGATATCACTAACTTTGTTTGGTGGGTAGGTATCGGTCATGCTGGAACTTTAATTTCAGCAGTATTGTTATTGTTCCGTCAAAAATGGAGAATGGCTATTAACCGTTCCGCCGAAGCAATGACCATTTTCTCGGTGATGCAAGCGGGTTTGTTCCCAATTATTCACATGGGTCGTCCTTGGTTAGGATACTGGGTATTGCCTGTTCCGAATCAGTTTGGGTCGCTTTGGGTAAACTTTAACTCCCCATTACTTTGGGATGTTTTTGCAATTTCTACCTACCTATCAGTATCACTAGTTTTCTGGTGGACTGGATTGTTGCCTGATTTTGCAATGATTAGAGATAGAGCGGTAACGCCTTTTAACAAAAGAGTTTATTCTATATTAAGTTTTGGTTGGTCAGGTCGTGCAAAAGATTGGCAACGTTTTGAAGAAGTTTCTTTGGTTCTTGCGGGTTTAGCAACACCATTGGTTCTTTCGGTTCACACAATTGTATCTTTTGACTTTGCTACCTCAATTGTCCCTGGTTGGCACACCACAATCTTACCGCCTTATTTTGTGGCTGGAGCGGTTTTTTCAGGATTTGCAATGGTAAACACCTTGCTTATCATTATGAGAAAAGTATCTAACCTTGAAGATTACATCACTATTCAACACATTGAATTAATGAATATTGTAATTATGATTACAGGTTCTATAGTTGGATGTGCTTATATCACAGAGTTATTTGTAGCTTGGTATTCTGGTGTGGAATACGAACAATATGCATTTTTGAACAGAGCAACTGGACCCTACTGGTGGGCATATTGGGCAATGATGACTTGTAATGTTTTTTCTCCACAATTTATGTGGTTCAAAAAATTAAGAACAAGTATTATGTTCTCCTTCATAATTTCAATTGTTGTAAATATTGGAATGTGGTTTGAGCGTTTTGTAATTATTGTAACTTCGTTACACCGTGATTACTTGCCGTCTTCATGGACAATGTTTCAACCTACATTTGTAGATATAGGTATTTTTATAGGTACTATCGGATTCTTTTTTGTGTTGTTTTTATTGTATTCTAGATCATTCCCAGTGATTGCTCAAGCGGAAGTAAAAACTATTTTAAAATCATCTGGTGATAATTATAAAAAGAAAAGAGAAGAAGAAGGTCACAATCACGATAATCATTAACAATAAGTCATGAGTAACAAAGTAATACATGCACTATATAATGATGACGATGTTTTGATGGATGCTGTAAAGCAGACCAGATTAGCACACCATCATATCGAAGAAATTTACACGCCATTTCCAGTTCACGGATTGGATAAAGCAATGGGATTGGCTCCAACAAGAATTGCAATTTGTGCTTTCTTATTTGGAATTACAGGTTTGTCTTTTGGAACTTGGATGATGAATTACATTATGATTCAAGATTGGCCTCAAGACATTGGTGGTAAGCCAAGCTTTAGTTATATTCAAAATATGCCGTCGTTTGTGCCGATTATGTTTGAAGAAACTGTGTTTTTCGCAGCCCACTTAATGGTTATTACTTTTTATATGAGAAGTAAATTATGGCCTTTTAAAAGTGCAGAAAATCCAGATGTTCGTACAACAGACGATCATTTTTTGATGGAAGTTGCAGTAAATAATAATGAAGACGAATTAACTTCTTTCCTAAAGAATACAGGAGCTGTTGAAGTTAAAGTAGTAGATAAGCATTAATCAGAATTATGAAAAAAGTATATACACTATCAGTACTAATGGGGCTAGCTTCATTGCTGTTTTCATGCAAAAATGATTTAAAACCTAATTACCAGTTTTTCCCAAATATGTATGAATCTGTTGGGTATGAAACCTACGCGGAATCTGATGCATTCAAAAACGGTCAAGAAGGACAGTTGCCAGCTAAAGGTTCAATCAAAAGAGGGTTTGTTCCTTACGAATATCCAAATTCAACCGCTGGATATGATGCGGCTAAAGCCAATTTGAAATCGCCATTAGATTCTATTGCTAGTAACACTGAAAAAGCAAAAGAATTGTTCAATATTTATTGTGCCATTTGTCACGGTGAAAAAGGAAATGGAAAAGGAAAACTAGTGGAAAGAGAAAAAATTCTTGGCGTACCAAGTTATGCTGATAGAGTTATTACCGAAGGTAGCGTTTTTCATATTATGACTTACGGAATTAATTCTATGGGTTCTTACGCAAATCAATTGTCTCAAGAAGAAAGATGGATGGTTTCAGACTATGTTATGAAATTGAAATCTGAACTTTAATTGTAAAAACTATATATAAATTATGTATACATTTTCAAGCAAATTAAAAACATTTTCTTTTATCCTAATGGTTTTAGGAATATTAGGTATTGGATATGGATTTTTTAGCGCACCAAAAAACACAGAAGAAGTAGAAAAAATTCTTACTTCTGGTCATGGAGAACATGGAGAGATTGCTGCTTCACACGAAGCAAAACCAGTTCATCCTACAGTAGCTCACGAAGCAAAATCAACACACGATGAAGCATCTCACAAGGAAGCAATTTCAAAAGATTCTGCAACGGCGACTGCTCACAATCTAGAGGATATTGCAAATCATGTAGAAGAAAATCATAATACAAAAACTGAAGTTGTTGCTTCAGAAAAGCACAATGCTAAAAATGCTCACGAAACGGCTTCTCATGATGCACACGCAGATCACAAAGAGCATGTAGAGCACGTTTTTCATCAATTGCAAAACAAACCTTGGGCAGCTTTATATGTCGCAGCTTTGTTTTTTATGTTGATTTCGTTAGGTGTTTTAACATTTTATGCAATTCAACATGCTGCACAAGCAGGTTGGTCACCAGTACTTTTTAGAGTAATGGAAGCTATAACTTCTTATTTAGTGCCTGGAGCTATAATTGTTTATGTTTTATTAGTATTATCGGGTTTGCATTTTAACCATTTATTTGTTTGGATGGACCCAGAAGTTGTAAAACACGATGCATTAATTCAAGGAAAAACTGGATATTTGAATGTTCCTTTTTTCTTAATTAGAGCCGCTATTTTTATGGGTGGTTGGATTGCATATAGACATTTTACAAGAAAAAATTCTTTAAAAATGGACGAAACAGGTGATGCAACCTATTACAAGAAAAACTTCAAATTGTCTGCTGGATATTTGGCCTTCTTTTTAGTTTCAGAATCAATGATGTCTTGGGATTGGATAATGTCTGTAGATCCACACTGGTATAGTACCTTATTTGGGTGGTATGTTTTTGCAAGTTTCTTTGTAAGTGGAATTACAGTTATTGCTTTAACCACATTATATTTGAAATCTAGAGGATATTTAGAGCACGTGAATAACAGTCATTTTCATGATTTAGCTAAATTTATGTTTGGTATATCTGTGTTCTGGACTTATTTATGGTTCTCTCAATTTATGTTGATGTGGTATGCAAATATTCCTGAAGAAGTTACCTATTTCAAATTCAGAATTGAACATTACAACTTGCCTTTCTTTGGAATGGTGGCAATGAACTTTGTATTCCCAATATTGATTCTTATCAATTCTGATTTCAAACGAGTGCCTTGGATTATCTCAATGGCTGGTATTGTTATTTTGTGCGGTCATTATTTAGATTTTCACAATATGATTTATCCTGCAACTGTCGGTGACCAATGGTTTATTGGAGTTTCAGAAATCAGTTCTATACTTTTCTTTTTAGGATTATTTATATATGTTGTATTTACTACACTAGCAAAACAACCATTGCTTCCTAAAGGAAATCCGCTTATCGAAGAAAGTAAGCATTTTCATTATTAATATTTAAACACAAAACAGATGACAAGTTTGTTGGTAATTATAGTTTTACTTTTATTGGCAGTTGCAATATGGCAAATGACGAAGATTTTTGATTTGACTCAAGCAGGAAAATCCAAAGATGATTCTCAAGTTGCTAATAATAAAGATAACAACATTCAAGGATATATGATGTTTGGTTTTCTAGCCTTTCTGTACATCTTTACAATTTATGGGATGTTTGAATGGGGTCATCTTATTTTAGGAACTCCAGCATCGGAACACGGACCTGATGTTGATAATCTAATGTGGATAACCTACATTGTGATTTTTTTTGTGCAAGCCATAACTCAAGCACTTTTACATTACTTTGCCTTTAAATATAGAGGCGAAGAAGGTAAAAAAGCAGTTTATTTTGCAGACAATGACAAATTAGAATTCATTTGGACAATCGTTCCTGTTTTTGTTTTGGCTGGATTAATCCTCTACGGTTTATATACTTGGACAGAGATTATGTTTGTGGACGAAGACGAAGATGTAATGTATGTGGAGTTATATGCAAAACAATTTGGATGGGAAGCAAGATATTCAGGGAAAGATAATGTTTTAGGTAAAGCTAACGTTCGATTAATAGAAGGTGTAAACACAATGGGTGTTGATATGTCTGATCCAAATGCTCAGGATGATATTGCCGTTTCAGAATTGCATATTCCTAAAGGTACAAAAGTAGTTTTCAAATTGCGTTCACAAGATGTATTGCACTCCGCTTACATGCCACATTTTAGAGCACAAATGAATTGTGTTCCAGGAATGGTAACTCAATTTGCGTTCCGACCAACAGTCACTACTGATGATATGCGTGAAGACGAGGCGATTGTGACTAAAGTTCATAATATCAATAAAATTAGAGCCAAGAAAAGTGCTGAGTTAGTTGCTAAAGGTCAATCGCCATTGGATCCGTATACTTTTGATTATTTATTGCTTTGTAATAAAATTTGTGGGGCTTCACACTATAATATGCAAATGAAAATTGTAGTGGACACGCCAAAAGAATACCAAGCTTGGTTAAAAGATAAAGCAACAATCGTTACTGCTGTTAACGAAGAGAAAAAAGCAAAAGCTGCTGAAAATACTTCAGCTATAATTCCAGTAGCAACTCCAGAGCAGAAAGTAGATTCAACGGTTGTTAAAACTGCTCCTGTGGTTGCAGTTAATTAATATTTAAACTAATTTTATAAAAAATATACATATATAATGGAAGCAGTAGCATCTCACGGACACGATCATGCACACGATCACGATGATCACGCACACCACCATAAAGATACTTTTATAACTAAATATATTTTTAGTATAGATCACAAAATGATTGCCAAACAATACCTTATTTCAGGTATTATTATGGGAATTATTGGAGTTGGAATGTCAATTCTTTTTAGAATGCAAATTGCATGGCCAGAAGAATCATTTTGGGCTTTCAAATTTTTTCTAGGAGAAAAATTAGCACCTGGAGGAGTAATGCGTAACGACATTTATTTGGCATTAGTTACTATACATGGAACTATAATGGTATTCTTTGTACTGACGGCTGGATTATCAGGAACCTTTAGTAATTTGTTAATTCCGCTCCAAATTGGTGCACGGGATATGGCATCAGGGTTTTTAAATATGATTTCGTATTGGTTGTTTTTTACTTCAAGTGTGGTTATGTTGTCATCACTTTTTGTAGAATCTGGACCTGCATCTGCAGGATGGACAATTTATCCACCATTGAGTGCTTTACCACAAGCTATTCCTGGATCAGGGACAGGTATGACATTATGGTTGGTTTCTATGGCAATTTTTATTGCATCCTCTTTAATGGGATCTTTAAATTATGTGGTTACAGTAATCAATTTGCGTACCAAAGGAATGACAATGACAAGATTGCCATTAACAGTTTGGGCATTTTTTGTAACGGCTATTATCGGTATTATATCTTTCCCTGTTTTATTGTCAGCTGCATTAATGCTAATAATGGACAGAAGTTTTGGAACATCATTCTTTTTGTCTGATATTTTTATTTCGGGTGAAGTTTTACATTATCAAGGAGGTTCTCCTGTATTGTTTGAGCATTTATTTTGGTTTCTTGGTCACCCAGAAGTTTATATTGTATTATTGCCAGCATTAGGTATTACATCTGA
Organism: Flavobacterium sp.; assembly: GCF_031422135.1. Classification (GTDB taxonomy): domain Bacteria; phylum Bacteroidota; class Bacteroidia; order Flavobacteriales; family Flavobacteriaceae; genus Flavobacterium. The sequence continues at coordinate 8,955 of NZ_JANOQD010000110.1, read as the reverse complement.
AATCATAGCAACCAATTCTCGTAAACCAATTTTTGGATACCGTGCAATGATTGCGTCTATTTTGGCTATCGCATTTTTATCAACAATTGTTTGGGGTCACCATATGTTTATTTCTGGAATGAATCCTTTCTTGGGATCTGTATTTACTTTTACAACATTGTTGATTGCAATTCCATCTGCTGTAAAAGCATTTAATTACATCACAACGTTATGGAAAGGTAATTTGCAACTAAACCCTGCAATGTTATTCTCCATTGGTTTGGTTTCTACTTTTATTTCTGGAGGTTTAACAGGGATTATTCTTGGAGATAGTACTTTAGATATCAACGTTCACGATACGTATTTTGTTGTAGCGCATTTTCACTTGGTAATGGGTATTTCTGCATTGTATGGTTTCTTCGCAGGAGTGTATCATTGGTTTCCAAGAATGTTTGGTCGAATGATGAATAAAAATCTTGGTTATTTACATTTTTGGGTAACTGCAATATGTGCTTACGGCGTTTTCTATCCGATGCACTTTATTGGTATGGCAGGTTTACCTCGTCGTTATTACACAAATACTAACTTTCCATTATTTGACGATTTAGCAAATGTGAATGTTTTGATAACTATGTTTGCCATAGTTGGTGCTACATTTCAATTAGCGTTTATGTGGAATTTCTTTTATAGTATTTTCTACGGAAAAAAATCGGTTCAAAATCCTTGGAAGTCAAATACTTTAGAGTGGACTGCACCTGTAGAGCACATTCACGGTAACTGGCCTGGTGCACTTCCTGAAGTACACAGATGGCCTTATGATTATAGCAAACCAGGTCACGATGAGGACTTTGTTCCTCAAACTGTTCCTATGAAAGAGGGTGAAGAGCAATTGCATCATTAATAAAAAATAGAATTTATAAAAAGAGGCTACTTTATCGGTAAGCCTCTTTTTTTGTATTCAAATTGTGTCTTGAAAAGTATTGTTAGAAGTTTTTTTATTTAATATTAAAATTCACTAAATTTATACAATAAAAAATATGAAAAGGTTCTTATTTCTATTAATAGCGTTGTCTTCTTTGGGTTTGTTTTCTCAAGAAATTCCAAACTTTTCAGAAGTTGATTCCTTATACCGTGAGGATCAATTTTATTTTGGAATATCATATAATTTCTTAAAAAATAAACCAATAGGGGTATCACAAAATTCTTTTTCTGCGGGATTAAATCTTGGTTTTTTACGAGATATGCCATTAAATAAGTCCAGAACAGTTGCTATTGCAGCTGGATTAGGTTTTTCATACAATAACTACAAGAACAATTTAGTAATTGAAAAAAATAACAACGATATTAAATATACTACATTAGTATCAGGAGTTCCTTATGATAAAAATAAATTGGCTTTATATTATTTAGAAGTGCCTATTGAATTTCGTTGGAGAACATCTACGCCAGAATCGCATAAATTTTACCGTATATATTCTGGTTTTAAATTCAGTTATTTGCTTTTAAATCAATCGCGATATGTTGCTTCGGGCTCTAATTTTAAAGTAAATAACAATCCTGATATTAATAAAATACAATATGGGGTTTATATAACATCAGGTTGGAACGCTTGGAATTTTTATGTTTATTACGGCTTACAGGATATTTTCAAAAAAGGCACATTAAATGGAGAGAAGTTAGAGCTAACCACGCTTAATTTTGGTTTAATGTTCTATGTATTGTAGTAAAATAAAATAATTTGTGGAAGCAAACCTATTGTGTACCCAACTACTAACTCTGTATTTGAATGTGCTTTCATATAAAGTCTTGAGGAAGCCACAGCTCCATTCAAAAAAATTATAATGCCAATTAGATATATTTCTATAATTTGAAAATCTTTTGAACATATAATACTAAATACAGTTAAGGAAGCCATTCCGAGCATATGTAGACTTATTTTCTTTTTGAAAAACACTAGGAATAAGGCTAAAAAACTACTTATTATACTTGCTATAAAGAAATAATACAATTCTGGAATTGTTTCTTTAGTGATGCATTTAACACTCAATACAGACAACAAAACAATATGAATGACTAATGGAATTTTGCGTTGTGAAACATTAGAAATCATCATTGAATCTATTCTTCCAGTTAATATAAGTAAATAAAAGAAGGTTAGTGGGATAAAAACAGTAAGCAACAATACTTGAATAACATACAAGTAAATGGTCTCGTAAACAAAATACTTATCGCTTATAGCGAAATATAAAACAGTAGCGTATACCGATATGAAAATAGGGTGGAGGAGGTACGAAAAAAAAGGAAGAATTTTTTTCATTTTTTTTCAAATATAAAAAATCAATATGATAGGTTCTCTATAATTTTCAATATTTTTTAATACAGTTTATAAATTTTAATTTTACAATATTATTTTGCTATATGGTAAAACAATTTCATATCCTTTTTTATCAAAATAAGTATAAGGGTTTTCTTTAGAAACAACCATCACAAAATCGCCACCCCAAGCACCAAGGCTTTTTACAACTCCATCAAAATCGGGAAATAATAATTCTTTAACTGTTTGCATTTCTAGAATATGGCTCATTTCTAATTCGTGTTTTTCTAGATTTTGAACAAATTCTGTACTTAATATATTGGTAATTACGGCATTTGTAATTTCATTAATAACAGGAATTATTTTAGATGTGTTTCCTTGTTTTTTATAGTAATTGGTAATAGCAGTTTTGCTACTTTGTTTTTTATTAAGATATACAAAATAGATTTGATCTTTGAATTTTGGATCAAAAGGTATTGGTCTCACAATAGGCTTTTCGTTGACCAGTTGATATAAAATTGCCGAGTCGTTTTGTGCACAAGCAATGTCGTAACCGCTTCCGCCAAAACTATTTTTAAGTAGTTGGAAAGCATCAATAGTTAACCATTGTGCAATATTATTTATCAAGGTTGACGATGTGCCTAAACCCCAAAATTTAGGAAAAGTCAATTCGGTGGAAATAATATATCCTTCTGAAGTAGTAATGAAATTTGAATTTAAAAGATAGGCGTGATGCAAAATTTCGATTAATGTGGTTTTTACAGTGTTGTTTTCAAATGATGTTTTGGCTATAATTTCCGAAAAAAGAAGGATGTCGTCAAACCAAACACTTCCATCAGCATCATAACTTTTCCAAACTATTTGTTGTTTAGAGCCATTTTCAATTACTAGATTTTGCCCAAATTTTGTAGGCAATGCCAAGGCAATTGCACCGTCCAAAACGACATATTCTCCTGTTATGAGTAGTTTTCCGTTACTGTAAAATGTTTGTTTCATAATTATTTTGAGGCACGAAGCAATTTATTTTTAGCCCCGATAGCAGTGGAAATCCTTTTTTGAGGTTTTTCTCCGAAAAAAAGATTGAAACGAATAGCGGGAACAGCTCCAAATAATATTATCTTTTAAATTCAGCAATAAAATCAACCACAGCCGAATGTGAAACTGTATTTGTTTTGAAATGATTTTTTATTAAAATTCTTTCGCTATCTGTTACTTCAAATTGATTGATGATGTTGTTGAGATGCATTTTCATGTGACCTTCTTGAATCCCTGTTGTTGTCAAGCTTCGCAAAGCAGCAAAATTTTGTGCCAAACCAGCAACGGCAACTACTTGCATTAACTCGTGTGCAGATGGTTTTTCTAGCATTTCTAACCCTATTTTTACCATTGGATGCAACGATGTTAAACCACCAACGGTGCCCAATGCAAGAGGGATTTCCAACCAAAAAGTGAAAATATCGTTTTCGATTTTGGCGTGCGACAAGCTGGAATATTTACCGTTTCTAGACGCATAGGCGTGTATTCCTGCTTCGACTGCACGAAAATCGTTCCCTGTGGCAAGAACTACAGCATCGATGCCGTTCATAATACCTTTATTGTGTGTTACAGCACGAAAAGGTTCGATTTCGGCAATTCGCACAGCACGAACAAATTTTTCAGCAAATTCTTGCGGATTTTCTATATTTTTTTCGACCAATTCAGCAACTGGACAGGAAACTTCGGCACGAACAAGACAGTTTGGAACATAGTTCGAGAGAATACTCATTACGACTTCGATGTTTTTTTCTTTTTCAGATAAAACATCCGATTGCAACGCTTCGTTTATTAAGGTTTTGGCAAATTGCTCCAAACACGAATTGATGAAGTTGGCTCCCATCGAATCTTTAGTCTCAAAAGTGGCGTGTAGTTGGTAATAGTTTTCTAATTCCGATGTTTTGTCACGCAATTCGATGTCTAGAATTCCGCCGCCACGTTTTTGCATATTTTTAGTAATGCTTTGCGTTTCAGAGAAAAACTTCGATTTTATTTGGTTGAAAAAAGCGGTTAATCGTTCTGTATCGCCATTAAAAATAAAGTGTACTTGTCCAATTTTTTCAGAATTTAGAACAGTGGCTTTGAATCCGCCACGTGAACCCCAATATTTTGCTGCTTTGGAAGCTGCTGCAACAACTGAACTTTCTTCAATAACCATTGGGAAGGTATAGTTTTTTCCGTTGATTAGAAAGTTTGGAGCAACACCAAATGGTAAATAGAAATTGGTTATTGTGTTTTCTATAAATTCGTCGTGGAGTTTTTGCAAATCTGTATCAGAATTCCAATATTTTTTGATGGTTTTTGTGGCTTCTTCCGCATTTGTAAAATGAGTGGAAGCAATCCAGTTTATTTTTTCGTCTTTGGTTAATTTGGAGAATCCTGAGATTGATTTTGGCATTGTAGCTTAATGTTTTTTTGGTAAACGAATCTATAATGATTCTATATATTTAATAAATTCGAAAACTTCTACTGTGTCTTTAGATTCATTAACGAAATAAACAATGGTATAACCTTTGAAAACGTAATCTCTTATTAACACATTGTCAAAATAAATTGACTTTTTATAATTAAAAGGAAATTTTAAATCTTTTTTTAATTTTTTTAGTATGTTGTTTTTAAATTTTCTTGAAGCTTGTGGTTTGTCCTTGGCAATATAAGCAACTTGTTCATTCAATAAATTAAAAAATTCTTTAGTGAAATTAACTTTCATATTTAGAAATTGTTTTTTCTAACAAAGCATCTAATTCCTCGAAACTATAAAGTTCCGTTTCTCCGTTTTTTAATTTTTGATAGGATTCATAAAGTCGTTTTTTAGTTTCTAAAAAATCCTTATCTTCTTCAACAATATGCAATTCGTTTTTAGAAAAAGAATTCAAGAATTCGATTAATTTTTCTTTTACACTAGATTGAAATTCAATTTTAATAGTTTCCATTACATTATCTTTATGGTACGAAATTAATAAAAAAACAAACACTAACCCGAATTTTGGTTTTCCTTTTTGAATATAAAAAACACAAATTAACATTCAAAACTACGATTATGTGCAATTTTTTCACTAAAATTGGCATCATTTTACAATAACTTATTATGAAAATTACACAAAGTATAGTTGCATTTGTTTTATTGGCTTCATTTTCAGCCATTGGACAACAAAAATTGACATTGGAAGAAATTTGGGGTGGTGCTTTTAGAACACAAGGAATGACCGAATTGGCAGCTTTAAAGAATACAAATCAGTATACGGTTTTAAATTTTGATAGAACCTCAAAATCATCTCAAATAGATTTATACGATTTTGCAACCTTAAATAAGGTTTCAACTTTAATTGACACTAAAGATTTTAAACAATTAGAAGGAATTGACAGTTATACTTTCAGTAAAGACGAAAAGAAGATTTTAATTGCTAATAATTCAGATCAAATATTCCGTCATTCGTTTGTTGCAGATTTTTTTATTTATGATATTGCTGCAAAATCATTAACTAAAATTGCAGATTATAAAATTCAAGAACCTACTTTTTCTCCAGATGGTTTGAAAGTTGCTTTCGCCAAAGAAAATAATTTATACGTTTACGAATTAGCTTCCAAAAAAACAACTCAAATTACTACCGACGGAAAGAAAAATGAAATCATCAACGGAATTACGGATTGGGTTTACGAAGAAGAATTTGCTTTTGTTCGTGCATTCGATTGGAATGCTTCATCAGATAAAATAGCTTTTATCCGTTTTGACGAAAGTCAAGTTCCTGAATTCTCGATGGATATTTATGGTAAAGAATTGTATCCAACGCAACAAGTTTTCAAATATCCAAAAGCTGGTGAAAAAAATGCGGAAGTTTCTTTGCACATTTATGATACAAAATCGGCAACTACCAAAAAAATCGATTTGAGTAAATACAATGACTTTTATATTGCAAGATTAGAATTCACAAACGAAGCCAACACGCTTTCTGCACAAGTTCTAAATAGACATCAAGACAATTTAGATTTACTTTTTATCGACGCCAATTCTGGTGCGACAAAAGTGGTTTTGAACGAAAAAGACAAAGCCTATGTTGATGTAACGGATAATTTAACGTTCTTGAAAGACAATAGTTTTATTTGGACTTCAGAAAAGGATGGTTTCAATCATATTTACCATTACGACAAAACAGGAAAACTAAAAAACCAAATTACAAAAGGCAATTGGGAAGTAACTAATTATTATGGTTTTGATGAAAAATTGAAAACAATTTATTACCAATCGGTAGAAAATGGTTCTATCAATCGTGATGTGTATAGCATTTCATTAGACGGAAAAAATAAAAAACGATTGACTACACAAGTTGGAACTAATGGTGCTACTTTTAGTCCAAACTTTCAATATTTTATCAATTCGTATTCAAGTTCATCTGTTCCAACAATTTATACTTTAAACAATTCTAAAGATGGGAAACTGGTTAAAGAAATTGTAAACAATAATGAGTTGTCGAATCAATTGAAAACTTATAATTTGCCATCTAAAGAATTCTTTGTTCTAAAAACAGAAAAAGGCAATGAATTGAACGCTTGGATTATGAAGCCAAAAGATTTTGATGCCTCAAAAAAGTATCCAGTTTTTATGATTCAATATTCCGGTCCTGGCTCTCAACAGGTGGTTAACGGTTGGGGAAGCTCAAATGAATATTGGTTTATGATGCTGGCACAACAAGGTTATATTGTAGCTTGTGTTGATGGTCGCGGAACAGGTTTTAAAGGAGCAGCTTTTAAAAAATGTACACAATTACAACTCGGAAAATATGAAGTAGAAGATCAAATCGATGCCGCCAAAGTAATTGGAAATTATCCTTATGTGGACAAATCTAGAATTGGTATTTGGGGCTGGTCGTATGGAGGTTTTATGTCGTCAAATTCTCTTTTTCAAGGTGCAGATGTTTTCAAAACAGCCATTGCCGTTGCGCCAGTAACTTCTTGGAGATATTATGACAGTATTTATACCGAACGCTATATGCAAACACCGCAAGAAAATGCTTCTGGTTACGATAATAACTCGCCAATAAATCACGTGAGTAAATTGAAAGGAAATTTTCTTTTGATTCACGGCACCGCTGATGATAATGTGCATGTTCAAAACACGATGAAAATGGTGGAAGCACTCGTTCAAGCAAACAAACAATTTGATTGGGCAATCTATCCAGACAAAAATCACGGTATTTATGGCGGAAAAACAAGATTGCAATTGTATACTAAAATGACTAATTTTATAAAGGAAAAATTATAATTAATTAAGTTATGGTAAATTATCAAAACATAATCACAAGAAATCCAAACAAAAGATTTGGAAAACCTTGCGTTAGAGAAACCAGAATTTCCGTTTATGATATCTTAAATTGGTTAGCAAACGGAATGACTTTTGAAAATATTGTAGAAGATTTTCCTGAATTAAGTGAAAACGATATTTTGGCCTGTTTGTCTTATGCTGCAGACAAGGAGCATAAAATCGAATGTGTATAATGAAACTATTATTTGACCAAAATATCTCCTATCGAATAGAAAATAAATTATCTTCTAATTATGTATCGTCAAAACACATTTCAAATTTAGAGTTAAATAATTCGACTGATATTGATATTTGGAATTATGCTAAATCAGAACAATTTGTAATTGTTACATTCGATTCCGATTTTTATGATTTGAGTTTGATTAATGGTTGCCCTCCAAAAATAATTTGGATTAGAAAAGGAAACTTAACAACAAACCAAATTTTTGAATTGTTAGAAGAAAAACATCTTTTAATTAGAAATTTTATAGAAAATCCAGACAAAACAGAAGTTGCTTGTCTCGAAATAAATGATTAATAAACTAAAAACCAAACTAAAATAATTTAAAAAATGAATGAAACAGAAGTAAAAACAGGACATCCAAAAGGACTTTGGGTATTATTCGGAACCGAAATGTGGGAACGTTTCAACTTCTACGGAATGCGAGCAATTCTAACACTTTTTATGGTGAATGCCCTAATGATGAAAGAAGCCGATGCTTCAATTATATATGGAGGATTTCTAGGATTGTGTTATTTAACGCCAATGTTAGGTGGTTTTATAGCAGATCGTTTCTTCGGAAATAGAAATTGCATTCTTTTAGGTGGATTAATGATGGCAATTGGTCAATTGTTACTGTTTTTTAGTGCTTCTGTTTTTGGTGCAAATTTAAGTTTGGCTAATACATTATTGTGGTCAGCTTTGGGAATTATCATTTTTGGTAATGGATTCTTCAAACCAAATATTTCTTCCATGGTGGGAAGTTTGTATCCAAAACAAGAAAAAAGTAAACTAGATACTGCATTTACCATTTTCTATATGGGAATCAATTTAGGTGCTTTTTTAGGGCAATTAATTTGTCCAATTGTTGGAGATGTTAAAGATTCTGGTGGAATTAGAGATATTCATGCATTTAAATATGGATTTTTAGCAGCCGCTATTGCTATGCTAATTGGAACAGCTGTTTTCTACTTTCTTAAAAATAAATATGTTGTAACTCCAGAAGGAAAAGCTATTGGTGGTTTGCCATCAGGAAATGATTCATCAGACTATGAAGAAGGAGAGTCTCAAAAAGCGGTATTCTCACAGACAGCTTTAATAAGTGCAGTT
>NZ_JANOQD010000109.1:0-14692 GCF_031422135.1 Flavobacterium sp. | reverse complement strand
ATTGCGGCGGGGCTCACCTCTTCCCATCTCGAACAGAGAAGTTAAGCCCGCCTGCGCAGATGGTACTGCAATTTTGTGGGAGAGTATGTCGTCGCCTTTCTTTTGAAAAACCCTATCCAAACGGATAGGGCTTTTTTGTTTACTTTTCTCTCAATATTTCTTGATTATATGAACCAATATCAAAACAAATGAATTTAACAACTAGGACAAAAATCATAGACATACTTCGAGGCTGGGCTTTGCTGGTCGTGGTTATTTGTAATTATAGTGTTTTTGCTTATAATGAAGATTATCAGATAGTTGACAAAGGCATTGTGAGCGATATTTTGCAAACTTTGGAAAGATTTTTGTTTTCAGCCAAAGGCTGGTCGTTGCTTTTTGTCTTGTTTGGTTTCGGTTTTGGAGTTTTTATGGATAAATTCCAAGGTAATTCGTATTTGGGTTTTGTTAAACGTATGTTGGTTTTGTTTTTGTTTGCGTTTGTAAACAGTATTATTTACGATGGAGATATTTTAAGGGATTATGCTTTTTTGGGTTTGTTGATTTTGTTTTTTTATAAATTACCAGCAAAGCAAATATTAATTATTGCTTTGACTATATTGTTTTTTATCCCATTTTTAGATGCTTATATCAATAGTTTGGATATGTCGCATGTAGAAACTCAACTTGCGCTTGTTGCTCCGTTGCGGTATAGTTATTATTTTGTTGACTTGTTTCGATTTAATTTTTGGACTTCCTATTATTTTGAAGTTGTCAATCTAGGATATTCGGTAACGGCACATTGTGTTATGTTTGTTTGTATGTTGTTGGGGCTTTGGGCGCAGAAAACGAATTTTTTTGAAACGGTTTTCTCTAACCTGAAGAAAGTTAAAACGATTGCATTGCTTTCTTTTGTTTCTGCTTTGGTTTTGAGTTTGATTTTATTCTTTTCATTACAACATAAAGCGACTTATTTGGCTTATTTTTCTCCAAATTATTGGATTGTTTTGTTGACTATGATTTTTACTACAGCGTGTATTTGTTTGTTGTTTTTGAAACAACGTTGTAAGGCTATTTTTGTTCATTTCTCGGTTGTTGGGCGAATGACTTTGACAAACTATATGGTTCAGAATCTAATTAGTTTTTTTGTTTTTCAGGGTTTTGGTTTGCGTTTGTTTTATAATTTACCCTATTATTCTTATTTTATAATTGCGATTTGTGTTTACATTTTGCAAATTTTTTTCTGTACTTGGTGGTTGAAAAACAATAATTATGGTCCTTTAGAAATTTTGTGGCGCAAGTTGAGTTGTACTATCGGAAATTAGAAACGGTAAATTTTAATTTGTCGTTTGCCCTGCGTGAGGGATAGAAGCGGTAGCCCAGAGCCTGACGAAGGAAGTGCGAGGACTACAAGTGGATAGCCCGACTTGAACGAGGAACGAGAGAAAGGAACGCCAAAAAACAAAAAAACCCAACAAAATGCTGGGTTTTAAATATGAATTGGAATATTTTTATTTTACTAAAGTTCGAGAAATTACAATACGTTGAATCTCCGAAGTTCCTTCGTAAATTTGAGTAATCTTTGCATCTCGCATCATTCGTTCTACGTGATATTCGGATACATAACCATTTCCACCGTGAATTTGTACGGCTTCAATTGTAGTATTCATTGCGGTTTCTGAAGCAAAAAGTTTTGCCATTGCACCCGATTGAGAAATGTCTTGACCTGCATCTTTTTCGGTTGCAGCTTTCAAAACTAACATTTTGGCAGCCATAATTTGCGTTGCCATATCGGCTAACTTGAAGGCAATGACTTGGTGTTGAAAAATTGGTTTTTTAAATGCCACGCGTTCTTGTGCGTATTTTAGTGCAAGTTCATAAGCTCCAGTTGCAATTCCAAGTGCTTGAGAAGCAATTCCAATTCTACCAGCATTTAAAACATTCATGGCAAAATTGAAACCAAAACCATCTTCACCAATTCGGTTTTCTTTAGGGATTTTTACATCAGTAAACATTAGCGAATGGGTGTCGGAACCACGAATTCCCATTTTCTTTTCTTTTGGGCCAATTTCAAAACCTGTCCAACCTTTTTCAACTATAAAAGCATTGATTCCTTTATGACCTTTTTCAATATCAGTTTGTGCAATTACGATATAGGTAGAAGCTGTTCCGCCATTTGTAATCCAGTTTTTTGTGCCATTTAGTAAATAATGGTCTCCTTTGTCGATTGCCGTAGTCTTTTGCGATGTTGCATCCGATCCAGCTTCTGGTTCTGACAAACAAAATGCACCAATAACTTCTCCTTTTGCAAGTGGAATAAGGTATTTTTGTTTTAATTCTTCACTCGCATATTTTTCGATTCCAGCACAAACTAATGAGTTGTTTACTGACATTACAACGGCTGCCGAAGCATCAATTTTAGATAACTCTACTAATGCCAAAGAATACGAAACGCTATCCAATCCTGACCCTCCATATTTTGGATCAACCATCATTCCTAAAAATCCAAGTTCTGCCATTTTTTTGACTTGTTCTGTTGGAAATTTAGAATGTTCATCACGTTCAATTACTCCAGGTAATAATTCTGCTACAGCAAAATCACGTGCCGCTTGTTGAATCATCAATTGTTCTTCGGTTAAATCAAAGTTCATTTGTAAGTATATTTGGTTTTTAATTTTTTTTTAAGAGTTGTCAAATATAGGCGTTAATTTTGAATCTTTCAAATGCTTTTCTGAATTTTAACCGATGTTTAAGTAATACTATAACGTTTTAGTTAATTGTAAAATATTTGAGCTAATATTCTGTTTGGACAAATTAAAAGTATTATTTTTGAAGTTAATTTAAAATTATGAATTATGAAAAAGATAGTCTTATTGTTTTTGTTTTTAATCTCAGCTCAGTTTTATACAGCAAACGCTCAAACTAATTTTGAATTGGAAGGGGTTGTAGTTCCAAGAACAATTGAATTTAAAAGTAAAGAATTACAATTGATAGGTTTTGGAACTAGATCTAAATTTTGGCTTGACATATATGTTCAAGCACTCTATTTGTCAGTTTTGTCGCAGGATCCAAAATATATTTTAGAAAGCGATACTAAAATGGCAGTTAGAATTCAAATCATATCTTCAATGGTTACTTCTAAAAAATTATCTAAAGCTCTTAACAAAGGGTTAATAAAATCTGTAGGTGAGGATAAAATAGAAGCAATTCGATCGCAAGTTGATATGCTTGAAAAGCTAATTGGTTCTGAAATTACAAAAGAAGGGGATGCTTTTAATTTAATATATAACCCTGAAGATTTGTCAATTTGGGTATATAAAAATGATAAATTAGAAGGCAAAATACCAGGTTTTGAATTCAAAAAAGCTTTTTTTGGGATTTGGCTTTCTGATAATCCAGTTGACGAAGATCTCAAAAAAGATTTATTAGGATTAGGAAAATAAAACTAAGCTTCATAATTGTCATTTAAAATAGTTACTATTAATGATAGTTTCTTATTTTATATGTCATCTAAATGCAATCCACTAATTAAGTTTGTTAAGAAATAAAAGATATTTACGCTTATTACAATAATTATATGATGAAAGAGTTACTTCAAATTTTTGAAAATAAAGAACCTGAAATAGTTTTTAACTGGAAAGATCCTGAAACCGATGCAGAAGGATGGACTGTTATCAATTCTCTACGTGGTGGTGCAGCTGGCGGCGGAACTCGTATGCGTAAAGGTTTGGATATTAACGAAGTACTTTCGTTAGCTAAAACAATGGAAGTAAAGTTCTCCGTTTCTGGACCAGCCATTGGTGGTGCAAAATCAGGAATCAATTTTGATCCAAACGATCCTCGCAAAAAAGGTGTTTTGCAACGTTGGTATAAGGCAGTTTCACCATTACTAAAAAGCTATTATGGAACTGGTGGAGATTTGAATGTGGACGAAATTCATGAAGTAATCCCTATGACCGAAGAATGTGGCGTTTGGCATCCACAAGAAGGTGTTTTTAATGGTCATTTTAGACCAACAGAAGCCGACAAAATCAACAGAATTGGACAATTACGACAAGGTGTTGTGAAGGTAATTGAAAACACTACTTTCTCACCAGATATTACCAAAAAATATACTGTCGCCGATATGATTACGGGTTATGGCGTGGCTCAAGCAGTGCGTCATTATTACGATATTTATGGAGGAAGTGTTGTGGGCAAAAAAGCCATTGTACAAGGTTTTGGAAATGTAGGTTCTGCTGCTGCGTTCTATTTGGCAGAAATGGGTGCTAAAGTTGTAGGAATCATTGATAGAGATGGCGGATTGATTAATGAAAGCGGTTTTTCTTTTGAGGAAATAAAAGCATTGTTTTTAAACAAAGATGGCAACAAATTGGTTACCCAAAATATGATGCCATTTGAAGAAATAAACACGAAAATTTGGTCTATTGGTGCCGAAATATTCACCCCTTGTGCTGCCTCTCGATTGGTTACCAAACCGCAAATCGATAGCTTAATAGCTTCTGGATTGGAAGTAATCTCTTGTGGTGCTAATGTTCCATTTGCAGATACTGCCATTTTCTTTGGACCAATTATGGAAGAAGTAGATAGCAAAGTGAGTTTGATTCCAGATTTTATTTCCAATTGCGGAATGGCTCGTGTTTTTGCCTATTTTATGGAGAAAAAAGTTCAAATGACAGATGAATCTATCTTTAACGACACTTCAGAAATTATAAAAAACGCAATTATAAAAACACACGCTCTAAACTCGGATAAAAAGAATATCAGCGCAAGAGCATTTGAAATTGCCTTGAAACAATTGGTATAATTTTTGGAATAAGTATACCAAATGGTTCATATTTTCGTTATATTCTGATTAATAGATTATTTATGAATGCAGTAATTCCAGCTTCAGACAAGAGAAAATCGTTTGTAATTGCAACAATTATATATATGTTGTTTTTACTTGTGTTGTTTTTTATACGCTTTTGGCCGCCTTCAAATACTACCGAACTGCTTTTAGCTGGCGGTGGCGGTGGTGGTGGCGTTACCGTAAATTTTGGCAATACTGATTTTGGTTCGAGTAATAATTTCGAAAGCAAAGCGTTGGAAATAAAAAACGAAGTCAAACAACCAACATCAAAGCCAACAGAACCTGACGAACAAATTATAGCTCAAGAAAATGCGACTGATGATGACGATGTGGTTATTGCTAAAACGACAATAGTAAAAAAATCTAAAGTAGAAGTCCCAAAAAAAGAAACAAAACCTGTAGTCGAAAAACCTAAAGTTACCAAAAACACTAACGATGCTTTGGCGAATATTCTAAAAGGTGGGAATAAAGGCGGTGACGGAAACTCCAGTTCGCAAGGCAACCAAGGATCAGCAAACGGAAGTATTACCAGCGATGGATATGGCGTTGGTGGTTCAGGAGGAGGAACTGGCGGCGGAAACGGAACGGGTAATGGCACAGGAACAGGTTCAGGTAGCGGTTCTGGATCAGGTGGCGGCTCTGGCAGTGGCAGCGGTGGCGGAATAGGCTATTCGTTAGGAGACAGAAAAGCACTATCTAAACCAGCTCCGAAGTATTTGTGTAACGAATCTGGCAAAGTTGTTGTCGAAGTTTCTGTAGATAGAAACGGAAACACCATCAGTGTTGTGCCAGGGGTGAAAGGCTCCACCAATACTGCTAAATGTTTACTCGACCAAGCTCGAATTGCCGCAATGAATACCAAATGGCAAGCCAGCGACAATGCTCCCGAAAAACAAGTCGGAAAAATCGTGTATAGTTTTAGTCTGAATTAGGTTTTTTACAAATTGTAATAAAAACTGTATTTTTTAGAAGCACAATATTTCCGTTCCAATTCAAGATTTCTCCCGCTTTACGTTCCAATCTTTTGCTTTTTAAAGAAAAAAGCAAAAGGATTTTCACTTCAATCGGGGCTAAAATTCAAGATACCTCTTCTATTAAACCCTTTTTATAAAATTTCAACTGAAGTGGAAAAACTCACAAAAAATTATTTTCCAGCACTCGTAGCAATCACAAACTTCAAATTGTTTTTTACACCTATCTGTAAAACATCCACCAAATCTTGCACTTGAAGATTGTACGGAATTCGTACAATTACGGATTGGTCTTTCGATTCGCCTAATTTGGAAAGCAATGTAGTT
Source organism: Flavobacterium sp. (assembly GCF_031422135.1). Taxonomy (GTDB): domain Bacteria; phylum Bacteroidota; class Bacteroidia; order Flavobacteriales; family Flavobacteriaceae; genus Flavobacterium. The sequence continues at coordinate 8,563 of NZ_JANOQD010000109.1, read as the reverse complement.
TCTAATTCTTCAAAAGAAACTTCTTGTTTGTCAAGATAGAATTTTTTTTCTTCGGTTACTGAAAGTGTAATGTGTTGCTTGTTGGTTTTTTCGTTATTTTTAGCTTTTGGCAACGTCATTTTGATGACGTTTGGGTTTGCCAACGTAGATATAATCAAGAAAAACAACAACAAAAAGAACATAATGTCGCTTAACGAAGAGGTGGCTACTTCGGCGTGAAAGCGTTTATTTCGTTTTATTTGTGGCATTTGGTCTCTGAATTATGTTAACAAATTCCAACACATGACGCTGAATGTTGAGCGAAAAACTATCGATTACTCCATTGAACAAATGGTAGGCAGAATAGGCAATGATTCCTACTACGAGTCCAGCTCCAGAGCTAATCATTTTTTCATATAATCCGCCCGAAATATTCCCAATACTAATATTTTCGGTAATCGAAATGCTATAAAAAATCTTGATTACACCACCGATAGTTCCAATAAAACCTAATGTTGGTGCAATTCCCGCAATGAGCCCAAGATGTCCTAATCGGCGCTCCATTTGACCAATTTCAATATTAGCAACCTTTTCCATATTAGATTCGATTTCGGCAATAGGTCTTCCGATAGTGTGAAGCCCTTCTTTGATTACATTTCCAGAAGCAGTAGTATCTTTTGAAGCCGAGGAAATAGCCAAGTCAATATTGCCAGAATTCAAATGAATTCTTATGTCTTTCATCAAATGGGTGTCGTATTTAGTATGTTTTTTCAAATAAATGTAACGTTCGATAATTACATAAAAAGTGTAGAATAAAAGTAACGAGATAGGAATCAAGAAAAAGCCTCCTTTTAGAATAAATTCCAAAACAGAAATTTCGTTTTCTTTGGCAATGTTTTCAATCACTGCTCCAGTTGCAGCAGCAAGGGTGTCGTTTTGGGCTTGAAGAAAAAATCCAATCATAAATATATTGTAAGTAAGGATTATATTAAAAAAAATCTCAAATTTGCACTAAAGATAAATTTCTATACAGTAATAAACTAAAAAATACAATTTTTATTTTGTTTACCCTTGAATTTTCTGATTTAAAAACGAATATGAATTACCAAGAAACTATAAATTGGATGTTTGTCCAGCTCCCAATGTATCAACAGCAAGGGGCTTCGGCGTATAGAAATGATCTGACTAACACCATTTTGTTAGCCAAACATCTAGGGAATCCAGAACAAAAAATAAAAGCAATTCACGTGGCTGGCACCAATGGTAAAGGCTCAACTTCGTCAATGATTGCTTCGGTTTTGCAAGAAGCGGGTTATAAAGTTGGATTGTACACATCGCCACATTTAAAAGACTTTCGAGAGCGAGTTAAAATAAATGGAATTGAAATTTCTGAAAATTTTGTTGTTGATTTTATTTCAAGAAACAAGTCTTTTTTTGAAGATAATAAATTAAGTTTTTTTGAAATGACCGTTGGTCTAGCGTTTGACTATTTTGTAAAGCAAGAAATTGACGTTGCTGTAATTGAAGTGGGAATGGGTGGAAGACTCGATTCTACTAATATTATAACACCATTAGTATCGGTAATTACCAATATTGGATTAGATCACACTCAGTTTTTAGGCAATACCTTAGTGGCAATTGCTGGTGAAAAAGCTGGGATTATCAAGTCAAATATCCCTGTTGTTGTTGGAGAATATACAAAAGAAACCAAAGAAGTTTTTTTGGCAAAAGCCAATGACTGTTTGTCGGATATTTATTTTGCTTGCGACTTGGTTACTAATGATTATCCGTCAGGATTATTAGGTGACTATCAAATTCACAATAAAAAAACAGTAGTTCAAACGATACAAGTATTAAGGAAGTATTTTGAGATCACAGAGAACCATCTTGAAAAAGGCTTGATTAATGTGGTTAAAAACACTGGTTTACTAGGGCGTTGGCAACAAGTTCATTCCAACCCAAAAGTGATTTGCGATGCTGCTCACAACAGCCACGGACTTAAAAGTGTCTTGAATCAGATTCAAAATGAAGTATTTGACAGTTTATTTTTTATTTTAGGTTTCGTAAATGATAAGGATTTGGATGAAATTTTACCATTATTTCCCAAAAAAGCAAAATATTTTTTTTGTAAACCAAATGTTTTACGGGGTTTAAATGCCGAAATTTTGAAACAAAAAGCATTGGAATTTGGATTAATTGGAAACACATACAATTCTGTTTCAGAAGCTTATCAACAGGCTTTGAATGATTCGATAGATTCGGATTTTATTTATATCGGAGGAAGTACCTTTGTAGTAGCAGAAATTGTTTGATTTTTTCGGTTATTTGTTTGCAGGTTCAAAAAACAATAGTATATTTGCACTCACTAATTCACAAAGCAATTTGTAGTGATTAGGGCGATTAGCTCAGCTGGTTCAGAGCACCTCGTTTACACCGAGGGGGTCGGGGGTTCGAACCCCTCATCGCCCACTTTTATTGAAAATATTTTACCCGAAAGGGCGATTAGCTCAGCTGGTTCAGAGCACCTCGTTTACACCGAGGGGGTCGGGGGTTCGAACCCCTCATCGCCCACAAGTATTACTACAATTTGTTTCAAAACCCTTTAAATCGTATGATTTAAAGGGTTTTTTCTTTTTCCTTATAATCAAATTATTCATTAATGCGTGAACCGAAAGGGATAAAATCGGTTACCCTAAACTATCCGAAATTAGGGTAACCGATTTTTATCTCAACCTAGCATTCACAAGGCATTACAACCAGTTCAACGACAAGTTTAAAAATTGTACATCTTGTGTGTTAGTCTTATTATGATTAAATTTAATAATAACTAAAAGGTTACCACGATGAAAACAAAAGTATCAATTCTCTTTTACGCAAAGAGAGCAAAAGCCAATGTAAGCGGATTAGTTCCAATCTACACACGAATTACCATCAATGGAAAACGAATTGAATTGAGTACCAATAGGTTTGTTGAAATAACCAAATGGTCCACAGAAGCTGGTAAAATTAAAGGTAATTCAATTGAAGCTCGTTCAATAAACAGCCATCTTGATATGCTACGAATTCAAATCATTGATATGCAAATGGAATTAGTACACAAAAAAATTCCTGTAACTGCTGAAACACTAAAAAGCAAAATCTTGGGGGTAGATGAAAAAGAAAGAATGATAATTCCAATTTATCAAAATCACAATGATAAAATCGAAGACCTCATCGGAAATGGATATGCTTACGGAACGTTAGAACGTTTCAAAATATCTTTGAAACATCTGCAAGAATTCATATCTTGGAAATACACTGTTTCGGACATCAGCATTAATAAAATCGACTACGCTTTTGTTACTGAATTTGAATTCTATTTGCGAAGCATTAAAAAATGCAACAACAATACTGCTGTAAAATATGTTAGGAATTTTAGAAAAATAATCAAGATTTGTCTAGACAACGATTGGTTAGATAAAAACCCTTGTAACAGATATGAAGGAAAAATGAAAGAAGTCGAAAGAGATTTTCTTACTGAAGAAGAACTAAACAGAATTTACAATAAACGGTTTTCATCAGAACGATTAACATTAGTAAAGGATATTTTTATATTTTCCTGTTATACTGGACTGGCTTATGTTGATGTAAAAGGCTTAAAAAAAGACCACATTGCAATTGGTATTGATGGCGAAAAATGGATTTTTAAAAATCGCCAGAAAACAGATACTAAATCAAAAATACCTGTGCTGCCAATTGCCCAAGAAATCATTCAAAAATATGAAAATCATCCAAGATGTCTAAATGAAGATAGTATTTTGCCAGTTTTAACGAACCAAAAAATGAATAGTTACCTCAAAGAAATAGGCGATTTATGCGACATTTCAAAAGAAATTACTTTTCATATGGCTCGACATACTTTCGCAACCTCTATAACACTTACAAATGGCGTTCCTATTGAAACTGTAAGCAAAATGCTAGGTCATAAAAATATACAGACTACCCAACACTACGCAAAAATTTTAGACAAAAAAGTAAGTGAGGATATGCAGGTTTTAAGAGAAAAATTTTCAAACAATTCTAAAATTGCCATTGCAATAAATTAATATTATTTAAGAACACTTAATTAAGATGAAAATTCAGAAGATGGCACAAAATATTTTTGTTCTTTATGATTACTATTTCTTTGACTTTATTTACAAAATATAAATTTGGGAAGTTATAAGAAATTGAAGGATCGATTTTGAATTTAAACTTTGTTTTGTATTTTTGTGTTCAGGCTCAATCGTAAGTTTCTGGGCTTACCAAATCCACAACTTTTAAAATCACTAAACGTTGTGCGTCAGCTTTAAAAAAAACACCCTGTATAAATTAGACTAACGAAAATATGAGCAATTTTAAAATCATAGTTATTTCAATTGAAACGACAAATGAGTCAATGATTGATATAGAAATTCTTTGGAACAAGTTTTTGTCAGAAAATATTTCTCATAAAATACCAAATAAATAAAGTGAAGACATATATGCTGTTTATACCGATTATGAAAGTGATTATAAAGGAAAATATACTTTAATTATTGGATTTCCAGTAAGCACTTTAGACCATATCTTTCAAATGTTACTGTTCACGGTAAAAAATACTACGATGGAGATAACGCAGAAGTAGAAACCTATATTTCAATTATTGAATAGAATTTATGAAAGGAGAATTGACTTTATCGCAACTTCGTTTTTTAACATTAGAAAGCCAAGGATTAACAAAGTCATATCCTTTTGGAAAAGATAAAAATGCAGTGCTTAAAGCTGTGGAACATCTCGGATATATACAAATAGATACATTGTCAATTGTTGAAAGAGCTCATCATCATACTTTGTGGACAAGGATTCCAAACTACCAAACCTCATATTTAGATGAATTAGTTGACGAGCGAAAAGTATTTGAATATTGGTTCCACGCAGCTTCATATCTTCCAATGAAAGATTTTCGTTTTGTATTGCCTCAAATGTTAGATGTAAAACAAAATGAAAAACATTATTATAATGCTGACCCAAAAGTAATGAAATATGTATTGGACACTATTCGTGCTGAAGGGCCAAAAAAAGCACGAGATTTTGAAAATGAATCAAAAAAAGCAGGAAGTTGGTGGAGTTGGAAGCCTACAAAAGTTGCACTTGAAAGACTTTTTTTGCAAGGAGACTTAATGGTTTCGAGCAGAAACGGAATGCAGAAAACGTATGAAATTACTGAAAAAGTTTTGCCAAAATTAGTTAACACTACGTTACCAACTCAACTTGAGTTTGCAGAATATTTAGTGAAAACCTATTTGCAAGCTTACGGATTTACAACACTTAAACAAATTACACACCTTAAATCTGATAAATTATTAAATAAAAATGCAATTGAGGTTTTACAATCAATGCTACAAGAAGGAAAAATACAAGAAGTAAATATAGAAAATATGCCTTCAGTTTTTGTAGATAATGATTTACTTGAAAAGTCTTTAACCAAAGCTGTTTCAAGTGTTCGACTTTTATCACCGTTTGACAATTCAATTATTCATAGAGACCGAATAAAACAACTTTTTAATTTCGATTTTCGATTGGAATGTTATGTGCCAAAAGAAAAAAGGAAATATGGCTACTTTTGCTTGCCTATATTGTTTGGAGATAAATTTATAGGAAGGGTTGATTGCAAAGCGCATAGAAAAGAAAAAGAATTTGAACTAATACATCTACACATTGAAAACACAAGTATAAACCTTGAATTATGGGTTGAATCTTTTGTAGAATCAATAAATCGTCTAGCAATTTTTAACGGTTGTCAATCTTTAAAACTAACAAAAGTAAGTCCGTCAAATTTAATAGACATATTAAAACGTGTATTACAAAATAATGGACAATAAAGCCGAATTAACACCAGCTTGGAAAAGCAATTTTACCGCTTTTGTCCAATCAAAAAATGAATAGTTATCTCATAGATTCGATACTTTGCGGTGTAACATTTTTAATATTTTTAAATACAAATAAGTTAAACATCAAGGCAAATCAATGGTTTAGTGCTTTTGTGCTTTGTATTTTCTTACTACTTTTAGAAAACATACTTTTATATTCTAAATCTACAATTCACTGGGGTTGACTTCAAAATCTATTTTATCCTCCGTCTGTATATGACGTTTCATTGTCCTTTCATTCTTTAAAAACTTCTTATACATTTGTAATATGAAGAAAATAGTTTTATTATACCGCCATCAGTTGAGCTATTGGATCTTGCAGGACCTGTACAAGTTTTTACAGAAGCCAAATTTTATGGTTTTGAAATCAGCACTTTGCGGTTCAACATTTTACTAACATTTTAAATATTTATAAATATGAAAAACATTAAACTTGACCATTGTGTAATTCACGTTTCAAACTGGGAATCTTCAAACGAATTTTATTCAAAAGTTTTGGGTGCGGAAATCATACCCATTGGTAATGGATTCTCATACAGATTTGGCAAAACTCAATTGAATTGTCACGGACCAAATATTGACGGAACGCCAGTTGCAAAAATTAAAGTTATGCCAGGAGGTAGCGACTTATGTTTTATCTGGGAAAAATCAATTGAAGAGTTAAAACAACATTTAGCCCTAAATTCAATAGAAATCGAAGTTGGGCCAGTTAAAAGATTTGGTGTTAATGGTGAAGGAATCAGTTTCTATTTTAGAGACCCTGATGGTAGTTTAATGGAATTCATAAAATATGATAATAAATAATAACTGGCTACAATACCATATATAATTAATTACTTGCTTCCAGCTTACTTACGAAAATCCTTGTGGGTTTTCTATCCGTTTATTATTTGCTAATTTCCCTGATTAACCACGCAACTAATTATACACAAACACGATAATAGATTAAATTGAGTCACAAAAAGAGTCAGGTTCAAAGTATTATTGAGGCTATTAATAGATTAATTAACGCATCATCCATATCATATTGGACAAAATGATTTTATAGGAGAAATGACTTCCAATAACAATTGGAAATTATTGCCAATTGCACAAGAAATCATTCAAAAATATGCCAGTCATCCACGATGTTTAAATGAAGATAGTATTTTGCCAATTATAACTAATCAAAAAATGAATAGTTATCTCATAGATTCGATACTTTGCGGAGTAACATTTTTAATATTTTTAAATACAAATAAGCTAAACATCAAGGCAAATCAATGGTTTAGTGCTTTGTATTTTCTTACTGCTTTTAGAAAATATACTTTTATATACTAAATCTACAATTCACTAGGACTGACCTCAAAATCTATTTTACACTCTGTCTGTATATGACGTTTCATTGTCCTTTCATTCTCTAAAAACTTCTTATACTTTTGTAATATGAAGAAAATAATTTTTATTATACCGCCATCAGTTGAGCTATTGGATCTTGCAGGGCCAGTACAAGTTTTTACAGAAGCCAAATTTTATGGTTTTGAAACTAGCATTGAATTCTATTCATTTCAAGCAGACACAGTAAGTGCTGTTGGTCTGCCTTTTGGTAAAATTGAAAATTACAAAAAAGCTAAACTCCAAGAGAACGATTTTATTTTTATTCCTGGAATACATTTTGAAAGTTTACAAAGACATATTTCAACCGAAAAAGAGTTTTTTAAATGGCTTGCCGAATGTTCTAAAAGAAAAATAAATATTTGTTCTGTATGTAATGCCGCTTTTGTATTAGGAGAAGCAGGTTTGTTGGATAATAAAGAATGTACTACACATTGGCGAAGAATTGATTTATTACAAACGCTATACCCGAAAACAAAAGTTTTGACTGATGTTTTATTTGCAAAAAGTGGTAACATTTATACAAGTGCAGGCATTAGTGCAGGCATAGATTTAGCCTTGTCAATACTTGAAGAATTAACAGACCCACTATTTGTAAATAAAGTAGCTCGTGGACTTGTTGTATATCACCGCAGAAGTTCAAAACACACCCAGCAAAGTATTTATCTTGATTACAGAAATCATATAAATCCAAAAATTCATCAAGCTCAGGATTTTTTAATTGAAAATATTGCAAGTGAAATCTCTATAGAAAAATTAGGTGCGATTGTTAATATGAGTCCTAGAAACCTTAGTCGGGTTTTTAAAGATACTACCGAAATTACTATTGTGGAATATCTTACCAAACTGCGTATAGAAAAAGCTAAAACGTTGAAAAATAACCCCGAATTTACTATTGAGTATATCGCATCTGAATGTGGGTATAAGTCGGCAAGACAATTGCAAAGAATATTAAAATCAGCAACAGAAAATGAAAAATAGAAAAATGGTTTACGCAACTCTACTTATAACAAGCCTTCTAATTGTCTGGCTTTTTGAGGCTTGTAGCCCAATTCGTAAATTTATGACTTGGGAAAATTATAAAGGGAATAATGATTTCATTTATACACATCCAAAATTAGACAGCTCCAAAAAAACTGTTGTCATTATTGCTGATAATGATGGCACAGAGATTTTTGATATGATGGCACCGTACTATCTTTTTAATGCCACGGAAAAAGCAAACGTTTACATCGTAGCTGAAAAAAAATATCCTGTTACATTAGTTAAAGGGTTTTTTG
>NZ_JANOQD010000108.1:0-3189 GCF_031422135.1 Flavobacterium sp. | reverse complement strand
AATAAAATTAATTTTTTTAATTATCCTTTTTACAATAATTTCCTCTAACCTACTAAATGCTCCCCCCGCTAGCGCGAGCTTCTAGCTCGTGCCCGTTCCTAGTTTTTTACCTCATTTAAATGAAAATAACTTTATTTTTATTAGCGGGCACGAGCTAGAAGCTCGCGCTAGCGGGGGGAGCATTTAGTAGGTTAGAGGAAATTATTGTAAAAAGGATAATTAAAAAAATTAATTTTATTTTCATTTTTGTTCTCTTCTTAATGTTTAAATGGTTTATGTTAAATAATTTTTAGTTTTTGTGAACTTCTTGCCCATTCGCAAAAAAAGATGTTAATATAAAACTTAAAGTTATGTATTTTTTATTTTCTTTTAACACGATTTTCAAAATCTCCAATATAGGTATTTAATAATATTACCTCTTCTTCATTAATTAAACCCTCTTGTTGGTATGGCACCATAACATCAATAACAAAGTCAAGCTCTATATCGTCTTTTATTTTTTTGCGTTTAAGTATTTTAGCTAGTTTGTTTTCTCTTTTGTAGGGCAAATTATGTTCTTTTATTTTATCCCAAAAGTAATTTACTGCGTCTCCACTTCCTTCTTGAAAAAAAATGAATATATCATTAACTTCATAATTCAAACTTTTTAAATTTTTATATTGAGGTAAAGGGCTTAGTGACTTTTCTTTAATATCCAAATATATATTAATAAAATGTCTAACCGTTTTATCATCCCAAATTTTTGGAGGATGTTTCTGAAATGATTCTATGGCTATATCGATTGCTTTAGCTAGATTTTGAGATGCTTGCAAATATTTATCTTCTTTCATTTTTAACTAATTTTATTTCTAAATTAAACAAATTTTAAATTAAAAACCTAATGATCTTAGACCCCATTCAATATATTGGCCTAGTTTTCGATTTGTTGGACTGATTCCGTTTCTATCATTTCCTGAAATACCTAGTTTTCTATAATGCTCTATTTGCAATTGCCCCCGCTAGCGCGAGCTTCTAGCTCGTGCCCACAATTTTGTCTCGTCCTGAAAAAAGTTTACATATTTCAATAATCATGATATTTACAAAAAAGACCTGTTATTTTGTCCAAAATTATTTTCAAAGAACATAATTCCATTAAACTTTAATTTTTTTACCCTTTGCGCGCACGAGCTAGAAGCTCGTGCCCATTACTATTTTTTACCTCATTTCAATTAAAATAACTTTATTTTTATTGGGCACGAGCTAGAAGCTCGCGCTAGCGGGGATTATGTTCAACACTAGCAGTGATGGTTGCAAATATTTATCTTCTTTCATTTGTAATTTAAAGTAAATTATAATTATTTTTTATTACTTCACTCTGTTTTTAAATTATCTTCAAAAATCTTTTTAATTGACTTTATTCCTTTACCAATAATTTGAGCCTTTTCCATTAGATTAATTAGGCTTAACATTTTTTTTTCAAATTCCTTTCCCTCATTTTTATCTTCAATATAAATTTCCCAAACTGCACCAGCCCCCCCCCACATATCTACTCCATTTATGAGTTTTACAAAATGACTAATATTATTTTGATTAAGCAATTCAATCAAATTGTAAATAAAATCAGATTGAGCATTATTTCCTGAACTTTTTAAAAGTTTCATTAACGCTGTTAATACCAATAACAAATTAGTTCGTTCTTCAAGAACTAAAACAAAATTATCACCTTTATTTTTTTTGAATCCAAACATCTTAAAATGGTTTTTTAATAATTAAGTTAACTGGATTAATCAATTGGTTATAATTCTGATAGAGTTCAAATGGAAGCCCTCCTGTATTACCATTCAAAGGAGCCGCAAACCATCTTCCTACTTTAATATTTCTAAAAGGAATTGAACCTTTTAATAAATACTGACCAGAATTTACATTAGGTAAGCCAGAAAAATTTCTATAGAAGGGAACATACTTTGGATTAATTAATGAATATGACTTTCCATACATTGATGCTCCTCTCCATATACTCTGCAGTCAAACTTAATGCAACCGCTTCAATATCAGACATTTTTGCTTTTCTTCCAGCTCGAAATGTATGATTGAAATCAACATCTAAAGAACTTAAAACTTCTAAAACTTTAAAATAATTTTTTGTTATATTTGCCATAGATATTGTTTGTTTTTCGAATTCAAGATACTGAAATTCAGTATCTTGAGCAATATCTAATCCATTTTTTAACTTTAAATAATTACACCCAACGGGTTATCAAAAATATTTTTTTTTGATATTATTTATTTCCTCAATAAGTTCTTTTTTATAATCCTCAATATCTTTACCTTGTATGTCCTTAAAATTATGTGATTTAGCATCTAAATAATTTGATACCATATTAAATAGCTTTTCATATTCATGATAATTCTCATTTTCAAATTTATCTAAATTATTCCTAATAGTTTCATCATCAATAAAACTATCTGGACCGCAAAATTCGAAATCTAATTTATTTACATAATTCAATGCTTTTTCTAAAGCAGGAATATAGGAATTAAAAAAATCTTCTTTTTTCATATTATATAATTAAAATCTATTCCAAAACGTTTTATCATCCCATCCATTTTCCCAAGGTCTATGCCTGTGAAGATTGTTACCCCTACCTCTATGATAATGTGGTAGACGTTTATCTTTAACCCAATTTGGGAACGAATTAGACTTCTTAGATGGATTTACTAATTTATGAAAATCAAATCTAGTTTTAGAACCATAACCAGCACCTTTAGATATTGAAAATCCGTTTACTTTTCCTCCACTACCTCTTAAAGGTTTAATTGTATAAGCTGGAATTCTAAAATTGCTCATTCTAGAAAACGCTCCTTCCATCGCATAAGGAGAAACAAAAGAAGCAGCCATATCTGGCGAACTATACCCTGCCGAATATGCCCATTCATTGGCAGACATATTCTTAGTATTATTGAATGTCTCTAATTTATATTCCGGACTTGCATTAAACATCATACTTCTACCTTGCATAACATCATTGCCGAGACTTTGCAAACTATTGCCCCAATATTCACCACTATTTATCTCTGAAGTAAAAAAATCAATAACATTATTAACTCTATCATTTATTCCTTGATTATAATTTTGTTTAATTTCACTCATAAAATTACCAAAATTTACAACAGGATTTCCCCCAGTCCAACTAGCACTTCCATCTTGCG
>NZ_JANOQD010000107.1:0-1846 GCF_031422135.1 Flavobacterium sp. | reverse complement strand
TCCGGCTGCATTTTGTAAAGCAACGGTAGCTTCTTCAATAGCGTAACGATCTTGACTCAAAATAGCGCCAGTAAGTGCGTATTCTGAGGTAGAATCTACTAGTTTTAATGTTTCTTGCCATTTAGAATCTTCATATACATACCCCCGCTAGCGCGAGCTTCTAGCTCGTGCCCACAATTTTGTCTCGTCCTGAAAAAGTTTACATATTTCAATAATCATGATATTTACAAAAAAGACCTGTTATTTTGTCCAAAATTATTTTCAAAGAACATAATTCCATTAAACTTTAATTTTTTTACCCTTTGCGCTCACGAGCTAGAAGCTCGTGCCCATTACTATTTTTTACCTCATTTCAATTAAAATAACTTTATTTTTATTGCGGGCACGAGCTAGAAGCTCGCGCTAGCGGGGGCTAGAAGCTCGCGCTAGCGGGGGTTGCTTGTGTGCTACTTTTGCCCCCTCCGAATAAACGATTAAAAGACCTGCTTACATTGTTTCCAATAGACTGCATGTTTCTATTGTAAAAATCTCCTACAGATTGAAGTGTTTTTCCGCCATAGTTAACAGCATTCTTAACATCTCTCCAAGCAGAATTTACATTGTTTCAAATAGTAATTATTGGTTTTAATTTACTACTGCGAAATCTGGAGACTATCGCAGAGCTAACCGTTATTTATGAAACATTTCAAAGAATTGGATTGTGTAAACTATCTCTCTAAATAATAAATATCAAATCCTCTATCATCATAAATATCAATTAACGTAATATAATCTTCTTTATTAATACATATTTGAACTCTTAAACTAAGAGATGGATTTTTTGCCATTTCATGATTAAAATGATTGATTAAAAGTTCTTTCAAAAAAAGCACATCCAAAACGTCTTCATTTATAAATATTATACCTGGCAATTTTCCATTATTATACGAAATAATTGTACTGTATTTTTTTTTATAAGATTTAATTAAACTTTCTACTTTATTAGTTTCTTCCCAAAAAAGTATTTTATAAGTCAAACTCTCAATCAAATTACTGGATAAAAGTAAGTGAATTATAAAATCTAATTTTGCTTCTAATTTAATTGGTTCAAGATCAAATCTTCCATTTACTATATTTTTACCTTTTTTTAATTGTAAGAGTTTTTTAAAACTCTTATCAAAATTTTCCGAATCTATTTTGTATTGACTCATAGTTTAATTTTTAAAAATATTAAGGTTTGCATCAGCTGTTCCTATTCTTTTTAATCTACCACCAATATTTTCAAATACTTTCCAAACTCCACCATTATGTACATCGATATCTTTTGAATAGTAATTGCCTTTAAACTTGTATACATTTTGTCCATGTGGATACCCAAAGTCTTTGACATGTTTAAATCCTTTTGGAATTTTAGAAAAACCTTTTGCAGCTGCACCAAGTGACTTAAATCCCCCACTTCCTCTTAATGCTTTAAGAGTGTAAGCTGGAATTCTAAAATTGCTCATTCTAGAAAACGCTCCTTCCATCGCATAAGGAGAAACAAAAGAAGCAGCAATATCTGGCGAACTATACCCTGCCGAATATGCCCATTCATTGGCAGACATATTCTTAGTATTATTGAATGTCTCTAATTTATATTCAGGACTTGCATTAAACATTATACTTCTACCTTGCATAACATCATTGCCGAGACTTTGCAAACTATTGCCCCAATATTCACCACTACTTATCTCTGAAGTAAAAAAATCAATAACATTATTAACTCTATCATTTATTCCTTGATTATAATTTTGTTTAATTTCACTCATAAAATTACCAAAATTTACAACAGGATTTCCCCCAGTCCAACTAGCACTTCCATCTTGCG
>NZ_JANOQD010000106.1:0-2099 GCF_031422135.1 Flavobacterium sp. | reverse complement strand
ATTTCGATAAAGCTATAGATGAAATCGAAAAAGGTTTATGAAGTGTAAAAAAGTAATCTCTGAACTCGCTGTTCAGGATATTAAAGAAAACGCTTTATGGTATAATTCAAAAAAGAAAGGGTTAGGAAAAGAATTTACTTCAGAAATTAGAAAAACAGTAAATTATATTGTCGATTATCCTTTTGCTTTTCCTGTAAAATATAATGAGATTCGATTAGCAGTTGTTGCAGTTTTTCCATATACTATTCATTATTTTTTCGATGAGAACAGTAATACGATTTTTGTTACTGCTATTTACAATGATGCAAGAAACCCAGAACTCTGGAAAAACAGATAACTTTAAAACACCATTTTTTTATTGATAGAGAAATGGTATTTTTTATGCGTTATTTTCACATAATTGTCATTCCGACGAAGGAGGAATCTCATAATTAAATTGCTTGAGATTGCTTCGCCAGTTCGAGCAAAGCTCTCGTGCCCTCGTTCCTCGGACCCGAGCCTGAAAGTGCGAACTGGCGAAGCAATGACAAAAGAGTGTTTATTTTTAAAAAAGAAAAAGAGTATTAAATAATTCATAATTCATAATTCATAATTCATATATTTGCCACTTAAATTTTCCAAATGAAAAAAATCTACTTTCTGCTTATTTCTTTATGTCTTTTTACGAGTGTTAATGCTCAGATTATTAATTTTCCTGATGCGAACTTTAAAGCGAAGTTATTGGAGGCGAGTCCGAGTAACAATATATCACAAAATTTAAGCGTAGTGAACTTTAAAATTGATGCTAATAATAATGGCGAAATTGAAGTTAGTGAAGCGGAACAAGTTTCTGCTTTACAGATACCTTATTCGTCGATTATTTCATTAGATGGAATTAGTAATTTTTCCAATTTAACATATCTTGATTGTAGCCAAAATCAATTATCAACTTTAAATTTGAGTAATAATTCATTGTTAACAGATTTGCAATGTTATTATAATCAACTAACAAGTTTAAATGTAAGTGGAAATACATCTTTGGAAAATCTAAATTGCTATAATAACCAATTAATATATTTAAGTGTAAGTAATAATTCATTATTGAAATATTTGCAATGTTTAAATAATCAACTAACAAATTTAGACTTAAGTAATAATACTGCATTGATTTTTTTATCGTGTGATCAGAATCAACTATATGGCTTAAATTTAACTAATAATACTTCATTAATCACTCTGTATTGTAGGAACAATCAATTAACGAGTCTAAATTTAGGTAATAATACAATAGTGAATACTGTGAAATGTGATTTTAATCAATTAACAAGTTTAAATGTGAATAATAACATTTCATTGTTGGAACTTAACTGTTCAAATAATCAACTAACAAATTTAGACTTTAGTAATAATAGATATCTATATGCTTTAGAATGTAGTTCAAACCAATTAACTAGTTTGGATTTAAGTAATAATAAAGAATTGAGTTTTTTGAATTGCAATTTTAATCAATTAAATAATTTGTTTATTAAAAATGGTTTAAATGAAATTTGGCAAGATTCAAATGGTAACTTTACTTCAGTTTTCTTGTTCGAGAATAATCTCAATTTACAATACATATGTGCTGATGAAAATCAAATTAGTCAAATTCAAAATCAAATTTCAGTATATGGTTATACTAATTGTCACGTAAATTCCTATTGCTCCTTTACACCTGGAGGAACATTTTATACTTTTCAAGGAAATAATAAATATGATAGTAATAATAATAGCTGTGATGCTTTAGATTTACCATTATCAAATTTAAAGTTTAATATAACTGATGGAACAAATTCGGTAAGTTTAATTTCTAACACATCAGGAAGTTATTCTATTCCAGTACAAGCAGGAACACATACGATAACACCAGTTTTTGAAAATCCAAGTTATTTTGCTGTTTCGCCAACAACGGTAAATGTTACTTTCCCAACACAAACAAGTCCGTTTACTCAAAATTTTTGTATTACCGCAAATGGTGTTCACCCAGATTTAGAAGTTACTTTATTACCATTAGAAATTGCCAGACCAGGTTTTGATGCTACTTATAAAATTATTTATAAAAACAAAGGAAATACCACGCAATC
>NZ_JANOQD010000105.1:0-128857 GCF_031422135.1 Flavobacterium sp. | reverse complement strand
TAAAGCTAAACTCACAGAACTGAAAAAATTTGCAAAAGTAGACGCTATTGAAAAAGCGTTAACAAAAGACGCTTACAACAAAGATGAAGAAATAACTTTCGATGTTTATAAAAGTGTAACCGAAAACCTTTGGCTCAAAGCTGAATGTGAGGGAACTAAAAAACATGAGGGGGAGTTTTTGAAGAAAGATGGGGAGTATTTTGAAATAGGCAAAAAATGTCCTAGATGTGGTAAGTTAACCATTGAAGAATTAGACCTAATCTTTACTAGTGCAACTAAAGTTAAAAAGGAACAGTTAATGAATGCTTTTAATCTAGCAAATACTAAGTTCGGATTAAATACATGTCAACAAAAAGCTCATTTCTTTGCACAAGTAAGACAAGAAGTTGGACCAAGTATTGATATAAAAGATGGAGAGGGATTAAATTATGCTGTTGAAAAGCTTACAGAACATTTTTCACGATTTAGTACAACAGGATCATTAAATGGACCACCTAATGATTTAGCTTTCACTTACGGGCGAATTGATAGAAAAAATATTGACTTCTTAAAGAATACATACAATAGACCTAATTTAACTGAACATACTGCTAATGTACAAATGATTGCTAATATTACGTATGCAAATAAAGAGGATAATGGTGATGCGGCAAGTGGTGATGGTTGGACATATAGGGGTAGGGGAATTATTCAAATTACTTTTAAACGAAAATATACAAAAATAAATGATAGAATTACAAGTGACTATCCTGAATTTGGAATAACTATAGATGCAAATAATATCAACAATCTTAATGAGGGTACAGTAGCTAGTATGGCGTATTGGAAGGAATATGGTTGTCAGAAAGAGGCAGAAAAAGGGATTTTAAGACCAAATCTTGAAGCTATTATTAATATTATAAACAACAGTACTCCTACAAGAGATTTAAGATGGGGTCATTTACAGAATATGATTAATATTTTTAAGGTAAATGATTGCCAAAAGGATACAGCAGAAAGTTGTACAACAGATTGTTCACAGTGCTTTAATTATGCTGATGTGTGGGAAAATCCAGTAATAAGCAGTGATAATGGAGGTAAAAATAATAATCGATATGACAAAGGTTCTAGCAGGGAGCATAAAGGTATAGATATTTTATCAGGAGTAACTTACAAAGATGTACATTCCATAATGTGTGGCACAGTTGAAGCTATTGTAAACACTTATAAAACTAATGAATATGGAAGTAAAAAGTTAGGAAATGTCGTTAACATCAAGTCCAAAGATAAAGATGGTAACGTTGTATATATATTGTATTGTCATTTAGATCAAGTTGATGTTACTGTCGGAGAAACAGTAAGTCACGGACAAAAAATTGCACTCTCAGGTTCTACAGGAAATGCATCAGACGGTAGTGTAGCAAATGGAGAACCTGGTAGAGGCATAAGTAAGGAAAATTGGCACGTACATATTGAAGCATGTTCTGATGGTGCTGGTGCTGTGACTTTTTATGGAAAAAATAGACTTCAGCCAGAAGATTATATGAAAACAAAATTTGATGCTAATGGAAATTAAGTTAAATAAAATAATATATTTTGTAATACTTTTGATAATATCTTGTCAAGGTAACACACAAAAAAAGAGTCCATCTACTACTAGTTCAATAGAATCAGAACTTGTTCAAGAACCAATTAATTTTTTTGATAAAAAATATTTTTCTGGTTATGAATTAACCATTGATGAATCTAATATGTCTGACCATCCTTTTTTTAGTTATTTGGATTGTAAGAATGAAGGATACTTTAGTGTGCATTTTATTCCTAAAAACGAAATTGATAAAAAATTATGGAAAGAAGAATATCACAAAAACACAGATTTCAATACTTATGATTTTGCCACAGACAATAAAAGAATAAAAGATATAATTACTAAAAAATTAAATAATTATAATATTTTCTCATATTTGATAGAAAAGAAATATTTAAATACTAAAAATGGATGTACGAACGAAAGTGTCTTTTTAAATAAAAACAATGTCTCAGAGATATATTTTTACAACCAATTAATAAAAAAATGGGAATTGGTCAAAACTGAAAAATCCGACATTTTACCACCTTATGCTGCTAATGACTTTTTCACTTCACATTTTCCTGAATTATTTCTAGGTAACACGAAAGAAAAAGAAATAATTAATAAAGACATTGCACAATTTTTTGATTATGATTTAGACAGAGATGGGGTAAATGATAAAATCATACTTTATACAAATGATCAAGAATCAGGAGAATTTGAAAATAAACATTTTGGACTTCCAATGGAGATTAAAAAAGGTTTATCTAATAATACTTATCAAACTTGGTATAGAAATAATTTGATAATACCAAAGAATAATTTTAATTGTGCCACAGAAGGCTTTAGTACAATAGTATTTAAGGATAACTATTTTACAATTGAAAATCAAATTTGTTCGGATTATATTGAAATATCATCGTACATAACCTTCAAAGTAATTGGAGGAAACATATTGCTTCATAAATATGGAGAAACTTATTTTGACAAAGCTGACCACGAAAAACAATTGCCTCCAAAAACTTGGAGTAGTAAAGATTTTGGCAATGTGAATTTTGAGAATGTTACTGAAGATTTTATCATTAAGCTAAGTCAAACAAATCCAAAAAAATAAACAAGATTTAAGTATTGTAGAAATTGCTAGTAATGTATCAAATGTGTTGATATTATAAAAACCTGTTCTTGAAGCCAAAGAAAATGGTGTTGAAATAACATCACTTAAAGCCACCGTTGAAAAAGGTATTGCGAAAGTAAAAATAAAACTACGTCCAAAAGCAGATACTGATTTAAAAACGTGGAAAGAGAAATTAGCAGCAAATATAAAAGACGGTACTCATAAGTATGATGTAAAAAAAGCGTTTACCGTAAGTGGTGACTTGCAAGCTATCGCAGCTAGTATTGAAAAGAAAAGTAATACAGCATTAGCTCCAAATCATATTGTTAAAAAAGAAGACATTAGTAAATTATTAACTGAAGGCACTTCATACACAACAACTAATTCGTTTGTATTTACTAAATACAAAAAAGAAAAAGTGGTTGAAAACCTTTGGCTCAAAGCCGAATGCACAGGTACTAAAAAATATTCAGTAGAATCTTTGAAAAAAGAAGGTCAGTATTTTGTGATTGGGAAGAAGTGTGAGTGTGAGCAAAAAATAAGAGCTTTTATGCGAGTACTAAGGGTAGCCGAAGGCACTGGTGAATATTTTAAAGGAACTAAAGATGCAAGAGATCCTCAGTTAGGGTATACAACTTGGTTTAGCGGAAGTGGCAATAATTTTACTTTATCAGATGATCACCCACGTACAATTAATCATAACAGTACAAAAACAATCTATTCTTCTGCAGCAGGGGCTTATCAAATTATGGGTTGGAAATTTGACGAACTTAACGGATATGAATTAGAAAAACACAATGGTACTTATAGAAAATTACTTCCCGAGGTATATACCGAAAAAAATGATAAGGCTAAAAAATACGATGCAAAAGGGTTTTTACAAAAGTCACAAGATAAGTTATGTGTTGCTATACTAGTAGCAGAAAAAATACCTGAATTACTTTTAAAAAATGATATTAAAGGAGCAATCTCAAAAGCAAGTGAAACTTGGGTAAGCTTACCTGGTGCAACAGCAGGACAACCAACTGCAAAAATGCAAGATACTCTAGACTACTATGATGAGTTTTTAAAAGAAGAGCTGTCAGGCAAAAGCCACCTGCACATTCAAAAAGGATTTTTGAAAGATTTTAGTATTAAGTGTAATTGTGTTACAGGCGATTGCACTGAAGATAAATGTGTTGATTATGCTGATGTTGTGCCAAATCCTCAAATAAGCACTGACAATGGAGGTAAGGTTAATAATAGATTTAACTCAGCAGGAGGTAGAAAAAATCCGCATAGAGGGGTTGATATTTATACAGGAGATAATAAAGTAGATGTACACTCTTTACTTTGTGGCGAAGTTGTTTTTATAAAAACTTCTTTTGCTTCAAATGAATATAATTCAACTAGTTTAGGAAATTTAGTTGTTGTTAAGTCAAAAGATAAAGATGACGGAACAGTTTATATAATGTATTGTCATTTAGACTCTGTAAAAGTAGCTAAAAATGATAAAGTTAAGCATAACGACATATTAGGAATTTCAGGGTCTACAGGGAATGCAGGCTCTGTATATGAAAATGGGAAATTGATACACGGCATTGATCCAAAAGATTATCATATTCATATTGAAGCTTCCACCAGCTATACTGCTGGCACTGCTACTTTTAAGAATGTAGCCTCTTCAAGAGTTGATCCTGAGAATTATATGAAAACAAAATTTGATAAAAATGGAAATAAAATATAGTAAGATGAAACAAATAATAAAATTAGTATTAGTTTGCTTTTTGATTATTTCCTGCAATGGACAAGTTACAAATAAAGATAAGCAGGACATAAAGCAGGATAAAAAACAAATTGAAAATACAAATCAAGAACAACCTCCTGTTAATTTTTTTGACCAAAAATACTTCAACGGTTATATGATTTCATTTGGAGATTCTGATATATCAGAGCATCCATATCGTAATTATTATAATTATGAAAATAAAGAAGTACAATGGTTTGCGATAAGTTATGTTCCAAAAGACATCTCATTACATAATTATTGGCTTAACTATCTTCAAGGCTCTAATTCAGATGAGATTACACAGAGTTCTGTAATTGAAAAAATAGTCAATAAAGACTTAAGTTTATATAATACTTTTGCTGTTTATATTCCTAAAAAATATTTAGATGTATCGAATGGAGAATCAGAAGAAGCAATGTTTTTTAAAAATAATACAGAAGTCTATTTTTATTTGTATAATTTATCTGAGAAAAAATGGGAATTTCTAAAAAAAGTAAAAACAAATAATGTATTAATTGGGAAGCGTGACTTTTTTTATAAAGAGTTTCCAGAATTATTTTCTTCTGATAAAGTTGTGCAAATAAATGACAATAAAAATGTTGATGAAGTTGAAAATCTAACCCTATCTAAAAATTTTAGTTTTAAGTTTTTAATATCAGAAGTTAAAAGTGAAGATGAAGACGAAAAACAAAAAGTTAAAATAACCTTGAGAAATAATGAAACAAATAAAATTCAAGAAATAGGTTTTATCCCAGAATCATTAGTTGTAAAACTAAATTTAAGTTCATCAAATTGTTATTCCTATTTTGATTTAAAAAAATCAATAATTAAAACTATTGAAACACAAAAAAATATTTTCAGCCTAATAGTATTGGATGTAAATTTTGATGGTTTAGAGGATTTTGCAGTAATAAATATCGAAGGTAGTAATGGAGGTCCACTATATGCCTATTATATTCAAAAGCCAAATAACGAATTTGTATTGGATACATATCTAACAGAAAGTATGAGATTTTTCCCGATTGAAATAAATAAAAAAGAAAAGAGTTTAGCAATAAGTCATATCTCGGGTTGTTGTAATATTCAAAATTTTAAAATCCAAATTCAACCTAATGGAGTATGGAAAGAAATCTATTCAAAGTTAGAAGATGTTAAATAGATTTTTTGTAATTACTTTTGGGATAATAGTATGAAAATTAAACTCATTTTCTACATAGTAATAGCGCTAAGTACATTTTGTAATTCTTGTAAAGAGAATAAAGTTTTAAAAAGCAAAATGTTGGATAAAATAACAGAAAAACAAGCTAAAAAAACATATCCAATTCCATCAAACTTAAAAATTGAAAAACAAGAAGAAATAAATATTGATAGTGATGAGGCAAAAGAAACAATAATCACTGCCGTAGACGAAAAAGCAGATTATTTTTATGAATTTTGGTTTAAAAATGATAAACTTCTTTATGAATTCAAATATTATTGGGGAGAAATAAATGAAAAATGGCTTGTAAATTTGGACAACGATGAAACCAAAGAAATCGTTCGTATGCAGGGCTATGGAGATGGTGTAGATTGTGCTATTTTTGACATTCTAAACAAGGAGCAAACACCAATTTTATATTTCAATCCTGTATTAGAAGATACTAGATATCCTAATCAATATATGTGGGCGTATTCTAATGATATAAGAGATTTAATGATAAATAATATAAATCAATTGCAAGTATCATTGAATAATAATGAACCGGTAAATATTGAACATCCCTTGCCTGATAATCAAAAAGAATTGCCATATATTTTTTTTAGAGGAGAGACAAGTCAGCCAGAAATGAAAATTTCTAGTATCAATAAACCAGAGTTTATGACAGTCCAGTCAATTATTAATATAGTACAAAATAATCAGAAAAATTTCTCAACAACTAGTTCTGAAAAAAACACACAACAATGGATAGGAAAATATTCGTGTAATTTCCTCAGAATGAAAGAAGAATATGCTGATCCAAGAGCTTATGCAATGATTTATATAGATATAGATAACAATATCGCTACATTTAAATTAGAAAGTTACTTAGAAGATTTAAATGAGGAATTAGTGGTTTTGAGTTGTAACACAACCGAAATTGTCTTAGCTGAAAAAGATAATAAAAGCTCAAAATTTACAATCACAAAAAGTTTGGGTAAAATTGAGTTAAAAAGTGATTTACTCAATAAAACAATTGGTAAAATTTCAACTTATGAATTAAAAAAAAATTAGGCTTATAAATATTTGAAGGTTATAATTATTATTTTAAATTAAAAGAAAAAGTTCAGTTTTTAGATGGGAATAAAAAAATAATTATGAAAAAAATAGCACTATTTTTACTTTTAATAGTAATTCAATCTTGTTTTCAAAAAGCAGATAATGAAGTTTCAAAAACAGACAAAGAGGTTACGAAAACCAATACAAAAACTTTAGAGTTAATTGAAACAAGTGACAAAATAACTGAAAATTTGAAAGCTTTTTATGTATCATATATATCAGAAAATGCTAAAGATGTGGTTGATAAAAATTATTTAAAAGAATTAAAAAGTAAATATATAACAAAAAGCCTATTAGATAAATTACAAAATTTAGAGTTAAATTATGATCCTTTTGTTAATGCGCAAGATTATAATACTGAATGGTTAAAGAATATTGAAATAACAAAAGACAAATTAAAAGATAATACATACATTATATTTATCAATGATAATGGAACAAAAACAACTATTTCCTTAGTTATAAAAAAAGAATTAAACCAATACAAAATTGATGATATAAACAATCTTCCAAATAATATAATTGAACCTGAAAATAATGAAAATTATCCAGAAATAGAAGTTACTGGAAGTTGGAAAAAAATGTGTGAAGAAAAGAAAACGGAATTATTGGCATTTGATTCTTCACATGGCTACCTAGACATCTATTTGAATAATGATTACGCAAGAGTTGCCGTAGAAATAACTAATAACTCTAATATTAAATATTCTGTTCTTACAGGTATTACAAGATACAATAAATTTGTAAACTGGCTTGACATATCACATGACAGTATTATTTGTAAAGTTAAAAGAACCGATGAAAGCAAACTTGAATTAGAATGGTTAGGGTTTTACAACAAAAAGACAAAAAAGAGAGAAATGGTTAAAAATCCATTTACTAATGAAACTCAAAACGAATCGATTGTATTGAAAATTTGTGAGTAAAGTAAAATATATATTTCATTAATGACTCTAAATGACATAATATTTTTCATTTTGAATCATTATAATATTTAATTATGAAAAAATTTTTAGTATTTATATTTTTTAATTTACTTTTTCTCTCTTGTAAGGAAAATTATAATTCAGAAGTACAAAATAATACAAGCAAGGTAAAAGACTCTATTGCTCAAAAAAGCATTGAAAATAAAGTAATTATAAATGAAGGGATCCAAAATTCAGAAAATAATGTAGATTGTAACAATATACTTTTAGATTTTATAAAATCATCCTCATTAACTAATCCTTTCAAAGAAAATTTGACTGGAGAAATAGAAGATATTACTAATTTTAGCATAAAAATTATGCTATATGATGGAAGTAATGTAGTAGGTACTTTGCTGTTTGATGCACAAAATTCTACATTGTTGGATTTGACCAATGACATTGAAAATCCTGAAAAATTAAAGTTTGATGTCAAAAAATGGAATATTATAATTGATTGCTATTTTAAAAAAAATAAAGAATATTATATTGACCATACAAATGATTTTGATTGCAAGACCAATCAAATAGAAATGGGACTTGAAGAAATATGTACAATAAAAAATTCAACGGTAAACGATGTTTATCTTGAATTAATTAAAAACAGAGTTGTAGATAAATCAGAAAAGCTTAAAAAGATCTTACCACAGAAGTCAGAAACAATAAAATTGAATTCAGATGGATTAATTTCTATTGATTACATCATAAATAAAAAACAAGTACAAGTTGAAATGCTTTTTGATGGCGGTGTAACGACTGTTTTATTAGAGCAAATTGGAAATAATGTTAATAGAATAATAACTACTAGTGCTGATTAAAACTAGTATTTGGTAATTTGTAAGATGTGTTGATGGCGATAAAATCCCAATCGGGAATTAAAAATAAAAAAAGTGACATAAAAAAAATAACCTATAGGTTATTTTTTTATTTTTACGAGGTTTAAATTAATAAAAGGGTTTAGATTTGAACTTAGTGTATCAAACGTGTTGGTAGTAAAAAAAAATGACTTCAAAACAAAACACAATTTCAAAAAACTATTACCCTGCCCCAGATTGCAGCGATAGCCTCGAGGCAATAAAAGCTATTTTTTCTAGACATTGCAAAGCGACCACAGGAAGCTCTTGTAATGACTTTAGAAAAAAAGCGTTTATAACAAGGGCTAAAGTGGAAAGCTGGAAAAGGCACAAAAAAAATATAATGAAGGAAAAAAAAACGATGAAACCCATAAGTATTATGTCACGGCTTCTGTCCAGAATGATTTTATTTTAGGAATCAACACTTTTAAAGAATTCCCTATTCCAAAAAAAACATATGCTGCTCTGTAAATCGTGCTTTGGGTCTGCAACCTAGCATTACCATAAACAATTTCAATTTATTATCTAATTCCATAAAAATGAGGTGTAAAAGTATGGTCTGCATTTTCAAAAATAAAAATGACATCTGCTTTAACTTCTTTATAATTTACAAAATTTGAAGTTCTTGTTATTTGAGATGCGTATGATTTATAAATCTCTTTTTTCAAATCCCAGTGACATCGCAAATACATTTCGCGAGCCTCATTCTTATAGGAATGATGAATAATAAACAACCTGTTTTGAATACCGTTTCTAATCCCTTTACTCTGATTGTCATAAAAAAAACGAATCATTTCCGAAGGATCATCCATCATTAAATTGATTTTATCTCTAAAATTTCGAGGAATAACTGTTCCCTTTACATCAAATCTAAGTTCTAAATCACTATTAAATTCTATGTCGTACGTTTGGGATTTTTGATTGGGATTTTGGGATACATTACCATTCAAATTAAAAAGATATTCATCACATTGCGCACATTTCCACAAAAACCATCTTCGTCTGAAATAGGTTTTTGAAGGTTCTGGGAAAAGAGAAATTTTGTTTTCTAATTCAATAAAAGTATGAATTGCAAACATATCCAAATTATTATCCGTTTTATCGTTTTGAATAGCACCCCAATTTAAAGGAATTATTTTTGCTAAACTCTGCAAATCTGAGGATAATTGATTGAATTGTTTTAGATTCATTTACAATTTTACTTATAATTTATTTCTCTGAAGTCCAATTCTTCAATTCTTCTTGTTTGCTTTTTTGCAACGAAACAAAAATACCTACCAATAATGATAACGCTATAAATCCTAACGAAGCCCATTCTGGAATTTCAACCCATTTGTGAATAATCATTTTTACCCCTACAAATGACAAAATAGCAATCAAACTATATTCTAGATATTTGAATTTTTCTAACATATTAGATAAGAAGAAATACATAGACCGCAGTCCAAGAATGGCAAAAATATTGGAGCTAAATACTAGAAAAGGGTCTTTTGTAATACCAATAATGGCAGGAACGCTATCCACGGCAAATAACACATCCATTACTTCTATTACAATCAAAGCAACAAAAAGTGGTGTCGCCGCTTTTCCTTTTTTGGTTTGAATGAAAAATTTCTCTTTATCGGTTTCAGAAGTAATAGGAATTATTTTACCCAATGCTTTGTACACAAACGAATCTTTGGGTTCAAAATCATCATCCTCTTTACTAAAAAGCATCTTTAAAGCGGTGAAAATCAAGAAAGCACCAAAAAGATAAGTCGTCCAAGCAAATTTATTGATGATAATCACACCAAAAGAAATCATTAATCCTCTAAAAATAATGGCACCTAATATTCCCCAAAACAAAACTCGATGCTGGTATTTCTGAGGGATTTTGAACGAAGCAAATATGATAGCAATCACAAAAATATTATCAATACTCAAGGAAAGTTCTACCAAATAACCTGTAATGAACTTAATCATTGCATCAGATTGAGTCAAACCTGTTGGATTAGCAATATAATCCGTTCCATACAACCAATAAATTACACCTGAGAAAGCGAGAGATAAAGAAACCCAAATAGCAGTCCATTTGCTAGCTTCTTTTGTGCTAATAATATGTGGTGTTTTATTAAAAACTCCTAAATCAAGAGCAAGAATTACAAAAACCATTACAAAGAATAAGATCCAAACAGTCATAATCAATTACAAATTAAAAATTACGAATTAAAAATTTTAAAAACTTTCAATTTATACAAAGATAATCTTTTTTAAGAGGAAGTAAAAACTGATTAAAATATAATTTTAAATTATTAATTTAAAATATACCCCTAAAAAATAGGTGTAAAATTACTTATCTATAAAAATATTTTTATATTTGCATCAAATCAATAGGGGTATAACTTTTAAAAAACTATTTTATGTCAACTTTACGTTTTCAAGCATTAAAAGAAACTACAGGTAGAAAGCCTGTAAAATTTGAAGAATCTGGTAAAAAATCAGATCTTTTTGGTTATAATGTGTTTAATGATAAAGCAATGAAGCAATTTTTGACTTCAGATGCTCATAAAGGTGTAAAAGATGCAGTCCAACACGGAACCAAAATTGACAGAAAATTGGCAGATTATATTGCAATGGGAATGAAAGAATGGGCACTTTCAAAAGGTGTAACTCATTATACGCACTGGTTTCAACCACTTACAGGATCAACTGCAGAAAAGCACGATGCTTTTTTTGAAACTTCTTATGATGGTTCAGATCCAGTAGAAAAATTTGGTGGCGGACAATTAGTACAACAAGAGCCAGACGCTTCTTCGTTTCCAAATGGTGGAATTAGAAATACATTTGAAGCACGTGGTTACACCGCTTGGGATCCAACATCTCCAGCTTTTATTTTCGGAACAACTTTGTGTATTCCAACGGTTTTTATTTCTTATACAGGTGAAGCTTTAGATTATAAAACACCCCTTTTACGTGCTTTGAATGCTGTTGACGAAGCCGCAACTGATGTATGTAAATATTTTGATAAAAATGTCAAAAAAGTAACTGCTACATTAGGCTGGGAACAAGAATATTTCTTGATAGATTCTGCTTTGGCAAATTCTCGTCCAGATTTGGTTATGACAGGAAGAACATTACTTGGTCATACATCTGCTAAAGGTCAGCAACTTGACGATCATTACTTTGGTTCAATTCCTTCTCGTGCATTAAATTATATGAGAGAATTGGAAGAAGAATGTATGTTGCTTGGAATTCCAGTAAAAACACGTCATAATGAAGTGGCACCAAATCAGTTTGAGTTGGCTCCAATTTTTGAAGAAACCAATCTAGCTGTTGATCATAATTCACTTTTAATGGATGTAATGTCTAAAGTTGGTGAACGTCACGATTTCAAAGTGCTATTTCACGAAAAACCTTTCAAAGGCGTAAACGGTTCTGGAAAACACAATAACTGGTCATTAGCTACAGATACTGGAATAAACTTGCTCTCTCCAGGAAAAACACCCATGAGTAATTTACAATTTTTATCGTTTTTCATCAATACTATAAAAGCTGTAAATGAATATGAAGAATTACTTCGTGCAGCAATTGCAACGGCAAGTAACGATCATAGATTGGGAGCAAATGAAGCGCCACCAGCCATTATCTCCGTATTTATTGGAGCACAATTAACTAAAGTTTTAGCAGAATTAGAAGGGGTTTCCACAGGAAAATTATCTCCAGAAGAAAAAACCGATTTAAAACTAAATGTAGTTGGTAAAATTCCAGATGTTTTATTGGATAACACAGACAGAAACAGAACTTCACCGTTTGCATTTACAGGAAATAAATTTGAATTTAGAGCTGTAGGTTCTTCTGCAAACTGCGCCAATGCTATGACAACGTTGAATTCTATTGTTGCAAAACAATTAAAAGATTTCAAAAAAGAAGTTGACACATTAATAGATACTAAAGATTTAAAGAAAGACGAAGCTATTTTTAATGTATTGAGAGAATATATTAAAGGTACAAAAAATATACTTTTTGAAGGTGATGGTTACAGCGATGCTTGGGAAAAAGAAGCTAAAAAACGTGGATTAAGCAATCATAAAACTACACCAACTGCATTAAAAGCTAAGGTTTCTAAAAAAGCATTGGATTTATTTAAAGAATTGAACGTTATGAATCACGTTGAGGTTGAAGCACGTTATGAAATTGAACTGGAAGAATACACTAAGAAAATCCAAATTGAAGGAAGAGTTCTTGGAGATATTGCTAGAAATCACGTAATTCCAACTGCAATTCGTTATCAAAATACTTTGATTGAAAATGTTCGTGGATTAAAAGAAATTTTTGGTAAAGATTTTGAAAAAATTGGAAAAGAGCAAATAGTTTTAATAAAAGAAATTTCAGAACATATTGAAGGTATCAACACCAAAGTTGAAAAAATGACTGATGCTCGTAAAAAAGCTAATGCATTAACTGATGCTCAAAAAATGGCAGAAATGTATTGTGATAAAGTAAAACCACACTTTGACGAAATTAGAGAGCATTGCGATAAACTTGAACTCTTAGTTGATGACGAAATTTGGACGTTAACGAAGTATAGAGAATTATTGTTTACAAAGTAATTATTAAACATAAAAAAAAGCTCCAATTTGGAGCTTTTTTTATGCTTAATCAGTAACTATTTTTTAACTGGAAACGCTTCAAAAATTTCGACTTCAAAAATAATATTAGCATTTGGTGGAATTACATTTCCTGCTCCTTGTGCTCCATATCCTAGTTTAGAAGGAATAAAAAATGTCGCTTTATCCCCAAATGACAGCATATTTATACCTTCAAGAAAGCCTGGTATTAACCCAGCTTTATTCCCCATCTGAAAAGGAAAAGGTGCATATCCACCAGCATTTGCTCTGTTTTGATCAAATTTACCGCAGGTTTTATTTACTTCTTCATAACTACTATCAAATAAAGTTCCATCTTCTAAAAACCCAGCATAGTGAACATAAATTGTAGCTCCATCAACTGGTTTTTTGCCTGTATCTTTAGTTATAAAATACTCTAAACCAGAATCTGTTTTGGTTGAAGTCGCACGAACTTTAGCGAGTGATGCTACTTTTTCAGCTATTACTGAGGCATACTTCAAAGTGTATTCTTTTTTAGCAGCAGCTTGTGCTTCCAGTTGTGCTTTATTCCTTTCAGCATTTAAAAGCGCTTGTTTTTTATCATCATCACCTTTAGTGGCATAGTAATCTGAAAATAGTTTAGTGGCTTTAAAAGCTTTGGCCGCCGCACCTTGTCTTGAAATAACAACTTTATTAATTATATCATTTTGCTCAATTTTGTTTACAACATCCATTCCAGAAACCAATTTTCCAAAAACAGTATGTTTGCCATCAAGATGAGGAGTTGCTTTGTGTGTTATAAAAAATTGACTTCCATTTGTAGCCACACCAGAATTTGCCATTGACAAAATTCCTGCTTTATCGTGTTTTAAATCTGTAAATTCATCTTTAAATTTATATCCTGGATCACCCATACCATTTCCTAGAGGATCTCCACCTTGAATCATAAAATCTTTGATTACTCTATGGAATTTCAATCCGTTATAGTACGGTTTTCCTTTTAATTCTGCTTTTACAATAGTATTAGTTCCTTCTGCTAATGATATGAAATTTGCTACTGTAATTGGTGTTTTTGCATATTCCAATTCAATAACTATTTTCCCTTTTGAGGTATCGAATTCTGCAAATATTCCATTAACTACTGTTTTTGGAGTTGCTTTTTTTGTTGTGTTTGGTTTTCCTTTTTTAATTGGTGTTTTTCCTTTTTGAGCATAACTATTACCCATTACCAAAAGAAACACAAATAGTACATTTAATCTAGTTCTCATTTTTCTTTAATTAATTTATTGATTTGGCATTTTTTCAAGCAATTCTAGTTCGAATATTAAATTTGTATTTGGAGGAATAATTCCTCCTGCTCCTTGTGCACCATAGGCAAGGTTAGAAGGAATAAATACGACTGCTTTGTCACCAAAAGAC
This sequence comes from Flavobacterium sp., assembly GCF_031422135.1. Lineage (GTDB taxonomy): Bacteria > Bacteroidota > Bacteroidia > Flavobacteriales > Flavobacteriaceae > Flavobacterium. The sequence goes on along the minus strand of NZ_JANOQD010000105.1, from coordinate 114,306 downwards.
ATTTTTTCTAGTCCTTCAATAAAACCTGGAATCATACCTTCTTTTTGTCCAGCTACAAATTGGAGTGGAAGATATTGTTTTGCAGCAGCTCTATTTACATCTAATTTTCCAAATTCACGATTCACGTTTTCAATACTACTGTCAAAAAGATTACCATCTTCAAAATGACCCGCATAGTGAAAGAAAAATGTGACTCCAGCTGCTGGTTTTTTTCCTGTTCCTTTTTGAACAATGGTATACATTAATCCAGATTCCGTTTTTGTAGCTCTACTTTTTTGAGACGTAAAATAAGCTAGTTTATCAGCTATTACTTTAGAATATTTAGCGTCGTTTTCTTTTTTAACAGACACTTCAGCTTCAAAATGATCTTTGAAAATTTTTGGAGCATCAAATTTTTTAGCTTTTTCTCCTTTTCTAATAATTATAATTTTAAAAATTGAATCATCTTGAGCCACTTTGTCAACCACATCTTGTCCTGAAACTACGTGACCGAAAACGGTATGACGACCATTCAAATAATTGGTTTCATTGTGTGTAATGAAAAACTGACTTCCGTTTGTACCCGGACCAGCATTTGCCATTGCTAGAATACCTGGTTTATCCATTACTAATTCTGGAACAAACTCATCTTTAAATTTATATCCTGGACCACCAGAACCATTTCCGTCTGGGTCACCTCCTTGAATCATAAAATTAGCTAATACTCTATGAAATTTTAAACCATCATAAAAAGGTTTTCCACTTAATGCTTCACTGACCATTGTGTTTTTTCCTTCGGCTAGCGAAACGAAATTTGCAACAGTTATTGGTGTTTTTTCAAACTCTAATTGTACAACTATTTTACCTTTGTTGGTTTCGATTTCGGCAAACAATCCATCATTTAATTCATTGTGTTCTGATTTGCACGAAAAAAATAATACAACAATACAACTTAATACTAATTTTGCTATTTGGTTCATTTTAAAAAAATATATTAATTATTCAATTTTCAATTCGTTTTCTTGTTTTATATCATTTAGTGTAACGGTACACATTAACGGAATATTGTTGGTTACTTTTTTGCTATCTCCGTGGTAACCATATCCCATATGTGATGGAAACAAAAAGGTTACTTTCTCTCCTTTTTTCATCAGTTTAATTCCATCACGCAAACCTATCATAATATTTTGTTTATCAACTATATATTTTTGAGGTTTTAGTTCCAGTTGTGAATAGATGATGTTTCCTTTTAAATCTTTTATTTCATAATCAAAAAAAGCAACATCGCCTTTGATTGGCTTTGTATTTACCGAATCATTTTTGATGATATAATGGTACCAGTATCCTTTTTTTGATGAAATATAATCTACTGATGTATCTTTTTCGATAATTGACTCAATTAAAGCTTCTTCGTTTTGATTCATCTTTATATTTCGTTCGATAGATTGCTTCATAAACGCTCCAGATTTTTGCGAAATAGGCCTGCGAGGCTCTTGTTTTGGAGTGCAACATGTAACCAAATTTACTCCCAGAAATAAACAACAAAATATTTTTAATAGTTTCATATTTGTTTTATTTTTTAATTTCTTTAACGATTCTTTCAAATTCTATTACAGTTTCTGCAAGTGATTTGTCTGATTTTCCTCCAGCTGCATTAATGTGTCCGCCACCGCCAAAGTAACTTCTTGAAAACTGATTGACATCAAAACTACCTTGAGATCTAAATGAAATCTTTATAATTCCTTCCGCTAAATTTTCGATAAAGATAGCAGTAAAATCGATTCCATCAATAGACAAACCATAATTTACAATTCCTTCCGTATCGCCTTTTTCAAAATTAAACTCATCTAATTCTGCTTGTGACAATGTAATATAGGAAGTTTTATTTTCTAGCATTAATTTCATATTCTGAAGTGCTCGACCTAATAATTGCAAGCGACTGTATGAACTTGTATCGAATAACTGGTTGTGAATTTTGCTGTTTTCGACACCAATATCAATTAAATCAGCTACTACACGATGTGTAGTACTTGTTGTAGCTGGATATCTAAACGAACCAGAATCAGTAACAATTCCAGTATAGATGCAAGTAGCAACCGCTTTGTTAATTAATTTTTGTTGGTTTAATTGATGTATAAAATGATACACCATCTCACATGTTGAGCCATATTTTGTATCCGAAAAAGTATATTTAGCAAAACTATCTGGAAATTGATGATGATCAATCATAATAAAGGTTTTGTCTAATTTGGACAAAGTTCTTTCCATAATTTCACCTACTCTATGCAATGCATTAAAATCGAGTGTAAAAATAATATCCGATTTGTTTAGTATTTCAGTACACGTTTCTGTATTTTTTTCAAAAATCACAACTTTTTCAGATGCTGGCAACCAAGCTAAAAAATCAGGAAATTCGTTTGGAGCCATAACTAATATTTCGTGATTTTGTTGTACTAAAAAATGGTACAATCCTAGTGTGGAACCCATTGCATCTCCATCTGGGTTTCTGTGTGGAATTATCGTTATTTTTTTGGGAGAAGCCAATAAATCTTTAATTGCTTCAATTTCAATATCTGTCATCATACTGCGAAAATACAGATTTTGGATTAAAATTGATACTTAAAATTATCATAAATTTTGAGTTATGTGTTTTTTTAAAGATAATCCCTCAAATCTAAAATATGCATTTTTTGAGGATTATTGACAGTCAAAAACTTTAAATTTTCATTTGTAATATAATATTTGAGACCATCTCTAGTTGAAACACCTTCTATTTGTTGAAAATTAAAGTTGAAGTTTAACTTACGATGATTTGCAGAAAAGAAATTATTATTATTAAAATCATAAAATAAATGCAGGAATGATTTCCCTTTTTTAGTATATCCACACAACACTATTATTTTCTTGGAAGGCAAATAATTTACACCTGTTATAACTCCTTTTACGTTAAATGAGTCTTTTTTATATGCTATATAGTTTCCTGGTATTTTAGGTAAAGCATAAATAGTTGTTTGTTTATTTTTCCATTCTTTCGAAAAAAGATAAATACTATCATTAGTTATAATCAAAGCCTCGCAATCAAAATTTGTTGTCTTTGTTTTTTGTTTTCCAAAATTAATTTGGTTTGGATATTTATATGCAATAGTATCTATTATTGGTTTTCGTTCCAATAACGATTTTTTTTCAACTCTTAAAATATGTAAATTGGTTCTATTTCCTTTGTTGTTTCCAAAATCACCTACATACAAATATTTTTCATCTTGAGAAATCTCTTCCCAGTCTGTATTGACAACATTTGGTAAATTATAGGTTTCCAAAATACTTCCGTTAATGGTATCCAAAGCATACAAATTCGTATCCGTATCATCGTTGTGAGTCCAAAGGCGATTATTCCATTGAATTAAACCTGATGTTTCATTTAATTTTTTATCTAAATCAAAGCTTTCAATTGGATCAATTTTTGTTTTTTTAAATTGACAACTACCATCATTAACAGTTGCTTTTGGATTATAGTTTAATGACTTTTTATCCATACAACCCAAAATTTGAGCTTGAATAGTAAAACAACTAAACCAAACAAAAATCAATACAACTATTTTACACTTTAATTTCAAAATCTAATTTTTTTAACTATTACATATTCCTTCTATACTGCCCACCTACTTCAAACAAAGCGGCAGTAATCTGCCCTAGCGAACAAACTTTTGTAGCTTCCATCAAATGGTCAAATAGGTTTTCGTTTTTAATAGCTGCTTCTTGTAAAATTGTTATGTGTTCAGCCACTTTTGCTGCGCTTGACGAATGTAAACTGGTCAACATATCAATTTGATATTGTTTTTCTTCTTCGGTAGCTCGAATAACTTCTGCTGGAATTACAGTTGGGGAACCTTTAGAACTTAAAAAAGTATTCACTCCAATAATAGGAAATTCACCATTGTGCTTTAAGGTTTCGTAATACAAGCTTTCTTCTTGAATTTTACTGCGTTGGTACATTGTTTCCATTGCACCAAGAACGCCTCCACGCTCTGTAATTCGGTCAAATTCTAGTAACACCGCTTCCTCTACTAAATCTGTTAATTCTTCAATGATGAACGAACCTTGGATTGGATTTTCATTCTTTGCCAATCCTAATTCTTTATTTATAATCAACTGAATTGCCATTGCACGACGCACCGATTCTTCGGTTGGTGTGGTAATTGCTTCATCATAAGCATTGGTATGCAACGAGTTACAATTGTCATAAATTGCATACAACGCTTGCAAAGTAGTACGAATGTCATTGAAATCAATTTCTTGTGCGTGCAACGAGCGACCAGAAGTTTGAATATGGTATTTCAACATTTGAGCTCTTTCGTTGGCTCCATATTTATTTTTTAAGGCTTTTGCCCAAATTTTGCGTGCCACCCGACCTATTACTGCGTATTCAGGATCGATTCCGTTAGAAAAAAAGAACGATAAGTTAGGTCCAAAATCGTTGATATTCATTCCTCGACTTAAATAATATTCTACATAAGTAAAACCATTGGAAAGTGTAAATGCTAATTGGGTGATTGGGTTTGCTCCTGCTTCAGCAATATGATATCCTGAAATAGAAACCGAATAAAAGTTACGCACGTTTTCTTTGATGAAATATTCTTGCACGTCACCCATTAATCGCAAAGCAAATTCAGTAGAGAATATGCAAGTATTTTGCGCTTGATCTTCCTTAAGTATATCGGCTTGAACGGTGCCACGAACTTGAGATAAAGTTCTAGTTTTTATTTTGCTATAAACATCGATTGGTAAAACTTCATCACCTGTTACTCCCAATAAAAACAATCCTAAACCGTTGTTTCCAGCTGGAATTTCTCCTTGATAACTTGGACGAGGGATTCCTTTTTTCTTGTAGATTTCGTTTATTTTTTCTTTAATTTCAACTTCAAGATTATTTTCTTTGATATAAATTTCACATTGTTGGTCGATAGCTGCATTCATAAAAAAACCTAACAACATTGGAGCTGGCCCATTTATAGTCATCGAAACCGAAGTCATTGCGTGTACTAAATCGAAGCCAGAATATAGTTTTTTAGCATCGTCTAGACAGCAAATAGAAACTCCAGCATTTCCAATTTTTCCATAAATATCTGGACGAACGTGTGGATCGTTTCCGTATAATGTTGGACTGTCAAATGCTGTCGAAAGTCGTTTGGCTGGCAATCCTGCGCTTACATAATGAAAACGCTTGTTGGTTCGTTCTGGCCCACCTTCTCCAGCAAACATTCGGCTTGGATCTTCGCCTTCTCGCTTGAATGGGTATAATCCTGAGGTAAATGGGAATTCTCCAGGTACATTTTCTTGTAAATTCCAACGTAAAATATCGCCCCAAGCTTGGTATTTAGGCAAGGCTATTTTTGGTATTTGGGTGTGTGATAAACTCTCGGTATGTGTGGCAATTTTGATTTCTTTGTCACGTACTTTGAACGAATATATTGGATTTTTGTATCGGTTTACTTTTTCGTCCCAATTCAGAATAATTTCCCAATTGTAAGGATCGAGATTCATTTTTACTCGGTCGAATTCTTTTACTAATAAATCAACAAAAACTTGGCTTTCAGGCAGAGCTTGTCGAAGACCTTCTTCTTCAATGCCAAATTTTGACAAGCTTAATTTGGCATTGGTAACACTTTCAATAGTTTTATAAATTCCGTATAATTTCTGAGCGACTTCTACTTGTGTAAGCGCCGTTTCGTCATATTTGCGATTGTTTTCGGCAATTTCCGATAAATATCGGGTTCTGTGAGGCGGAATTACATATATTTTCTCACTCATTTCGCGAGTAATTTCAAATGTAGATTTCAGGTTAGCACTTGTTTTTTCAACAATTTTATCCATTATTGATTTGTAGAGCGTGTTCATTCCTGGATCGTTAAATTGCGATGCAATAGTTCCAAAAACCGGCATCGAATCTGGGTTTTCATCCCACAAATTGTGATTGCGTTGGTATTGTTTTTTGACATCGCGAATGGCATCGAGTGCACCACGTTTGTCAAATTTGTTTAGGGCTACCAAATCGGCAAAATCTAACATATCGATTTTTTCGAGTTGCGTGGCTGCACCAAATTCTGGTGTCATCACGTATAACGAAACATCAGAATGATCCATAATTTCGGTATCGGATTGACCAATTCCAGAAGTTTCAAGGATAATTAAATCGTATTCGGCTGCTTTCAAGACTTGAATGGCTTCGGAAACATATTTAGACAATGCCAAATTGGATTGGCGAGTTGCTAAAGAACGCATATAAACTCTAGGATTGTTAATGGCGTTCATACGAATTCTATCGCCAAGAAGTGCGCCACCTGTTTTCTTTTTGGATGGATCGACGGAGATTAATCCGATGGATTTTTCGGGAAAATCGATTAAAAAACGACGAACCAATTCGTCAACTAATGATGATTTTCCAGAACCACCCGTTCCAGTTATTCCCAGAACTGGTGTTTTTTTTGATTTGTTTTCATCAAATTGAAAGACTTTTTTAAATTCCTCATTTCGATTTTCTGCCAAAGAAATTAATCTGGCTATGGTGGAAATATTTTTTTCTTTTAAGGATTTTTGAATGTCCAAATCGGCTGGTAAATCAGGTAAAACATAGTCTGATTTGGAAACTTTATCGTTTATCATTCCTTGTAATCCCATTGCTCGCCCATCGTCTGGGGAATATAATCGTGTAATACCATAATCCATCAAATCTTTGATTTCTGTCGGAAGGATTACACCACCGCCGCCACCAAAAATTTTAATGTGTGTGGCATTGCGCTCTTTGAGCAAATCGTACATATACTTGAAATACTCGTTGTGACCACCTTGGTAGGAACTTACTGCAATGGCATTGGCATCTTCTTGAATGGCAGTGTTTACTACTTCTCCTACACTTCGGTCGTGACCAAGATGTATGACTTCGCAGCCTGTGGCTTGGATGATTCTTCTGATGATGTTTATGGCTGCATCGTGACCGTCGAAAAGTGCTGCTGCGGTTACGATTCTTACTTTATTTTTAGGAATATACGGTATTTGTGGTTCCATTTTAAGGATTTGATAATTTTGAAGTGCAAATTTACAGATTTTTTGCTTGGAAAGATGTAAAACTAAAAGTTTTTAGGTACAAAACCAAGTTACATTTTAGCCCCGATAGAAGCAAGTATCCTTTTTATTGATTTGTTGTGAGCAATTTGTACTGTGGTAGAAATTACAAATCAATAAAAAGATACTGCGGATAGCGGGTACAATGTTGCTAAAGAAACAAAAAGTTTGTGCTCCTAAAAAAATTTGGCTCTATATTTGTACTAATCTTAAAAAAACATTTTATGAGAAAATCTATATTATTATTGGCTTTACTTCCTGTCTTTGGATGTGCAGAAATGCAACAAGTTTTACAACAATTGCCGCAAACTCAACAAATGGGATTGGATATTTCGGGTGGTTTAAAGGAGGCTTTGAACAACGGAATATCGAAACAGGTGTCGAAATTGACTGCCGTAGATGGTTTTTTTAGAAATGAGGCTGTGAAGATTTTGTTGCCTGAAGAGTTGAAAAAAGTAGATGCTGGCTTGCGCAAAATTGGGATGAGCAAATTGGCTGACGATGGTTTGAGAGCGATAAATAGAACTGCGGAAGATGCAGTGAAAGAAGCAACTCCGATTTTTGTAGATGCCGTTAAAAATATGAGTTTTGCGGATGCGAAAAATATTTTGATGGGAAATTCGACTGCAGCAACTGGGTATTTGCAGAGTTCGACTTCGACGGCATTGTATGGGAAATTTAATCCTGTGATTAAAAATTCGTTTGCAAAAGTAGGTGCGGATAAGGTTTGGGCAAATATAATTACGAAATATAATTCGATACCGTTTGTGAATAAAGTGAATCCTGATTTGACGGATTATGTGACAAACCAAGCTATGACAGGTGTTTTTAAAATGATTGCAGTAGAAGAAAAAGAGATTAGAGGGAATTTGTCTGCAAGGACTTCTACTTTATTACAGCAGGTTTTTGCTATTCAGGATAAAAAATAAATGTGTTATTTATGAATTAATAACAAAATCGTAACGAATACTTAACATATTGAAACGAATAAATTGTCACATTTGTGGTGTGTAAAAACGGTTTGGTTAGTTAAAATTTGAAGTCAGTATTTAGGTACTGGCTTTTTTTATGCTTGTTGGAGAAATGAAATTACTTCTTTGTTAAAAATTGCTGGTTGTTCCACGTTGACCACGTGTCCGCAATGTTGAATGACAAATAGTTTGGATGTTTTATAGTGTTTTTCGACTACTTTTCGAACCGATGGAAGGAACATATAATCCTCTTCTCCCATAATATATAGTGTTGGAACATTGACTTCTACTTGACGAAACCATTTTAAAACAGGATTAATTTCGGCTGTTAATTTAAACCAACGAATAAATTCCTTTTGATATAATTTTTTGGCTTCGTTGATAAACAACAAACGAGATTGTTTGTGGTTTTTGTTAGGCATAATGACAAATGCAAAAAACTTATACAACACCAAATAAGGCAAAACATATTTAAACATATTACCTAATCGCATTAATATTTGGGAGCGGAAATTCATTTTTAAGATGGCACCTCCTAAAATCATACTCTGCACTCTCTCAGGGTGCATCTCAGCAAGTTGCCGAATGACAATAGTTCCAAGCGAAATCCCAACAAAATGAGAGTTTTTTATTTTAAGAAAATCAATAACTTCCAGCACATCGTTAGCAATGGATTTAAAAGTATATTTCTTTTGAAATGCACGTTTAATTTGCTCGTTTGAATTTCCGTGACCACGCAAATCCAACAAAAGTATATTGAAATGCTTCTGAAAATCACGTATTTGCTTAAACCAAATGGACGAACTTCCACCAGCACCGTGTACAAAAGTTACCCATTGATCGCTGTTTTCGTTTTTATAGATGGTATAGTTTATCAATTTATGATTTTTAGCAAATATAGTTTAAAATTTTAGATTTTATCCTTCGACAAGATCAGGATAAAATTTGGGATTTGGGATTTGGAAATTGTGATTTGGGTTTTAGATTTTGGAATGTAGTAATTTAAAATATTCGAAGGATTTTACAAGTCGGCTTCCGTACCAAGAAAACATTTCGCCATCCACAAAAACTGTAGTGGCATGGTGGGTGTGTCGACCAATCTCGAAGGCGTGCTCTTCTTTGAATGGAAAAGGTTCAGAGGATAGAAAAACCAAATCTGGATCACCTTGTATTCTCATTTTTTGGATGATAACTTCTGGGTAACGTCCTTTATTTTGATAGATATTTTCTAGTTTATTGAGCTTCAATAATTCGTTTACAAAAGTATCTGAACCCGCAACCATATATGGATTTGCCCAGATAAAATAGGCCACCTTTTGTATGGGTTTGTCTTTAATGAAATTTTGAAAATCTTGAAGTGCAAAGTTGGTTTTATCAGTCCAATTTTGTGCTTCGGTTCGTTTGTTGAAAATTTGACCAAAATCGTGAATCATTTGCAGATTGTCTTCTATTGTGATGATGTTAGTAATCCATACTGGACAAATTTCCCGAAGTTCTTCCACTATTTCGAGTGTGTTTTCTTCTTTATTACAAATGATAATATCCGGGTTTAACTCCTTAATTTTATCGTATTTCACCTGTTTTGTACCGCCAACTATTGTTTTTGTTGCTTTGAGATGAAAGGGATGCACACAAAATTTCGTGATGCCAACTATGCTTTCTTCTAATCCCAAATCATATAATAACTCGGTTTGTGATGGCACAAGTGAAATGATTCGTTTGGGTGTGGATTGGAAAGTGTGTTGGTTTCCGAGTTGGTCGACTAAAGTTTTCATAGTTTGTTTTTACGAAATGCTATTCTTTATTGAAAAATTAAGAAATTTAAAGTTTTCATTAAGAGAAATAATTTTCTAGTATTTCTTCCATTTCTAGTTGCATTTTCAATGCTTCTTCCCTAGCCTTTTGAGCAAAATCTATATCATTTGAAGCATAAATGATACCTCGAGAGGAATTGATAAGTAATCCTATATCGGAATTCATTCCGTATTTGCAAACTTCTAGTAAGTTGCCGCCTTGAGCTCCAACTCCAGGAACTAAAAGGAAATTATTTGGAATAATTTTTCTTATTTCAGAGAAATATTCCGCTTTGGTTGCGCCAACAACGTACATTAAATTTTGTGCGTTTTTCCATTTTTTTGAAGTTTCTAACACATGTTTGTATAACTCTTTCCCATTGGATTCTAAAGTTTGAAAATCGAATGCGCCTTCGTTTGATGTTAAGGCTAATAGTATGGCGTGTTTGTTTTCGAAAGCTAAAAATGGTTCTACAGAATCTTTGCCCATATAAGGTGCAATGGTAACAGAATCAAAATTCAAATCTTCAAAAAAAGCTTTGGCATACATAGACGATGTGTTTCCTATATCGCCCCGTTTGGCATCGGCAATTGTAAATATTTTAGGATATTTTTCATTGATGTAATTGATTGTTTTTTGTAGCGATTGCCAACCTTTTATTCCATAAGCTTCATAAAAAGCCGTATTTGGTTTGTAGGAAACGCACAAATCGTGGGTAGCATCGATAATCGTTTTGTTGAATTCGAAAATGGGATCTTCTAACTCGAGTAAATGTGGTGGAATTTTAGTTAAATCAATATCTAATCCTATACAGAGAAATGATTTTTTGAATTTAATTTGATGAATGAGTTGTTCTGTTGTCATTGTTCCTTGGTTGCGAAGTGTCAAAGTTACAAAGTTTTTTTAACCATTGAAGAAGTTATGGATATTTTAATACCCTTCATACATTTTAAACCTAAGCGAGTCTAGTAGGTTGTAATACTTCATTTGCCTCTAATTACAGAAGTTAGCACGAATTAATTTGTGAAGATTCGTGACTAGAGCCTGAAAGTGCTAATGGCGAAGCAAATTCGTGATTGTTTTTTTAGAACATGAAAGGTTAATAAACCAAAAGGGTATAGTTTTAAGCTATACTTGAGACCAATAAAAAATTCATAAATTAATTAGTCTTTTTTTTGCATTAGCCCCGATAGAAGTGGAAATCCTTTTCTTTTTTTGTACTTCGACAAGCTCAGTATGACAAAAAAAGAAAAGATTGTAACGTATAGCGGGAAATAGCTCCAAAAAAAACGTCCCAATTCCTTGAGACGTGCTTATGAATTTTAAAAAAAATTAATTTACTAAATTGATTTCTACTCTTCGGTTTAGGTTTTTCCCTTTTGTAGTATTATTGCTGGCTATTGGTTTTTTGGAACCATATCCTTCAGAAGTTAATCGATACTGATTTACTCCTTTGTATACAAAATATTTTTTAACCGCAGCTGCTCTATCTTTGGAAAGTTTGAGATTACTCTCTGGTTTTCCAGCACTATCTGTGTGTCCTTCTATTCTGAAGCTGACCGTATCATACTCGTTTAATAATGTTACGATAAGATCCAGATTAGAGAATGACTCCGATTTAATTGTTGTTTTTCCAGTATCAAAAAGTATTGTTTTAGAAAAAGCATTTATTTTCTTAATTACATCTTGCTTGATTTCTGTTTTTGGAACTTCCTTTATAATTTCTTCAGGACATCCGTTGTTTGCTATTGTCCCAAATACTTCTGGGCATTTGTCGTCTTTATCAAAAACACCATCTTTATCTGAATCTTCCCAAGGGCAACCTTCATTGGTCATTTCTCCAAAAATTTTTGGACACTTATCATCTTTGTCTAAAACACCATCTTTATCATTGTCTTCCCAAGGACACCCCTTGTTTTCAAGTGGACCAGCAAATTCTGGACACTTGTCATCTTTGTCTAAAACACCATCTTTGTCACTGTCTTCCCAAGGACATCCTTTGTTTTCAAGTGGACCAGGAAATTCTGGACAATTATCGTATTTATCATAAACACCATCAAAATCAATATCTTTCAATTTTCTTTGATAAATAGGTATTTTTAAACCAAAATGAGCATCAACTGCTTTTGTTTCAATAAGCATTGCGCTTAGAATTGAACCAGAGCCAACAAATAATGGTCCAACTCTAAATCCAAAACCAGCTTGTAAACCCGAATACTGCAAATACGTAATTGGTGTATATAAACTTAACCATTTCACTTCGTAACGTGGAGTTAAAGTAACATTATTATTTATATATGAAGAATTTTTATTTTTAGCACTTATAAGACTTAAATCTGTATTTAGATTCAAATACAAACGCTTATTCATTCTCCAATCTGCGTTAGCGTGAATAGCCGTTGGTAGATTAAATTTAATTGATTTCGTTTCTTCAATTTTAGCATACAAAACATCAAAACTTGAGTTAATATTGTATTGCAAATCAGTATAACTTGTGTTTGCATTGTATTTTGAAACAATGGCATCTCTATAATTAATTTTACCAATATCGGTTACAGACAATCCGATTCGAAATTTATATTTATTTTGATCTTTATGATAACTTTTACCACCCTTTTTATTAGTATATTGATAATTAGCATAATCTGGACGATATTCATAAGTAAAACCTAAATCACCACCAAAACCTTTTCCTAAATTATCTATAGGAGAATCTAAATTATCCAAGGAGTTTATATTACCGGATTCTATATATCCAGTTGAAGTTGTAGTATTGGTAGCATCATTTCCAGTAAAATCATAATTTATTGATAAGTTATTTGATTTAACGTAACCTGTATATAATCCACTTAAGTATTTTGCAGAAAAACCCCCTTTTAGAAAGTGTGTTCCTGTATTCATCAAAATTCGAGCATAAGAAACTCCAAATTCCATCCAAGAATTTGATGCAACACTAAAATTTTGGTTAGGAACATTATAATCTTCACTAACAACATCTTGAATGTCGTTCAGTGCTTTACCGTTAATATTACTTATATGTAAAATACCTCTTCCTCTTGAGAAAATGGCTATGGAACTTTTTTCATTCAAATTAAACATAAATGAAGGTCCAAGTACATCAATGTTTGTTAGAAAATTATTAACAGATTTTGGATTTTTCGACCCATCGTTTTCAAAATCGAAATCGTTTTTTAATAAATCATTAAATTTTGCTCCATAATAATCATTACCAACAAAACCACTTATCGTAAAAAGGTTAATATCTGTTCTAAAACGGGAATCTACAATGTTTGCAGGATTATTAATAACAGAATGCACACCAGCATAGTTATCATTAAGGTAGCCAAAATAGCTTTGTGCATTTGTATATGAGATGCTTAATAATGCGAAAAAAATTAAAATTTTATTTTTCATAGATTTGAGTATATTATTAGGTTATAAGAGGGAAACTTGTTAATTATTGTGGATTCATTTCAAAAAAAAATGATTTAAGTTATTAAATCATTTTAAATTAATTAGGCTTTAGTCTATAGTCTATAGTGTTCATTTCGTTATTTTTAATATTATAGAAAATTGAAGTTACTTACCAAAGAATTGATTCCAAAACACTATTTTTCAATATTTTTTTTTGAATTTCTTAATTTAGCCCAAAGTCAATTAACTATTAAAAAACTTCGCTTTCTTTGAGTTTTTCCATATTGTTAACCAATTGAAGCTCATCAACAAGTTTTTGAATTTTCCCATTCATAACCCCATCCATATCAAAAATATCCATCCCAATTCTGTGATCTGTCACACGACCTTGCGCATAATTATAGGTTCTAATTTTTGCCGAACGATCACCTGAACTCACTTGCGAAGTACGTTTTGTAGCATCTTCTGCTTGCTTTTTTGCCAATTCCTGTTCGTACAATCGAGAACGTAAAACAGTTAAAGCTTTATCTTTATTTTTATGTTGCGATTTTTGATCTTGACATTGTGCCACTAATCCAGAAGGAATATGGGTCAATCGAACTGCTGATTTAGTAGTGTTTACTGACTGCCCGCCTGGTCCAGACGAACAAAAGAAATCCACACGCACATCATTCATATCTATCTGAACATCGAATTCTTCCGCTTCTGGCAAAACCATTACTGTAGCTGCTGATGTATGTACTCGACCTTGTGTTTCCGTTTGCGGCACACGTTGCACACGATGTACGCCTGCTTCAAATTTTAGGGTTCCATAAACATCATCTCCAGTCACTTCAAAAATAACCTCTTTGAAGCCTCCAGAAGTTCCCTCGTTCATATCTACAACCGAAGTTCTCCAACCACGACCTTCACAATACTTAGTATACATTCTAAACAAATCACCAGCAAAAATTGAGGCTTCATCACCACCTGTTCCTGCACGAACCTCAACCATTACGTTTTTAGCATCCTCTGGATCTTTAGGAATTAATAAAAATTTAATTTCTTCCTCAATTTCTGGAATTCGAGTCTTGGCTTCATCCATTTGCATTTTAGCCATATCAACCATTTCAGCATCAGAACCATCAGCAATAATTTCCTGAGCTTCTTGTATATTAGCCATCAAAATAACGTATTCGTCACGTTTTTCAACAAGCCCTTTTAGGTCTTTGTATTCTTTATTTAATTGCACGTAACGTTTTTGATCTGCGATCACGTCTGGCTGAATTATCAAATCAGATATTTCGTCAAATTTTTGTTTGATTATTTGAAGTCTGTCTAACATTTTATATTTCCTTTATTTGGAGTGCAAAAATACAAAAAAGTGTTCAGTAAATCGTATTTAGCGATTAGTTTTTTTGGAGCTATTTCCTGCTATCCGTTTCAATCTATCGTTTTTTAAAGAAAAAAACGATAGGATTTTCACTTCTATCAGGGCTATTTTAGCAACTTTTAAGGAACAATAATAAATATTTAAAATGTAAAAATAACCTTAGTGCATTATATTAAATTTTCAAATGATAGTATTTTTGCCTAAATTCTTGGAACTCAAAATTTGAAATTCTCAAAAAAATTATTTCCAATGTAAAGAAAATAAGTTACAATGAATCAATAAAACTCAATAAATTATTTCTATCATTTGTAGACAATTGCTTGAATTTAATTTTTGAATTTTGTGCCTCGCCACTATGCCACAAAATAGCTTCGATAACATTTCGAGCTCTTCCGTCATGCAGTAAATTAGTGTGCCCGTTCACAGTATTAATTAGTCCAATTCCCCAAAGTGGTTGTGTTCTCCATTCGTTTCCAGTTGCAAGAAAATCTGGAGTATTGTCAGACAATTCATTTCCCATATCGTGCAAGAGCATATCGGTGTAAGGTCTAATTATCTGGTCCCTTAATGCTGCTATTGAATATGTATTTCCTGTTTGCATTCTGGGAACATGACAACTTGCACACTGAATGTCATTAAAAGTTTTCTTTCCTTTTAATACATTTTGATCTGAAACATTTCGTCTAGCAGGAACGGCTAATGAACTTGAATACAATACAACTTTATCGAAATTTGAATTCGATATTTCAGGACTTCCTCCGTTAGGGATGGCACTTAAATCGACACTTGGAGGCGCATTTTCATTTGGAAAAATACTGGTTGTAATTCCCATATCACCAGAAAAAGCTCCAGCCACTTGTTGTCTTATACTAGGTTGATTAGCTTTCCAACCAAAACGACCTAACTTTTGAGAGTTACTCTCAACATCATAAACATAATTGGCTTTTCCCGAAATCCCATTACTATTATTAGTTGTTGCAAAGCCCAAAATTGTATTTTCAGAAACTGCTTCCAGCAAACCCAAACCTATTATCTGATTTGCAATTCTTGGAGAAACCAACATTCCGCTAGCTAAACTACCATAACCTAAAGTATTAATTTGATACAATGGTTTTTGAAGTTCAACAACAGTTCCATCCGCCAAAGTTTCAGAAATAGTTTGATATGTAATATTGTATTTTCCTTTAATAACTTGCCCTAAAATAGCATTGTCTTGTAATTGATTTCCATAAATTGGGTCCGAAAAAGCACTTCCGTTAGGGTGACTTCCTGCTAAACTCAAACGTAATAATAAACCTCGACCTAACTGACCATCAAAAGCAGGTGGACGACCACGACCGTCTTTAAAATGACAACTTGAACAATTATTAGCATTAAAAAAAGGACCTAAACCATCACGAGCAGTTGTTGATGCAGGTGCAGAAACCCAACTTTGTCTAAAAAAAGAATTTCCTATCCCGAAATCTGATTGTTCATTTTGGGTTAATGTTGAAGCAAAAAAGCCAAAAGCCTCCTGTGTAGCATTAAATACTGTCGCTTCGCCTCCTGAATATTCCTCACGCTCTTCCGCAGTTAGTATTACTTCCGTTGGAATACTTTTATAATCATCATCTTCACATCCAATAAGTTGAACACAGAAAATAACAAGGATAAGTTTTGAAAGAATTTTCATAATGTAAAAATAGAAAAAGTGTTCTTAATTAAAAGAACACTTTGGTTAATATATTTTAGAAACTACTAGTTAACAATAATTCCAATTTTAGTAGCTCCATTTAATAAATTTGATCCTAAATTTTTAAATTGTAAAGCTGCCGATTTAACTTTGGCACCTTCTGCTGAAGTTTCTCCTCCTGAAATAGCCAAATCAAACGGATTTAATAGTGCATTTGCCTTAGTTAATGATAAAGTTATTGAGGCGTTAGTATCAGTATATGCTTGAACATTTGCTTGATTTACTAAATCTTCAAGTGATGCGCCATCAATTGTTCCATACTTTCCTTGGTAAACATTTACAACTCCTTGCAAATTCAATATAATATCTCTGTGAGTGTTGTCGCTAAAGCAAGAATGTTCGTCTTCCTGATCTGCATTTCCAAGAGCTGTTTCCATACGTTCTACAGGCAATTCAGCTGAAATTAAAGTGGTTATGCCTAAATATATGTTTTTAAGTGCTACATTTTCTGCTAAACCTAAAAATATAGTTCTGTATGCTCCACCCACTTTCCATTGGTTTACCATATATAATAAGTTATCTGTCAATAAATCAGCACAAACACGCAAATATAGTGCTCTTCTAGCTTGATTACTAGCCGTTCCTCCAGTAGTTAAATAATCTGTATAAGGTCGTTGTCCTGCTTGATTTGCTGAAGGAGCTGTTAAATCTTGTCCCCATAATAAAAATTCTATGGCGTGGTAACCCACTGAAACGTTTTTCTCGTCAATATCTAATGCGTTTTGACCTTCTAAAGTACCTTTATCAATTGTAGGGTATAATGTTGGATTGTTTATAATTCCAGCGTTAGTAGCTCCATCTACATAATCTACAAAATTCTCATCCATTGGCCAAGAATTTAGTAAACCTTCTGGCCCAGCCGAATCGTCAATAGGTCCATTTGCAAAACGAAAAGCTTCGGTTGTACCATAACTTTCACGGGATAATTTCCATTTGGCTTTTGCATTATCAAAATTAATCTGGTTAGGTGTAGTCGTAAATGTTGTAATAGCAGTTTCTAAAACTACTGCATCGTCATACGCTTTTTGATAATTAGCTGATGCAATGTTTGCATAATTCTCAATTGCTTGTCTTTTTGTAACACTATTGTCTATTGGCATTACAGGTGTATTATCATTGTTACAAGAAATAACTATTGTTGTGGTAACTATAAATAGTATTGTTTTTAAGAATAGGTTTTTCATATTATTTTTATTTAGATTGATTAAATTTAAGCAAATATAATTTTAATTTTTAAAACACAAAATTATTTAGAACAATTTTAAATAATTATAAATTGTTGAATATTAATGATGGAAAAAAGAAGATAATTAATCCTAAACAAGGTTTTACAACAATAAGAAATAGAACAAAAGTTAAATTTTAAAATTATTTGTAATTATTCTAAATAAAATAAGAATTATCAAATAAATGATTTTATATTTGCAGAAATTATTCTTATTCAATCTAAATAAACAAATATGAATTTCAAAAATCTTCTCTTAGCATCATTTACAATTTTATTAGTTTCGTCTTGTTCTAATGACGATAATATAGTTACACCTATTGTAACTCCACCAGCTTTCAATTATACCATTCCAACAACGTATACATTTGATAGAAACGCAATAACATCAGTAGATTTTTCAGGACAATCAACCAGAATATTGATGCTTGACGAAATGAGTAGTTATGTAAAAACTCAAGCTACCACAAGTCTTGTAGTTGATAATACCAAATTACAATCAATGTATTCAAACACTAATAATCAATTTACAAATGCAGTTTTAAATACGTCTGGAAAACAGATAAAAGATAAAACTGCAGCTTCTAAGGATTATTTTAATTTGTATTTAGGTGGTGGTTCTGTAACCGAACAAAGTAATGTTAGAACATTTTTTGAATCTACTTTTAATGATATTAATGTTGCTAGTCAAGGTAACAATGCTGCATCAGGAATAGCTGGAAAATATGGAACTGGTTCATCTACAAGATATTTCTCAGGAAATGGTTTAGAACCAATTCAAGTTTTCTTAAAAGGAACTATTGGTGCTACAATTTTAGATCAAGTAGTAAATAATTACTTGAGTTTAAACAAACTTGATGAAGCTTCAAACAAAGACAACAATACCAATAAAGTTCTTGACGGTACAAGCAATTATACCAAAATGGAACACACTTGGGACGAAGCTTACGGTTATGTTTTTGGAGCAACTGGCGATAAATTCTTATCTGAATATATTACTAAAGTAAACGCAGATGTAGATTTTAATACTGTAAAAGAGGATATTTCATTAGCATTTAGAAAAGGTCGTGCTGCAATTGTTGCTAATGATTATGCAACTCGAGATGCTCAAATTAATATTATTAAACAAAAATTAGCTGTAGTTGTTGCTGTTCGTTCGGTATTTTATATGCAAGTTGGAAAAGGGAAACTTGTAACTGACAGTGGTGCAGCAGCTTTTCACGATTTGTCTGAAGGTTATGGTTTTATAATGTCGTTACGTTACACTAACAAACCAGGTACAAACAATCCGTATTTCACAAAAGCGGAAGTTGATACTATGCTTGCTTCCTTAACAAGTGGTACAAACGGACTTTGGGAAATAGATACTTTGGGTGCAAAACTAGATGTAATATCAACTCAAATTGCTGCTAAATTTGGTTTTACAGTAGCACAAGCAGCAGTCGTTAACTAGAAAAATAATTAACTTTTGTTTATTTTAAAATTTCAAAAATAATTATAAATTTGCAAAAGTTTATTTAGATTAAGTAAATATAACTAAAAATTCTTTCGTAATTTTGTAAAAAATATTTCCAAATGAAAAAAATAATTCCACTTTTTGTTTTGTTAATTTTAGGTTTTGCTTGTTCTAAAGATGAGAACTCTTCGTCTATACCTTTAAATAATTACGATAGAACGGCACTTTTAACCAATTGGGCTAATAACATTATTGTGCCTAGTTATGTGAATTATCAAGCAAAAGTACAAGTATTAGTTACGGATATTAACAGTTTCAACACTACGCCATCGGTTTCAAATTTGCAAACCGTTAGAACATCTTGGTTAGAATCTTACAAAGCGTATCAATATATTTCGATCTACAATTTTGGAAAAGCAGAAGAAGTTTATATTAAAGAATCATCAAATACTTATCCAACAAATGCAGCAGGAATTGAAACTAATATTAGTTCTGGAAGTTATAATTTGACATTGCTATCACAATTTGACAAACAAGGATTTCCTTCGTTAGATTATTTACTAAATGGTTTAGGAGCAGATGATGCTACAATAGTTGGATTTTATGATACGAATACAAACGCAACAAATTACAAACAATATTTGCTAGCCGTTGCCAATAGATTAAAAACCAATGCAGATGCTATTGTAACCGATTGGAATTCAAGCTTCAAGGCTAGTTATATTGCCAACAATGGAACTTCTGTAAGCAGTTCTGTAAACAAAACAACAAATAACTTTGTGAAAAATTTGGAGAAAGACATTCGAACTGGCAAATTAGGAATTCCTGCTGGTGTTTTTTCTAGTGGCGTAAAATTTCCTGAAAAAGTGGAAGGTTTTTATAAGAATGATATTTCTAAAATATTATTAAACGAAGCTGTGAAAGCAAGTCAAGATTTTTTTAATGGTAAACATTTTGGATCTGAAACTACTGGAGAAGGATTAAAATCATACTTAGATTTTTTGAATTCTGTTAGAAATGGTCAGAAGCTAAGTGATATTATTAACAATCAGTTCACCCCTATTTACACCAATAATAATGTGTTGAACAATAGTTTTTCGACACAAGTAAATACTGATAATACAAAAATGCTTGCTGCTTACGATGCTTTGCAACAAAATGTAATTTACACTAAATTAGATATGATGCAAGCCTTGAATATTTCTATTGATTATGTAGATGGTGATGGCGATTAATCAATGAATTTTAGTCTAAAAACATATTTGAATTCTTATTCAGAAACCGCAACGCTAGCATTTTTTAGGCTAGCGTTTGGTTTTATGATGTTTTTTAGTCTAATACGTTTTGCAAGTTACAATTGGATTGCCGAATTCTATATCAAACCTAAATTTCATTTTACGTATTATGGTTTTGGTTGGGTAAAACCAATGGGGAATTATATTTATTTATTGTTTATAATTTCAGGAATTGCAGCATTATGTGTCGCTATTGGTTATAAATACCGACTTGCAATCATCACCTTTTTTCTTAGTTTTACTTATATCGAATTGATAGATAAAACGACGTATCTCAATCATTATTATTTTGTTTCCATAATAAGTTTTGTATTAATTTTTCTACCAGCAAACGCTTCATATTCTATTGATGCTTTTAGAAATTCTAAACTTTCTTTTCAAAAAATCCCAAAATGGACTATTGATATTCTTAAACTTTTATTAGGAATCGTATATTTTTACGCAGGTTTGGCCAAACTCAATTCCGATTGGTTATTCAGTGCAATGCCACTCAAAATTTGGCTGCCCAACAACTCCAATATACCTATTATTGGTTCTTTATTGAATGAAAATTGGGTACATTATGCTTTTTCGTGGACAGGAATGATTTACGATTTGAGTATTGTGTTTTTGTTATTGTACAAACGTACTCGAATTTTTGCATTTGTAATGGTTGTGATTTTTCACGTTTTGACACGAATTTTATTTCCTATCGGCGTTTTTCCATATATAATGATAATTAGTACTTTGATATTTTTTGATGCTAATTTTCATAAAAAATGTTTAAACTACTTTTCAAAATTATTTTCAATTAATGCGAATTTATTCGAAAACGGAAAAGTAAAAATCCAACAGTATACTATTAGTAATAAACTAAAACTAAATTTTATAAGTTTATTTATTGCCTTTCAATTGCTATTTCCTTTTCGTTATTTTTTATATAAAGACGAACTTTTTTGGACCGAAGAAGGATTTCGTTTTTCTTGGCGCGTTATGATTATGGAAAAAGCGGGTTACACTCAATTTATTGTAAAAGATGAAATTTCTAAAAAAGAAATAAGAATCAATAACAGTCACTTTCTAACGACTTTTCAAGAAAAACAAATGTCGTTTCAACCTGATTTTATTTTAGAATATGCGCACTATCTTTGCGATTATTATAAAAAACAAGGAATTCAAAATCCCGAAGTTTATGTAGAAAGTTATGTCGCATTAAACGGTCGATTGAGTCAAAAATACATAGACCAAAAAATAAATCTTGCCAACGAATATGAATCTTTCCAACCCAAAACTTGGATTTTACCTTTTAACGATGAAATTATCGGATTTTAAATTTTTACTCTTTATACTTTTTAGCTTCAATTGTTTTTCTCAAAATACAATTTCTGGAACAGTCACTTCGTCAACTGGTGCAAAATTACCATTAGTAGAAATTTATAATAAAACAACTGGTACAAAATCATTTTCAGACAAAAATGGAACGTTTTCTATTGAAGTAGAAAAATCAGGAAGTTATGATTTTACATTTTATAAAGAAAATTATGGTTTTTTAGACATCGAAATTTCAACATCAGAAACCAATAAAACAATAGTTCTAGAAAAAACAAATAACCTTTCAGAAGTTGTTGTAAAGAAACAAAAGGAAAAGATATTTGCCTTAAATAAGTTGCGAGATATTGAAGAAACAGCTATTTATGCAGGCAAAAAAACCGAAGTTATCTCGATTGAAAAACTCACCGTAAATAAAGCAACGAATAATGCTAGACAAATTTTTGCACAAGTTGTAGGCTTAACTATAAACGAAAGTTCCGATGGCGGTTTGCAACTTAGCATTGGTGGTCGCGGACTAGATCCAAACCGAACTTCAAACTTTAATACACGCCAAAACGATTATGATATTTCTGCCGATGTTTTGGGTTATCCCGAAAGTTATTATGCAACACCAACCGAAGGTTTAGCAGAAATACAAGTTGTTCGTGGCGCCGCATCATTACAATATGGAACACAATTTGGCGGATTGGTCAATTTTAAAATAAAAAAACCAACTACAAAACCTTTTGAAGTGGTCACTAGAAATACAATTGGTTCCTTTAATTTATTTACCAATTTTACTTCGTTATCGGGAACCAACGGCAAATTTAGTTACTATACTTTTTACAATTACAAGCAAGGCGATGGTTTTAGACCCAATTCAAAATTTGAATCTAAAAATTATTTTGCCAACTTAAATTATGAATTTACCGATAAAACTTCTTTACATTTTGATTATACTCATTACAGTTATCTAGCGCAACAAGCAGGTGGTTTAACTGACAGTATGTTTGAAGAAAACCCTTTGCAAAGCAACAGAACTCGAAATTGGTTTGCAGTAAACTGGAATTTATTTGCTTTGCGATTGAAACATAAATTTAATTCTACAACAGATTTTTCCTTGCAATTATTCGGATTAGATGCTTCCAGAAAAGCAGTTGGTTATCGTACAAATAGAGTTTCAGGAAATGATGTTTTAGGCACAGAAAGAGATTTAATTATTGGAGAATTCAAAAATTGGGGAGCCGAAGCCAGATTTTTGAAACGATATAAAATCAAAAATAACAACAGTGCTTTTTTGATTGGCGCCAAATATTATCAAGCTGATAATTCAGGAATTCAGAATGCAGGAAGCTCTGGTTCAGATGCCAATTTTACTATTGCCAATACAGAGTTTCCATTCTATGCAAATCAATCTGATTATAAATATCCAAATTTGAATGTGGCTATTTTTGGGGAAAATATTTTCAAAATATCACCAAAATTCTCTATAACACCAGGGTTTAGATTCGAAAATATAAAAACACAAGCCAATGGTTTTTATAGACAAATAAACCGCGATTTTGCTGGAAATATAATCCTTGATAAAAATATACCTGAAGAAAATATCAAAGATAGAAACTTGCTTTTGCTAGGAATTGGCTTGAGTTACAAACCCAAAAACAGAATTGAATTCTATGGAAATGTTTCTCAAAATTACCGTTCAGTAACTTTTAACGATATACGCACTGCCAATCCAAGTTTCGAGATTGATGAAAACATTTCTGACGAAAAAGGCTATACTTCAGACATTGGAATTCGAGGACAAATTGGTGATAAAATCACCTTTGATACTAATGTTTTTGGGTTGTATTATGATAACAAAATTGGTGAATTCAATACAACAAATTCACGAAATCTAATCATTCGTTTTCGTGGAAACCTAGGCACAGCAATTACTTATGGTTTCGAAACTATGTTTGATTGGAGTTTGAGTAAAACTTTTTTAAAGTCAAATGAAAATTTTAATTGGTCTGTTTTTTCAAATGTTTCAATAACGGATTCTGAGTATTTAAAATCAGATGTTCCAAAAATTCAAGGCAATAAAGTAGAATTTGTGCCTTTAATAAATCTTAAAACTGGAACTGGAATTGGATACAAAAACTTTTTATCGTCAGTTCAGTTTACTTATATTTCTGAACAATTATCGAGTGCGAATAGTGACTTAAGAAATAATGATATAAACGATGGGATTTCAGGAAGTATTCCGTCTTATTATGTTGCCGATTTTTCTTGTTCGTATAAATTCAAATATTTTAAAATAGAATCTGGAATAAACAATTTTACCAACAACAGTTATTTTACAAGACGTGCCACAGGATATCCAGGTCCAGGAATTATACCTTCGGACAATAGAACTTTTTATGCGACTTTGGAATTTACTTTTTAAACACTTTAATTTAAAATGAAATCGATTTGACAACGGGCAAAAGTGAAATTGAAACCTATTAGAAAACGCCTCTAACTAGTCATATGATGAAACTGCATAAAAACACGTTTAACTGGCGGATTTATTATATTGATATTTTGATCTTTCCTTAATTGCGATTACTGATGAGCTTATGATTCCAGTAGGAAAATTTAGTTTTAAAATTAGAGGCTTGAAATTAGCTTTAGCCGGATTGATTTTTACATTGATTATATTGATGTTTGTTGGATAAATTAGGAAAAATATTTTTTTATAAATATTTTTTTATACATTTATAGAGTAAATCTCCAAAATCTACAAATGTCATTTACTACAGCTAGAAAAAATCTAAAAGTATCTACTTATTCCAAAGTGGTATTTTTGTTGTTAGTATCAGCAGTAAGTTTTTTTGTCTTATACTTTATATTATTCTACTATAGTATACAACAACAGAAACAAGTTTCACAAAATACAACTGAACTTTACGAAAAAGAAATTAATGCTTTATTAGAGCTAAATTCTGAATCCTATTTCGCATTAATAACTGAAATATCCTATTGGGACGAGTTAGTAAATTTCGTAGAAAACAAAGACATAAAATGGTTTAATTCATCCATTTCCTATTTGGTTGACACTAACAAGGTAGACTATATAGATTCCTATAATATTGACAGTCAATTTATTACAAAAGTATCGACATTAAAAATAACTTCCGAAAATTATATCCCAAAAGAGGTTTTTCCAATTTTATATAAAAGGAAAATCCTTAAATTTATTATGAAAATTCCAGAGGGATATGTTGAAGTTTATGGGGCAACCATACATCCGTCTGAAGATCCTTTTAAGAATAAAACAAAACCTAGAGGTTATTTCTTTATGGTTAAACTCATAGATTCAAAATACTTTAATAATCTAGAAAAAATAAGTGGATCACGAATATCATTTTACAATAAAAATGAAAATATTGACTCTAAGGATATGTTTATAACATACCCTTTAAAGGATTTAAATGGTAAAAAAATCGACGCATTAGTATTTAAAAGACCCATAAATGTAAATTTTTCAACAACCAAAACCATCCTTGGAATAATTGCATTAGCGTCAATTATAGGTTTTTCAATATTCTTTTATTATGCTAAAAAATGGTCTAAAACACCTATCAAATTAATCACTAACGTTCTTAAAGGTGATCAAAGTGCCATACAATCTTTGAAAAAAATTCGAGGGGAGTTTCGCTATATAGGTAAGCTTTTTGAAGAAAACAACAATCAAAAAATACAATTACAGAAATCTAAAATAAAAGTGGAAGAAAGCGACAGGCTCAAATCAGCTTTTCTAATGAATTTATCTCACGAAATTCGTACACCTATGAATGCCATTATTGGGTTTTCAGATTTAATGGCTAATCCAAACATCACCGAGAAAGAAAAAAATGAATACATAACGATTATTAAAAATAGCGGTAAAAACTTAATTGGAATTATTGATGATTTAGTAGAAATGTCAAAAATTGAAACCAATTTGGTTCTACCAAATTACAGTGCTGTTAATCTTGACACTATTGTAAAATCAAATTTTGACGCCATTTCGATTACAAATACCAAAGAAAATCTTGATTTTAAAATCATTAAAAATAAAGCAAGTTCTAAAAAAAATATAATTACAGATTCGGTTAAGCTAAGTCAAATTTTAATAAATTTATTAAACAATGCTTTAAAATTTACAGATGAAGGTTCGGTAGTTTTAGATTATGATATTGATTCATTGAATCATAAAATTGTATTTGAAATTAAAGATTCTGGAATTGGAATACCCGAAAATTTTAAAGACAACATTTTCAAACGTTTTAACAAGTTAAATGTTCATAGTATTTCTGCAAATGAAGGACTTGGTTTAGGCTTGGCAATTTCAAAAGCTTATGTTGAAATGTTAGGAGGAGAAATTTCGGTTCAATCTCAAGTTGGGATTGGTTCCACTTTTAAATTTTGGATTCCATTAAAATATGAAGAAAATTTTGTAGAAACGGAACTTAAAATTTCTGATTCAGAAGAATTATTATTTGAAGATACAATAAAAATTTTAGTCGCCGAAGATGATAATGTGAACTACTTATTGATTCAAAAAATATTAAAATCAAATAAAATACAGGTAATACGAGCTGTCGACGGTCTTGAAGCAGTACGTATTTTTAAAGGAACTATTTTATTTAATTTAGTCTTTATGGATATCAGAATGCCAAATATGGATGGTTATCAAGCGTTTAAAGAAATTCGATTACTAGATTCTAAAATTCCAATTATAGCTCAAACATCGTATTCTTTTCCTGAAGAAATCGCAAAAATAGTTGAAACTGGATTTACCGATTATATTTCGAAACCTTTAGATAAAACTGTCGTTTTAGATTTAGTTAAAAAACATATTATAAAGTAGTAAAAAAAAACCTCGTAAAAATAAGTTAACGAGGTCTTTTTAAAAAAATATAAAATCTATTTTACTGGAATATTCTCCAAAATTTCCAATACAAATTTATAGAATTTTTGCGAAGATTTTATCGAAGCTCTTTCATCTGGGCTATGTGCTCCATGAATGGTAGGCCCAAAGGAAATCATATCCATATCAGGGTAATTTGTACCTAAAATTCCACATTCTAAACCAGCGTGACAAGCCACTACTTTAGGTTTTTCGTTGTTTTGCTTTTCATAAATTGTGACTAATACATCTAAAATTTCAGACTTTACATTCGGAGTCCAACCAGGATAGCTACCTCCAAAAGTAACTTCACAACCAAACAATTCGTAAGCAGAACGCAAGGCATTTGCCAAATCCATCTTAGATGTTTCGACTGAAGAACGGGTTAAATTTTGAATCGAAATTTCGCCATCTTTTACAATCACTCTGGCAATATTATTGGATGTTTCTACTAAATCATCCATATCAGCACTCATACGATATACACCATTTAAGGCTGCATATATTGCACGGATTAATCCTTCTTGCACACCCAAATCCATCACTTTTTTAGGCAAATCAGATTTTGTGATTTCTATAGTTAAATTGGGTTCTGTTGCTTTAAATTCGGTTTTAATATCGGAGATGATTTCTTGCATATCAAATGCAAACGCTTCGTCATACATTCCGGCTACAATCACTTTAGCAACGCTTTCACGAGGAATAGCATTGCGTAAGCTTCCACCAGAAATTTCTGCAATTTGAAGTCCAAAATTCTCGAATCCATCAAACAATAAACGGTTCATAATCTTGTTGGCATTCCCCAAACCTTTGTGGATATCCATTCCAGAATGTCCACCATTTAAGCCTTTTACAGTTATAGCATAACCTACAGAACCTTCTGGTGTTTCTTCTTCGTTGTAGCTTCTGTTGGCGGTAACATCTATTCCTCCAGCGCAACCAATATCAATTTCATCGTCTTCTTCAGTATCCATATTCAAAAGGATATCACCCTGAAGAATACCACCTTTAAGGTTCAAAGCACCTGTCATTCCTGTTTCTTCGTCAATGGTAAATAAGGCTTCAATGGCTGGATGTTTGATGACTTTAGATTCCAGAATTGCCATAATCATAGCTACTCCTAGACCATTATCAGCACCAAGAGTTGTACCACGAGCACGAACCCAATCGCCATCAACATACATATCGATTCCTTGTTTGTCGAAATCAAAATTGGTATCATTATTTTTTTGATGTACCATATCTAAATGTCCTTGCAAAACAAGTGCTTTGCGGTTTTCCATTCCTGGAGTTGCGGGTTTTCGGATAATAACGTTTCGAATTTCGTCTTCAAAAGTTTCCAATCCTAGACTGTTTCCAAAGTTTTTCATAAATTCAATTACACGTTCTTCTTTTTTAGATGGACGCGGTACAGCATTTAAATCGGCAAATTTATTCCAAAGATTTTTTGGCTCTAAATTTCTTATTTCTTGACTCATTTTTTTAGTTTCTAAATTACGTAATGCCAAAGTTACAAAGTTAGTTTGATAAAAGTTTTAGTTTATTTTTAAAAAAATCTATATTTGATAAAAATAGTTCACAATGAAAATACTATTAATATTGCTTTTCTACATTTCGCTATTTGCACAAAATACGGAAACAAATCTTCAAAAAATTGTAAAAGACAATCAATTAATGGGTGTTTCTGTTTATACTTTTTCTGGAAAAAACGAAAAAATATTTTAAAATAATGCCAAAAAAACAGTTTTTACTTCCTTTATTACTATTGATTCAAATTATAGGTCTGAAAATACTTTCGTTTTTTCCTGAATTTGTAGAACGTTATTACAGTAATGGTTTATATCCTTATATTTCAAAATTTTCAAGAAGTGTTTTGGGATGGATTCCGTTTTCGTTTGGAGATGTTTTATATGGAATTTTAATTATTTGGAGCGTCAAATGGATTTATAAAAATAGAAAAACGGGTTGGAAATCGAATACGCTTTCTATTTTGAGTGTTATTTCAGTAGTTTATTTTCTGTTTCATTTTTTGTGGGCTTTTAACTACCATCGATTACCATTATTTGAAAAAATGAATATTAAAACCGAATATTCTGACGCTCAATTGCTCAATTTTACAAAAAAAATAATTGCAAAAACCAATGATATTCATTTTCAAATCACAAACGATACTGCCAAAAAAGTTGTCAATCCTTTTACCCAAAATCAAATCTTTGAAAAATCATTGATTGGTTATAGAAGCCTTTCAAATGAATATTCTTTTTTTAAATATGAATTTCCAAGTCAGAAGAAATCATTGTTTAGTTATCCACTAACTTATATGGGTTTTGGCGGCTATTTGAATCCATTTACCAATGAGTCGCAAGTAAACTATATGATTCCAAAATATGGTTTCCCGATGACTTCTTGTCACGAAATGGCACATCAAATGGGTTATGCCAGCGAAAGCGAATGCAATTTCATTGGATTTCTAGCCACAACAAAAAACGAAGATTTGTATTTTAAATATTCCGGTTACAGTTATGCTTTGCGGTATTGCTTGTCGAATTGGGACGCTCGAAATCCTGAAATTTTAGAACAATTACTAAAAACAATACATCCAGGAGTTTTAAAAAATTATCAAGAAAGCGAAGATTTTTGGGAAAGCCATCAGACATTTATTGATACCGGTTTTAAGATTTTTTATGATAATTTTCTGAAATTCAACCAACAAAAAGATGGTTTAGAAAGTTATAGTAAGTTTGTGGATTTGATGGTGAATTATTATGAGAAGAGGGAATTATAAAGTAACATCATTTCATTCTAAAAACTTTATGTTGCAAATACATTTTTCAAAATTCCTAAACTTACAATAGAAAAATAAATATAAAACAAAATTTGTATATTTGTGAAACACATAAAATTACTGTTATGGATTTAGCAACAAGAAAATATAATTTCATAAAAGAATTAACTAGAGTTGATGAAGTGTTATTAGAAAAACTCGAAAAGGTTTTAATGTCTAGTAAAAAAAACAAAGATTGGTTTTTAGACCTATCTATTGATGAGCAATCTGAAATAGAAATTGGATTAATGGAAGCTGATAAAAATGAATTTATAAATAATGAAGATGTAATGAAGAAATTTGCAAAATGGCATTAGAAATAAAATGGGCGCCACAAGCAGATAAAGGGTTAGAAAGAGTACTAAAATATTTAGAAGCAGAATGGACAGCAAAAGAAATATTGCAACTGGAAGAAAAAATAAATCAAGTAATAGTTCAAATTAGTCTTAATCCAGATTTATATCCAAAATCAGAAAGCTATAAAAATCTACATAAAGCAATAGTTGACAAAAATAATTATCTAGTTTATAGAACAAACAGTAAAAAAAGTGTTGTCGAAATTGTGAATTTTAGAGGAACAAAACAAAAACCGAAATACTAGTATTATTTTCACTTAAACTAATACTATTTGTTGATACTATATTTCAAAGTTTTTAGGATAATTTATTGAAAAAAAAAGACGAATTAGAAAGTTATAGTAAGTTTGTCGATTTGATGGTGAATTATTATGAAGATAAAGCTTTATAATTTTCTAAAACAGCTTCAATATTTTTCATTTTAGTAAATCTCTCGTGTGAATACGTCAATTCTTTTCTATTAATTAATTCAAAAATCAGAAAGCTTTTTTGATATAAATTTTTACTATTTTCAGTATCCAGACTTTCTGCAATTAGTAATACGTTATTAGCAAGTTTTTCTAAATTAGTACTATTGAAATTTGGATTTTTTTCTAAAACAGATAGCAATTCATCCGAACTTAAAGATAAAAAATCGTCTATACCAAGTGTGTCTTTCAAATCTTGGTTCACAACCTGAACAGATTCTACTGCTAGTGCTTGGTTTTTTAAACCTAAAATTTTAGATAACATATTAGCTAAAACAGCACCCAGCTGATCTATTTGGTCTTGAATAAGATCTCTTCTTTCCATAATTTAGACTTCATCACTCGTAAAGGTTACAAAACTTTTCTTTTTATATGGACGAATAATCAAACGCCCTTCTCGGTCAAAACGAATGTAATTGTACACCCAATTCAAGAAAACGACTGCTTTGTTTTTAAATCCAATTAATGAAAATAAATGCACAAACATCCAAACAAACCAAGCAAAAACACCATGGAAATGATAGCGTGGCAAATCCACCACTGCTTTGTTACGACCTATGGTTGCCATTGAACCTTTGTCATTGTATTCAAACGGAGTCATCGGTTCTTTATGGATGAATTTGACAATGTTTTTTCCTAACAAATCGCCTTGTTGCAAAGCGGGTTGTGCCATCATTGGGTGACCTTGTGGGAAATTTTCGGTTTCCATTGAGGCAATATCGCCAATGGCAAAAATATTGTGATACCCCACGACTTGATTGAACTGGTTTACCCGAATGCGCTCTACTTTTTCGACTAATGATTTTGCATCTAATCCAGTAACAACTGCGCCTTGAACACCTGCTGTCCAAATCATTGTTGCGGTTTCGAAAGTTAAATCAGAATTTGTAGTTATGGTACGACCATCGTAGTTGGTTACGCGGACGTTTTTCCAGATTTTTACACCCAAACTCTGAAGAAAATCTTCGGCAGCTTTAGACGATTTTTCGCTCATTGTGTTCAGAATTCTGTCGCCACTTTGAATGAGGTTGATTTGCATTTTGCTCATATCCAAATCTGGATAATCTTTTTGGAGTATGGCTTTTTTCATTTCGGCTAATGCTCCAGCAAGCTCTACTCCTGTTGGCCCACCACCTACGAGTACAAAATTGATTAACGCATTTTTATCGTTACCATCTTTGGTAAGAACGGCTTGCTCGAAGTTTTCGAGAATTAGACTTCGGATATTCAATGATTGCGGAATAGTTTTCATTGACATCGAGTTGCGCTCGATTTCTTTATTGCCAAAATAATTAGTTTTAGATCCTGTGGCAATAACGAGATAATCGTAGTTTAAATCTCCAATTTCGGAAATGATTTTTTGATTTTTGGTGTCAATTTCTTTAACGGAAGTTAATCGGAAATAGAAATCTTTGTATTCTTGGATTACTTTCCGAATTGGATAGGCTATGGAACCTGCTTCTAGTCCACCAGTAGCGACTTGATATAATAGAGGTTGAAAAGTGTGGTAGTTATGCTTGTCAAGAAGCACTACTTGTAGGTTTTTGTTTCTTAGTTTTTTGGCTATGGAAATTCCTGCAAATCCGCCACCTATGATGACAACTCGAGGTTTTTTTGATTGTGGAATGTTCATTTTTAAAGTGGCAAAGGTTCAGAGTTACTAAGTTGCAAAGTTACAAAGTTACAAAGTTTTTTTGGTCGAGACCTACCATTGGGTATTTTAAAAATAGAAAAACAATGTGTGAGGTATGTTTGCCTAGAATCGGGAATGTTTCTGTATAGCCCCGATTGAGGCGATATCCCACGCTTTTTCAGCGTGGATAAAGCCGAAAGCGGGACAAGGTTTCATCTGGAATGAAATGTTGGTGCTTCTAAAAAAAGAATTATCTTGTAACAAAATTAACTTTTTGACTACTTACTATAATATGAGTACTGCTTTAGAACAATCGTTTGTTGCACAATTGAAGGAAAACCAGAATATAATTCACAAGATTTGTCGATTATATACTCAAGGGCAAGATGCACATAATGATTTGTTTCAGGAAATTACGATTCAGTTGTGGAAGGCTTTCCCGAAGTTTCGTGGGGATTCCAAATTTTCGACTTGGGCTTATCGGGTTGCTTTAAACACAGCAATAACTTTATATAGAAAAAGTACGAAATCGATTAATGCCATTGAATTTGAATCTGGCACTCATTTTGTATTACAAGAGGAGTATAATTATGAAGAAGAGGAGCACATTAAGCTTCTATATAAAGCAGTGCAGCAATTGAATGATATTGAAAAGGCTTTAGTTTTTATGTATTTGGAAGACAAGGATTATACTGAAATATCTGAAACATTAGGTATTAGCGAAGTAAATGCTAGGGTTAAAATGAACCGAATAAAAGGTAAATTGAAAAAAATTATTAATCCGTAAGGAGCAATATATATGGAAGAATTAGATTTGTTAAAAAAAGATTGGAATAAGGATAATTATCCTAAAATCACCGAAAATGAAATTTATAAGCTAATGCTTAAAAGTTCGTCTTCGACTGTGAAGTGGATTTTTATTGTGAGTTTGATTGAGTTAGGATTGGGATTTGTTTTGAGTATTGGATTGTCGTTTACAAAATTTGATAGTGACAATACGCAACTCCTAAAAGATTTTGGGATATACAATTATTATCTAGCTTTTACCGCCTTTTTGTATGTTGTGATTGTTTACTTTATTGTCAATTTCTATTTGATGTACCGAAAAGTTTCGACTACAGATAATACAAAACTCTTGATGAAAAATATTTTGAAAACTAGAAAAACAGTTCAAAATTATATTTTATTCAATTTGGTTGCTTTTGCAGTTTTTTCGATTGCAATTTTGACTTATAGTTTTAAAATGGGTGTTGAAAAAGCTAGTAATGAAAACCTAAACAGTATTTCAGATAGTTTTTATCTTATTGCATTTTTGGTAATTGTTCTAGTAACAGCTGCTATTACTGGATTGTTTTGGGTGATTTACAGATTGATTTACGGTTTCTTGCTCAAGAAATTGAAAGTGAATTACCAGGAACTGAAAAAGATTGACTTGTAATATAGTTTAAAAGTCAAAAGTCTTAAAGTCCCATTAGCTTTGAGACTTTTGACTTTAGGACTAATTAGTACTGCCACTGACGCATTCTGTCCAATTCTTTTTGTTCGTCAAGGACTTCTACAGGAATTACTTTTAGAAACGATGCGTGCTGTTCGATAGCATATTCTACTTTTTCAACAATTTCTTCGATAGTATCGTTATCATAATCAATC
The DNA here is from genome assembly GCF_031422135.1 of Flavobacterium sp. Lineage (GTDB taxonomy): Bacteria > Bacteroidota > Bacteroidia > Flavobacteriales > Flavobacteriaceae > Flavobacterium. The sequence continues at coordinate 80,814 of NZ_JANOQD010000105.1, read as the reverse complement.
TCCAATGGTTCTTTTATAGTGAACGATTGTAGTATTCCTTTCTTTTTGAGTCGCAATCCTTTTTTGTCGAACGAACGACGAAAACCGTCAATAACAATAGGCACAACGATAGGTCTGTGTTGTTTGATAATGTGTGCTGTTCCTTTACGAACGGGTTTAAACGATTTTGTAGTGCCTTGCGGAAAGGTAATAACCCAACCATCTTCTAAAGCAATTTTAATGTTTTCGGTATCGTTCGGATTGATTTCTTTTTTTTCATTTGGATTAACGTCTTTTCCTCCTGCACGCCAAGTTCTCTCTACAGTTATAGCACCAACATATCCCAAAATTCTAGGTAGAATTCCTGATTTCATAGTTTCTTTTGCGGCTACATAGTAAATATTCATTTTGGGTCTCCACAAGTAACCTATATTTTTGATATTATCTTCTCTACCACACAAACTGGCATTAAAAACGTGAAACATAGCCACTACATCAGCAAAATAGGTTTGGTGATTGGATATAAAAAGAACATTTGAGTCTGGTAATGTTTTTATAATCTCTGAACCATCTATTTGCAATTCGTTAAAACCACGATACCTGCGATGGGTTAAAGCACCCAAAATTCTAATTAACCAGAGTTTGATAAAAAGTATATGTCCAAAAGGATTGCGTTTGAATAATCCCATAATTTTAATAAAATAGTAAGCTACAAATTTACAAAAACTATTAAGTTATAAGACTTTTTTTAATATTTCTTTTAATTCGCTCATCATCATTGCTGTAGCACCCCAAACTAAGTGCTCGTTAATTTGAAAAGCTGGCACTTCAATATTGGTCACATACGATGTGGACATTTTAACTTTGACTACATTTTTATCGTTAAGAAATTGATTGATAGGCAATTCAATGATTTCAGCTACTTCATCTGGACTTAGTGTAAATTCTAGTTCTTGTTTGGAAAAACCAAGAAATGGAGCAACCAAAAAATTACTTGGTGGAATGTAGACTTCAGTAAATGCTCTTACGATTTCTATTTTATCCGAATGAATTCCAATTTCTTCGTGCGTTTCTCTCAAAGCGGTTTCAGATAAATCAGCATCATATTCTTCTACTTTTCCTCCCGGAAATGCAATTTGAGAAGAATGTATGCCAGGATATGTATTTCGAACAATCAATGCCAAATGTGTAATATTATTTTTGGGGTACAAAAGCATTAAAACGGCTGCTTTTCTAGGAGGAATATTCAACATTTCTTGCTTTCGAAGTAATTCCAACCGATTGGGTGGTACCATTTTTAGATGTGCAATAGTAGCTGGTAGCGTTTCTTTTGCTATTTTTGGAATGTATTTTAAAAAGTTTAAGAATTCCATTTTTTAAAATTTTACAAACTGCTAAACTATTGATTTTTAACATTAAAAACATAAAGATAGGCTAATAAGTTAAATTTACAAATTTTGACACCAGATAAATAATGTATAGTAAAGAAGAAGCACAACGATTAAAAAGAGAGTTTTGGGTTGCATTTGCCGAAAAATATCCTCGAAAATGGATTTTGTATGATACAAAAATCAAAGATTTTTCGTTTAAATTTTATGTAGACAACAAGAAAGCTCAAGTGCTTATTGATATTGAAATGCGTGATGGCGAAAAACGAGTAGCCTATTTTGAGAAACTAGAATCTTTGAAAGCTATTCTAGAAGAAGATTATATTAAAAATTTGGTTTTTGAAAAAAATCACACACTGGAATCAGGCAAAACTATTTGCAGAATTTGGGTAGAACTAAACAGTGTAAGTGTTAGTAATCGAAATTACTGGGATGAAATTTTTGATTTTTTTAATGCAAAAATGGACGCTTTGGAAGGTTTTTACCTAGAATTTGATGATTTTATTAAAGATGTATAAGGAAACTGTTTGTTATTTATTTCAAATAGAAATACAATTATAACAACTAAATATTCTATAAAAATAAGTATCATATTTTCTTTAAATGGTGTGATACCATATGCATAATAACTTAAAATTATGGTAGCACTCCATACAATTGGAAATTTATATTTTGTAAAAACACTTAATAATACCAGATTAATCACATACCAAGGATGGACAGTTGTAGAAATAAAAAAATAAATTGTTAAGGCGATTAAAGAATGGGTAATAACTTTTTGGACGGATTCATTTTTTTTGAAAAAAGCATAAAAAAGCACTATCAGTATTGTAATAATTGGAGTGATTTTTCCAACTGTTCCTATAATATTATACCCTTTGAAATAGAACCCTATTTCCCGAACAAGATAGTAAATACTAGCATTGAATTCAAAATTAGTAAACCATAATGTAATAGTTTCTAAATAATTACTAACTAGACTGTGTGTTAAAAACGGAATAAAATAAAGAAGATTTAAAATTATAATCCAAAAATAGAATGCAATGCTTTTTTTCCAACCTAAATAACGCCAAAAAATAGGCAATAATAACAAGGGCAATAACTTAACTGAAATGGAAATGGAAATAAAAACAGCTGCTAAAAACCAATTATTCTGTATCAAAAAATAAAACCCAAGTATCAAAAACAACAACATTACGCCTTCAAAATGAAGATTTCCAGTAAGTTCTATTATAACCAACGGATTCAAGAAATACCAAAATATTTTATCGGGACTTTGATTGAAATGTATTAAAATTTTTCTTCCATAAAAATAAATACTAACATCAGTCAAAATAATTATTATTCTAAAAACTATGGCGGATCCAAGTATCGATTTTCCAGAAAGCAATCCAGTAATAGCAAAAATATATTGATTAAAAGGTGGATAATTAGAATAATGAGCCGCACTCAAATCACCCATTTTTTGATATAAAATATCCGCTTGTGAGAAGCTTACCAGTGTATCAATAATTTGATTGGGTAGAAATTCATATGGATTTATTCCAGAAATGATAAGTCTTCCGTCCCAAATAAACCTATAAAAATCTTGAGATAAAAACGGTATAGAAAACAGAAAAATAATTCTAAAAAGTAAGCCTATTTTAAAAAGATGATTGGCATTTATTTTTAAATTCATTGCATACACAAATGTCATAAACACGAAAATATAGATTGCAATTAACATTTCAAACTCTTCTCTTTCTGTAAAATAACCCAACACGAAACAGCAAATTGAAACTAAAAGTAAAAAAGTATAATTGCTGTATTTTGTATTAAAATTCAGCAAACTAATTGGCTTTTACTGATTGTACAAAAACATAACTATATCCTAACAACAACATCAAATGAAAAGGAAACAAGGCGTAATCGTTGAATTTATAACCGCTATACATTCCAAATAAAAAATAAAAAATCAATAACCCTTCAAAAATAGTATTTTTTGATATTTTTTTAGAAATATAAATATTGTCTTTCCATTTGTCTTTTAAAGCTTCAATATTAAATTTTGGCGTTCTAATAAATTCACTTTTTTTACCTAACAATCCTTCTAAAACCGCAATTGAATTTTGAAATGAAAAACCCATCACAATGGTATAAAAAGTAAAAAATAGTCCCGTATATTTTATAAAATTTTTAAAACCTCCACCCTGTATGTTCTTGAAAGTGAACCAGTAACACACAAAGAAAATAATTGATGTAATAATAAAAAACACCATAATATCAAAATACAAACTCAAATGAACTAAATTATTTTTGAGATACAACATAGGAACACTCAACACTGTCATTACAAATATGCATAAAAACATAGAACTATTGAGTAAATGAAGAATGGCATGAAACTTTGATTTGCCAGAAATGGTAGTTGCCAAAACGATTCTTGAAGCCATTTTTACAAAATTTTCAGCACCACCTTTGTTCCATCGAAACTGTTGCGAACGGGCTGCGCTTAACATTGCAGGCAATTCCGCAGGAGTTTCAACATCTTCAAGATAAATAAATTTCCAGTTTTTAAGTTGTGCTCTATAACTTAAATCCAAATCTTCGGTTAACGTGTCACTTTCCCAATTTCCTGCATCAAGAATACATGATTTTCTCCAAACTCCAGCGGTTCCATTAAAATTAATGCAATGTTGTTTGGAATTTCTCCCTGTTTGCTCTAAAGTAAAATGAGCATCTAAAGCAAAGGCTTGTATTTTAGTAAGCATCGAATAATCGCGATTTATGTGCCCCCAACGAGTTTGAACTACCCCAACATTTGGGTTTTTAAAATTTGGAATTGTTTTATACAACCAGTCTTTTTTGGGCATAAAATCAGCATCAAAAATAGCAATAAACTCTCCTTTGGCTGTTACAAGTCCTTCTTTTAATGCACCCGCTTTAAATCCTGTTCTAATTTTTCTTGTAATGTGCTTGATATCAATTCCTTGATTTTGGTATTTTTGGACTAATGCTATGGTTTGCAAAATACTATCATCAGTACTATCATCAAGAACTTGGATTTCTAATTTTTCTGAAGGATAATCTAATTTTGATATGGCATCAAGCAATCGTTCCACCACATATTTTTCGTTATAAATTGGCAATTGAATGGTTACTAATGGTATTTCTGATGGGTTGGAAAAATCAAATTTTTCGTTTATAATACTGTTTTTTTTACTATTCAAATAGTTGATTAACAAATTGAATTGCGTTAAACTATACAAGAATAATAATAGAATCGAGATACTGTAAATGACTATAATTATATACGAAATGGTTAAAATCATTTTATTTTTTTAAGGAGTATTTGAGTATCCATCCAATTATTTTTATTCCAGCCATAACCGTTCCTTTTACTGTTCCAGAAACTTTAGAAATACCTATACGATTTTTGTATCGGACTGGGATTTCTACATAAGTCATTTTTTGTTTTAGCACTTTAAGTTGCATTTCTACAGTCCAACCATAGGTTTTGTCTTCCATTTGAAGTTGTACTAATTTATCATATTTGATGGCTCTAAATGGCCCTAAATCTGAAAATTTAGCCTTAAAAAACAACTTCATTAAGAATGTTGCCAACCAGTTTCCGAAAACCTGCTGCGGTGTCATTGATCCATTTTCTCGTAATGACGACACTCTTGCACCAATTACAAAATCAATATTTTGGTCAAGAATTGGCGCAACTATTTTTGTTAGCTCTTCTGGAAAATCCGAATAATCACCATCTAAAAAAACTATTATATCTGGTTTCACTTCTTGCAAAGCAATGTATTCTAAACCTTTTAAACAAGCAAAACCGTATCCTTTTCTATTTTCTGAAAGCACAGTTGCTCCAGCATTTTTTGCAACTTCAATTGTTTTATCTGTTGAATTGTTACTTATAACGATAACCTCATCAACAATTTTAGGAATTTCATTTATGACATTTGCAATGGCATCTTGTTCATTGTATGCAGGAATTATAACTTTTATTATCTTCATTTGGTTTGTGATATGGAATTGTCTTTTTTGAATTCTGAAAGACTATTCCACTGTTTAATTTTTTTTCCTGATTGGTATTTTTCACCTCTAACAACGTCTCCATTAAAATAAATGATGCAATATCCGTTCATTACATCGTTTTCAAATTCACATTTTTTTTCTATACCTTCATTTACATTATAATAAATCCACCATTTGGCTTTTTTATTATTTTTAAAATGTCCTTCTTCTTTTTTGTTTCCATTTTCGTAATAGGAGAACCAGTATCCTTCTTTTTGATTTTTTTTCATCCATCCTTCCGACTTCATTTGACCGTTGTCGAAATAATTTTTGACATAGATTTTATCATCCGAAAACTGGAAAAAAGCAACCATTATGACTATATATATCGCTTTAAACATTTGCAAATATTATTTTTGAAAATTACTATTTTATTTTGAATTTAGAAGTATCGCAACTTAAATTTTAGTATTTAATGTCCAATCGTATTTGTAATATTCAATAGTATACGTATTGTCAATTTTTTCGGTTCTGTATTTATTAATAAAATCAATAATTCGTTCGTCTTGATTAATAAAGTCTTGTCGGTACCAATCAAAAATTTCTGATATTTCTACCACTTTAGCTTTTTTGTTTACTCGAATAAAATTGGGATTATTAATCGATGTTTTCGCTTGATTTTCTAATTGCTGATCTATCATATCAGGCATATAGGCTTGGTTTATAAGAGGCGGACAGCCATTTGCAGCGCATACAAGAACAAAATTTAGAAACGAGTCTTTAAGTATGGATTTTAATTTATACCTTTCAATATTAGTCAACGTTATCTCTTCTCCGCCAATCTTATAGACTTTTTTATCAAAAAAACCTTTAATTTCTTGAACTGATGATGTTGGATAATTACTCACAATTCCTTTTATCACCATAATATTATAAGCGTTAATCCAGAAAGCCTTATAGCTGTTTTTCTCCAAAACGGACAAATCCAAATCGGCAGATATCGCTACAATTTCATTAAGCAGACTAGGATCTTTTTTTATTGCTGCATAATCAACTTTGTTCTTGAATACATACAATTTAAAAAAATAATCTGATTTTTGAAAAAAAACTTCTACTGTATTTGCATTTACTAGAAACGAAAATAAAAGAAATAAGAATGTAATTTGTGATTTTTTTGAAATTTTCATACTTTTTGTTTTTATGTTTATTGCTAATTACATTTACGAAAAATCACAGAATTTGGTTTTCAAAAAAGTGAATTTTATTTTCTATTTATCAAATCCATCAAGTTAACATCATTTCCAAGTAAAATCTCGTTCGCATTTATTCTTCCATTTTCTGATGCATTTTCTAATTTTAGAACACCACGAGGACAAACGGCAGAACAAATTCCACAACCTACACACGAAGAACGCACAATGTTTTCTCCTTTTTGAGCATAAGCACGAACATCAATTCCCATTTCGCAATGTGTGGTGCAGTTACCGCAAGAGATGCATTGACCACCATTAGTAGTAATTCGGAATTTAGAAAATAAACGTTGTTGTAATCCTAATATTGCAGCCATTGGGCAACCAAAGCGACACCAAACTCTGTTTCCTAAAATGGGATAAAACCCCACTCCTATCACACCACTAAAGGCAGAACCAATGGCAAAACCATACCATTCACGCAAGGAATTACTGTTTATAAAAAGTATATTTGAACTTCCAGAAAAGAAGTTTATGAGTAACGAAATAATAATAACTGCCACTAATGAACCTAAAGTAAACTTAGCGTCAGTATCCAAATCGTTGCGTTTAAAACGATACAAAACCGCTGTGAAAACAATTAAAAAACCAACAATCCCATTAACAAATTGATTTTTTGTAATGAAACTCAAATCAGGATTGTCATTCAAAAAAGTAAAAACAACCGCAATTGTCATTACAAAAGAAAGTACTAGGACGATATGTATAGACCATCTCTCAAATTTCCAAGCTTTTTGTGTTGAATTTGACAAATGACGGAAACTATCGCCTGCAGTTTCGGCCAAACCACCACAACCGCAAACCCAAGAACAATACCATCTTTTTCCGTAAAAATAAGTCAATATTGGCGAGATTATGAATATCATTGCAATACCAAAAACCAACATAAACATTCCAAGATTTTCACCAGCCAGCATGTTTTTAAGATGCCAATCGTTGAAAAAATAATAATTCAATGGCCACATATTCTTCAAATCTTTAGCAAAATAAGCTTTCTCAGGATTTAGTTTTTCTAAAATTTCAGGTATCAAAAAAGCAAAACCTAACTGAAAGAACATTACAGAAATGGTTCGAACCAACTGGTATTTATTGTGTCTGTATTTCAATATAAATTTATATCCTAAACCTAAAATTGCTACCGTATACAATGTTCCATAAACAAACCATTGTGAGGCAACTTTACCATTCAAAAGCAAACTTAACGGATCAAAAAAAGCTACAATTCCAGAATTAGCAATTCCATTCTCTCCCAGCCCTAAATATTTTGGAAACCAGTATAAAGCAACATAAAATGCTGTTAAAACAATTCCTATTATCCAAGCTACAATCCCTTTATTAGAAATGCTTTTGGCATATACTCCATTATTACTTATTCCTTCAGGACGAGATAAATAAGTTGCGTTTGCATAAATAATACATCCTAATAAAATAGAAAGTAATGCTCCTGTAAGCCAAGCCATTTTATATGGAATAGAAACATTAAAAAAAGCTATTGCCAATATAAAAAGACCTACAAAACCTAGTGCTAAGCCTATTTTTTGAGACGTTTTTAAATTACTATCTTGATGTGAAGCGATAGATATGTTTTTGTCTAATATACTCATAATTTATACTGTTTCTAGATTTTTAAACTGTAAATTGAATTGAACTTGGATTTCTTTTTCGTGGGGTTTAAAAAATTCAGGATCAAAATTTGCCTCTTTTAAATGTTCCATAACATAATATACTGATTTTTTTTCGGTAAGTATTTTATCAAAAAAATCGTGACGCATTCTAATCCCAAAAGTATTAATTCCTAAAAACACTTTGGTTTCTTTGTCAAACGAGATTCGAATGGCTTTTTTGTTTGCCGAATGTTCCCAATAAAACTGTTCTTCATTTTCTAATGGTTTTGAAAAAACCCAACCGTATGTTTGGTATTCAATATCTAGAAATTTTGCAGAATTGAACCAATGTCCTGGATTGTATTGCATCGGGTTTCCACAAAGGGTTTGTGCCAAAGTTTCACCCATCATTCTGCCTGTGTACCAAACGGCTTCAATAGTTTTTCGGTTTCCTATGGCTTCGTGTTGTTCCGCACAATCACCTATAGCATATACATCTTTTATGTTAGTTTCTAAAAATCGGTTGACTTTGACGCCACGGTTTATATCAATAGTTGACCCTTTTAGAAAATCAATATTTGGCGAAACACCTACTGTAATTCCAACCATCATACAATCAATAGTTTCTCCTTTGTCCGTTACAATTGCTTTTGTATTTCCAAGTTCGTCAGCAATAATTTCTTCCAGATTTGTGTCCAATCTCAAGTCAACGTGATGTTCTACAATGTGCTTGCTTATCATTTCGCTTTCGCCAGAAGGCAAAACGCCTGACCAAAAGCTCTTTTCCCGAACCAAATAGGTTACTGGAATGTTTCTAGACAATAACATTTCGACTAATTCGATTCCTATTAATCCTCCTCCTACTACTACTGCTCGTTTGCAGTTAAGAGCCAATTGTTCTGTTTTTTCTAAATCTTGTTTGCTATACAAACTAAAAACACCGTTTGAATCTTGACCTTTCCAGCCAAATTTGTTAGGTTTAGATCCCGTTGCAATGACTAATTTATCGTATTTTAAAGTTGAATTATCCGAAAAAAATAGGCTTTTATTTTCCGTATCAACTCTATTTACAAATGCTTTTTTGAGCTCTATTTTGTTTTTTTTCCAAAAATCAGCTTCATAAGGTTGTGTATGTTCAAACTTTAAGTGTCTCATAAAAACATACATCAAAGCTGTTCTTGAAAAAAAGTAATCGGTTTCAGCAGAAATAATCGTTATTTTTTTGTCAGAAAGTTTACGAATATGTCTCGCTAATGTTACACCTGAAATACCATTCCCTATAATTGCTATGTGTTCCATAAAGTGTAGTTAAGTTTTAAAAAAAAAATGTATGTAATGACAAATTTATAATTTTAGAAAATAGCTCTAATACCAAGATTAAACGATTGCCCTAAACCAGAATCATTTCCACGTATAAATTTACTATAAATGGTTTCAATATTTAAAGTTTGTGATAATTGATATTTTGCGCCTAAACCTGTAGCTGTGTAATTTTGAGAAAATTTATTACTTATCTCAATCAATTGAGCGTGTTGCAAAAAGGTTAGAACAGTAAACTTATTTGAAGGAAAATAACTTAAAAAAACACCTGGTGCTAACTCTACACTATTGTTTGCATAACCCCCTTCTGGGTTTGAAGATCCATCAGGATTCTTACTTTTTTTGCCAAAGAAAAACCGAGTCCCCAATTCAGAAAACAACTGGAACTTACTTCCAGTAAAAGTGTAATCATAGAAAAATCGATTTTGCCAGATAAAACTTTTAGCCGCAAGAAATGCAAATTTAGAATCGCTCTCTTGTTTGTGCAAAGGAATAAAAAAGGAACTTTGAATAGAAAAATTAGTTAAAGATTCAAAAGGTGCAATTTTTATAGATGGTGCAATATGAGTGAACCTAGATCTTGATTCTCCTAATTGATTATTAAAACCAAAAACACTCCCTGCACTTTTCCCTCCAAAAGTATTTGACCTGAATTCAAGAATCAAACCTGCATTTAATTTTTTACTTTCAGAAACACCTGTAAAAATTTCTAAAGACGTTGTAAAATAGTTAGATCTATCAACATCTACAATCTCTCCATCATCTTCAGCACGTGTTTGAGTATACAAATTATTAAACCATTTAATATCTAACTTTCCTTTTTCTAAAAGTTTAGATGGGGTATACGTTTGAATATTTGATTCTCCAACATAAATGCTATCAACTTGCGCATAGGTTGTAGAAAATAGACTTAATACAATTACAACATAGAGTTTTTGAAAGTATTTCATTCTGGTTGGTTTTTTGGTGTTAAAAATCTAAACTAATTTATTTTTTTTTATTCAATGTCCAGTCATATTTATAGTATATAATTTTAAAATCATTTCCTATTTTGTCAGTTCTGTATTTATTTATAAAATCAATTTCTTTAGAATTCTTTGAAATAAAATCATCCTTATACCATTCGAAAATTTGCGAGACTATAATTTTTTTTGACTCTTCGTTTACTTTTATAAAACTTGGATTATTAACAGCAAGTTTAGTTTGTTTGTTTAACTGCTCCTCTAAGGTATTGGGCATATAAGCATTACTTATAATCGGTGGACATCCATTCGCTCCGCAAACCAAGGCAAAATGAACACGCGCATCATCATATTTTGCACGAATCATTTTATTTTCGATGGTATTCAACGTGACTTTTTTACCCGAAATAGTAAAGGTCATTTTATCAAAAAAACCAGATATGTCGAGTGGAGATTTCACAGGATATCTAGACACAATCCCTTTTATAACAGATAAATTATAAGCGTTAATCCAAAATGCTTTTGTAGTATTTACACCTTCTTTTGAAATGTCAATTTTAGAAGCTATTTCAAGAATGTTCTCAAGAGCATCATCATTTTTTTTAATGGCATCATAATCCACTTTATTGTCTTTGACATATTTGTCAAAAAACGCATCTGTTTTGCTAAAAAAAACATCAATACTTTGAGCCTTACAAAGGGTTGTTAAGACTAAAAATGTAATTACTAATATTATCTTTTTCATAGATTTTTTAATTTTATAATTCCTAAATAGTACTTAACTTGGAAAAAACAATATTAAAGTTTTATTTAGGAATTTAATTTTCAATTTTACCTTAATAGTTAGCAATATTTCATATCTATAATGTTACAATTAAATAATGATATAATTGAAAATTAATTACTTTTTTCTGAATTTGAATTAAAAAAAATAAACCGGAGAATTACAAACTTTGCCCCGGTTTATTAACAATCAAAATAAATAAATTTTTATGGTAACAATACTCTGTCAATAACGTGTACTACTCCGTTTGTAGTTTGAACGTCTGGAATAACCATATTTGCCTCAGATGAACCGTTTCCTTTTACAGTTAACACACCATTATTATAAGCTCCAAATGTTATATTTGCTCCGCTCAAACTGGCTACAGCACCAGCGTTCATTTCGGAAGTAAACTTTCCTCCATCATTTATCACACTGCTTAGTAGTACTGCTCTTAATGTAGCAACTGGAATTTGACGAACATCAGTAGGGACATTCATCGAAATTCCTAAAATTGGGCCTAAAGCTTTGAAAGCAGCGTCGTTTGGAGCGAAAACTGTAAATGACGGACTTCCTGCTGATGCTGTTAATGCTTCTGCAAGTCCTGCATATACAATTGCTTCTACAAGGAAGGTCAATTCTTTTTGTTTAAAAACTTGAGCGGTTTGTAATGCAATTGCCGTTTGAACAATATCAGCGCCTGAAGCGATTAAAACTTTATCAATTACGTGAACAGTTCCATTACTTGCTGCAACGTCCGTTGCGATAATTTTTGAACCATTGATAAACTTATCTGATCCTCTTGTAATAAAACGTCTGTTAGGTCCTAAAGCAGATTGCGAAGTGCCTCCAGCAACTATTGAACCACTTGATAAGTTTCCATTAGAAACAGCATATAGCAATGTGTTTGTTAAAAAAGAATTCTGCAAACCTCCTAAACTTCCTGGAGTATTAAAACCTAATCGTGCAAATCCTGCATTAGTTGGGGCAAAAACGGTGTATTTTCCAGATAGATCATTTGGATTACTATTACTTAAAGTTAAAGCAACATCCCCTTGAATTGCGGCAGCTTCCAAAATACTAAAATCTACTCCTTCAACTGCAATTGCAGCAATACTAGGCAATTGATTTTCATAATCATTCTCGCAAGAACTTAAAAAAGCTGTGGTAGCAATAACCAACAAACCGATGTGAAATTTTATTTTATTCATATTTTCTATTTTTTAAAATCGTAATTAAAATTTATAAACTAATGCTCCGTAAAATCCCGTTGCTTTCCCAAGGTTTCTCCCATCAATATATGAATTTGCACCACCTGCAATTCCAATAGTTTTGTATATGGGTGCATAAAGATTCAATCCGACACGTGTTGTATTTACTCTAGTTCCAGGAAAGAATCCATCAAATCCATTTGCTAAAATATCAGTACCAAAAGCCGAAGTTTGATTTGAAATAAAAACATCACCATAAATCTTACTAGCAGCATATCCTAATTTTATTTCTGATATATAGGAATCAGGAACACCTTTTGAAGCTAGGTTTACTCCAAATTGTCCTGTTGTGAAAATTCCATATTTGGTTTTAAACATTGCTAATGTAATTGCGCTTACTGTTGTACTTCTATTACCAATTGCAATTATAGACTGAAGTCCTTCGTCTACCTTATAATCTCCAACTGGAGTCTTAACACCTAAAGCACCAATTAATTTTAAATTTGAAGATCCAATGTTAATATCAAAAGGATTGAATTTTAGGAAAGCAGAAACATCTTGCAAACCGCTTCTTTCGTTTTCAAAATTCAAATTTTTAAGCACTTCTTCTGAAGCATTTCCAGTTACAGTAATAAATGGTAATGAAACTTCGATATCAAGTTGGTCTGTAATACCATAAGTTGCATAAAGAGAAGCGCTTGAAACATCAACATTTCTAAAAACTGGAACAGCATCTACAACTTTTGGCACAAGAAGTACTTTATCGTATTTTTCCATTCCGTAGGAAACAACCACATTTCCTTTTCCTTTTCCTTGCATAAAACCACTTACTGGACTTTGTGCACTAACTGTTACTGCAAATGATGCAAATACGAAAACCGAGAGTAATTTGTTTTTAATCATAATGATAGTATTTTTTGTTTTAATTAAAGTAATTTACGACAAAAAGTTTTTTATGGTTTTAAAAAAAAATATTTTTTTTTAAAATAAATAATAAATAACTGAAAATCAATATTTTATTTTTAAACTAAATCATATTCTTATAAAAAAAATATTCAAAATTTATTAGTTTAAATTCTTATTATTTTTTTAGATATTTGGTAATTAAAATATCATTTAAATGAAATTTATTTTTCTTATGCTTTTGTTCTTAAATTTAAGCTATGCTCAAGATGAAGTCATAGGTAAAATTGTATTTTCAAATACTAAAAAAATGAATGTAGATTTTTTAAAAAAAATAATTAAAACTAAAGAAGGTCAATCCCTAGATAGCACTCAAATAATGAGTGATATTCAGGTATTAAATAGACTAAATGGAATTTCTAAAGCGGAATTTGATATTCAATTAATAGAAAACAATAAATACGAAGTAAACTATACTGTAACCGAAAATCATAGCTTGATACCAATACTATCCGTTTGGACTACTAACGAAATTGGAGCTTATAGAATTGGATTGTACGAATACAATTTTCTTGGAAAAAATAATACCCTTGGTGGGTTTTATCAATATAATAATTACAATTCATTTGGGTTAAATTTCTCATCACCACAATTTTTTTCTTCAAAATATGGCTTTGAATTTAATACTCAAAAACTAGTTAGTAAAGAGCCTGTTTTTTTTGATAATACATCGGCAAATTACATTTATTCAAATACGGCTGCCGAAACTGTGGGTGTTTACCAATACAATGCAAAAAACCAATTCAAATTGGGTATAACCCTTTTTAATGAAAAGTATAAATATATTGAAGGAGCAATGAACACTTCAATACCACAGAATTTGAATTTGAATAAAAAACTTATAAAAGCAGCGTATACTTATGACAATCTAAATTATGACTACTATATTGTAAGTGGTTTTAAAAATAACTTTTTTTTTCAATATGTAATTTCTGAAAATAATTTTCAAGAAAAATTTTTAATTGGTTGGAATGATTTTCTTTATTACAAAAGAATTGGCAATCGTGGGAACTGGGCTTCTAGATTACGATTGGGACTTGCCTCTAATAATGAAAGTCCATTTTCTCCATTTTCCGTAGATAACAATTTAAATATAAGAGGTGTCGGAAATATTATTGATAGAGGAACTGGAACTATTGTACTGAACACTGAATTTAGAAAAACATTATTTGAAAAAAATTGGTTTGTATTGCAAGGAAATGCATTTGTTGATAGTGGGACTTGGAGGAATCCCGGTGGTGATTTTAGCGATTTTGGAAATTCAAAAAATTTTAGGGTTTATTCTGGTTTGGGCATACGATTTATCCATAAAACCATTTTCAATGCTGTATTTAGATTAGATTATGGATATGGAATTACGAAAAACGCTTCACAAGGTGTGGTTTTTGGAATAGGTCAATATTTTTAAAATTAGTTTAAAAATCAAAAAATGAAACATTTTTTTTTCTTTTTTTTAATAATCACTGGGACTTCATATTCTCAAAAAAAAATTAATGGAGTTAGTTTTGTGGCATCAGACAGAAACATTACAACTAGTGCAATTGAACCTGTAATTCAATTAAATGCAAACTGGGTAACCTTGATGCCATTTGCATTTATGAAAACCACTACTGACACTACAATACTTTATAATAGTAAAAGACAATGGATTGGCGAGCGCAAAGAAGGTATCGAAAAAACGGCTAAATCATTCAAAGTGAGAAAAATACAAGTAATGTTAAAACCTCAAATCTGGATTCCTAAAGGAGGTTTTACAGGTAAAATAAATATGAAAAGTGAAAATGAATGGGTTGCTTTCGAAAAAAACTATCAAGATTTTATACTGTTTTATGCAAAAATTGCTGAGACCACAAATTGCGAAATCTACTGTATTGGAACTGAATTAAATAGTTTTGTGTCTTCAAGACCCTTTTTTTGGAAAAACTTAATTACAAAAATTAAGAAAGTATATTCTGGTAAAATTACATACGCTGAAAATTGGGACACATACAAGCAGGTTCCTTTTATTTCTAGTCTTGATTA
The DNA here is from genome assembly GCF_031422135.1 of Flavobacterium sp. Lineage (GTDB taxonomy): Bacteria > Bacteroidota > Bacteroidia > Flavobacteriales > Flavobacteriaceae > Flavobacterium. The sequence goes on along the minus strand of NZ_JANOQD010000105.1, from coordinate 65,347 downwards.
TATAGGAATTGATGCTTATTTCCCTTTAAGTGGTGAAAAAACACCTACATTAAAAACAATACAAAAAGCTTGGAAACCATTGAAAAATGAGATTAAGAAACTGTCGGAAAAATACAATCGAAAAATACTATTCACAGAGTACGGTTATCAAAGTAAGGATTTTACAGCGCAAGAACCTTGGGAATACTCAAAAGATAAATTAGTGAACTTAAAAGGTCAAGAAATTGCCTTAAAATCAATTTATACTATTTTCTGGAAAGAAGATTGGTTTGCTGGTGGATTTCTTTGGAAATGGTATGACAACCACAACGAAGTAGGCGGAACAATAGATACCGATTATACGGTTCAAAATAAACCATCGGAACTGATTGTAAAAAATCAATATGCTAAAAAATAAAAAAGGTACAACATCACATTGTACCTTGCTTTATATATAATTCTATTTTTTTTAAATTTTTTGATTCAAAGACCAATCAAAATCATAGGTTTTAATAATCATTTTGTTGTCAATTTTCTTTTCTAAAAATAAATTTAAAAAGTCGATTTCATTAAAATACTGCGTAACAAAATCTTTCTTGTACCATTCGAAAATTTTAGGAAGTTCAACAGTCTTAGTTTCTTTGTTAACTCTCATAAAATTTTTTGAATTTATAAACAATTTTGCTTGTTGTTTCATTTGCTCATTTACAGTTTGTGGAAAATAAGCAATGTTCAATAACGGAGCACCCCCATTTGCTGCACTTGAGAGAACAAAATGAATTCCTGCATCGACAAAAATTTCTCTTAAAATAGTGTTTTCAATATCATCAAGTGTTAATTCTTGATTTCCTACCATAAATGTTTTTTCTTTGAAAAAACCTTTAACAAAATCAACAGATTTTATTGGATAACTATCCAAAACTCCTTTAATAACATGGAGATTATAGGCATTAATCCAAAAAGCTTTTGCTGCTTCTTTAGTATCAAATTGTGTTTTTATCTTTTCGATGTTACTCAAAATGTACATCAATTCTCCAGGACTTTTTTTAAGGGACAAATAGTCAATCTTTCCATCAGGAGTTACATTTTTTTTGAAGAATTCATTTGATTGCTCAAAAAACAAATCAATAGTTTGCGATTGTGCTTGTGAATAAAACCCAAGAAACGCAATTAATAGTATTAATTTTTTCATTTTTAAAAATTTAGTTATTTGTTATTATGCATATTCTATATACGAAAAAAAATAGCCCTTCGTTTTAATTTTGGTGTTAAAAATAGTACTTTTTTTTAAAATCCAATAAAATTGCATAAAATTATTAACCAAATTTAGTGCCAAAAATTATTTAGTAAGTAAAATGACAAAATAAATAACTAAATATAGTTAGATATGAGATTATAAATTTAGTTACAAGCATATTTTACATTGGTTTAGCAATTATACTACGTTTGTGAATAGGTTGTCAAATTTTAAAAAAAAATGTGCTTTTTGCTTCATAAAATTATAAGTGACATTTATGCTAGTATAGAATATATTCGTTCCTGAATAACTTTTAGAGGACTTTTATTGTAATGCAATTCAAAAACATACGTTAATAATTTTACTGGTTTATTCAACATAACGGTATAATTATTTAGATATGTTTGCTCTATTTGGAGTTAGAGATGTTGCTTTTTAAACCAAATAAAATTAGTGGAGATGATTAACAAATTAAATATCAAAAACTGCTTTACAGGTTAAATGATAAAAAATCATTTATTTAACCCGTTGGGTGTAGTTGGTATTAAATGAAAAAAATTCGTCTGTTAAAGTGATTTAAAAAAAAACACTTTTCGGCTTCGCTACGGATGAGAGAACAAGAAAAATTTCATTAAAACGGTTCACAATTCACGTCACTTCGAGTAGCGAAGCGCGTATCGAGAAGTTTTGTTGCATTTCTCTGTACAAAACACTGAACTGACATTTCGCAATGATTACACTCACAAAGGGTTTATCTAATCCTGTTTTATAAAGCGTTTTACCGTTTTTTGATTACTTACTTTATCCGTTATTTCAACAAAATAAATTCCGTTTTTAAGTTGACTTATATTGATTTTTTCATTAGATGTTAAAAAGTTTTTTTTATCTAAAACAACAGAACCCAATGCATTATAAACTCTAATCAATTCTGGCTGTGTTTCATTTTTAAAATCAATATTCAAGTTATCATAGGCTGGATTTGGGTACATTTTAAAATTATACTGTTCAAAGGAATCAGTTCCTAAAACTGAGCAATTTCCTGTTGTAAAAGGAATGATTCTCCCAAAGTCCCAAAAAGCATTGAACTGTTGACAATAAAAAAGTACTCGAGTATAATTACTAATATTTTGCCCTGAAGGAATAGCAACTGTAAAGGTTTTTTCCCCATCTTCTGGGATTGTACTACTACTTACAATGCCAAACATAATACGATTTGGAAAAGCAGAAATATTTGAGTTACTAATCATAGCATCAGAAACACTTCCTGGTGCAATAAGGTAAGCCCTAACATCTGGTCCAGCAGCGGTCATAAAATTTGGCATTAAATTTAGTGTAACTGTATTGTTGGCATTCAAAACTACATTTACATTTCCAGTAATATTATAAGATAAAGTAGTTGCATTATTGCCGAAATTTGTAGCCAAAACGGTACATTGAGCATTTAAATTAGTATATATAAAAAAAAACAATGTTGCTAATTGGAGAATAAAATTTTTCATAATTAAAGTTTTATTCAAATTTAATTAAAAAAAAAGGTCTTGAAATTGACAATGCTACCTAATAACTTATCAATTATGCTAATTTTCGTGAAGCATCCTTAAATTCTTTAGGGGAAACACCTTCAATATTTTTAAAAAACCGACTAAAGGATTGCATATCGTCAAAACCCAAATCATAAGCAATTTCTTTAATACTTCTGTCAGAAAACCCTAAATAGCGTTTTGCTTCAATATGTATTCGTTCCTGAATCACTTTTAGTGGACTTTTGTTATAATGTGCTGCAAAAAGATTTGTTATTGATTTTGCAGGTTTATTAAGCAAAATGGCATAATCAGCAACGGAATGTTTTGTTTTATAATTGGTTTCAACAAAATAAAAGTAATTTCTAATTACATCAATTTTAGATTCTTCGATGTCTTTCATTTGATGAAATTCTTTATAAATCCGTGTTGCCATAATTAGAAAACGTTTCAAAAGCATTTTTAACATTTCACCTTGAAGATCGTCTTTTAATTTCAATTCTGCTTGAAAAACTGTCCAAAGCAATTCAAATTTAGTAATATTTTCTTCATTTAAAGATATAATAGGAATTTCTGAAGCCCAAAAAAATAAGATTCCTCTACACCCAATTTTTTCATTAAACTCGTGAATACAATAAAATTTTCTATTAAATTTTATCATTTTCATTTCATTAATTTTAGAAATATCTATTTTATGGAACTCTGTTAACAAAACCATTTGATAGGGCAGTATTTTGAACTCAATCCCATCAATGTTCAATATTGTTTCTTGATTGGTATTCCAAAAAATAAACAAATTACTATCTACATTTCTTGTAACAGCATCCGTATCTTTATTGGTAATAGTCAATAATTGAATTGATTCATCAGAACTCCCTAAAAACTCCATAATTTATTTTTAACAAAAATACCTATTTTATTTATCATAATGAGGTAAAAAAGTTAACGCAAAGTTTTTAAATCAGTTTAAATATTACTTTTTCGATTTCAATTTTAGACAGTTCCCATGTATTTTATTAAGTTGTTTGGCTTCTGTTTTGTTCCAATCTAATAGCGTGTTTGTTCTAGTACCAAGTAAAGTATCATTGTAAAACAGATACAATTTCCCTTCAATAATTTTAAAAGTTTCTGGATTTATTGAGACTTTTGCATTTTTTTCGGAAACACCATACGCATAATAACCATCACATTGGGGTAAATATTTTACTTGATTTTCAATAAATAAAGTTTTATTTTCGGCATTCGAAAAACGATATTTTACGCCATTATGTGTTGTCTCAACTTTTTCATTCCCTTTTGTTGCTTTATTTTCTTTAAAATAAGATACGAGATCATAACCACCATTAGCAATTTTATTTTTATCTACAGGATTTATTTGATCAAAAACGCTTGATAAAATAAAATGAATAAAACCGAAAGTGTATTTTTAGGGTTAATCATAAGATTTATTTTGATTCGTTTTCATTTTTTATAATTTACATTTCCATCATTAAAAAACATTTTTTTTTAACTAAATTGTACTTTTTAGAACCTAAATCCTAATTAAATACATTCAAATTAATTCAATTATACTTAAAACTTTAATGGATATATTTCTTGTTTGACGAATTCTTTTGGAAATTGTTCATCGCCGTTGAAACCTAATTCAATATCTCGACCGTCTTTTGGGATGTAATTGGTCTTAAAAATATAATCCCAAACACTCAACGTGAGTGCAAAATTTGAACCATATTTAGAAGGCATTTCTTTACTATGATGCCAAATATGCATTTTTGGATTATTGAAAACGTATTTAAAAACACCATAATCCCAGCCTAAATTAGCGTGATTCAAGTGACCAATTGTGATAGTGCAAAAATGAACTATAAACACGTCTTGAATACTAAATCCACCAATAATTGCTATTGGAATGTACAACATTGATTTGTAGACTACTGGTTCCATCCAGTGATAACGCAAGTGTGCAGCAAATCCCATTTCTTTGACGGAATGATGTGTTTTATGAAAATTCCATAAAAAAGGCACTCGATGCAACATTCGATGTGTGTTCCATTGGATAAAATCTGAAACTATAAAGAATAGGAAAAGTGAAATTATTTTGGGATATTTTGAAATATCGATTAGTTGTAATGAAATGAGTTTCAAATCAAATTTTGCTAAAATATCATTAAAAAGCTGTTCCGTAACATTTGATAATGCAATGAGAATAATAAGATTTAACAGAAAAAAATTAAAAAACATATAGAAAAAATCCAGCCAAAAATCTTTTCGAATTATAGCCTGATTTTTTCGCCAAGGAAACATAATCTCTAATAGAAAAACGACTAATGAGATAACAATCAATCCGTAGAAATAGTTTTCAATATACAAATCTGATACTTCATTTTTTAAATAATTGAAGTAATCATTATAGGATTTAGAAACTATTTCTACATATTTGTTCATTGTTAGAATTTTGAATAAACCCCTAAATTTATTGATGGTGCTACTGGTGCATTGTCAAGATCGAAAGCACCTAAAACCGCTATATTAGCTCCAAATTTATCTTTAGTGAAGTCATAATTAAATTTTAAACCAACCGCAGAAAATGACTGTCTGTCTTGATAAGAAGGCCATTGATTCGAATCACCATCAAAAGCACCTTCCTCTGAAATTACATTTCTAGTATCAACAAGCAAGACAATATGCCCTTTTTCAATGATGTTATACCCTAATTCAGCTGAAACTTTCATATAATCTGAATAATGATTGGTCATAAATCCGTATCCAATATTTCCAAAATAATACCATTTACCAGCACTTGTTCCTATAGATGCATAGGTTAAGAACGTTTCTGCATTGAATCCTGAACTCAATTGCTTGACATTGTTTTTTGAAATTGAATTGGCTGAAAATAACAATCCTGTACTTACTTTCCACCTACCATCATACACTTTGTACTTCATACCAAAACTTACATTTCCAATTCCAGATAAATCTTGTGAAAAATTCCCAATATTGGATTTATAACCTACTGATTTATAAGGTAAAATGAATTGAAATTCCAAATTATTTGTTATCCCATACTCGGTATAAACTTGCAATGTTAGATCTGTATAATCCGCATTTAAATCGACTGTTTTTCCATTAATTTCTACTTTATTATAAAAAATTCCAGAAAATCCTAAATGGGCAAATCCTTTCCCAGCTTCTCTTGTCCAAGGACTTTGTGCTGTGACAAATTGATTAAAAAAAAGTATTGAAAAAATTGCTGTTTTGAATATATGTTTCATCATTTTTGTTTTTTTATTTATACAAATTTAATCAAAAAAAAGATATCTTTAACAACAGCCACCTCCGTTGTAATGAAAGGTGCTTTGGCTAATAAACATATCGTTTCTACCCAAAGAAGCCAAAGCCCCAGCTGTTTTATCACACACCGCAAGCGGTTGATTTTTCATTAAAATATGTCCTTTTTTATCATCAAAATGATTATCTGAACCATAATAAATTGCCGATTTTCCTGTAAAAACACAAGGTCCATCTACTGGCATTGGGTCTTTTATGGCGCAAACTTCGATACTTTCAATATAAATCAATTCGTCTGTTGCGTAATTTTCAGGATCCAGAATTCTGTATGGACGACGCCCACGAATTTCTATTGTTCCAAAACCAACATCAGTCAAAGCTTTGATATAATCGGCAATTGGAATGCTTCCACTTAAACACAAAGCGCGAAGATGATTGTCGTTACGTAAAGTTTCGTTCATAGTTTGTTCACAAGTAGGGTCACTCATTACTAGTCGCCCGTGAGGCTTTAAAACGCGATACATTTCTTGCAATGCTTTCTTTAAATCTTCAGTTTTAAAAATATTAAACAAACAATTTTGTGCAGCGATATCAATACTTTCATCTTCAATTGGTAAATTTAACGCATCTCCTTTTTTAAGTTCAACAAATTCGCTTTTAAACCAATCATTTTCTTGTTCAGCAACCAAGAAGTTTTTGCGAGACGCTTCTAGCATTTCATCAACAACATCAACACCAATTACCCCGCCTTTTTGACGAGAGAAATAAGCAAATTGCAACAATTCCATTCCACCTCCTACACCAACGTATAACACCTTTGGATTATTAATTAAATCTTGAGCCGATATAGTGCTTCCACAACCATAGTTCATTTCTTGCATAATCATTGGAATCTCTAATCCAGGGAATTTCCAAATAGGAGTTGTGGTACAACATAATCCAACATCTGGAGTTAATGCTGCTTGTTTGTATAAATCTGTAGTTGCGTTTAAATAAGATTCCATAATAATTTAATTTTAAGATAGTTTTTTAATTGATTTTAATTTCTTCATTTTCGTTGATATATTTCCATATAAATACCGATGATATGGCTCCAAAAATTGGTGCTACTATGTATACCCAAATATGTTCTAAATGATTTGATATTAATGCTGGTGCAAATGATCTTGCAGGATTCATTGATGCTCCACAAATAGGTCCAGCAAATAGGGCTAGTAATAAAACTGCAGAACCGATTGCTATGCCTGCAAACATACCTTGCTCTTTAGATCCGTGGGCAACACAAAGAATAACAAACATTAAAATAAAGGTTATAATAAACTCTAATACAAATGCTTGTAATTCGGTTCCAGTCGGAAGAGTTGCTCCCAACATTTCGTTTTTAGGAAATAAGAAATATAGTGTTGCGCTAGCAAGAACAGCTCCTAATAATTGACTAATTATATAAGGTAAAACTTGTTTTGCTTGAAACTTTTTAGCTACTGTAAAAGCAATGGTTACTGCAGGGTTAAAATGTGCTCCAGAAATATTTCCTAAAGCATAAATCATAGACATTACTATTAAACCAAAAATTATTGAAATTCCTAAATGAGTTATTGCACCATTTGCTTCTTGATTTACTATTATTGCGCCTGTACCACAGAATATCATTGCAAATGTTCCGATGAATTCGGCTATATAATTTCTCATTCTAGTTTTTTATTAGTGCTTTAAAAATTGTAATCATATTTGGTTCCGCTTTTCCAGCCAATGCAATAATTTCAGGGATATTGACTGGTTTTAAATTGTCAGGATCACATTCATCAGTTAAAACCGAAATGGCTAAAACTGGCAAATTAAGATGATTGGCTACAATTACTTCAGGCACAGTGCTCATTCCTACTGCATCAGTTCCAATGATTTTGAGCATTCTATATTCGGCTTTGGTTTCCAATTGTGGGCCAACAACAGCTGTATAAACACCTCGATGTAGTTTGATGTTATTATTGTTAGCAATTTCTATAGTTTTATTCCTTAAATTTAAATCGTATGGTTCGCACATATCGGTAAAACGTTCTCCAAAATCGGATACATTTTTAAAGGCTAATGGAGAACCACCTTGCAAGTTGATATGATCTTCAACGAGCATTAATTCGCCTTTTTTGAAATTTAGATTAATAGCTCCTGACGCATTTGAAACTAATAATACTTTAATACCTAATGCTTTCATTACTCGAATTGGAAACGTAACTTCTTCAGGAGAATAGCCTTCATAAATGTGAAAACGGCCTTGCATTACAATTAATTTTTTGTTTTCGAATGTTCCAAAAATTAATTTTCCTGAATGAAATTCTACTGTTGAAACTGGAAAATTTGGAATTTCAGTATAATTTATTTCTGCTTCAATAGTGATGTGATTGACCAATTGTCCTAATCCTGTTCCGAGAATAATACCGAATTCTGGGTTATTAAATCCTTTTTGGATTAAAAAAGCGGTTGTTTGTTGTAAAGTTTCTTTTGTCATTTTTATCATAGATTTTTTTTAACCACATAGAATCATAGATTTTTTTTTATTAATAAAGTCGCTTTGCTCTTTTATAGATTTCATAGCTATATAAAATTTATTTTATATAAACTCGAAACTTTATTTATTAAATTCTATTTAATTTAATCCTATTTTAAATATTTCTGAAAAATTGGAATGTTTTTAATATCATCAATGGTATCAATATCGTTTTTAGTTTCTAATAAATGGTATTTTAAATTTTGGATGTCATTTAATGTATCTTTTAAAACGGATGCTGTACTCCACTTTTTATTTGAAAAAATGTTTTCTGGAATATGTCTTAATCCTAATAAATAATAACCACCATCTTCCGCAGGACCAATTACAACATTGTGAGTCTCTAATGCTAAAAAGGCATTTTCAATATCGGAAACTTCTAAATCGTACAAATCAGTACCAATAATTACAATTTTTTTGAAACCGTCAATAAAACCATCTGCGAAAGCATTTTGCATTTTTTCGCCTAAATCATTTCCAAATTGTAATTTTTTTTGAAATAATTGATTGTTCCATATATCATTAGTATTTATTTCTTCAGAATACAAAACACGTCTTGTTGCATTAACTTGAGAAACTATTTTTTCAGAATGATTGAGTAAAAATTTATATATTTCTAATGCATTTTCGTTACCAATAGAGGCAGCTAATCGCGTTTTTACTTTGCCCAATTCAGGATTTCGAGTAAATATTAAGATTAATTTTCCTTCCATTAGGCAACAGCTCCTTGACAACTACTCCCCGCTCCTGCTGTACAACCATAGCAATGTTGCGAGATAACAATGTTTCGGTTATTTAAATTGGCTTCGTTAAACTGTGAAATGTGTTTTTCTGGAGATGCAACTTTTAATCCCAACATTTGATTGAAATCACAATCGTATAAATAACCATCCCAACTTACAGAAATGGTGTTGGTACACATCACATTGGCAACAGCCATCGGATTATAGGCTTCTACCAAAGCGTACATATAATCTTCATAATTATCAGATGCAATTAAATAATCTAGAAATCGAGAAATGGGCAAATTGGTTATAGCAAATAGGCTATGAAAATCAATATCAAAATCTTCCTTTAAAGCTTTCTTAAAATCATTCTCTAATGCCTTTTGATCTGTAGGCAAAAATGCACCTGACGGATTATAAACCAAATCTAGTTTTAAATTACTTCCTTCTTTACCATAACCAACTTCGTTAAGCATTTGTAAAGCTTTTATTGATTTGTCAAAAACGCCATCGCCACGTTGCTTGTCGGTTTTTTCTTTTTTATAATAAGGCAAAGAAGATACTAAGTGAATATTGTGTTTTGCAAAAAATTCAGGTAAATCATGGTATTTTTTATTGGCTAAAATAATGGTCAGATTGGATCTGACTATAAAATCTTTGACACCTAGTTTAGTAGCTTCTTCTACAAACCATCTGAAATTTGGATTCATTTCCGGTGCACCACCTGTCAAATCGAGTGTGTTAACTTCAGTAGTTTTTAGAACGCCTAGAATTTGATTCATTGTTTCCACCGTCATAATCTCTTTGCGATCAGGACCAGCATCTACATGACAATGTGCGCAAACTTGGTTGCACATATACCCAACATTTATCTGTAAAATTTCAATTTTAGAAGGTCTTAATGGAAATTGGTTGGATTTTTTTATTTTTTCAGCAAAAGTAGGTAACATACCGTTTTTGAACATTCCATTAGATAGAATTTCCAATTGTTTTTCGGTTTGTGAAAGTTCATTATCTCTTGCTTGTAGTGATTTTAACAACATATTTTCAAAAGTAGGAGAATTACATTTTAAAGTAAAATCAAATTTACCTTAAAAGTTATCAATTTTACATTGATAGTTTATCGTATTTGTTCATCATTTGCACACTGTGCACTAATGTTGCTCCACCACGAATAGCGGCTGCTACGTGTACGGCTTCCATCATTTCTTCTTTGGTTATGCCACGTTTTAACCCGTCTCCTGTGTAAGCATCGATGCAATACGGGCATTGAACTGTATGAGAAACAGCTAGAGCAATTAATGATTTTTCACGAGCGGTTAAGGTTCCTTCTTCAAAAACTTTGCCGTAATATTCAAAGAATTTCGAACCTAATTCTTCATTCCAATCGGATATTTTTCCGAATTTTTTCAGATCTGCTGGATCGTAATATGTTTTCTCCATTTGATTATTTTTCAAAAATTTTAGTTCCTTTTAAAAGGTATTTACTCCACTCGCTTGAAAAAGTATGGATGTTATCCGTCTTTTTTTGGTTTTTATCAACCACAACCTCACCTTGATTTTTCCATTCAAAAATTCCTCCATATAAATTGAATACATTTTTGTATCCCATTTTGAGAAGTTTTTCGCCAATTATTTCGCTTCTAATTCCTACAGAACAATATACGATAATAGTTTGGTTTTGGTTTTTGAAAGTTGCTTTTATTTTTTTGCTATTGAATTTTTCATAGCCTACATTTTGAGAATTTGCAATATGACTGGTGTTGAATTCTTTTGGCTCACGTGTATCGAGAATGATACTATTATTTTGTGTTTTTAATTGCGATACGGTAATATATGGCACCGATTCTTTATTGAATTTCTTCAAAACCTCTGGTATTGTGTTTTGAGAAAAACAATTAATAGTAAGTAATAAATAAAAAATTAAAGAGTGAATTTTCATATTGTAAACAAAACTCAAATTTAATCTAAAAAAAAACATACTACTAATTTAAAACAATTATTTTTGGATTTAAAAACAACAACTCTATTGTCATTTTAATAACCCTTATTTTGAATATTTACTAACAATCACTTCTATGATCTCCTCTTTAGTCAACAACCCAGATTGTCTCCATAATTGCTTTCCGTTTTGAAATAAAATCATTGTCGGAACACCTCTAACTTGATATTTTGCAGATAAATCTTGGTTTTTATCGGTATCAATTTTAATGATTTTGATTTTATCGCCTAGTTCTTCTTTTACTTGTTTTAAAACTGGAGCCAACATTTTGCAAGGGCCACACCAAGTGGCAAAAAAATCGACCAAAACAGGTTTTTCAATATTGATTATATCATAAAAATTACTTTCCATTTTCAAATTTATTTCTTGTTTGTTAATTCAGATATCACAAAATTAATCGTTTTTATAATAAAATTATTATTCTTTTCAGGGAAAACTTTATTTGAAAAATAATTTATAACACCTTTCAATACATCTGTTTTTATTTCTGAAGATGAAACCACATCGTGTACTATTTTTTTTATCAAGTTTACTGGTTTCAAACTCTCATACGTATAATGAAAATGCGTTTTAAGTATTTCTAAATCATACTCTTGCTTGTGTTTTAATAAAGTGATTTTTTGTGATAAATTATCAATCTTACTAGTCGTTCTCATTATTTTCAGTCGTTTTTCGAATTATAAAATTACAAATCGGATTTTTGATTAATTGGTTTTGAAATAGTAAAAATAAAATTGCTAGAAAAATATAAATCAAAGCCATTGCAAAAAAACCATAGTAAACCTTACCCAACCATTCTCCAAGAAATAAAGCCATTCCAATATTTAAAAAAAAGGAAAACAATACAAAAACAAAAAATACAATTAACCTAACCGCTATTGAAGATATGATGTTTGCAAGGCAAGAAACGGCTTCCAACTTATACAACTCAATAGAAGTTTTGACATAAACTGTTGTTTTTTCAAAAAGTGTTTCTAGTACTGTTGTGCTATTTTTCATAATTTTAAATTTTGCTTTTCTTGATAAAAAAAGGAATAAAGAATTTACTTTACATCTTCTTTTGGAGTAACCATTGCCTTGGCTTCTGTCAAAAAATCTTCAAATCTTTCTGAAATAGAACCCAATAAATCATCAAATTTGTCTTTCAAATCATCTGTATAATCTTGACCTTTATCCATAATTTTTCTTCTGGTTTTTGAACCTTTTGCTGGAGCAAATAACACTCCTATCAATGCACCAACTCCAATACCTAACAAAACTCCTGCTGCTGTTTTACCTGATTCCATAATGACTAATTTTAAGTGATTAATAATGCTACAAATTTCATATCTATTGATTACAAACAACTTACATAATTTCAACAAAGACTTATATCATTTACATATTGCAAAAAATCTGTGTATAATGTAACTTTTAGTCATAATTATGTAAAACTTAACTATACATATAATCAGATATTTACGTATTGAAATCAAATTCCTAGCAAATGAAAATTATCAAGCATTCTGGCGATATTGTCGATTTTAATAGAAGCAAACTCAAATTGTCTTTGATGAAATCTGGTGCCAACGAGAATATTGTAGATAATGTGATTACCACTATTGAAAAAGAAATCTACGAAGGAATTTCCACAAAAAAAATTTATAAATTAGCCTTTAGTTTATTAAAAAAAGCATCCAATTCACACGCAGCGAGATACAATTTAAGAACCGCCATTGAACTATTAGGACCAGCAGGATTTTTCTTCGAAAAATACATTTCAAGATTATTTACCTCCGAAGGTTATCAAACAAAAACGAATATCATTTTGCAAGGAAAATGCGTTTCTCACGAAATTGATGTGATGATAAAAAAAGACACTATGATTGCTATGGTTGAATGCAAATTTCACGAAAGAAGAGAATCCAATACGGATGTGAAAGTGCCTATGTATATTTTATCTCGTTTTAATGATTTGAAAGACAAACACCATCAAATTTTTTCTAATAAAGACGGAATTTCAAAATGTTGGATTATTACAAATAACCGATTTACGACCGATGCAATTAGTTTTGGAACTTGCTCTGGATTGAATTTATTGAGTTGGGATTATCCTAAAAATAATAATTTGAGAACCAAAATTGATTCTAAAAAATTGTATCCGATAACTTGTATGACTACATTATCCCTTGCAGAAAAAGATAAATTGTTGATTTTGGATATCCTTTTGGTAAAAGAAATAATAAACCATTCTGAATCTTTAGAAAAAATTGGTTTGAGCATTAATAGAATTAAAAATGTACAAAAAGAAGCATCAGAATTGTGTGGGAATTTATAATTTTGAAGTAACTAAACTTAAAATATAAGCAAAATGAATATTCAAAAATTCACAATAAAATCGCAAGAAGCTATTCAGCAAGCCCAACAACTAGCGCAAAGTTTTGGTCAGCAACAAATAGAAAATGAACATATTCTAAAAGCCATTTTTGAAGTGGACGAAAATGTAACCCCTTTTTTATTGAAAAAACTGAATGTCAATTTGCCACTGTTTTTACAAGTTCTTGATGCTACAATTCAGAGTTTTCCAAAAGTTTCTGGAGGCGATATTATGCTTTCTAGAACTGCGAATACTACGCTTAACGAAGCCGAAATTATTGCAAAAAAAATGAATGACGAATTTGTATCTATAGAACATTTGGTACTAGCCATTTTTGCTTCCAAAAGTAAAGTATCTCAAATTCTCAAAGACCAAGGCGTAACCGAAAAAGGATTAAAATCAGCCATTGATGAACTCCGAAAAGGCGAACGAGTTACATCGGCTTCTGCCGAAGAAAATTATAATTCTCTAAATAAATATGCCAAAAACCTCAACGAATTGGCAAAAAATGGCAAACTGGATCCTGTTATTGGACGTGATGAGGAAATTCGTAGAGTTTTGCAAATTCTTACTCGTAGAACCAAAAATAATCCAATGTTGGTTGGCGAACCTGGCGTTGGAAAAACGGCTATTGCCGAAGGTTTGGCACACCGAATTGTAGATGGGGATGTACCTGATAATCTGAAAGATAAAGTTGTTTTTTCGCTCGATATGGGCGCATTAATCGCTGGTGCAAAATACAAAGGCGAATTTGAAGAACGTCTTAAATCTGTGGTGAAAGAGGTAACGGCTGCCGAAGGCGATATTGTGTTGTTTATTGATGAAATTCACACTTTGGTTGGTGCTGGCGGTGGTGAAGGTGCTATGGATGCTGCTAATATTTTGAAACCTGCATTGGCTCGTGGCGAATTACGAGCCATTGGTGCCACAACATTAGACGAATATCAAAAATATTTCGAAAAAGATAAAGCATTAGAACGTCGTTTTCAGAAAATTATGGTCGAAGAACCCGATACCGAAAGTGCTATTTCGATACTTCGTGGTATCAAAGAAAAATACGAAACCCATCATAAAGTTCAGATAAAAGACGATGCCATTATTGCCGCTGTCGAATTATCGCAACGCTATATTACCAATCGTTTTTTGCCAGACAAAGCCATTGATTTGATGGACGAAGCCGCATCGAAATTGCGAATGGAAATCAATTCCAAACCCGAAGGATTGGATGTTTTGGATCGGAAAATTATGCAACTAGAAATCGAAATTGAAGCCATAAAACGGGAGAAAGACGAAAGCAAACTCAAAATTCTTGGAATGGATTTGGCAAATCTAAAAGAAGATAGAAACGAAATTTATACCAAATGGAAAACCGAAAAAGATGTTGTCGATTCCATTCAAGCCATTAAAACCGAAATAGAAGACTTTAAAGCCGAAGCCGAACGTGCCGAACGTGATGGCGATTATGGCAAAGTAGCCGAAATTCGATATGGAAAAATCAAAGAAGCACAAGAAAGATTGGACGTCTCACAAAAACAATTAGTCGAAAATCAATCGGGAACATCGCTCATAAAAGAAGAAGTTACTCGAGAAGATATTGCCGAAGTGGTTGCCAAATGGACTGGAATTCCAGTGATGAAAATGCTACAAGGCGAAAGAGAAAAATTGTTGAAACTCGAAGACGAATTACACAAACGTGTCGTTGGTCAAGAAGAAGCCATCGAAGCAGTGAGTGATGCAGTTCGCAGAAGTCGTGCGGGTTTGCAAGATATGAAAAAACCAGTTGGAACATTCCTTTTCTTGGGAACAACTGGTGTTGGAAAAACCGAATTGGCAAAAGCATTGGCAGAATATCTTTTTGATGATGAAAATTCAATGACTAGAATCGATATGAGCGAATACCAAGAACGCCACAGCGTGAGCCGATTGGTTGGTGCACCTCCAGGATATGTAGGTTATGACGAAGGTGGACAATTGACCGAAGCCGTTCGTAGAAAACCCTATTCTGTAATTTTATTAGACGAAATCGAAAAAGCACATCCAGATACTTTTAATATTTTATTGCAAGTTTTGGACGAAGGTAGATTGACGGACAATAAAGGACGATTAGCCGATTTTAAAAATACGATTATCATTATGACCTCCAATATGGGAAGTCAGATTATTCAGGATAAATTCGAAAATCTCAAAGGAAGTATTGAAGCCGCAACCGAATTGGCAAAAGTAGAAGTTCTTGGATTATTAAAACAAACTGTTCGTCCAGAATTCATTAATCGTATTGACGAAATTGTAATGTTTACACCACTCACCAATGCTAATATTGCTCAAATTGTAGGTTTACAACTCAAATCGGTAACCAAAATGTTGGCTTTGCAAGGTATTACTATGGATGCCACTCCAGAAGCCATTGCCTATTTATCCGAAAAAGGATATAACCCACAATTTGGAGCGAGACCTGTAAAAAGAGTCATTCAGCGTGATGTTTTGAACCAGTTATCCAAAGAAATTCTGGCTGGAACAATTGCTACCGATAGTATTATTTTATTGGATTCTTTTGATGGAAAATTGGTTTTTAGAAATCAGAATAATGAAAATGTGAAGTGATAACACTAACGATACTAAGTTTGTAAAACATAAAAAAAATCAAAAAGTTTACCACGAACTACACAAATTAACACTAATTTTTTTAATAGTAATAATAGAAATTCGTCTTAATTTGTGTAATTGGTGGTTGAAATAATAGCAATTTAAAACTTAAAATTATGAAAATTAGATTCATTGGCGGAGCAGGAACTGTAACAGGTTCAAAGACACTCATAGAAAGCAATGGTGTAAGGATTTTGATAGATTGCGGGCAGTTTCAAGGCATAAAACCACTTCGAGAACTCAACTGGGAACCTTTACCAATTTTGCCATCAAGTATAGATTTTGTTTTGCTTACTCACGGACATTTGGATCATTGTGGTTGGTTGCCAAGACTAGTCAATCAAGGTTTTAATGGCAAAATATATTGCACAAGTCCTACAAAAGACATTGCAAAATTGATACTTTTAGATAGTGCCAAAATTCAGGAAGAAGATGCAAATCAAGCCAATAAAGGAAAATATTCTAAACACGAAGTTGCCGAACCGCTTTATACTGTGGAACAAGCAGAACAAGTTTTTCCGCTTTTTAGAATTATTAAAACCAATGAAATTATAAATCTTGATGCTGAAATTTCTGCAGTTTATACCAATGCTGGACATATTGTTGGTGCGTGTTCAATTGAATTGAAACTTGAAAATAAAACATTGGTTTTTTCTGGAGATATTGGTCGTGATGATGACGTTTTGGTATTTCCGCCTGTAAAACCTACAAAAGCAGATTATGTTTTCTTGGAAAGTACTTACGGAAATCGATTGCATCCTGAAACGGATACAAAAGCGGAACTGGAAATGTACATTAACAATACGGTTCAAAAAGGAGGCACCATTATCATTCCGAGTTTTGCTGTCGAGCGAGCGCAAACCATAATGTATTTGCTTTGGCAGTTGAAAGAAGAAGATAGAATTCCGAATATTCCTTATATTATTGATACACCAATGGGAATTAAAGTGCTTGATATTTTTGAAAACAATCGAAATTGGCACAAACTTTCTGAAGAACAATTTGTGGCGATGTGCAAAATGTTTACAATGATTACTGATTACCAGGAAACCATTGATACCATTTATAACAAAAGCCCAAAAGTGGTCATTGCTGCTAGTGGAATGATAACCGGTGGAAGGGTTTTGAGTTATTTGGAAGAGTATATTGGTTTGCCAGAAACTACTGTAATTATTATTGGCTATCAAGCCGAAGGAACTCGTGGCAGAAAATTATTGGAAGGTGCCACAGAAATTAAAATTCATGGAAAATATTATGGGGTAAAAGCTAATATTCTTGAAATTCAAGGATTGTCTGCTCACGCAGATCAAAAAGGATTGCTCGATTGGCTTTCTGAATTGAAAACAAAACCCACAAAAGTATTTTTGGTTCACGGAGAAAACCAAGCCTCTGATGAACTTCGGATTAAGATTCAAGAGCGATATGGATTTGATTGTCCTGTGGCTATGTTGGGTCAGGAAGTGGAATTGTAATTTTTATTTATACAACGGACTAGAAAAATGCTCATTCATAAAAGTTTGTCTTTGGTGTGCATTCATTTTATCGGTTTCTTTAATGTGTATTTTAATCTTCGCAAAACGATTGTCATCCCTCAATATATTGAATAATTCTGTTTTGGCATTTGTAGGTCCATAAAGTAAAACTTTATCATAATTCAAAATAAATTTTGCTATTTTTTTAAAATAATCTGAGTGCATTTGTTGCTCTTTGTGGTGCATAAAACTTTCGCCTTTGGCTAATTTTTTTTCTTTTTCTTCGTGCGTAAATTTAGATTCGATGGTTTCTATCTCAAAAGGAGTTTCTGAAAATTCCATTAAATGCGCCGTTGAATAATCCATCCAAATGCCCAATTTTTCTATTGATTTCATTTTAAAAGTTTTAAATTGTTAGTCATTTTTTAAATGATTTGGAGTATACTTTTTTAGTAAATCTTCCAACGAATTGTAATAATCTTGTAATGTTTGCATTTTAATTTTAGGATGAATTTCATCAGGAATTGTTTCGTGCATTTCCAAAAGATATTTTGACAATTCAGGATATTCATCTCTTATTTTCATTGTGATTTGTAGAATATCGTTGTTGAGTTCTTCTTGTGTTTTCATTTTTATCCTAAAAGTTAAAGTTCCTAAAATGTACGCGTAATAGTATTATAAAAAAAATTAAATAACTTATATAATTACTATTTTTGGTAGTAATTGCAATACCCATTTTTCAACCATTTCATTGGCTACTTTTACATTCGATTCTTTTGTTCTTGATTCATCATTTGGTTTAAGCAACCAAAAAGATTTAGAATCAATCAGGTTTGCACTTTTCCCTTTAATTAAAATCTCTAATGATTTTTGAGAACGTGCCGTAGAACCTGAACCTAGTGTGATAGCAACCACATTTTTTTCGAATAAATCACCATTTCTTATGATAAATCGGTCTATTGCCCAATCTGGATCCCAATTGTAGGTATTGGCACAAAACACATACAGATTATAAGAAGATATATTCATTTTTTTGGCTGCTTTTACTGTGGCAACAGTTACAAGCCAATCCTTTTCGGCAAGTGTTTTGGCAAAGGTTGTACAAACTTGCTGATCAAAATTAAAAAACGGATCTGCATCGTAAACAATCAAAGCCGATTTGGTTGCCGTTTGTTCTCCAAATTGTTGGGTTATTTCTGGTCCTTCAGCTTGTGCCCATATTGTAGTGGTAATCCAAATTAAAAGTAAAGTAGTTATAAGTAGTATCATTATTTTTAAAATTTTTTTCATTGCAAAAAGATTAACTTTTTAGAAATATTGAAGTATTTAATTTTCTTTTTGGTGAGCTTTCAATAATTTAATATCAATTCTTTAATTAGCATTCTCAATTGTGGTTCTGCTTTTGTAGCGGCTTCCAAAACTTCTTTGTGCGAAACTTTACCTATGTTTTCTTCATTTCCCATATCAGTAATGACTGATATTCCGAAAGTTTCTAATTGCATATGTCGTGCTACAATAACTTCAGGAACAGTGCTCATACCTACACAATCGCCACCTATGTTTTTGACCATTTTATATTCAGACAATGTTTCATACGTTGGTCCTTGCAAAGCAACATAGACACCGTCGTGAACTTCTATGTTTAATTTAATGGCTAATTCTTTGGCTTTTTGAATCATTTTTTTGCTGTACGATTCACTCATATTGACGAATCGTTCTCCTAAACGACTATCATTTTGACCTCTTAATGGGTGTTCAGGCATCAAATTGATATGGTCTTTGATGATAACAATAGAACCTACTTTGTAATTTGGATTTACGCCACCAGAAGCATTGGAAACGATTAGTTTTTGGATTCCCAAATATTTCAAAACACGAATAGGAAAAGTTACTTCTTGCATATTATATCCTTCATAATAATGAAATCGACCTTGCATTGCCACGTTTTTTTTATCACCAATAGTTCCAAAAATCAAAGCACCTTTGTGTCCTAAAACGGTCGATACAGGAAAATTTGGAATTTCACTATAAGGTAAAGTACATTCTATTTGAATATCATCAGTAAAATTGCCCAAACCTGAACCTAAAACAATGCCATATTCTGGATTAAAATTGGTTTTACTTTTTATAAAATCACAGGAATCATTTATTTTACTTAGCATAATTTTTATTTATTTAGGTTGCTTACTTTTTCTTTTTGGTCATATCCATATCACAAATTGGACATTTACCAGATTTCATTGCCGTTTTTTTACACATTTTACATTCATATTGGTGTTTTAATATTCGTTCATAATGACAGCATTTATCTAATTTTTCATAGACAGCATCAGGTGCTAAAAACTGTTCATTATCAAATCCAGCCGATGCAATTCGCTTTAAAATTTTGCTCAAAGTTGTTTTTTTAGCATCGTAGGTTATCGTTGCCATAAGAGTTTGCAAATTCCAATCGACCTGAGAAATGTTTTTCCGATTTCCATTTGTCTCAATTTTTGCTTTACACATAAAACAACTTCCATAAATTTTTACAGTTGCAGTTTTTGCATTTTTAATTTGAGCGTAGCATACTGAACTTACTATTAAGAAAATACTTAATGTGATTATTGATTTTTTCATTTCTGTTATTTTTAGTTATTATTCAAATTTAAAAAAGACTTCTAATCGATTTATTATATAACTTTTTAATAAAATTATATTATTTACATATTTCCATTTTTCTTCCTTACTACTTATTCTGTTAATCTTGATAAGAATAAAAAAGTATAAGAATCCTGATGTTCAATATTACTTCATAAAGAATCCAAAAAAAATAAGGAATAAGTAAATAAACTACTATTTTAGAAATCTTAAAAGTTTGAATAAGTGAAGTAATTATTAGTAGTAAAATAATGGTAATTAATAAAAATGAAAAAACTTGATAATGGAATTTAAAAAAAAGCAAAAACCATAAGAAATTTAAAATCAATTGAATAATTAATGTTTGTAAGGCTTGACTTTTTGTTTTATGATGAGTATTACTTATCCAAATAAGCCAAAACGAGGTACCTACTAAAAAATATAATAAAACCCATATTGCACCAAATGTATAGATTGAAATATTCCACGATTTGAGCACATACGATTCGTACCAATAATTGCTACCTGTTTGAGAAAATAAGACAGAAGCGATTCCTATAATTTGGCAAATCAAAATTGAAAAAACTAATTTTACAGTTGACTGAATATTCTTTAAATCTGCTATCATAGATTTCAAAGGTTATAATTATTTATAAATCATTATCAGATTGTCCTTTACTTTCCCAATCCTTTATATTTTTGAAAGTGGTTTCGGCAATTCCTGTTAATGCTTCATTGGTTAAAAAAGCTTGATGCCCTGTGATTAATACATTCGGTAAAGAACGCAGTTTGTCGAATACGTCATCTACAATCACGTTATTAAGATGGTTGCGAAAAAAAATGTCTTTTTCGTTTTCATACACATCCAATCCAGCGGCAGCAATCGTTTTGTTTTCTAGCGCTGCTATTAAATCTTGGGTTTTTACAATGCCACCACGAGCTGTGTTAATGAAAAAAACACCTTTTTTCATTATCGAAAAAAGTTTTTTATCAAATAAACATTGGGTTGTACTATTGAGCGGACAATGCAAAGAAATCACATCGGATTGTTTGCATAAATCTTCTAAAGAAGTATAAATAATACTAGTATGACTAATTAATTCTTCGTTTTTGTGAAGGTCAAAAGCCAATAATTTACAGCCAAAACCTTTCATAATATTGGCAAAAGCAGCACCAATTTTGCCAGTCCCTACTATTCCCACTGTTTTTCCGTGCAAATCGAAACCTATTAATTGATCCAGACTGAAATCATTTTTTTTCATTAGTTTCTGTCCTAAAACCAATTTTCTGTTTAACGCCATCAGCAATGCAACGGAATGTTCCGCAACAGAATATGGAGAATAGGCTGGAACATTGGCAACTTTAATTCCTAATGATTTTGCTTTTTCTAAATCCACATTGTTGTATCCAACACTGCGAAGTGCTATGAACCGAACACCACATTTATGCAGTATCTCTAATACGTCAGCTGAAGCATCATCGGAAGTAAAAAGTGCTATAGCCTCATAATTTTGAGCTAATTTTGCAGTGTTTTTATCCAAAGCATAAACAGAATATGACAATTGGTGTTTACCTTGTGATGCATTTTCTAAAAAAGTTTTTTCAAATCGATGTGCGCTGTAAATAAGGACCTTCATTGTATTTAAATTTTTTGTTTTTCTTCTTTCCTAAAAACTAGCATTGGAACTTTTGTACTAAAACTCATATTGGTTGAGTGACTTGTGGCAAACAATCGATCAAACCATTTGCGATTTTGTTTGGTAAACAATACCAGTAAAGATGGTTTTATAAGCATTACATCTTTTCTGATATGATAATTAAGTGTGAATTTTGGGTTCAATTTTTTGTAATGAAACAAAATATCTTCTGATTCATATTTTCGAGCTACATTACTTAATTTGCCTTTCTCAATTTTTAAATAAGGCCCATAATCATAATGCATTACTTTTACTTTTGCCTTTAGTGAATGGGCTAATTCGGTTACTTTTCTTATTTCTGCATCAATATTTTCTATATCTGATGCGTAACAAATTGAAGTAAATTTATTGATTCGATAATTTCTTGGAACTACAAAAACTGGAGTTGTAGATTTTATAATCAATTCGGAAGCAATTGTGCCAAATAATTTATCAATTGTTCCAGAACCTCTTGTACTTACACATATATAATCGACTTTTACTTCGTTGGCGTAATGCATAATTTGCTTTCCAACACTAAAACCAAGAGCATTGACTACTTCGCAAACACATTCAGAATTAATTGTTGGCAAAGTTGTTTCTTGATGAATTCTTGTAATAAATTTTTCCAACTTTTCTTGATTTTTTCTAATTTCTGCACTTTCATAATTACCATAATAAATATTATCCCAAATGCTGGGTTTTTTCATTACACTAGTCACATTATAAAACAGAAGTTTGTAATTATTTTGCGAAGCCAACTGCATTGCAAATCGTATTGCTTTTTTAGAATTTGCAGAAAAATCGGTGGTTACAAGTATCTTTTTCATTAGAATGAATTTTAAATTGATAGTGTAAAATTCGTTTTTAGTGTCATTTAAAATCTTATATAACTTTTAGGATTTGTTATATAATTCCTAGATTTTTTTATAAAATTCTGTAAATCAATATGATAATTGCAATTCCAAATATAGTGGTGTATATCAATTTGTTATGCGATGATTAATCCAACCTAACAATTTACTATCAATTTCATCGACATCGGAACTGTTACTATAATAGAGATAACGATGGATTGACATTTGTATGCACTTACTGATTCTATTGTTTTCTGTTTTTTTATTTAAACTAAAATGAATTTCGATGGCATTATTGTTATCATTTATTTTTTAGCATAAAATTTGACTAATTTTATTGTAAATTGACAAAACTAAATTATTCTATTTAGTATAAACTTCATAAAATGAACCAAAATCTTAAAAAAATATTCCCATCTTTTTCTAATGAACTAGTGGCAGATATAAATTCTAATGCGATAGAACAATCTTTTGTTGCAGGAGATGTAATAATGCGAACTGGTCAATATATTAAAAATACAGTATTGGTTTTAAGCGGCAGTCTCAAAATTTACCGTGAAGATGATGATGGAGGAGAGTTTTTTATGTACTATCTGCAACCTGGTCAAGCTTGTGCTATTTCTATGATTTGTGCCACAAAAAATGAGCAAAGTCAAATTATGGCTAAAGTGGTTGAGGATGTAGAATTGATTATGATTCCTTTAGCATTTATGTATAAATGGATGATGCAACACCGAAGTTGGTACGAATTTGTTATTGATACTTACAGAAGTCGTTTTGAAGAAGTTTTAGAAGTAGTCAATAGTATTGCGTTTAGAGCGATGGACGAGCGTTTAGAATTTTATTTAAAACGTCATAAAGAGGCTTGTGGTTGCCAAGATTTAAAATTATCACATCAAGAAATTGCTACCGAATTAAACACTTCAAGAGAAGTAATTTCTCGATTACTCAAAAAATTAGAACAACGTGGTGCGCTAAAATTGCATCGTAATCACATCGAACTTTTAAAATAAAGTACCTATGTGATAAAAGTTACAAATTGTGAAATTTAAACTGCTAATATTTGCAGTATAAAATTTTACAATTATGGAATATATAGGATATTTTGCATCAATACTTATTGGTGTAGCGTTAGGGCTAATTGGTGGTGGTGGTTCAATATTAACAGTACCCGTTTTAGTTTATTTAATGGCTATTGAACCAGTTGTAGCAACATCATACTCCTTATTTATTGTTGGTTTAACTAGCGGTGTTGGTTCAGTTGGCTATTTCAAAAAAGGTTTGGTTAATATAAAAACAGCTATCGTTTTTGGTATTCCATCAATTATTGCGGTTTTTACAACTCGTGCATTGATTGTTCCTGCAATACCAAAAGAAGTTTTTAGCATAGGTGATTTTGTCGTAACCAAAAGTATTTTGATGATGCTTCTTTTTGCAATTTTAATGATTGTGGCATCCTATAGTATGATAAAAAAAGACAAGAAAACTAATGTTGCAGAAAAAGAGGAAGAGCAAAAATTCAATTACCCATTAATAGTAATTGAAGGTGCTATTGTTGGAATTCTTACAGGATTAGTTGGTGCTGGTGGTGGATTTTTAATTATTCCTGCATTAGTAATTTTAAGCAAGTTACCAATGAAAGAAGCTGTTGGAACATCACTTGTAATCATTGCAGCAAAATCATTAATAGGCTTCTTTGGCGAAGGTGGCGAAACTGCTACAGATTGGCAATTTCTATTCACGATTTCTGCCTTTGCAATTGTCGGAATATTTATTGGAACTGTATTATCTAAAAAAATCGATGGTGCAAAATTAAAACCTGCTTTTGGTTGGTTTGTTTTGGTGATGGGAATTTACATCATAACCAAAGAATTGTTTTTTCCTAATTAAAATAGTTGTGTGATAAAAGTTACAATTAAAGCAAAAATCAAATCCTAACTTTGTCTAACAATATTATACAGTAAATAATACCACAATGAAAATAGAACAAATTTACACAGGATGTTTAGCCCAAGGCGCTTACTATATAACTTCAAATGGCGAAGCAGCAATTATTGACCCGCTTCGTGAAACACAACCTTATATGGACAGGTTAGAAAAAGACGGAGTAAAACTAAAATATATTTTTGAAACCCATTTTCACGCCGATTTTGTTTCGGGTCATTTAGATTTAAGCAAAAAAACTGGTGCATCAATTGTTTATGGTCCAAATGCAGCTCCCGAATTTGAATTCATTTCTGCCAAAGACAATCAAGTTTTCGAAATCGGAGACATCAAAATAAAAGTACTACACACTCCAGGTCATACTATGGAAAGTACTACTTATTTATTAATTGATGCTGACGGAAAAGACCACGCAATTTTTTCTGGCGACACCTTATTTTTAGGCGATGTAGGTCGTCCTGATTTGGCACAAAAAGCTGCATCGATGACACAAGAACAATTAGCTGGATTGTTATTTTATTCTTTAAGAGAAAAAATAATGCCTTTGGCTGATGATGTAATTGTATATCCAGCTCACGGTGCAGGCTCAGCTTGTGGAAAAAATATGAGTAAAGAAACGGTAGGTTCTATTGGTGAGCAAAAAGCTACCAATTACGCCTTGCGTGCCAATATGACCGAAGCAGAATTTGTTGCCGAAGTTACCGATGGTTTATTGCCTCCTCCAGCCTATTTTGGTATGAATGTAGCAATGAACAAAAAAGGAATTGAAAGTTTTGAAACTGTTTTCAATAACGGAATGAGAGCTATCAATGCAACCGAATTTGAAGTCGTTGCTGAAGAAACTGGAGCTTTAATTTTAGATACTCGTAACAACGGAGATTTTGCTAAAGGATTTATTCCACAATCTATAAACATTGGTATCGATGGCGATTTTGCTCCTTGGGTTGGTGCTTTAATTGGCGATGTAAAACAACCCATTTTATTAGTAACAGATTTAGGTGTAGAAGAAGAAACCGTAACGCGTTTGACTCGTGTAGGCTTTGATAATTTAATAGGACATTTAAAAGGAGGTTTCCAAACTTGGAAGGTAGCTGGTTATGATGTAGATACAGTAAACAGAATTACTGCCGAAACATTTGAAAAAGAACTAAAAAATGGTGAAAGCAAAGTTATCGATGTACGAAAAGAAAGTGAATACGAAGCAGAACACGTTGAAGAAGCATACAGTCGTCCATTAGCTTCTATCAACGAATGGGTAAAAGATATTAATCCCGAAGAACATTTCTTTATGCACTGTGCAGGAGGTTATCGTTCTATGATGGCAGCATCAATATTGCAAGCTCGTGGCTATAGAAATTTTTCTGAAATTGAAGGTGGTTTTAACGCTATTGCAAAAACCACGGTTCCTAAAACCAATTTTGTGTGTCAAAGTAAAGTGTTAAAAGCTTAATGAATAAACAGTTTAAAAAAAATAATTATGGGAATTTTCAATAGTATATTTGGAGGAAATAACAACAACGAGGATTTAACAATTTTAATAAACGAAGGTGCTTTCTTGGTAGATGTTAGAACAGCAGCAGAGTTTGCAGAAGGCAATGTTGCAGGTTCGACAAATATTCCTTTAGACCAAGTAGCCAATAAAATAGACCGATTTAAAGGCAAAAAAAACATTATTGTTTTTTGCCGAAGCGGAAGCCGAAGCAGTCAAGCCAAAGCTATTTTAGAACAAAATGGTTTTAACAATGTTACCAATGGTGGCAGTTGGCAAGAAGTAAATGCTTCATTAAAAAATAAATAACAAAAAAAGTTATAGTTGATTTTTAGCCAAATTAGAAAGTGCTTGACAAATCAGGTACTTTTTTTTGCTATGTGACAAAAATTACAAACTACGTCTTTTTTATAACTCAAATTTGCAAAATAAATTTTAAACTATGGAAATTATAGAATTGATCAAACAACCTTGGGCTTGGTATATTGCTGGTCCGTTAGTTGGGCTTACCGTACCAACATTATTAATTTTAGGAAACAAAAACTTTGGTATAAGTGCCAATTTGAGGCACGCTTGTGCCGCTTGTTTGCCTGCAAATATTCCTTTCTTTAAATACGATTGGAAAAAAGAAGTCTGGAATATGTTTTTTATTGTCGGAATTTTAATTGGTGGTGTAGTCGCTTTTAACTTTTTAGCAAATCCTAATCCAATTATAATCAATGAAGATTTAAGAATAGAATTAGCCACTTATGGTATTACAAATATTAGTGGAATGTTGCCAACAGAAATTTTTTCTTGGGAAAGTTTATTTAGCATAAAAGGATTTTCAATAATGGTAATAGGTGGGTTAATGATAGGTTTTGGATCTCGATATGCTGGCGGTTGCACCAGTGGTCACGCAATATCTGGCTTATCAAATTTACAATTACCATCACTAATTGCTACTTGTTGCTTTTTCGTAGGCGGATTGATAATGGCAAACTTTATTCTTCCTTACCTACTTTCACTTTAAAATAAAAATTATGAAAAATACAGATCAAAACAAAGATTTTGAAACTCGTTCACTAGACACAATTTGTGTAAACGAAAGTCATTTAAAGCACAAATGGTATCACAATTTAAAATACCTCGTAGTTGGTTTATTGTTTGGGATTGTATTTATCAAAGCCGAAATTATTAGTTGGTACCGCATTCAAGAAATGTTTCGTTTCCAATCCTTTCATATGTATGGCGTTATTGGAAGTGCAGTTGTGGTTGGGATAATCTCCGTTTTTCTTATCAAAAAATTCAATATCAAAACCATTTATGGAGAGAAAATAGAGTTTCACGATAAAACTTTCAATAAAGGTCAAATTATTGGTGGACTTATTTTTGGATTGGGTTGGGCAATTACTGGAGCGTGTCCTGGACCCATTTTCGCACAAATAGGAACGGGAGTAACTGTTATGATTGTCACTTTATTCTTTGCTATTGTTGGAACTTGGGTATATGGTTATTTTAGAGATAAATTACCTCATTAATTGTATCAAAAAATATAATGATTAAACATAAAATAAAAGGGATGCTGTTAATGATAATATTCTTTTTTTTATTGCAAAAGGTAATTGCGCAAAACCATACTAATAGTTGGTTTAGAACCACATTGAATATTCCAATTACCAAAAAGATAAAAACTGATATTGACTTACAACACCGCCGACAAAATGATTTTAAAAGTGATAATCTTTTCGATAAAAACCTAATGTACACCTTTAGAACTTGGATATATTATAAGCAAAACAAAGATGTAGTTTATGCAGTTTCTCCTTTTGCTTATTTTTCCAATTACAAAATCATTCAAAAAGCAGGTGATGCAATTTCAAGTTCAACAAATGAATATCGCTTTACTACATCGGTAGAATTACAACACGAATTGGCTAGTAAATTTTTTATTGTAGATAGAACAGCTTTAGAATATAGAATTTTTGAAGGCTCAATTGAAAATACTATTCGTTTGCGTAATCGTTTGGCGTTTAAATATGATTTTAATTCTAAATTTAATACTTCCATTGGCGATGAAATATTCATTAATGCTTCAGGATCAGATGCAAAACACATTTTTGATCATAACAGAATATTTACTAATTTTTCATTCAAACCAAATCCAGCATTAAAGTTTGACATTGGATATATTAATATTTCAAGATTACCAAAAAACAATATTGATTTACTAAAGGAAAATAATTTCTATTTGAATTTTACTTATATAATTCAAGAAAATAATAGATATAATCAGAATACTTATTTATGACTTTATTGAGTTTTGTAATATTATTTTTTAAATTCCCCAACATTATACTCTATACTTTTTAAATAAAATTTTCCATATACAAATTGACCATCAGGATAATGCCAAATTGCCTCTCCGTAGGTCATAATACGAATTCCGTTAAAAAGCTCATAGTCTTTGACTGGTGTCGAAAATCGGTAGCGTTTCATATCACTTATGGCATATCTATCGTCAGAAACAAAATTGGTAAGTTGTCCTTTTTCATTGAATGTAAGAATGGCTTTTATTACAAATCCTTCGTTATTAAAAGTTGCTTCAACATTGAAATTATCTATTGTTTTCCATTGAATTCGCTTGTCGATTAATGTCGCTGGTGCCATCAAACACATATCGTTAAACACTGTTACAGTTTCGGCTTTGTTCATTTCGATTCCACTCACATCAACAACTGGAAATGCCCCGAATAATTTAATTTGCATTGAGGCTTTAGCCTTCTGATAATTGTGATAACCAGGAACAATAGTCCCAAACATTTTTGCTTTCATAAAAAACAATCGTGTTGGGTTGTCAAAAAAATTATATTGTACCGATTGAAATTTAAACCAATCTTTTCCTTTTTCACGCATTTCACCATCAAATACAATTCGGAAATTTTTTACTTTTGGCTTATTCATCACACCACAATAACGGAGGTATTTTTGGACAGATTTTGGTAATGATTGAATGTCATTTTCGGTTAAGAAATCAGTATTTGTGCTTTTTGATTCTTGCAGATTTTTATTTACATCTTTTCTAAAAGTGGCTTCAAAATTATATGTTGTCCAACTTAAAAAGGCAACAACAATAATAATAAGATTTGGAATTGAACCCAGTTTTGCCTCTTTCCAAACGGTAAAAATGAGTATTTGTGAAAGAATGCTAGCAATGATGCCAAAATAAATCCAATATTCATTTTTAAGAAAAAATAAAATGGTTGCTACAATAAACAACAAAGCCGTTATTAACCAAAAGACTCCTATTGATTTTGGAATATCTTTGGCAAGTTGTGTGATGTTTCCATATCCAAATGCTTTGGCAAAACCCATAAAATGGATTAATCCGTGAAAAATTAAAATAATTGAAAAAATGTATTTCATAATAATGGGTTTTTAATTTAAATAGGACTAGACTTTTCATTCAATAAAAATCCACCAATTCCAACCAACCATAAAACAACTGGATAAGCCACCCACCTTTCAGTACCACCATCGCCAATAATCGGAATATAGGTTTGGGCCGTAAATAATACTACCAATGTTATCAATCCGAAAACAAAAGCAAAATACTTAAATGGTGCAGCAGTAATTTTGAACGAAAGAATTGCTGCCAATCCACCAGAAGTGAAAGTGAGTAGTGAAAACATTCCGTGATATGGCACTTTATCTCCTGGAAAAAAACCAACTCCTAACAATCCAATGGCTAATAATGCGGCGGGAATAGTAAATATTATTTTTTTGAAATGGAAGTGCTGACAAAATGAGGCGACTAAAATCATAAAACCAGATAACCACATTGCTGTGTTGAATATGGTTGCCGAAGGTAGATAACTCACACTATTTGGTGGAACTGTAGCTCCTAAATCGCTTATTTCACTATTGGCAGTGTTATAACCCGATGGGTAAAATGCTTCGGAAGTAATAATTCCCATTAAAATTAATGAACCCGCCAAGAAAAATAATGCTCCTGAAATTTTTAGATTGTTCATAATAAATTTATTTTTAGTTCAAACAATTTCTAAAAAGACCATGATATGGCTCCATTTACTGAAAAATAGTTGAGATCAACCTGTGTGGTAATGCTACCTATTTTGAGATCTCTAGATAAAGATCTATAACGTATGCTTGGTGTAATATGAAAACGGTCTCCAAAAGGATAAGAAACTCCAGTAGCAACTTCCCAACCTAATCCGTGTCCTGAATCGGCAAGAATATCACCATTATTATTTTCGATTTCAATGTGATTATAAATACCACCAAGACTAATTAGATATTTTAATTTATAATTGGGAATGGGGTGAATAAATTGGAATCCGAAAGAATATCCAGTTTCATCAAAACTTAATTTATTAATTCCCTCAGCATTTTTTTCTGAAAATGAATTCCAACCCCAACCAGTGTATGCAAATAAATGTGGCATAAAACGATATGAAATTGTGGCTTCAAAACCCCAACCAATACCTAATTTGGTAGGACCATAATCTTTAGTAGGAAAGCTTAATCCAGGACGAAAAGTTAACTCCCATTTATTTTGAGCTTGAGTATTATTACTGGCTATTAGTAAAAAAAGAGTTATAAATACAGCTACAATAATTCTGTGATAATTTGATGCTAGATTTTTCATAATTTTTAGTTTAAATTAATGTGATTACAAAATTTTAAAATTCTTACAAAAAATTGTATTGTATATTTTTAATAAAACTTATATAATTTACATATTTTTATTAAGAATATTTATCAATAATTGTTGAGTATCTACTATGATTACTATAATTTAATATTACTTTGTTTTTCTGATTCAAGAATATTTTCAATCCCTTTTATCAAAGCGTCAGGATTGAATGAAATACTATTAATACCTTCATCAACTAAAAACTTCGCAAAAGCTGGAATATCGCTTGGTGCTTGTCCGCACAAACCCACTTTAATTTTGTTTCGTTTGGCTACTCGAATGGTTTCTTTAATTAAAAACTTAACTGCAGGATTTTCTTCATTAAACAATTCACTAACCAATGCAGAATCTCTATCTAAACCTAATGTTAGTTGGGTTAAGTCATTAGAACCGATAGAAAATCCATCAAATAATTTTGCAAACTCATCTGCCAATAAAACATTACTTGGAATTTCAATCATTACATAAATTTCTAAATCGTTTTCTTTTTGTTTTAAACCGTTTGTTGTCATTTCGGCTAGAACCTTTTTACCTTCTTCTATTGTTCGACAAAAAGGAATCATTAATTTGACATTATGCATTCCCATTTCGTTTCGCACTTTTTTCATTGCTTCACACTCCAAGGCAAAACCTTTTCTGTAAAAATCGCTATAGTAGCGTGATGCACCACGCAATCCAATCATTGGGTTTTCTTCTTTAGGTTCAAAATATTTTCCACCAATCAGGTTGGCATATTCGTTACTTTTAAAATCGCTCATTCGTACAATGACATCTTTTGGATAAAATGCTGCTGCCACCATACCAACAGCTTCGGCTAGTTTATCAACAAAATATTTTTTACCATCTTTATAATCTTTTGTCAATAACGCTATTTCAGAAGTTACTTTTTCATCAAGTATTTTTTCAGGTTCAATTAATGCCAATGGATGAATTTTGATAGTATTAGAAATAGCAAATTCTAATCGCATTAAACCCACACCTTGATTTGGATAATTACTCAATTCAAATGCACGATTTGGATCAGCAAGAATAAGCATTGGTGCTGTTTCAGGTATTGTCAATTGATTGAAATCCTGTTCTTTGATATCCCATTTCAAAATCCCTTCATAGATATTTCCATCTTTCCCCTCTGCGCAGGAAACGGTAATTTCTTGTCCATTCTGTATGGTCTCAGTAGCGTTTCCGCACCCAACAATGGCAACTGTACCCAATTCTCTAGCCACTATTGCTGCATGACTGGTTCTCCCACCTTTATTGGTAACTATTGCCGAAGCTTTTTTTAATATTGGATCCCAATCTGGATTTGTAATGTCGGTAACTAAAATTTCTCCTTCTTGCAATTGATTGCCTTCTTGAGGACTTTGAAGTATTCGGGCTTTTCCAGATGCAATTGCACTGCCTAGTGCAATACCTTGTGTGAGTAGTTTTCCTTTTTCTTTAAGTATAAAAATTTCTCTTACTTTTTTATTTTCTTTTGCGTGTACAGTTTCTGGTCTTGCCTGCACGATGTATAATTTATTATTTAATCCATCTTTTGCCCATTCAATATCCATAGCTTTTTCATAATGTTGCTCAATTTTGTAACACCATTTTGAAAGTTGAATGACACCTTCATTTGATAAAGAAAAAATTATTTGTTTTTCTATTGTAGTTTCAAGATTTAAAGTAGTTTCTTCTGCAGAAGCTTTTTCTGATTTTCCAACATAAACCATCGTATACTCTTTTCTGCCACATTGTTTTTTTAGAATTGGATTTAATCCTGTTTCAAAAAGAGTGGGTTTAAACACAATCCATTCATCAGGAGTAACGCTCCCTTTTACAATGTTTTCACCCAATCCCCAACAACTATTGATAACAATAACATTTTTAAAACCACTATCGGGATCAATCGTAAAGGCTACGCCTGCGGATGCTTTATCACTTCGCACCATTTGTTGGACTCCAACCGAAATAGCAATATCTATTCCTGCAAACCCCATATCATAACGGTATTTGATGGCACGATCAGTAAATAATGAGGCATAGCAACGTTTAACAGCGTCGAGTAATTGTTTTTCTCCGTTTATATTTAGAAACGATTCCATTCTACCAGCAAAACTGGCTGTTGGCAAATCTTCTGCAGTAGCACTGCTTCTAACAGCTACATCTAAATTTTCAATACCACATTGATCAGAAAGTTGTTTGTAGGCTTGGTTAATTTCTTCAATTACTTCTTGTGGAAATGTGCCTGCCATTATTAATGATCTTGCCTTTTCTCCAATTGTTGAAAGGTTTTCATAATGAATTGTATCTAATGAAAGTAATAAATCATTGAGCGGTTTTTCGAGATTATTTATTTCTCGGAATAAAAGATAGGAAGAAGCTGTCAATGCAAAACCATTGGGGATATTGATTCCTTTTGGATTTAATTGGTTATACATTTCGCCTAAAGAAGCATTTTTACCACCAACTTTTGAAATGTCATTTATATTTATTTCGTTGAAGAATAGTATGTGATTTAAATTTTTCATTTTCTAATTTTTATAAAATAGTAATTTAATTGCCTTTTAAACACGATTTAAAGGAATAGCCTATATTTTCTATAACATCCGTGATTAGCATACTCTCCATACTTTGTTTCTTTAAGGTATAATCAGCGGCAAATCCATGCAGAAAAACACCTAATTTTGCACTTTCTAACGCAGTATAATTTGAAGCTAAAAAAGCAGTAATCATTCCCGTAAGTGCATCACCTGAACCACCTTTTGCCAATCCTGCATTTCCTGTGCTGTTTTGAAAAGCTTCTGTGCCATCAGTAATTATAGTTTTATGACCTTTCAAAACTATGATGCAATTCATTTCTTTTGCTTTTTTAATGGCTGATTGTATCCTTTCGTCCGAAGAAATATGGTTACCAAAAAGTCTATCAAATTCTTTTTGATGTGGTGTAAGTATTGTTCCATAAGGAATTTTTTTTAATAGATTTTTTTTTAAAGAAATCATATTCAATGCATCTGCATCTAAAACTATTGGTTGTTTATAATCTTCTAATATTTTAACCAAAATTTCTTCTGTTTTTTTTGAAATTCCTAATCCTGAACCAATACCAATTGCAGAAAAAAAGTCAGTATTTAATTCTTTACTCTCCCTCTCAATTATCATAGCTTCCGGAATAGAAATTTGAATTATTTGTCGTTCTTCTAAAGGAATATTTACAGTTAATAATCCTACTCCTGAACGCAAACAAGCTCTAGCAGAAATGATTGCTGCTCCCATTTTTCCTTTGCTTCCAACTACCAATAAGGCGTGTCCATACGTTTTTTTATTGGAATCTGGTTTTCGTATTTTTAAAATCGATTTTATTTCGGATTGAATGAGTTTCTTAATCATCTTCATTAAATAATTTGAAACATAGTTGTTACTCAGAGAAAATCTCTTTTTTTAAGCTCATTTTTCAAGCTTGTACATTTCGTATAACATAAATTTTGCTAGCTTTCTCACAGAAATAATAATTATAGATTATTTATTTTTCCCAACATACAACTTGCATAACTTTTCAATTGTAGAAGTAATCCGTTTTCTTCGGTTGCTTCTGGATAACCAAGTGCGTGGAGTTTGTTTGTGATTTTTTCTCTATCCACATTATCATCATAAATTAGATTTACAGAATCTTTTTCGTGATCAATTTTGACACTTGAAACTCCTTCAATTTTCAATAATGCCTTTTTGATTGTGGTTTCGCAACCACCACATTTTAGATTAGCAATAGTTATTTTATCTGTTTTCATTTTAAAAATTTAGTATTTGTTTATTATTTTAAAATTCGGCTAATTTCCAAAGCCAAAGTGCCTTTTCTTTATTCAATGATGGAAACTGCATCACCATTAAATTAAATCCTTTTTTACTCATTCTCCAGTCAATATGTACTGTTTTATTATCCAAATCATAAACATAAATTTTTTTAAAATGGTGTTTGGTTTCGATTCCAGCCAATTGACAAATTTGGAATGATTTCTGTAAGGCTTCGAGTATATTTTCGGTCGAAATATTTTCTGTAAATGCCAAATGGAATAAAGAATACTGCAATTTTGAGATATAAATTGCTTCTTCAAAATCCTTTATATGAATTAGATAATCATTCGTGATATTTGGAACTATCTCGTAAGTTTTCATAAAATTTCAGTTAAGATATTGATTTCAATTCTTCAAATAAAACCTTTTGTTTTTCGGTTAATTTTTCAGGAATTTGTACTTGAATCTGTAAGTATAAATCGCCAAAAAAGTTAGGTTTTTCATAAACTGGCATTCCTTTTCCTTTCAGTCGAATGGTTTTGCCATTTTGAGTTCCTGAATCTATTTTTATTTTGAATTTACCCGATAAAGTTTCCACAATCATTTCATTTCCTAAAATGGCATCGTATAAATTAACATTCACATTTTGAAATAAATTATTGCCTTTACGAATGAATTTTGGATTTTCTTTCACTCGAATTCTAACAAATAAATCGCCACGATTGGCATCGTTACTGCCTTTTGCACCTTTACTTTTTATTCGCAATTGTTGGTCTGAGTAAGCACCAGGTTTTGTGGTTACTCGAAGTTTTTCGTTTTCTAATTGAATAATTCTGCTTGTTCCAGCATAGGCTTCTTCGAGCGAAATTTCCATTTCTGTTTCATAATCGCCTCCACGTCTGGATTGTTGCTCTCTAGAATTTCCTCTTTGTTGTGCAAAAAATTGTTCGAAGAAGTCTGAGAAATCTCCTTGATTGGAATCTCCTTGATAATATTGTTGATTCGGATTACGTTGTTGGTTATGCGCTTGTTGATTTTGTTGCCAGTTTTCGCCCAACTCATCATATTGCTTCCTTTTTTCGGGATTTCCCAAAACTTCGTTTGCTTCATTGACAAGTTTAAATCGTTCTTCTGCTTTTTTATCTCCTAAATTTTTATCGGGATGGTTTTTTTTTGCCAAAGTTCGATAGGCCTTTTTTATCTCTTCTGGAGTGGCTGTTTTATTAATTTCTAATATTTTGTAGTAATCTTTATAATCCACAATTTTTGACTTTAAACTAGAAATATAAAGGTCGATTTATCATCGAAAGATATTGTTATACAACTTTTTGAATAAGTTATATAATTACTATGTTTGAAGATAAACTCAATTCCTATATCCTTGAATTAACAGGCACAAGGAATCTTCTATTGCATCAATGGTATGCATTTCTTCCAAAGGAATTTCGAGTTCTTCGTAGATATCAATCGTTCGTATTAGATTTTCACTACTGTATTTTACGTTTCCAGTAAGTACCGTGAGTTTTGTAGGTACGCTGGTTTTATGTTCTTTTAAAAACATCCCTTTTTTGAATGCCAAAACAATAACTTTAAAAACAACACCTCTATGCATTAATTTTGCTACGGGAGTTTCCTTTTGTTCTAATTCGGCTATTGCTTGTTTGATTATCATCACTACTATTTAAAAAATTATAAACTCATTTTCATAGCGGTAACTGCATAATAAATCGCCCAACCTATAAAACCTACAATCACTACCCAAAGCCAAGCAGGAATAGAATGTGGTGTTTCGCTGCCTTCAATCAGGAATTGTTTTTGGTCTCCTTTACCGTAAGCGTTTATCATTATGGGGATTATACCATCCACAATTTCGTTTTCTTTAATGCCTTCAATAGCTATAGCTGGACCATTTCGAACACTAAACGGAATTTTACGAATGCCTTCTTTGCCATTTGGATCTTTGCTTATGATTTTTAAGATATGATCGCCATCGACTAATTTTCGGGTGTCTAATTCAAAATTTATAGGTACAGAAAACTCGCCGTACGGTTTTTGATTGTCATCTAAAAATACTAATATTGAACTTTTATTACTCATTTTGTTTTATTTTAAAATGGAATATTTAATATGGTCTCTGTTTTTTTCTCCCGGTTTGATTAACCATTTTAAAGAATAAATCAAAGTGATTATTGCTATGATTATAGTAACCCAAATGCTTACATAATCCCAATTACTCTCTGGACCAGCACCGTGAACAATGCCGCGCAATACTTTTGGCTGGTTGCGTTCGCAAACTGGACAAGCAAATACAATTGCTTGAATTAATAAAATGACTGTTGTGATGAGTTTTTTCATAATTAATTTAATTTGCCAGTTAATAAAACATAAATAAATTTAAAATTCGGATATAGAATTAACATCTTTTTTTTAACACAGATTTAAAAAATTTCTAAAATTTTCAAAATCTGTGTTCAAAAAATGGATAATCTAAATCTAGTTTGTAATAGATCTAACTAGAAACTTGAGTTAATTATTTCTATTATTTTTCAGCCGAAAGCTTAATTTTTATAAAATCCATAATTTTTTTCACTTCTTCCGGAGTCACTTTTTTGCCCGTATTTCCCCAAGAAGTCCTTTCATAATTGATGATGGCTGCCACATCAAATTCGGTGAAATTCATATTGGTTCCAACGCCTGCCATTGCTCCAAATTCTGGTCTTGCATCGTAACCATTCATAATAATATCAACATACAATTCTAAGTTCTCACCAATCACTACTTTACTTCCTTTCAATGATGGAAACGAACCTTTTAAACCTTCGCCATTGGCTTGATGACAAGCAACACAATTTGCAGTGTATAGTGCTTTTCCGTCAGCCGAAGAACCATTTTTGGAAGAAACAATTTTTTCGGGTTTTTTGTAAAGAAAATCCAATGGTTTAGTTCCATCAGGTAATGGTGTTTGCTTTAAGGATTGTAAATAGGCAATTAATTGTAAGGCTTCTTTTTTGGCCACAACTTTTCCTACTTCGCCATTCAAAAATTGTTCTGGCATACTCACCACAACATCTGTTTTTGATGGAACTGCTTTCATTTCAAATAGCCATTTGTAAGAAGGCATTATCGATTGAGCAACTACCGATCTTGGTTGGTACAAATGCATTAAATTCCAATCTTTACTAGGT
Source organism: Flavobacterium sp. (assembly GCF_031422135.1). Lineage (GTDB taxonomy): Bacteria > Bacteroidota > Bacteroidia > Flavobacteriales > Flavobacteriaceae > Flavobacterium. The sequence continues at coordinate 27,349 of NZ_JANOQD010000105.1, read as the reverse complement.
TGACGGTTACCAATATCAGTCAAATCTGGCCCTGTTCTTTCGGTTCCCATTAGCGTTGCAGTGTTTTGCCAAATGCTGGTTCGTCCAATATTGGCATAGTCGGAAGCCATTCCTGGACGTGAACCAAACATTTTATCCATTTCTACATTTCGAACTTGTTGGGAATGGCAACCTACACAACCTTCGGCTATGTAGATTAATTTTCCTGCTTTGGCATCGCCCGAAAGTGGCTTGGTTCCTGGTAACGGCAAATTATTATATTGATTATCAAATGCTGGCATCACAACAACGATATACGTTAGAAAAGCAAATAGTAATCCTGCAATGGTATACAATTTTCGATGGTCATTAAATATATTCATCTCTAGATTTTATTTAGTTTGGGTTTGTAATATTTTGAATGCTTCTTCTTTTACATCAATTTCTACTACTTCTTTCATTGTCATTTTATAAAAATTGAAAGCAAAAACCAAGTGAGAAATAAACATTAAACTGCCACCAATGGCGCGCCACAACCAATAATCAAACATTAAAACTACACTATCAATAAACGGTTTGCCTTCCATCCACATTAATCCTCTTAAAGTAGCACCAACCGACAATGGAATGGCGTAAAATAACAATCCGATGAAAGCCAACCAAAAATGTGCTCCTACCAAATGTTGTGGTGGTTCTTTGCCTGTTAATCTTGGAATAACTACATAAAATCCGCCCCAGAGTGCAAATGTGATGATACCATAAAAACCTAAATGCGCGTGAGCTACTGTAAAATCAGTAAAATGCCAAATCAAATTGGTAAACTTAAAGGCTTCGGCAGTGCCTTGCATCGAAACAATAAAATAATAGACCACTGCAACTAAGAAAAAAGGTAAAGTATAACTAGTAGTTACTTTGTGCCATTGCCCTTTGAAAGTCATTGTAAAATTTATAGTTGCTGCCACCACAGGAATAATCATTCCAGCACTTCCCACAATAGCAACAGTTTGTAACCACCAAGGCAATGGTGCAAATACAAAGTGATGTGTTCCAATAATGGTGTAAAATATAATTTGTGTCCAAAATGCTAAAATTCCTAAACTATATGCATAAATGGGTTTGTTGATTTGTTGCGGAATAAAATAATACAACAATCCCAATGTGTACAACGTAAACCACATTCCCACTCCCGAATGCATAAAATATCCCTGTACAATTGTTTCACTTACACCATCTTGCCAAAAAGGTAAATAGGCTGTAAGTGCAACTATAATGGTGAAAATAAGAGCAGAAACTATGTACCAATTGGAGATGTAAATTTCTTTGGTAGTTCGTTTGGCAACCGTCATTATGAAATTGGACAATGTCAAGATAAGTGCTACTGCAAATAACGCCATAACGGGCCAAATGTATTCTCTGAATTCGCCACCGCCATTATTAATTCCAGCCATCAAACAAAGCGAACCTAAAATAACCATCAAATTGGTAAGAATTAAGGCAATCCAACCCCATTTTACACTATAAATTTTTGCGTTACTTACAATAGGAACTACATAATAACCCAAACCAATCATTCCAAGAGATGCCCAACCCCAAAAAACAATATTAGTATGAACTGGTCGCAATCGTCCAAAACTTAACCAACTGTATTGATCGACATCTGGAGCGACGAATTTTATTCCTAAATATTCGCCAATTCCTGTGCCGACAACCAACCAAAAAGTAGCACAACCAAAATACCAAAGAATCAATTTGGCGATATTGGGTTCTAGACTTGGTTTTTGAACAGCTTTCTTTTTTAAAGCAGTAAAATGAACTTCGTGTTTATGGCTCACATTTGTAACAATTCCGATTTTGTCTTCGGGAGTTTCTTGTCCTGATAGTTCCGAATTGGTTAAATTAAATTCTAATGCGGCTTTGCGTTTTGATAATTGCTCTTCCAAATCGTGGTCATCAATTTCTTTGATATGTTGGGCAAATTTTTCTGCTTCAATTGTTTTACTTTTATTGAAGTAAGTTTTTACAGCATTATTCGATTTAATTAATGCAAAAATAATACCTAATAAAACGGGCAATAATGTTAGAATAATCACAATAATAATTCCGGGTTGAGAGAAGAAATTTTCTTTTTGCTCCTTGAAATTTTGTGCAAACAAACCAGTGCTAAATACTAATAAAACAGAAAGAATCGCAGTTGTTTTTTTGCTGTGGCAAGCACCTTTACCTTTGCAATCTCCACAACAGTTTTCTGATTTTAGTTTCATAAATTGATTGATTTGGTTTTTATCTAAATTTTTTAAATGATCTGAGAAATGTTTTTCCTTGGATTGATTTAACCAATCTTGATTTTCGACAACTTGACTTCTAAATTTTATATACAAACTCCCAATAAAAAAAAGTATTGGAATGATTATCACAGAGAATAGAATCCACATTCCAAGTGAATTAGTATCATCAGTAATTATATTATTTGCATTTTGTGAAAATGCTGATTTTGAAACTACAATGAATACTAGAAAAGCGATTTGATTTTTTTTATTTAATTTCATATTTATATATATTAATATCTTTTTATCTTTTATTATTATAAAAAAAGCTAACTGTTTTTTAGAAAAAACTTCCCAGAATCTAACTTATCGTTAAAATCAGTAATTGTATTTTCTTCAATCATTTTAATAAAATTCTTTTTAATTTCTTTAAACTCATAATGAACAGGGCAAGGATTTTTTTCAGAACACGCTTTCAAGCCAAGAACACAATCTATATACAATCCATCACCATCAATTGCTTTTACAATATCTGCAATAGAAGATTGTAAATTTGTTTTATCCATATAAAAACCACCATTCGGTCCTTTTACAGAATTTAATAATTTTTTCTTTCCTAAATCTTGAAGAATTTTTGCAATAAAAGGTTCTGGAGCATCAATTCCTATTGCAACTTCCTTCACCCCTACTCGTAACTCATCTTTAGACTTTTGAGCCACAAATATCATTGCTTTTATTGCATACTCACAAGATTTTGAAAACATTTATTTACTTATTTACCATACAAAGATAAAAAATAATTTAAATATAAAAAGACTTTATTGTCTTTTTATATTTGAAATCATATTTCAACTATTTTCTTATAAATTTTTCTTCAACCATTCGTTTGTAAATCACTTTTGAAATTTCGCTGGTCATTTTTTTAATTCCTTCAGGTTCAAAAGTTTCGGTAATTCCTGACCAAATTATTTTATTGTCTTTTAGAGAAAATACGATAGTTTCGAGAATATATGTTTTTGTAGTCAAATAATATCCTGACGTTTGATATCGATACTGATGTACTTTATAATAACCTCCAAAATTCTGAAAATCAGCTGGATAATAGTTGGTTTCGTTTGGAATATAAATTCTTTCTTTATCAACATCAATTAGTCTCATCAGGACGACTCCATCAAAACCATCTTCTCTGATTTTATCCATCACTTCAGTTTCATTTTTTCGATTGAATTTATCATCCAAATATTCGTGAGACACAAACCCTTTTCCATCTAAATATTTTACAATTTGATGTTCGGCTTTGTACCGATTGGTTTCATTTTCAATCAATGCAATGACCAAAACTTTATTTAATTCGTTGATATGAATGTGTTTGTTTGATTGTCTCCAACTGCTTACAATTTTTGTTGAAGTACAAGAAGTAAGAAGCACTGTGAGGAGCAAACAATTATAAAAAAATGACTTTTTCATACTGCTTATTTTAGTGATTTATAAAAACAAAGTTCCATATTCAATGCTTGTTTCCTCTTATATAAATTTTTAGAAAAGTTACATTATTTACAGATTTTGAAAAGAAATGATTTTGAAATTTCAGGAAATGTTATGTCGATAATTTACCAAAACAATGTGAAGCCAAATTGGTTTTAATTTTCAATGAAAAGTTTATACAATTTTAGGTTTGAGTTGTATAATTCCTATTTTTCAATATCAATTGCAAAATCAATATCAATTGCAAAAAATCGTAAATCATAAATAAAATTACATCCTATTCATATACCAATTCAATTCTTTTTCCATTTTTTGGTATTTGAAAATAGCAGTAATTATTTTTTGAAGTCGTACAAATGCGGTTTCACTTTTTACCACATAATCGAAGGCTTTGTGGTGCATACAACTCACAGCTACTTCTATTTTGTCTTGTGAAGAAAGCATAATAACTGGAATTTCGATATTTGCTGTCTTGATTTTATCCAATGTTTTCAAGCCATTCATAGCCGTTTTATCGATACCATCAAGATGGTAATCGAGAATAATTACATCTGGATTTTTATGCAAATTTTGAATACAAATTTCGCCTGTTGGGAAGGTTTCGATGTCAAAATCGGCAGTATCGAGAAACTGAATTTCTAATGATTTTAGAAATAATGCATCGTCATCGACAAGGAATAATTTTATTTTTTTTGAGTTTTGCACGATTTAATTTTTTAAATTATTAAGCTCTATTTTAAGTTCTTCACCCGCTTGCATACAAACATTTTCAAGGTCTGATATCCAAGTTTGCATTTCTGTTGCGGATGTATTCTCTTCTATTTTTCGGGCTAAATCTTCGTGATTTTTATCGATTCCGACAATGGCAAACGATGGAATTAATTTGTGAACTGCTGATTTTAAAGTTTTCAAATCTTTTTCAACCCAACTTTTTTTGATGGTATTGATTAATGATGGCGTTTGGTTGAGGTACACATTTATCATTTCGGTCATCAACTTTGGGTTCGATTTGGTGAGTTTGTTTAGGTAACTCATATCGGTATATTTTTGACCTTTAGATTCTTTATTTTCTAGCGTTTTAAATTCGATTGTTTGTTTAGGTTTTTTAATTAAACCTACAATTTTGCTATACAATTTGCGCTCATCAACAGGTTTTGCAATATAGTCATTCATCCCAACAGCTTTGCATTTTTCTATATCGACAGTAGTTACATCGGCGGTAAGTGCAATAATAGGAATTTGCAATTTCATTGTATTTCGGATATAATCAGTGGTTTGAAAACCATTCATTATAGGCATTTGCAAATCCATTAAAATTATATCGTAACTGTTTTTTTCTAATTTTTCGACAGCCATTTTTCCGTTGCCTGCAATATCACTCTCAAAACCAAAATCATCTAGTAGTGTTCTCATTAATAACTGATTGAGTTCTACATCTTCTACAACCAATACTTTAATATCTTGTGTGGGATTATCGACTAATTCTATTATTTCGTGGTCTAAAACGGTTGCGCCATTGGCTTTTTTAAAACATAAAACAAAACTAAAAGTTGAACCTTTGTCCACTTGGCTTTCTACTCGAATGCTTCCACCTTGTTTTTCCACTAGTTGTTTTACAATGGCAAGACCTAATCCTGTGCCACCAAATATTCTTGACGTTTGACTGTGTGCTTGCTGGAAATTCTCAAAAATATTATCTATTTTTTTGGCTTCAATTCCTATTCCAGTATCGGCAACCGAAAATTCTATTGTAATGTTTTCAGCGTCTTCGGTTAGTTTTCGAACGCTAAAAGTAATTTTTCCTTCGGCAGTAAACTTAACAGCATTACTTACGAGATTTAGAATTATTTGATGTAAACGAGTTGCATCACCTACTAAAACTTCTGGAATATTTGTATCGTATTTAACAATTAGCTCTAAATTTTTTTCTTGCATTTTAGTTTCAAACAAATGTAACATTGTCGATATTGATAAAGACAATTTGAATGGTTCTTTTTCGAAAACCATTTTGCCAGCATCAACTTTAGCCAAATCGAGAATGTCGTTTATGAGCACGATTAAGGTATCGCCACTCATTTTTATGGCACTTAAATATTCTTTTTGTTTGGGTGTTAATTCGGTTTTGAGAATTACTTTGGTAAATCCGATAATGGCATTCATCGGCGTTCGAATTTCGTGGCTCATATTCGATAGAAATTGTTGCTTCGATTTTACCGCATTTTCTGCTTTTTTTATGGCTTCGTTCAATTCGTTTTCAATTCGTTTTTGGTTACTCACATCACGAATAGAGGCACAAACCAAGAAACCTTCTTCGGTATCTAATTTGCTTAAACTTATTTCTACTGGAAACTCGGTTTGGTCTTTATGTTTGGCAAATAGTTGCATTCCTTCGCCCATTTTACGTACTTTTGGATTGGCAAAATAGCCTTGTCGGTGACCTTGATGCGCTTCTTTGAATCGTGAAGGCATTAGAAGTTCAATTCTATTGCCAATAATTTCACTCTTTTCATATCCAAAAAGAACTTCGGTTTGTGTATTCGAATATTGAATATTTCCTTCCATATTAACAATAATAATTGCATCTGGAACTGATTCCAAGAAACTTTGAAATTTGGTATCGCTATTATTTTCAAAATTCATCATTATTGATTTAGGCAATTACTATTTCCTATTTCTTCAATTGGATTTCTACGTTTGTCTTTAAGTTCTTTGAAATGTGAAGGTGACAATCCAGTTGTTTTTTTGAATTGAGTTGATAAATGGGCAACGCTACTGTAATTCATTTTGTAGGCAATTTCGGTAATAGTGAGTTCGCCATAAATCATTAATTCTTTGACGCGTTCAATTTTGTGAGAAATGATAAAATGCTCAATGGTTGTTCCTTGAATATCCGAAAATAAATTGGCTAAATAATTGTAATTGTGATGTAGTTTCTCGCTCAAATAATCCGAAAAATTAATTTTGATATCTTCTTCCGTATGGTGAATCATTTGAATGATGATGGTTTTTATTTTCTCGATAAGAATCGATTTTTTGTCATCCATCAATTCCAATCCAGATTCTTGAAGTTCGCTTTTTAGAATTTCTCGTTGTTCGAGAGTAATATCTTCCATAATGTCGACTTCGCCCAAATCGACTAGAATAAAGTGCAAGTTCATTTCTTTTAATATTTCCTTGACCACCATTTTGCAACGGTTGCTGACCATATACTTGATGAATAACTTCATTTATAACTATGATTTAAATAGATATTACAAGTAAAAGTACTAAAAAGATGTTACCTTAAAGATTTATTTCAACTCAAATATGTTTATTTTTTTTTCTTGGTTGGTACTATTAACAAGGGAATATTGGTTTGATTTAAGATTTCTTGTGTTGTGCTACCCAATAGTATGGTTTCAAGCCATTTTTTGCTATGACTTCCCATTACAATAATATCTGCTCTAGATGAATTTGCAGTTTCTAAAATAATTCCAGCATAATCGCCTTCTTTTACTAATATTTTAATTTTAGAGTCTCCCAAATGCTTTTTTACATTGGTCAGAAAATCCAAAGCTGAATCTGTTAACAATTGAATATCAGGTTTGTATGAATCTATATTTACAAAACCACCAAAACCCATAATTGTATCATAATCAGTTGATGCATAATCTACTGGAGTTGAAATGATATGTAGTAAAATAATCTCTGCATCCATTGCTTTTGCTAATGAAAATCCAACTTCTGCAATTTTTTCGGCAGTAGGATTATAATCTAATGCAATTAAAACTTTGTTCATTTTGATCGTTTTCATTTTGCTTTATTTTTAATTAAATTCAAAATTGGTGAGATTTTTTTCTTTTTGGTTGTACAACTTTTTATAAAACTTATATAATTCACAGAAAAATATTTAGTGCTCTATAACTAATGAGTTTTCGGTAACTCCCAAATCGATTAATGAATAGTTATTCCAAAAGAATTAAAAATAGCAAAAAAATCGACTCATAAATGAATCGATTTTAAATTTGAATTAACCTTCTTTAAACTTATTATTTGATTACTCTGTATTTTTCGATAGTAACCTTATCTGATTTATCATCGTAGATTTCTACAATTAAGTCGCCATTGGTATCAAAATAACCTATCGCCGTTTTTTTTTCTGATCTAAATATGTAACTATTGGTTGATGTTTTACGCAACAACGCAGGTTTAGAATTTCCATAAGTTAGTACATAACCTGATGCGTCTAATGCTAGTCTATACTTATTACCGTTAGACTCATAATAAGAGCTTCTGTCAACGTCTACTGTTCTAGTGCTTCCATCAGGGTTTGTGATTTTTGTAGTTGTAGTCACACTTATAGGAGAGTTGATTGTTGGTATATTAATTGTATTGGCTTTTTCTTGTCCTAACTCTATTTTTTGAACCTCATTGCTAACTTCTTTTTTGACTGTTTTATGCAATCCATCTGAATCTTTTACAGTAGATGTTGTCGTTTTAGTCGCTGTTTGTGTATTTGTGTTTTGCGCTTGAATATTTATTGAAAATAAAAGCGTCATCGTTCCTAAAATAATTGTTTTCATAATATTGTTTTTAGATTATTACATTACAAATTTACATTTATAGACTTTTAGAATTATTTTTAAAAATTGTATAATTCACACCTATTTATCGAATTGAAGACATGATATTGTTAATCTTTTATAATTTGAACCGATTTTAAAAAAACAAGAAATTTAAAATTATTAAATTTTCCATTATAATTTTCAAATGCCTCTTTAAGCTTAAAATAGATATGAATTATACAACATTATGTAAGTAATGTATAAGTTTTTGATTAATCTTCAAACGACCTTTGTATAGTGAAAACTACTTCACAATTAATATTAATGAAATGAAAATAAATAAACTTATAACTATGATGACTTTGTTCATTATAGTTTTATTCTCCGGATGTGCCAAGGATGATTTTCAAGAAACCTTTGGTTTGTGTCCTGAAGTAAGTGCAACAAGCCCTCTAAATGGCGAGACGAGTGTGCCACTATATAAAGTAATATCGGTAACGTTTAATGAAGAAATGAATCCTGCAACTATTACACAAACTTCGTTTACAGTTGTTTCAGGAACATCGCCCATAGCTGGAACAATTTCTTATTCTGCAAAAACAGCAATATTTACACCAACTGGTAATCTTATTGCTAACACTACCTATATAGGTAAAGTAACAACATTGGCAAAAGATTTAAAAGGAAACGCTTTACAAGCAGATTATATTTGGACTTTTAGTACAGGCACAACTTTGTTACCACTTGTTACAGCAACAGATCCTGCAAACTTAGCAACAGGAGTTGTTTTGAATAAAATTGTTACCGCCACTTTTAATACTCCAATGGATCCGGCAACATTAAATACAACAACATTCACTTTAAATCAAGGCGCAACAGCAATAGCTGGAACGGTTTCTTATTCAGGAACGAATGCTAGTTTTACACCAACACTGCCCTTTTTAGCAAATACTATTTATACTGGAACGATTACTACTGGAGCAAAAAATGCTGACGGAGTAGCCATTGCAAGTAACTATGTTTGGAGTTTTACTACTGGAACAATTTCTGCTCCTTTTGTAACAGTTACTGATCCATTAAATAATGCAACAGGAGTTGCGCTAAATAAAATTATTACTGCCACTTTCAATACACCAATGGATCCGTTAACAATTTCGGCCACTACATTTACTTTAAAAATTGGTGCAACAGCTGTATTAGGTACTGTTACCTATAGTGGTTTTACGGCTACATTCACTCCAACAAGCAATCTTTTACCAAATACAACTTATACTGCAACAATAACAACTGGAGCAAAAAATCTAGGAGGTATTCCTTTAGTAAGTAATTATGTATGGAGTTTTAGTACTGTAGTAGTTCCAAATTTAGGAAGTGCTTCAATATTTGGTGCTTTTGGAGGTAATGCAGGAATTACCAATCAAGGATTAAACACAGTTATAAATAACGGAAGTATTGCTACAACAGCTGCTTCAACTTTAATAACTGGCTTTCACGATTCAAATGCAATTTATACCGAAACGCCTCTTAATGTTGGAAATGTAACTGGAAGTATTTATACTGCCCCGCCAGCTCCAGGAACAGCAGCATCGTTTGCCATTGCATCACAAGGATTACTGGATGCTAATGCCGCTTATTTGAGTATTTCTCCTGCATCAATGCCAGGCGGAATTGATCCTGGAGCAGGTGAACTTGGAGGTTTGACTTTAGCTCCTGGAATTTACAAATCGGCAAGTGGAACATTTAATATATCTAATGGAAACTTAACTCTTGATGCTCAAGGCAACCCTAATGCGGTTTGGATTTTTCAAACTGCTGCTGGATTAACAGTAGGAATTGCTGGACCAACTGGAGCAAGAAGTGTCCTAATGATAAATGGAGCTTTGCCTAAAAATGTGTTTTGGTACGTAGGAAGTGCAGCCACTATAAATGGAGCTGGAGGTGGCGTTATGACTGGAACTATTATTGCAAATTCAGGAGTTACTTTTTCAACAGCTGGAAATGCTACTCAAACCGTTTTAAACGGAAGAGCTATTTCATTAGTTGCCTCTGTAACTATGGTTAATACAACAATAAACGTTCCTAATTAAAATTCAAAATAGTAATAAATAATTTCAGAAAATGAAAACAAATAATCATATAAAAATAGGATCACGCCAAGCGAGGTCCTTGAATAGCCTATCAGTAAAAAGTTTTATTTTAATTACTTTGATATGGTTCGCAATACAAACTCCTGTTCAGGCTCAAGAAACACAATATACAACACCATCGTGGTGGTTTGGGGCAGCAGTCGGTTCAAATTTTAATTTCTATCATGGTTCAACTCAAGTTTTGAATGCTGATTTTGCTTCGCCTGCGACATTCCACAACGGTAAGGGAATAGGTTTGTATCTTGCACCACTTGTAGAATATCACCGTCCAAACACGTATTGGGGTTTTATGTTTCAAGCAGGATTTGATAATCGCGAAGGAAAATTTAACCAAATCACTACGGCTTGTAATTGCCCAGCTGATTTATCTACAAAATTAAGATACTTTACAATAGAACCCAGCTTACGATTGGCTCCTTTTAAATCTAATTTTTATGTATATGCAGGGCCGAGAATTGCATTTAATAATTCGAAATCGTTTGAATATCAATTGGGTATCAATCCTAATTTCCCATCACAACCGGCTAGCCCAGGAGTGAATGGCGATTTTAGTAACATCAAAAATACCATAGTTTCTATGCAAATTGGTATGGGATATGATATTCCTATCAATTCAACTATAGCCAAAACCCAATGGATTTTTTCTCCTTTTGTGGCGTTTCAACCTTATTTTGGACAAAATCCTCGAGATATAGAAACTTGGAATTTAACCACTGTGAGAGCTGGATTTACATTGAAATTTGGAAGTGGAAAAGAAATAGAAAGTGTCAAAATTGTTGATGCAGAAGTACAGTTTTCGGTTCAAACACCCAAAAATGAGGTTGTAACAAACCGTATGCGTGAAGTTTTTCCATTGCGTAATTATATCTTTTTTAACGTAGGTTCTACAGAAATTCCTGATCGCTATGTGCTTTTGACTAAAAACCAAGTAAAAGATTTCAAAGAAGATCAAGTACAATTTACTACTCCAAAAAGAACTTCAGGTCGTTCAGAAAGACAAATGGTTGTGTATTACAATGTTATCAATATTCTTGGTGATCGTATGCAAAAATTCCCTTCATCGACTATAAAATTAGTAGGTTCGTCAGAAAAAGGTTCAGATGATGGTCGTGCAATGGCCACAACAGTTAAAAATTATTTAACCTCAGTTTTTGGAATCGATTCTTCAAGAATTACTGTTGAAGGTAGGGTTAAACCACTTATTCCATCTGAGCAACCTGAAGGAAGGCTAGAATTGGATTTGCTTCGTGAGGGAGATCAAAGGGTTACAATAGAAACGTATTCGCCTGAACTGTTGATGGAATTTCAAAGTGGTGATGCTCCGTTGAAACCAGTAGAAATAGTTTCATTAGAACAAAACAAAAATAGAGATGATATTGCCTTTAATGTTGCAGGATCAAAAGAAGCGTTTACAACTTGGACATTAGAATTGAAAGATGAAAATGGAAAAGTCAAAAATTTTGGACCTTATTCTGAAGATAAAGTAATAGTTTCTAGAAATACTATTCTAAAAAATCAACAACAAGGCAATTTCAATGTTACGATGGTTGGTCAAACTAAAAGTGGTAAAACCGTTAGAAAAGAAACAAGTGTTTACATTTTGCCTTATGTAGCACCACAAATTCAGGAAAGTATCCGATTTAGTGTTATTTATGAATTCAATGAGTCAAAATCAATCGCTATTTATGAAAAATATTTAACTGAAATTGTAACTCCAAAAATACCAAATGGTGGTACGGTTGCAATTAAAGGTCATACTGATATTATTGGGAAAGAAGGGTATAATCAAAATTTATCTCTAGAAAGAGCCAATGATGTTAGAAGTATTATCGAAAAGAAGCTTGCAAAATTAGGAAGAACCGATGTGAAATTTCAAATTTACGGTTATGGAGAAGATCCAAATTATTCGTTATTTGAAAATAAATATCCTGAAGAACGTTTTTATAATCGTACTGTTGTAATAGATCTTATTCCTAAAAACTAACTTCTTAAAAATTATTCTAAAAAGGACAGCATTTGTTGTCCTTTTTGGTTTAATCAAAACCATTATCGTTCTATTAATAAGAACTTCTCTGGTCAGCTTTTCGATTTTATAGATAATTTTATATAATGATTATGAAGTTCAAATTACTATTTTATACGCTGATAATTTTCAGTTGTCAGCTCTCGTTTGCGCAAGAAAAAGGAAAGAAAAAAGACTCCTCAGAAGTATATCGTGATATTGAAAAATATTCAAAAAAAAGAAAGTTTACCAAATTTATTCATAAACTGATTTTTGAACCTGTTGCCAAACAAAAAGTTAGAAAAAGTAGTTTTCGGAAAATAAAACAAATTAATTATGCACAATATGAAGGCAAAATAATTCGAGATATAAAAATTACAACATTAGATCCGTTTGGATATTCTGATGTCGATTCTACAAAAATTCCTAAAATATTTTTATACAAAACAGGAAATGTACTGCATCTAAAAACGAAGAATTTAGCAATTCTAAACTTACTTTTAATTCAAAAAAATGATCCTTTAGATTCGCTCTTAATTAAAGAATCCGAAAGATTAATTCGGAGTCAGCGGTTTATAAGAAGTGTTACCTCTACTATAGAACTGATTGCAAAAGATTCTGTAGATGTGTCGATTCGGGTTTTAGACTCCTGGAGTTTGATTCCTGATTTTTCGAGTTCCACCTCAAAATCTAATTTTTATCTGAAAGAAAGAAATTTTCTTGGTACTGGTCACGAATTTTCAAACTCCTATTCTAAAAGCCTTACAAACAGTCAAAATGGATACAGTACAAGTTATACAATTCCTAATGTTTACAATACTTTTATAAGCACACGATTGAGTTATACTATTGATTTAGTCGGGGATTATGCTAAATCAATTAACATAGAACGACCTTTTTTTTCTCCTTATGCACGTTGGGGCGCAGGAATTTATTTGGGTCAAAATTTGAATAAAATTGTAGCTTTAAATGCAAATCTAATCGAAGATACTCAAAATGCTAAATACAATTTTCAGGATTATTGGGCTGGACATTCGTTTCAAATTTTTAAAGGAAATTCAGAATACAATCGAGCAACAAATCTAATTACAAGTGCTCGATATTTCCATAAAAATTTTATAGAAAAACCGTTTGTAAACAAAGATAGTTTGTCGATTTACAACTCTGAAAACTTATATTTAATAGGCTTGGGCATTTCGTCCAGAAAATTTACACAAGACAAATACATTTTTAATTTTAATATTACTGAAGATGTTGCTTCTGGATTTGTATATAATGTAACAACAGGTTATCAAAAAAAATACAATGAATTTCAATTTTATACAGGCGCGAGAATTGCTATTGGCAGTTATTTTGAGTTTGGGTATTTGAGTGGCAATTTAGAATACGGTACTTTCATAAATACTGGAAAAACCAATCAAAGCACTTCAAGCTTAAAACTGGTTTATTTTAGTAATATTCAAGAATTTGGAAAATGGAAATTTCGTCAATTTATAAAACCGCAAATTGTTATTGGTAATAACCGATTGGATACAAATGCTGATAAATTAACTTTAAATGGTGCGACAGGAATAACAGGTTTTAGTAGCGAAACACTGTTTGGAACCAAGAAATTATTGGTTACTTTTCAAACGCAAAGTTATTCGCCTTGGCGTATTATGGGATTTCGATTGAATCCTTATTTCAGTTATACGGCTGGGATGCTTGGTCAAAGAAGCATTGGTTTTAAACGCAGTAAATTATACTCTCAAATTGGTTTGGGTGTTATAATCAGTAATGATTATTTGGTTTTTAATTCGTTTCAATTTTCATTTTCATTTTATCCCAATATTCCAGATGGTAATTCAGCTTTTAAAACCAATTCCATTTCGACTTCTGATTTTGAATTACAAGGATTTGAAATTTCTAAACCAGTTTTGGTAGATTATAGATAGTCTATTTTAAACAAAAAAACCGAAACTTTCGAATCGGTTTTTAACTTATTGGAACAAATATCTTCAATCTATATCACTAGATTTCTTCGGTTTTTTTCCAACAAAATTTTTTAATGCGAATTTTAAAACTTTTCCCAAAACCCGTTTTATAGGATTTACTGAATCTTCATTTAGCAAGTTTTTGGTCAAATAACTTGTTCCAAAACCAATGGCTCCGTTTATTAAATTCGCCTTTAAATCGGGAGAAGAAATAAATTCTTGCGTAGCAGATTTAATTAAATTTAAAGGTTTGAAACTATCAATTGTTGCATAATATTGTTGTTTTAAAATCAAAAAATCATCTTCTTGTTTGTTTTTCAAAAAAGTAATTTTTTCTTTAAGTGCAATGTTTTCGTTTATCCGTTTCATAACACATTTTCATTTTTCATTTTATTTATAATAAAATTGCTTACTGGGTTTTTTACCCATTCTTCTCTAAAAATATAAAGCAAAAACGCCAAACAAAAATATCCAAATCCAACTACAAAAAAACCATAGTAAATTTCCCCTAATTCTTGCCCTACCCAAAGAGCTAATCCAACGTTTATAAGCAACAAAAACATAACAACTACAATAGTCATAGCTACTTTTACAGCTAAATTAGAAAATATATCTGCCGATTTATATACCGCTTCATATTTGCATAATTCTAGCGTTGTTTTGCTATAAATTTCTGCTTTTTCAATTAATTTTTCTATTGTTGCGGTAGAATTCTCCATTATTTTTGTTTATAAATATTATTTTTGAGTAACGGCCGTTTTGGCCTCTTCCAAAAAACTGTCGTACTTATCTGCAACGCCTTGGTATAATTCGTCAAATTTACCTTTCAATTCATCTGCATAGTCTTGTCCTTTGTCCATAATTCTTCTTCTAGTTTTTGAGCCTTTCTCGGGTGCAAATAATATACCTAATAATGCCCCTACTCCAATTCCTAATAAAACGCCTGCTGCTGTTTTTCCTGATTCCATAATTTCTGATTTTAAATTGATTATACTTTTCTTCCTTGTATCAATCTTAATAATACCGCAATAACTGCAATAACTAATAAGATATGAATGATTGCTCCTGCGCTATAAGCAAAGAATCCTATAGCCCAAAAAATGATTAAAATAACCGCGATTGTATAGAGTAAATTTCCCATAATAGTTTGATTTAAGTTATAATATTGAATATGAAACATATAAATTGATAACGCTATTTTTGCCGTCAGGGAAAGTGTAATTTGTTCCCAGAAAACTTCTTTCCTTACCTACTTTTTGTAAGCCGTAATTATAGCGAACCCCAAAACCGAGTTGATCTGCATCGAAACCAACACCAACGGAAAGTCCCATATCAAACTTGTTGTAATCTTCGTTTTTTAGATTATTTTCAATGTCAAATAATGTTCCTTGCGAATCATTAATTGCATTTCCATCAACCAAATACGCTATATAAGGTCCTGCGTGAATATTAAAATTATTGGTCAAATTGATAACCAACAAAACAGGAAGCTCGATATAATTCAGGTTGAATTTTGCAGCTCCGTTTACGAAATAATTGTTGTAAGTTAGCTTTGCTCCTTTTGTTGTGTATAGCAATTCGGGTTGAATAGCCAACGATGATGTAATAGGTAATTTAGCAAATAATCCTGCATTAAAACCTGTTAAAACATTAGTATCTTCAACATTATCGGTGTAAAGATTAGAGAAATTTACTCCACCTTTGAAACCAAATTTTAGTTTAGATGAATCGCTAGAATTTTGCGAAAATGTAAATTGTGAATGGCTAATTAATAACGCAATTGCCATTATAGTTTTTAAGTTTTTCATTTTTATTTTTATTAATTTGTGACTTTATGATTACTGTACAAAGATGATTTTTATTGATAATGAATATGTTACATAACTTTTACTAAAACTTGTAATATTCACACCTAAGATTATTATATAAAAAAACGAGAAATAAATCTCGCTTTTTCTAAGTACAATTTATTTTTTATTATTGATTGTTAAATCTTTAAAAGCCTGTCCAAGCCCAGTCATATCAGAATCGAATTCACGTTTAAAAGTTTCCCAATCGGTTTGATTATTTTCATAATCTGTAATTCTGGTTTTTAAAGCCTCATTTTTATCGACCAATGCTTCAATATTTTTTTTGTAAGCAGCATCGAAAGTTTTTCCTGGTTTTTTCATTGCAGTTTGCAATTCCATAATTCGAGTTTCGTTTTCAGAAATTGTTTTGTTGGCTTCCATTTTATAGTCTTGCCATTCAGCATCATTTGCTTTTATAACCTCGTCGTTGTTGACTTCTTCGGTTACTTTATTCAAATCGTCTGTAGCCTCAACAACTTCTTCAACTGCATCTGCTTGTTTTTCTTCATTATTTTTACAACTTGTAAATAGTGCGCCAGCTAGTATTGCGAGCATTAAAATTGACTTTTTCATATTTAATAAATTTAAAATTAATAATTATGTTGATTATATTTTGTCTAAAATTTTTCGAAGTTCTTCTTTGGATTTACCTAACTTTACTTGAAGCCTTCCTAACATCTCCTCTTTTTTTCCGTCAAGAAATAGCAAGTCATTATCGGTTAAATCAGCAAAACGTTCTTTGAGTTTTGCTTTTTGAATTTCCCATTCGCCTTTTAATTCTGTTGTATTCATCTTTATAAATATTTTAATTAAGAATGTATTTCCTTAACATTACAAAGTTGCGGATTATTAGAAAATAATGTTTTATAGAATTTTAATCTAATGTTGTAAGATTCACACGTTTGCACTTGCTATTAAAAACGATATCTAATACCTAAAGCAATGTCTGGACCAAAATTATTGTCTCGATAAGAATCTGAATTAAAATACAATTCAGGTCTAATGTCTAATGATATTTGCAAAGGAATATCAAAATCATATTCTATCCCTAAATCTCCAGCTACAAACGCAAAAGTCCCATTGTCGTTATTAAATTTATTATCTAAACTCCAGCTTCCTAAACCACCACCAACACCAGCATACCAATTAAATCCACCTTCAATATTCCAAACCCATTGGTATAAACCTGCTAGTTTAATTGCATCAACATTATTACTATTTCTCCAACCTAAATCTAATTCTAATCTATTGTTAGTAGCTAATTTTCTTTGATACGAAATTTCTCCACCAAATCCGTCATTATCTCCAAGACGTAAACCCAATGCATTTTTCGAAATACTTTGAGCTTGAGTGCTAAATGTTAAACCTATTAACAAACTAGCAACTAATATACTTTTTTTCATAATTTTAAAATTTATTATTGTTTTATATAGGCAAAGATGTGAACTAAAATACCATTCTATATTATATAATTTTATTAAAAAATAGTAATATTTACATATTTAAATCTGATTTTCGATATTTATTTCTTTAAGTGCGTTGTCTAATTCTTCATCGACGGTATCCTCAGTTTCAATATATTCTTTATACAGTTCAACGATTTCCTTTTCTGTTTTTAGACTAGTATTCATTACGGAATTATTGGCTGGTTCGTGAGATGATATTAATTCGTTAATTTTTAAATGCATTAATGCTGAATTACGATTGAATGATTTTTGGATAATAAATAGGCTTAAAAATGTGGTGCCAAAAATAATATCTCCAATATTTTGATGCATATTATTAGAAGTAAATAAATTTGTCGACCACCAGAAAATAACCATAATCAAGGCAATAATAAAACTAATAGAATTGCCCAAAACCTTTGTAGCAAAAGCAGTTAGTTTCTCAAAAATCAATTCAATATTTAGATACGTTTTTTCCATTTTAATCAATATAAAAACATTCGTTTACAAAAGAAATTTGTTGATTTTTAGTCAATTCATCAGTATTTTTAATAGTGATTTTTACTGATCTAAAATTGTTATCATCATTTAAAATATTCATCAATTCTGTTTTTGCAGTGGTAAAACCAAATAATAAAACTTCATTATATTTTAGGATTTCATCTATTATTTTTTTATAAAACTCATTTTGCATATCTTGTTCTTTATTATGTAAATGACTTTCACCTTTTTGCAAAATTTTCTCTTTTTCAAAATGATTAAAATCTGATTTTATAGTTTTTACTTCTTTGGCAGTATCATTATATTCAATGAGGTTTGCCATAAAATGATCCATATAAACGGCTATTCTTTTTGTTGTTTTCATCTGTATGTATTATTTGTTTTTTATTGGAAGAAGCAACACTCATAATCAACTTGCTACTGTATCCAGATAATTTAGATAAGTGTTTCAAAGGATAAAATTTTAAAAATTATTAATAAAACTATGATGATTTGGAGCATACTTGCGAAGTAGTGTTTCTAAAGAATCATAATATTCTTGTAAAATTCTGCTGTTGATTTCTGGCGAATCTTCACTCGGAATTGTAACTGGCATTTCATTTAAAAATTTCATCAACTCAGGAAATTCATTGCGAATAGTCATTGTGATTTTTAAAATATTTTCGTTGATTTCTGACTCTGTTTTCATAATAATATTTCTATTTAATTAAAAAAGCACCAAAGATATTTTGATGCTTTTTAAGAATTAAAAATTAACCAAAAATCAAACTCTTAAACTATTGCTTTTTGTTTTTTCTTGTTTTTATTTTGTGCCTTTATTGCCAAATCCGTTTGGTCTTTTGCTTTGCAATTACAACCACAAGCCATTGTGCTGTTGCCAGCCATTTGGTGTTTTGCGGCTTCGTGATGATGCATTGCTGCTGCTTCGTGGTGCATTGCTGCTTTTTTGTGATTGTCTACTATTTTTTGACTTTCAACTTCTGGATCTCTTACCTTTTTTTCTGTGCCAATTACTCCAATCATTTTTTGCAAATTTACTGTTGTGAATGAATTTTCATAACTGTACAAATTTCAACTATTGTTCTTAATTAATTGTTATACAACTATTTATATAAGTTGTAATATTCATAGGTTCATAATTAAATTAATGCTTTCCTTTTTTGTTTCCTTTTTTATTATTGCGATGATTGCCATTATTATGATCACCATCATTTCTTCTAGATTTTTCCCAATTGTTGTTACTTTTATAGTATTTAACCCTATGATTTTTATAATGAGTATAAGGATTTTGACCGTGATAATCATTTAAAACCACCACATAACCTGTGTTCAAATCATAGCTTCTGTAGCGTCTTGGCAATGATCTAGAACGAATCCAAACTCCATTATTAAGATAAATAAATTGAGATTGATGAATATCATAATAGGAATCAATATCTGGTAGATAATAATATTCTTCAGTTGTAACTGTTGGTCCCCAAACAGGAGGTGTTCCCAAATTTACATTTACTTGAACTTGTGCTTGCGAGAAGCTAAATACTAAAAGAAATGTTCCTAATATAAATAATTTAAATGTTTTCATTTTTTTAAAAACTTAAAGTTGTGAATTCATTTTCATAACCATACAAAGTTGCTTTTTCGACTGCAATTATATGTTACACAACTATTTATAAAAGTTTCAATATTCACATATTTTTATATTTTTTTATTGATTTTTAAGTTAATTTCTTTTAACAATTCAAATTGCTTTTCTTGGGTTTCAAATAAGGTTTTGATTTGTTCTTCGAGCAATACATCAATTTTTTGATTGAGACTTCTAATTTGCATTTCGGCTTTTAGATTAATTAAATAATCATTTTCACTACGTTTTCTATCTTTTTCTTCCTGTCTATTTTGACTCATCATAATAATTGGTGCTTGCAATGCCGCAATACAAGATAAAATCAAATTCATCAAAATAAATGGGAATGGGTCAAACTTGTAAACGCCAATTGCTAAAACATTAAAAACAATCCAAATTGTTAAAACAACAAAAAAAGAAATTATAAATTTCCAACTACCTCCAAAAAGGGCTACGGAATCAGATATTTGCTGACCTTTTGTAAGGTTTTCAATTTCAGGATTAGACAAATTATGAATAATTAATTCTTCAGCATCAATGGATTCTTTTACAATTTTATGCAATTTTTCTAGATGTTTTTGTTCGTCTGATAACAATTTACTTATAGTTTCATTCTTCATAATTATTTGAATTTAAAAAAGAGATTGTCAATAAAGTTTTTCAATTTTATTTTCAAATGCATTTGCCAAGCTTAAATAATATTACTTTTTGATTGTAACTTAAATTTTCTATGCAATTTTATTTGATTTTAAGTTGTTTTAAACTTTTGACAATCTCTTATAAAAAACCTACCTAACTATTACAAAGATGATTTATTTGAATTAAATTGTTGTTATATAATTTTTGATTAAAGTTATACTATTCATAGTTTTTTAATAATTCAAATTCAGTCCAACTCCTAAACCCATATCGCTATCATAATGAGTGGTTACCCCAAAATTTCTTTTAATAATATATCTCAATCCTGCCATATATTCTTTATCAGTGTTCCACATTAAGTTCATTCGCAATCGTTTAGAAACTGGAATGTCCATTCGTTCCAATTGTAATCTAAAATTTCCATCGGTGAAAACTTCGGCTTGTGCTTTGATTAACATAGGCATTGTGTATTCTAAACCTGCACTAAAAACGCCTCGATTGTCTTTGGTGTTGGTCTGATTGAAAAGATTTTCTTCCACCTCACCATCCATTTTTCGGTAACGCCAATCAAAACCTATAAAAGGCATCAACCATTGCATTTTTCCAAGATATCTTCCAATGTGTGTTTCAGTTTCGTAACCGTGATGGTCGGTATAACCCAATCTCCATTCGGTTCCAATGCTCCAACGTGTACTACTAAACATAATCATTCCGTCATTTCCATTGGTAGCAAAATCATTTTCGCCCATAAAATGAAACTTTCGGTCTTCGCCAAATAATTTTTTTTGTGCTAGTTTTGGATTTGGAATTAACGGATTTTTAGCTTGATTTTCATAGGTAAAAACGCGTCCCATTCCAGCCATCATATGAAATAAAATATGACAATGAAAAAACCAATCGCCATCTGCATTCGCATTAAATTCGATTGCATCAGTTTCCATTGGCATAATATCGATGGTGTTTTTGAGTGGTGAATAATCTCCTTGACCATTCAAAACTCTAAAATCGTGACCGTGTAAATGCATAGGGTGACGCATCATCGAACCATTATACAAGGTAATTCGAACATTTTCGCCTTTTTTAATTAAAATTTTATCGGTTTCAGAAACTACTTTATTGTCTAAACTCCAAACGTAACGATTCATATTTCCTGATAGTTCAAATCGTAATTCCTTTACAGGTGCATCTTTTGGAAGGTTGGTTTTAAAAGGTGATTTTAACATCGCATAATTTAATGTTGTTATGTCTGAAAGTTCATTGCTGTTATAATCGTTTTCAGTCATTTTCATATCATTCATATCGTGTTTAGAATGATCCATTTTCTTTTTACCTTTTTCTTCTATTTTCTCTACTTTATTTTCTTTTTTCTCAACTTCTCCAGTAATTTCTGGATACATCACCACATTCATATCCATTTGATTGTAAGACATTTTCATTCCCATATCGTCTAAATCACCATTCATTTTCATCATTGAATTCATCATTTTCATTCCTTCAAAATATTTTAATTTTGGAAGTGGTGTTGTCAATTGTCTAACTCCTTCACCAATATATAATGATGCCGATTTGGTTCTGTCTTCGGATGTTGCCAATAATTCGTAAGAGGTTTTATTTGCTGGAATTTCTACAATTACATCATAAGTTTCAGAAACTGGAATAAGTAATCTATCCACTTCAACTGGTTCAACATCGTTTCCATCATTGGCTACGACCGTAATTTTTCCTCCAGCATAAGTCAGCCAAAAATAACTTGAAGCGCCACCATTTGATATTCGCAAACGTACTTTATCGCCAGATTTGAATTGCGATAATTGACTTTCATTTTTCCCATTTATTAGAAATTTTTCATAATAAATATCACTAACATCCATCGCATTCATTCGTTTCCACTCGTTTGCAATTTTTGTTTTAAAATGTCCAGCTCGAATGGCTTCGGCATAACTTTGCGTAGTTCCTTTTTTTATGGCAAACCAATCGGTTGCATTATGTAACATTCTGTGAATATTATTAGGATTGATATCACTCCATTCGCTTAAAATTATTGGAATGGTTGGTAAATCATCAATACCATCACGAAATTTCTTGTCTTCTGATTTTTTATTTAAAATCATAGAACCATACATTCCTATTTGCTCTTGCAAACCCGAATGACTATGATACCAATGCGTTCCGTTTTGAATTATTGGAAACGAATATTTGTGCGTAGTGCCAGGTTCAATAGGCATTTGCGTTAAATATGGAACGCCATCTTCTTTGTTGGGCAACATTAATCCGTGCCAATGCAATGAGGTGCTTTCTTTCAATTCGTTATGAACATAAATCTCTGCTGTATCTCCTTCTGTAAACGTTAATGTTGGCATCGGAATTTGTCCGTTTACAGCAATGGCACGTTTTGGTTTGTTGCCAATAGTTACCATTGTATCTCGAACATATAAATCATAACGCAGTGTTTTTGAAATAGTTTTGGGTTTTATTTTAGTTTCAATAACTGATTTTTTTATGGGTAAATCAGTAGTTTCTTTTTTAGATTCAGGATTTACTTCTTTGGTTGTAATTGGTTTTTTTACAACTGATTTTTTTGTGGTTTTTGATTTTTCTTTGATTAAAGTCATTCCACAAATTGGACAATTTCCAGGTTTGCTTTCGTGAATTTGCGGATGCATTATGCAAGTGTAAAACGTTTGTGGTTTTGTTTTAACTTGTGCATTTGCAAAATTCAGTATGCAAATAAATACTAAAATTGATAATTTGAAATTCATAATTATAACTTTTTAAAAGGAAATCATCATCAATTTGTTTAAAATAAGTTTCTAAAAATTGATGATAATTTTCTAAAACAATGATTAATACATTCTATTGAATTTGATTAAAAAAGTTTTATTTTTTTTGTTTAACCAAATCCATTCCGCATTTAGGGCATTTACCAGGTTTGTTACTGGTAACTTCTGGGTGCATTGGGCAACTATAATTCATAACTGCCATTTTTTTAGTTTTATTAGTTTCCATTTTTTTCATTTTATCTGTACACATTTTTCCACTCATTTCCATACAATCTCCTTCTTTCATTTGCATTTTTGTACCGTCCTTCATAATACACTCTCCGTTGACCATACATTTTGTGCCATTTTTCATTACCATATCATTTTTCATTGGCATAGTTTTACCGTCTTTCATTACCATCATTTTTCCATCTTTCATCATACAACAATCTTTCATCATTGACGATTTTTTTGTTTGAGCGTTAGTACTTAATGAGATTACCATTAAAAACAGTGTTAATAATGAAACCGTTTTTGTGGAAATCAATTTTAAATTTTTCATAATAAATATATTTTAATTCTCTTCAGTTCCGCTGTTGCCCGGTCTTCAGTTTCGCTGTTACCCGATTTTTTATTTTCTAAAGTTTTATACTTCGTAAACGTAATGCATTTGCAATTACAGAAACCGAGCTAAAACTCATAGCCAGAGCAGCAATCATAGGTGAAAGCAAAATTCCAAACGTTGGATATAAAACACCCGCAGCTATTGGAACTCCCAAAACATTGTAGAAAAAAGCAAAAAATAAGTTTTGTTTGATATTTCGCATTACAGCATGGCTTAAATTCTTGGCTTTTACGATGCCTTGTAAATCTCCTTTTACTAATGTGATTTTGGCACTTTCAATGGCAACATCAGTTCCTGTGCCCATTGCAATTCCAATGTCGGCTTGTGCTAATGCTGGAGTATCATTTATTCCATCGCCAGCCATAGCTACTATTTTACCTTCGGATTGTAATCGTTTGATTTCGTTTAATTTGTCTTCTGGCAAACAGCCTGCTTTATAAGATGCTAAATTTAATTCATCGGCAACGGCTTTGGCTGTATTTACATTGTCGCCAGTAAGCATAATTACTTCAACTCCTTGACGCATTAATTCTTTTATAGCGTCTTTGCTAGATGTTTTTATAGCATCTGTAATCGATACAAAACCTACTACAACACCATCGACAGCAATATAAGAAACGGTTTTTCCTAGTTTTTGTTCGGCTATAATTTTGCTTTCTAAATCGTCGGAAATACTCGCTTTGACTTGTTCCATTAATTTTTTGTTTCCTAATGCTACTTTTTTGTTGGTTACTGTTCCAATAACTCCTTTTCCTGCAACGGCTTCAAAATCTTTTACATCTATTAAAGAAATGGTTTTTGTTTTAGCAAAATTTACGACAGCTTGCGCCAAAGGATGTTCACTATATTGATTTAAAGAAGCTATGTTTTGCAACAAATTATTTTCTTCATTATTAACCGAATAAATTTTTTCGACTGATGGTTTTCCTTCGGTAATTGTTCCTGTTTTATCGGTAATTAGAACATTTACTTTGTTCATATTTTCTAAAGCTTCTGCATTTTTTATCAAAACACCCATTTGCGCACCTTTTCCAACACCAACCATTACCGACATTGGTGTTGCTAAACCTAAAGCACAAGGACAAGCAATAATTAAAACTGCAATTGCGTTAATAAATCCGTAAACTAATGCTGGTTCTGGACCAAATTTCGCCCAAACCAAAAAGGTAATTACCGAAATAATAACTACAATTGGCACAAAATACTTAGCAATACCATCTGCTAATTTTTGAATTGGCGCTTTGGAACGACTGGCATCATTGACCATTTTTACTATTTGCGAAAGCACCGTTTCTGAACCTACTTTTTCGGCAACCATTACAAAGGATTTGTTGCCGTTTATTGTTCCCGCAATTACAGTATCATCTTTCTTTTTATCAACTGGAATGGGTTCGCCAGTAATCATTGCCTCGTCTATACTGCTTTCTCCATCAGTTATTTTTCCGTCAACTGGAATTTTGTCTCCAGGTTTTACACGTAACAAATCGCCTTTTTTGATATCGTGAATGGAGATTGTTTTATCATTCCCATCAATGACTAAAGTAGCTTCGGTTGGTGCGAGTTTTAATAATTCTTTGATTGCTCCACTGGTTTGACTGTGTGCTTTGGCTTCTAACAATTGTCCTAATAAAACCAATGTTAGAATTACTGTGGTGGCTTCAAAATATAATAAAACGGCTCCAGTTTGGGTTTTGAATTCATTCGGAAAAATAGACGGAAAAAACATTCCGACTAAACTAAATAAAAAGGCAACATCTGTTCCAATTCCAATTAAGGTAAACATATTCAAATTCCAAGTAATTATAGATTTCCAAGCACGTACAAAAAATATCCAACAAGCATAAAAAACTACTGGAAGTGATAGTATCAATTGAACCCAATTCCACTTTGTGGCATCCATTATTTTGAGCAATGGATTATTTGAAATCATTTCTATCATAGCAATCGCAAAAACTGGAACAGTAAATAGTACAGCTACTTTCATTTTTTTGACCAAATCTTTGTAGATTTTTTGGTCTTCAGAATCACTGGGATTCATTGGTACTAAATCCATTCCGCAAATAGGACAAGAACCCGAAGTTTCTTTAATAATTTCAGGATGCATTGGACAAGTGAATAGTGTTTTTACTGTTTCCATTTTTGTTTTAATGATAGGATCATAGTATATAAATTTCAAGGTTTTAAATGAAAATCATATTATACAATTCTTACTAAAAGTTGTACAATTCATATTTTTTAAATAAGTATTTAAAACGGATAACCAATAGCTAAATTAAAAACTAAGTTTTCATTGCGCCAAGCATTATTCCCAAAGGCAATTTTGTTTAAAACCCATCTCTCACCATCAGTTAAATAAGGTTTTCTCAATGGAAATGCCAAATCTGTTCGCAAGACCAAAAACGAAAAATCAAATCGTAAACCGATGCCTGTTCCAACGGCAATTTCCTTGATAAAATCTTTTGTGAATTTTGAATTTGGTTTATTAATATTATCGTTTAACAACCAAATATTTCCAGCGTCAACAAATAATGCTCCATTAATAAATCTATAAATATTGGCTCGATATTCTGTAGAAAATTCTAATTTTAAATCGCCCGATTGGTCTGGCAAAAAAGTATTTGTTGTAGTATCTTTAAAACTTCCTGGCCCAATGGATCTTGCTCTAAATGCCCGAATACTATTGGTTCCTCCATTGAAAAATTGCTTTATAAATGGCATTTCATCTGAATTTCCATAAGCAAAGCCAACGCCAGCAATCAATCGGCTTACGAGTTGAGAATTTTTATTTAATTTTAAATTATGTTTAAATTCGTTTTCAAACTTAACGAATTGACTAAACGGAACACCAAAAACTCGAGTTGTGTCGCCTTTTTTGATATTTGAACCTGCAATTAAACCCGTGATATTTGCCGAAAAATCAGCACTAAATTTGTTGTAAATGGTGTGTTTTTTTCTTTTTTTCATCATATTTGAATAAGTAAACGAATAAGTTGGTCCAAAAATTAATTGTTCTTCGATTACTTTTTCTAATGATGGATTGGCAAGAATTTGCGATTTATACAAATCAGAAACATTTTGCGGACTTGCAAATGTAATTTCTGTTACGTTCAATTCGTGTTCTTTTCGTTCGTTCTCTTTCCATAAATACCCAAACGAGGCTTTAAAAGTTTCCAATGCATACAGTTTTGTTCGATTTTGATATTCATAACCTATTGTTGCTTTGGTTTTTGGCACATATCCGCTTGAAGAAGAGAACTTGAAAGGGGCAATAATTCTGGGCCAAAATAAGTTGGCTTCAGATCCAAATCTGTAAACATTAAAACCATTATTTTCGCCAGAAAGTTGAACTTCAAATCCGCCAAAAGCCGAAATTGTTAATAATTCTGCTCCACGAAACGTGTTTCTGTTGCTCCAATTTACATTCAATTCTGTACCTGTATAATTGGCTGAATTGGTTTTGCCTAACAATTCAACTCGAATGGATTTGCGAGTGAATGGCGTTAAATAATAATAAG
>NZ_JANOQD010000104.1:0-1756 GCF_031422135.1 Flavobacterium sp. | reverse complement strand
TCTGAAATGAAACTTTTCGCCAAACTGCAATTTGCCTTTTTGTTCTAACCAAGCTATCATTTCGGGATAATTGTATTGTGAATTCATAAATCAGGATTTTACAATGGCTCTGCATAATTTTTATCAATGGTTGCGTTGAGGTTGTAGGCTCTGGGTTGTGGATTTGCTTTTTGAGTTGATGGATTTGGCAAATTGACCGAAAATTTTGGTGTGTTCAACATCCAGTTTCGTGCAGCTGCTTGCCAATCTTTCATTTTTGTTTTTCCACCAATCAGCCAACCGATGCTGGAGTAATAATTGAAAAATCGTTCTGCTTCAAATTCTGTGAAATTCTGAAACTTGAAATATTCTTTGACTAAATCAATTGTTGGCTTCTCGACTGCGCTCGAAGTGACAAACTCTTCTTCTTTTTTGGCGGAACTTTTTTCTTCTTTTTTATTTTCGTTTTTTAAAAATAAATCATCATCAAATTTTTGAAAATTGGTGTCTATATCTATGTTTTTAATGTTTTTTAATGTTTGTTTATTATTATATATATAGGGCAGTTCATTTTTTGGTTCATTTTTTGGTTCGGTTTGGTCAAAAATTGGTGTGGTTTGTTCATTATTTGAACTGGTTGCATCTGAACTATTTGAATTGAAATTATTTCCTTCCGAAAAATTTATCATAAAAACCTCTGTTCCGGAGTATGGATTATACGATGGGAAATAATCTAAAAATTTCAATCTTTGCAACTCCTTGATACACTTGTGATAAGTTGCTTTTGATGCAATTTTGCTTCCTTTCATCATTTCATCTCGAGAAATTATGATTGGATTTTTGAACCTATTGACATTCCAACATTGAAAAAGCGTTAAATACAAACTAATATGCGTTGGATTTAGTGATTCTTCATTCGATAAACGATTGAAAAATCCTGTAAGATGTTTGATGTAATTCATCTTACCAACCATTTAGGATTGAACAAATTGGGAGTTGCTTCTACTTTGTTGGTTTCTAAAACTTTTTGCAAATCTGCATAAGCGTAGAAAATGATACCGCCAACTTTGGTATAAGATAACACTCCATTGATGCGTAAATTTTGTAAAGTACCTGGAGAAATGTTTAGTAACTTTCTGACTTCGGTAGATTTAAGCCATTGTTTTTGCTGTTGCGGTTTTGAATTAAACATTGCGTTTAAATCAGAAAGTAGTAGTTTACGAAATTCGTTTAAATCTTCGCGAGTAATAACTTCGATTGCCATAACTAAAGGTTTTAAATTGTTATGGTACAAAATTGTATGTTTTGATTTGTTTTGTTTGCCAAGTTGGTATCAACTTGGTAACGATTTTTTGTTATACAATGATTTTTATGGTTAAAACAGTTTAAATTAACTATACAGTTTTTTATTAATTGTTTATTTTGAAAATATTTGAATAATTTAAAATAAGTATTACTTTAAACACTTTAATAATTAGCACTATAAGTATTGATTTTCAGGATTATGTATAGAATTTGAATCCGATAGATGAACAACTTGGTATAGACTTGGTAACCCTATTTTGACTTATTATTTTCGTGATCAATTTTCTTTTTTAAAATTTTCATCAAACTATCTAAATAAGTGGTTTCTTCGGTTTTTCTTGCTCTAATGGAATACCAACTTCTATAAACATCACCTAAATCAATATTAAAAATGGATTCGAAGTAACTAGCAATTTCTTTAATCTCAGCTTTTCCGTTGTTGAAGCTTCCTTGATAATGTAGCGCATACAAT
>NZ_JANOQD010000103.1:0-2422 GCF_031422135.1 Flavobacterium sp. | reverse complement strand
CGAACGATAATGCACTCGGCACTTCTCTTCTTAACTGATGCTCTTACTTTCATTTTATTAGTATCTATAAGTAATTCTTGCTTTTGACAAATCGTAAGGACTCATTTCAAGTTTCACTTTATCACCAGGTAATAATTTGATGTAATGCATACGCATTTTTCCTGAAATGTGAGCAATTACGATATGCCCATTTTCTAATTCAACTCGAAACATTGCGTTTGACAATGCTTCAATAATTGAACCGTCTTGTTCTATTGCTGATTGTTTTGCCATATTAAGCTACTGCTTTTCTGTTTTTACCACTTTTCATCAAACCATCATAATGTCTATTTAACAAATATGAATTGATTTGTTGAACTGTATCGATTGCAACTCCAACCAAAATTAATAAAGATGTACCTCCAAAAAACAATGCCCATTGTGATTGAACACCCATTACACTAACAACAATCGCTGGGAACACAGCAAGTAAAGCAAGGAATAATGAACCTGGGAAAGTAATTAAAGACATCACATGATCTAAAAAATCTGCTGTTTCAACTCCTGGCTTAACCCCAGGAATAAAACCACCACTTCTCTTTAAATCATCTGCCATTTTATTTGTAGGGACAGTAATTGCGGTGTAAAAGTACGTAAAAATAACGATTAACAAAGCAAAAAGTAAATTATACTCCCAACCAAATATATTTTGAAATCTTGTACTTATCGATTGTGCCGTTTCAGATTGTGACAATCCAGCAACCGCAGCAGGTATAAACATAATTGCCTGTGCAAAAATGATTGGCATTACACCAGATGCATTTAATTTTAAAGGTATGAATTGTCTGTTTTCTCCCATTAAATCTTGCTCTAAATCGCCAGAAACGGAACGACGTGCATATTGAACTGGAATTCTACGAACAGCCATAACCATTAGAATACATGCAACTATAATGAGCAACCATACTATAATTTCAAGTACAATTAACATTAAGCCACCATTTCCACCTTTAATTACAGAACTAAATTCTTGTATAAATGCTTGTGGCATTCTAGCTACAATACCAACTAAAATCAATAATGAAATGCCGTTTCCTATACCTTTATCAGTTATTTTTTCTCCTAACCACATTGCAAATACTGTTCCTGTAGTTAAAATAACAACTGAAGAAAATAAGAAAGCAAATGAATTAAAACCTAACAAGAAAGCATTCTCTGGCAAAGTTCTGTACAAGTTATATATATAACCTGGCCCTTGAACTAAAGTAATAACAATAGTTAACCAACGTGTTATTTGATTCATCTTTTTTCTACCACTTTCACCTTCTTTTTGCAATTTTTGTAAATAAGGAATCGCAATTCCCATTAACTGAACTACAATCGAAGCCGAAATATAAGGCATAATACCCAAAGCAAAAACAGATGCGTTAGAAAAAGCTCCACCAGAAAAAATATCAATTAACCATCCAATACCTTTATCAGTTTGATCAGTCAATCCTTGCAATTTGGTAGCATCTATCCCTGGCAACGTAACTTGGGCACCAAAACGATAAACTAACAGAAATCCTAATGTAATTAGGATTCTGTTTTTTAGCTCCTCAATTTTCCAAACGTTTAGAAACGATTCAATAAATTTTTTCATCGTTTGGTAAATTACAATTCTATAGCTTCTCCTCCAGCAGCTTCAATAGCGGCTTTTGCAGTTGCAGTAAATTTATGTGCACTAACTTTTAATTTTGCCTTAAGCTCACCTCTACCTAAAATTTTAACAACTTCAGTTTTAGTAGCCAAACGGTTTGTAATAAATACTGTCATATCAACTGTATCCGTTACAATACCATTATCAACTAGCAGTTGTAAATTATCAAGATTCACACCTTGATACTCAACTCTATTGATATTTGTGAAACCAAACTTAGGCACACGTCTTTGAAGTGGCATCTGACCACCTTCAAATCCAATCTTTTTAGAATACCCAGAACGAGATTTTGCTCCTTTGTGACCTCTTGCAGAAGTACCACCTTTTCCAGAACCTTCTCCTCTACCTAATCTTTTATTTTGATTATGTGTTGAACCTTCAGCTGGTTGTAAATTACTTAAATTCATAACAGTGTTTGGTTATTTAGTTTCTACTACAGAAACCAAGTGTTTAACTTTGTTTATCATCCCAAGGATAGTTGGATTTGAATCATGCTCTACAACTTGACCCATTTTACGTAGACCCAAAGCTTCTAATCCTCTTTTTTGAGTAAGAGGACAATTGATTTTGCTTCTAACTTGTTTTACTAATAATTTAGCCATAATTTCCTTGAATTAACCTTTAAATACTTTCTCTAATGAAATTCCTCTTTGTCTAGACACCGTGTAAGCACTTCTCATTTGCAATAATGCATCGAAAGTTGCTTTTACCACGTTGTGTGGATTAGAAGATCCTTGAGATTTT
>NZ_JANOQD010000102.1:0-2836 GCF_031422135.1 Flavobacterium sp. | reverse complement strand
TCAAATTGAATAGTTAGCGTTTCCATAGCGATAGATTTTGATACACAAATATACAAAATAATTTTCTAAAAAAAGATAGCCTAAAACTTTATAAAAATGCCCAAAACTTAGTCTGATAGCCCTGATTGAAGTGGAAATCCTTTTTGAAATTGTCACACTGAGCTTGTCGAAGTGTTACAATTTTAAAAAGATTGAAACGAAAAGCAGGAATTACATTAGTAAATATGCCCAAGCCATTCGCTTCTAAAGAAAAAGGTTTTATATTTGTTAAAATATTTTTTTGATGATGAATTTACAACATACAATAGAACAGGCTTGGGAAAATCGAGCGTTATTACAAGAAGAAACAACTACAAAAGCAATTAGAGAAGTGATTAATTTACTAGATTCAGGTAAATTAAGAGTTGCTGAACCAACTGAAAATGGGTGGCAAGTAAACGAATGGGTCAAGAAAGCAGTGGTTATGTATTTTCCGATTCAAAAAATGGAAACTTGGGAATCTGGAATTTTTGAATACCACGATAAAATGCTTTTAAAAACGGGTTATGCCGAGAAAGGAATACGTGTGGTTCCGCCTGCTGTGGCTCGTTTTGGTGCTTATATTTCCAAAGGTGTAATATTGATGCCAAGTTATGTAAATATTGGAGCTTATGTGGATGAAGGCACGATGGTCGATACTTGGGCTACTGTTGGAAGTTGTGCTCAGATTGGTAAAAATGTACATTTGAGTGGTGGTGTTGGTATTGGTGGCGTTTTAGAACCTTTGCAAGCGGCTCCTGTGATTATTGAAGATGGTGCTTTTATTGGTTCTCGTTGTATTGTGGTTGAAGGTGTTCGTGTAGAAAAAGAAGCAGTTTTGGGGGCCAATGTATGTTTGACGGCTTCGACTAAAATTATTGATGTAACAGGTGCTGAACCTATTGAATATAAAGGTGTTGTTCCTGCCCGATCGGTAGTGATTCCAGGAAGTTATGCTAAAAAGTTTGAAGCGGGCGAATTTCAAGTGCCTTGTGCTTTAATTATCGGGAAACGCAAACCTTCGACGGATTTGAAAACCTCTTTGAATGATGCGTTGAGGGAATATATCGTCGCGGTTTAAACAGTATTTTATGATTGATGTTTCTATCGTTATTGTGAATTATAAAAGTTGGAATGCTTTGAGCGAATGTCTTGAAGCGTTATCAAATATTGAAAACACTCGATTTTCGATGGAAACTATTGTGGTGGATAATTGTTCTGGCGATGAAAAGTTGGATGCTTTTAAAATTCAATTTCCTAAAATAAAATTCGTAGAAAATTCTGGAAATAATGGTTTTGCAAATGGCTGTAATGTGGGTGCAAATTCTTCTACTGGTAAGTTTTTACTTTTTTTAAATCCTGATACTGTTGCCAACGAAGCAGCTATTTATGAACTTTGGCAAACTGCTAAAAATAATCCTGATTTTGGTATTGCAACCTGCTCACAAATTGATGGACAAGAAAAAAAATACAAAGAAGTTCGATTTTTTCCGAGTTTAAAAACGCTTTTTGGTCCTTTTAGAGCATTACAGAAATTTTTAATAAAGAATAAAATAAAGTCTGATTTTAGTTCTGATAAAAACATTATTTTTCCAGATTGGGCGACTGGTGCTGTCATATTTATGAGCAAAAATTGGTTTGAAAAAATCAACGGTTGGAACGAAAAATATTGGCTCTATTTTGAAGATGTCGATATTTGCAAACGTATTATTGATGTAGGTGGAAAAGTAGCTTTGATTCGGAATGTTTCCATTTTACACAAACACGGTGGGGCATCGCGAATTAATATTAAAACCAAAGCGTTGACTAAAACGGAAGTTCTGATTTCGCAACACGTTTTTTTTAACGATCATTCTAAAGGGTTTCAACAATTTATAATTCAATTTTTGCTAGTCTTTTCTTTAATTATTGAAAAATTTTTAATGCTTATTTTGGGCTTAATATTCTTTTTTGTGCCCAAATTAAAAGTAAATATTTTGATTTTTAAAAATTTGATGTCATATTACTTTTCGGCATTAGCCAATAAAACTTGGACAAGTCCTAGAGCAACAATTTACAAAAAACAGAAATGAAGATTCTAGTTATACAACAAAAAATGATTGGCGATGTTTTGGTAACTTCCATTTTGTGTGACAATTTGCGAAAAGCTTACCCAAATGCCATTATCGATTATATGGTATATGAATCTACCATTGCGGTTTTACAAGGGAACAAGTCGATTGATAATCTTGTTTTGTTTAAAGAAAAGTATCGAAAAAGCAAATGGGCATTTTTTAAATTTCTTTTAGAAATCAGAAAATCAAAATACGATTTAGTTATTGATGCTTATACTAAAATTGAAAGTTTTTTGCCCGTTATTTTCTCGGGAGCTAAGACTAAAATTTCGTTTGACAAAAAACATAGAGGCTTAATTTTTAATCGAACAGTTGAAAAATCGCAAATTCCTACATCTAATTTAGGATTAATTATTGAACAGCGGTTGTCGTTATTAAAACCTTTAAAATTAAAAATAGAGTTGGAAACTTTTCCGAAATTGTATGTCAACAAAGAAGAAACGGAGTTTGCCAAAAATCTATTTCAAAAAAACGGTATTGATTCTTCTAAAAAAACTATAATGCTAAGTATTATAGGTAGTTCGATAGACAAAACGTATCCAGCCAAATATATGGCGCAACTTATTGATTGGATTACAGAAAAACACGATGTGAATATGTTATTTAATTATATTCCGAATCAAATCGAATTGGCAACTGAAATTTTTAACCTTTGCAAAAAAGAAACCCAAACAAAAATTTATTTTGATGTTTTAGGGAAAAAT
>NZ_JANOQD010000101.1:0-5593 GCF_031422135.1 Flavobacterium sp. | reverse complement strand
ATAAACATCGAAAGTTATTTCTTCATCTTTGTTGTAAGCGTCTTTTGTTAACGCTTTTTCAATAGCGTCTACTTTTGCAAATTTTTTCAGTTCTGTGAGTTTAGCTTTAATTTTATCTGCAATAACACCAGCTATTTTCTTTTTTTCTATTTATAATTTATTGAGGAAAGTTTTTTATAATAATTTCTGTTTTATTGTTTTTATTAGCAAAAGTTATAAATGTTTCACCACCTTGAAAAAAAAGTTCTATACTCAAAGCATTGATTTTATTTTTATAAAATACCTCAACTTCATCATTCATAGTATAGTTTAAATCTTTTAATGGTATATCTTTTTTTAAATACTTAATTTCATTAATTTCACTTTCTTTTATAAAAATATCATATGCAATTTTCAGATTCTCATTAATAACACAATTAGTTATAAAACCGTCTTCCATATTGCCTTTTTCATCATCACATATAATTTTTGATAATTCTACATCTTCAGGATTTGAATTAAGCGATTTTGTAAATAAAACCAGATATCCTTTGTAAATAAATAATAGGTTGTTTTTATCAAGTAAAATAAATCTTTCAGAAGGTAAATTACATTTATTATCAGGATACAATGGAATAATATATTTTACATCTTCAGTTAACTTGAAGTTGAATTCAGAAAGAATATCATCATATATTTCAATATTTTGCTGACCATTTAGATAATTTTTAGTTTTGTCATTTTTTATCCGTATTTCTGTTGAACAATCTAAAAAATATAAGATATTTTTATTTATTTCTATTTTTTTAGTTCTAAACTCTTTTTCAACATCTGTCTTTTCAACATCTAAAGGAAACATTTGTTTATTAAAAATTTTATTGAAAAAAAAAGTAGTCGATTCATTTTTTATTTCTTCTGTATTTGAAACTAAACTTTCTGGGTCTTTTAATTCTAAAGTTGTTGTGTCATTTTTAACAATCTCATTTTTGATATCTTTATTGTCAATATTCTTACAATTAATATAAAAGGTTAATATTAAAAATAAATAAACTGTTGTTGTTTTAGTGTGTTGCATCGTAATTATTATTTATGAACATATCGTATTCAGCTTGTCTTCTCTTAACTAATCCAGAAGTATTATTATTTGTTATATCTAAAAATTCTATCGCAGCATCATTATATTTTTTATTTAATAAATTTCTATAGAGTTTAGGAGCCTCACCAGATGTCAAAAAGGATTCTCCAGTATTAAACAGTAAACTTACAAGTGCATCGTATTCATGCTGATATAAGGGTACTGTTACATCTTTTTTAACAGCTCTTTCAAATTTCGGTAATCTTTCATTAAATAATTCTGTCCCCTTTGCAACAGTAATTCCATTCTTCAAATCGTCTGGAATTATAATGTTCGCACATTTGTCGCGTGCTATTAAATGCCCATAGCCAATTGTGCAATAACCCTCGGAATCATCATAAGGTTGACTTTTAAAACTTTCCCACGATTTAATAAAATCAACTCCAGCAGCAGAAATATTCAAAGTATTTGGATCAGCCCTATCTTCATCTATACCATTTTCGCTATTAAATTCAAAAGTATTTTTGTATCCTTCTTGTAAAATCGCTAAAGAATCAGCTAAATCTGATCTTCTTTGAAATGGCATATTACTCCTAACTGTCAAAGGATGTGCATTTGCTTCTTTTGAAACTGAAGAAGTGAAATATTCGAAATGAAGCATAAAAACAATTACCCCATTAATTTTAATCCTAGGAGTAGTAGGAGTTTTCATTAATTTACCTGTTTTGCCTAATACTTTTTTCTGTTTTATTTCATCTCCTGCTTTTACTGTAATACTTGAAGGATCTAACTCTCCATATCTAATAATAAATTCCCTACCATCTTTTAAAGTATGTAAAACAGATACTTGATCTGTTCCATCATAAAATGAACTAATATTCAGCACTAATCCATCAGCTATTGCTACAACTGTTTCATATGGGTTAGTATATAAATCTCTAGCTGCATGTTTTCTTATTCCTCTATTTGAATTAAAAGTAGATTGATTGTCACCTTGTTTTGCTGCCCAATAAAAATCTTTAACCCATTTATTCACATCGTCATTTTCTGGCTTAACTAATAATGGAAAAATAATCTCTTTCCCTTTCCCAATCACAAAATACTAACCTTCTTTTTTCAAAGATTCTACTGAATATTTTTTAGTACCTGTGCATTCGGCTTTGAGCCAAAGGTTTTCCTCTTGTGGTTTGTAAGTGTCAAAACTAAAGGTATCGCCACCATTATAGGTTTTGGTTACTAATGCTTTCTCTACATCGTCTGCAAATGCCGTTTTTCCTTCTGCTATTTTTGGATTGCCTTGTTTTCCTTGTTTTGCATTGTTGAGTATAGTTTTTGCTAATTCCTTTTTGTTGGTATCGGTAATAGTGTTTGCATTTTTAAATTTATAACTGTAAGTCCCGTCTTTTTTGCCTTTTACCAACTTCTCTTTCCACGTTTTTAAATCGGTATCTGCCTTTGGGCGTAGTTTTATTTTTACTTTCGCAATACCTTTTTATTTAAAATAACTTTTTGTATTTTCAATAATCTGATACATTAACATAATCAATTACATTTTTCTAAAACTACTGGTTGCATACCTCCATTTTCTTTAATCATTAAAAAATCTTCATCAACAAATTCTAATTTTTTAAGTTTCAAGTTATATAATCCAATCCAATTTAACTCAATCTTATTATCATTACTTGTTTTTAATTTACCTATAATTTTATCTTTTGAAATTTCTTCATCTACAATACTCAATTTATCAGAATAGAATTTTTTTTGTGAGGATGTACTGTTAAATTTTAATAAATACTCATCATTTACTGAGGATTTTACTACATCAAGATTTATAAAAATTGAATTAAAATCATACAATGACAAATAGCCTTTTTCACCATCTATGTTTAATTCAGTTAATTCATTGTTGCAATTAACTCCCCAAGTACCATTAAAATTTAATTGCTTGTTTAGATTTCCCTGGTTTTTAAAATCTAACTTATTTATTACATTTAAGTCTTCATTTGTGATTTTAGATTCACTGTCAAATTTTTTATCATACAGAAGATCAAATCTTTTTTTTGATAAAATTCCTGTCGCACTTATCGTACCATTTTTCTCTATTAAATCGTATTGAAAATTATTAAAATTACCAAGTTTAAGAATTTGCTCATCATATTTAAAAGCGTAAATACCTAAGTCTTTATAGTTAGATGAATTATCAAATTGGACTATATGAAATATAGGCAACTCTTCTGTACAAGTAGGAATCATCAAATAATAAAACGAATCTTTTTGAAATAATCTTATTTCATTTAAAGCATCTTTCATTGAAGATGTATTAATACAAAAACCAACAGGTTTGTAATTATCCGATTGATTTAACTTTAAATAACTTAATTCTTTACTTTTTAAATAATGTATTCTAAAATTAATTACACCAGATTCAAGAATTATGTCAGTTACAAAATCAGTATCATTAGTTTTTATTTTTAAAGGTATTTGTTTTGCATTATCTGCTTTTATTCGAATTATTTCTGTCGAATTTTGTTTTTCATTATTTTTACAATTACTTATTAAAAATGTAAAAAAAAATGATATTAAAAGTATTTTTAATTGTGTTCTATTCATAATATTATTATTTAAAAAATGTTAGATGCAGTTAATTTATTTTTCCCATCAACTTCATTAATTTGACCCCTCTGAGCTTCTACTTGCTGAGTGGATTTTTCTGATTCTGTTTGATCGTCAAAAGCTTTGAAACTTACAAAGAATCCTGCGTTTAATCTATAATTGTGACCTACACCCATTGTGTAATCACTTAATATCTCAAAATGCAAGTGTGGCGCGCATGTACCAGCAGTGACGCCAGATCTACCTGTTGTTCCAAGAACGTCTCCGCAAACAACTTCTTGACCAAAGGTGTATTCATTTACTGAATCCAAGTGTGCATAAAACAAAAATATATCACCATTTTCACTCCAACCTGTTCCTTGCTTTATTTCTCCATTTGCTTCATCTTTTAATTCATAATCTTTTTTTAATTTTAGAAAGGCATCTTTATCTTTCACTTTTATTGTTATTGTATTGCCATATCCAGAATGCCAACGTCTATTATATACTGTTCCATCAACACAAGCATATATTGATGTACCTGTTTTAGTAAATAAATCAAGGCCAGCATGTTTTCTTCCTCCTCTAGTATTTCCAAATAAACCCCAGTGCTTTCCTGGATCATTAAACACTCCATCAGATTGTCCTTGAGTAAAAATTGTTGCTATTGGATTGTCAACTGGGTCATGCCAATCTCCTGACCCACCAGGATTACATTCATTAACTTTAAAAACTGTTTTTGCTTTTTCAAAAAATTCTTTAGCCTTTTTCCAACCCGCAGTACCTCCATTAACAGTTCTTCTGATCTTTTTTATATTGTCATCAGTCGATTCCTTAATTGTATCTGCAACTTTCCAAATTTCATGCTTTTCCCAATATGCTATTGCTGATAAAACGGCATATTTTGCTTCTTTAACTTTATCAGGATCTGCCTCCAAATCTACATATTCATCAGGAAATGTTTCTTTTAATGTTTCTGAAGCCTCTTTATAATTGCCTCGCCCAGTTAATTGTTTTAAACCTCTACCTCTAAATTTAAATCCGTCACCACTTGCTTCATTCCCATTTCCGTTTCCAAAACCGTTTTCTGCTGCATAAAGAAAATTCAAGAGGCTTGTTTGTGGTCTCTCTGATGCAAACGAATCAATTTGACCTCTTCTTGATAATTCTGTAGCTCTATTTCCAAATAATGAAGTTGTAATATTTCTTGCAGCATATGGAATTACATCTGTTTCTACAATCCAATCAGTACTAATTCCAAGTGTCTCAGCACCTACTTGTGCAAAAAAATGGGCTTTACGTAAGCAAGTATTTAAATGTATTGGCTTATCAGTACCCTTTCTTAGATTTATATATTGATTTAAATATTTTACAACATCTTCTCTAAGTGTTGTAGAGTTTGAATGAACTCCAAAACAGTCTTCAATATGTTTTAAGGTGATTTCATCTTCACATCTAGGACATTTTTTCCCAATTTCAAAATACTCCCCATCTCTTTTCAAAAACTCCTTTTCATGTTTTTGGGTTCCAGTGCACTCGGCTTTTAACCAGAGATATTCTGTTTGTGGTTTGTAAGTGTCAAAACTAATAGTAGCCCCACTGTTATATGTTTTATTTTCTAATACTTTTTCTATATCGTCTGCAAATGCTGTTTTTCCAGTTTGTATTTTAGGATTATCTTGTTTTCCTTCTTTTGCATTATTGAGTATTATGGTTGCTAATTGCTTTTTGTTGCTATCTGTAATCGTGGTTGGGTTTTTAAATTTATAGCTGTAAGTACCTTCTTTTTTTCCTTTTATTAATTTCTCTTTCCACGTTTTTAAATCAGTATCTGCTTTTGGACGTAATTTTATTTTTATCCTAGCAACACCTTTTTCTACCATAGCTTTTAACACTGTTATTTCTGCACCGTTTTCTTTGCCTTCTAGCACTGGTAAATCTGCATCT
>NZ_JANOQD010000100.1:0-1794 GCF_031422135.1 Flavobacterium sp. | reverse complement strand
CGCAAACAAAATTCCGATTGTTGCTCCAATTCCTGCTGCTATCAAAAGAGCGACTAAAGTGTTGTCTGTGTTCTTGGACATGATTTTGTGTTTTGTTATATAAAGATACCAATTTCTCAACACTTAAGCGAAATTCAAGGGAGAAATCGAAATAAAGCGGTTTGAAATACGCTTTTATGCCAAGTTATAATAAGTGTTGTTTATTTAATAAAACCACCTTAAAAGTAATTTGTGAAGGTGGTTTTTGATTGCTAAAATTTATACTGAAAGGCTTTATCATAAGCAATAACAATATTGGTAAAACAGCTTAAAAATTTGTTTACTATTTACTGTTTACAGTAAACAGTAAATAGTAAACAAAGAATTTATTGGAGAGAAATTAAAAACCGCTTAACAATTCTAAAACAGCTTCGTTTTTTTCAATGTTTTTCAATTCTACTAATTGATGTTGAAAATTAGAAAAATTTTCAACATCAATTTTCAAATTTTTGATTGCTTCATATCTAACAAATGAAGACTCGCTTTTTATAGACATCTTATAAAATTTTATCAAAGATTCAGTTTCTAAATCAGAATACTTTATCTTATTAGAATACTTTAAAATAAAATTAGCAAACAACAAGGAACTTTTATTATTATTGATGTTTTTATGAATTGAATTTATCAATAAACTGAAATTTTCAATGCTTTTTATACTTTCTCCAATGGCATTTTGAATAACTATTCTCTCCTCTTTAGTATCAACTTTAAAATATTTATTAATTTCTTTCAATGAATTCATCAATAAATTCTCTTCTTTTTTGCCTTTCTCTTCCCAAGCATCTTTAAGCCCAACCGTTTTGTTGAATACTAATTTTGAAGCCGTGGAATCTTTGTCTACATTAAAATA
This sequence comes from Flavobacterium sp., assembly GCF_031422135.1. Classification (GTDB taxonomy): domain Bacteria; phylum Bacteroidota; class Bacteroidia; order Flavobacteriales; family Flavobacteriaceae; genus Flavobacterium. The sequence continues at coordinate 905 of NZ_JANOQD010000100.1, read as the reverse complement.
ACCCAAACGTTGAAATTGGAATTTATCATTTGGTTTTACATCCGAAAGACTGGGTTCTACAAATCCTTTCACGATTTCAAGCGAAGATTTATTCCTAAAATCTAGAAAGTTTTTCTCCTTGTGACTGTCTGGTGCTTCGTCTATAAAAAGTCTGTCGTACAAACGAACTTCTGCTTGAATAGCATGTTGAATTGAAACCCAATGCAATGTTCCGGCAACTTTTCGTTGGCTGGCTTCGCTTCCGCTTCCGGAACGAGAATCGTCATCATAACTGGCTTGAATCTCGGTGATATTTCCCAAATCGTCTTTTGTAACACTTTCTCCTTTAATTATATAACCGTTTTTTAAACGTACTTCGTTACCTAAACTTAAACGGAAAAATTTAGCTGGTGCAATTTCTAAAAAGTCTTCTCTTTCGATATATAATTCACGAGAAAAAGGTACTTTCCTGAAACCTGCGCTTTCATCTTCTTGATTATTTTCGGCATCAAGCCATTCTATTTTATCCGATGGATAATTAGTAATAACGAGTTTTATTGGATCTAAAACCGCCATAACTCGTGGAGCTGTTTTGTTTAAATCTTCGCGCAAACAAAAATCCAAAAGTGATACATCAATGATATTCTCCCGTTTGGCAACGCCAATAGTTTCACAGAAATTACGTATAGATTTTGCCGTATAACCACGACGACGCAATCCTGAAATCGTAGGCATTCGTGGATCGTCCCAACCGTTTACCACTTTGTCTTGAACTAATTGCAAGAGTTTTCGTTTGCTCATTACGGTATAATTCAAGTTCAAACGAGCAAATTCGTATTGGTTTGGGCGCACTTTATTGGCATCGTAAATCTGATCTAAAAACCAGTTGTATAATTCCCGGTGCATAACAAATTCTAACGTACAAA
>NZ_JANOQD010000099.1:0-41819 GCF_031422135.1 Flavobacterium sp. | reverse complement strand
TCTGGTCTATATTCAAAATGCATTGTGTCATAATGAGTCCAATTTCCTCCCCAAATAAAACCATATTTTTCAAAAATGGCTACTATTTTTTGTGGAATTTTATTTTTGTAAATCAGTTTTGCCTCTTCGTTTTTGCATTTGCAATCCCATTGCCAATAATTAGAATATTTAGTATTAATGTCGATTGTCATTCCGAAGCTATGCATACTCAAACGGTTGGTTCCAGCAATTTTTCGCCAGTTGAAAGTACCCGCTATGTTGGTTAAATAGTTTTTGTATTCAGGATGATTGTCTAGTTCTTTCGAAAGTTTTTTAATTATTTTATCAATTCCGTTTACATTTGTAACTTTTATTTTTTGACTGACGAGTTTTGGGCACCAATTAATTTCAACTAAATTTTGCTCGACTTCTGATTTAGAATTACCATATATTTTTTTGAAAAAAGATTCGTTTCGAATTCGCCCAGCATCATTGATTTCGCCTAATTTATAATTGTAAAAAAATTGATCTTCAATATCTGGGTTGTCTATTAATTGTTGAAAATTTTTCTTTTTATTATCATCATAAATTAAAGTTGAACCGTCTTTGAAAATGAGTTTATCATCTTTAAAATCAACTATTTGTGGATAATGTTTCATCAATTTTTTTACATTATCAGGAATGCTTTGAGAAAAACCATATTGAAAAAAAATAAAGAAAAGAATTGCATTTTTCATCTTAAAAACGTTTCAATTCGGAGGATTTAAAAGTCCATTCTGGTGTTTCTAAAGTTGGTAGGTTATTTGCCGAATACCAACAAACCTTTCTATTGCTACTGATGCTCGGATTTAATAAAATCTGTAATTCTTGAGCAGGCATATAACTTTGTGCCAATAAAAATATTTTTTTATTTCCATTTGTAGCCATATCAACGACAATAACTGCGTGTCCTGGAAATCCACCTTTTATGAAAACATCACCAATTTGTATGTCTGAAACAGCAGTTGGATTCATCTCTTTGGCAAGTGAGGCAGTTCCTGCATAATTAAAAATAATTTCCAGATATTTCCAATATTCTTGTTGACTATCCGTTGGTTTTGCTATTTTCATCCAAGACGTTTTGTTTCCTTTTATAGCAATTCGGTAACCTTGACGCCACTTGCTATAATCAACTCTAAAACCGTTGGTGAAATTAAAATGAATTTTATCGTACTGCTTTTGTTGAAAGAAATAATCGGCTCGCAATCTCATCACTGCATCAGCGCATTGGTGCAAATCTTTATTTCCAATGGGCAAGTCGACTACTGCATCATAAACATTATTGTTGGATTTTGTACTTCCGTTATAATATTTTACTAATGATTCTGATGGTTTCAGGGGTAAATTTCGTAAGTATTCTGCAAATGAATTTTTAGCTTCAATTGTTCTTTCGTAGCCAGAAGGAGTTAAATATCTTTCTTTTATCGTTTTTCCTTCGGTAGAAATTGATTTTTTATTATCAAAACTAAAAAACAAAAATGAGTAAATTAAAGCAGTAAAGATTGAAACCAATACAATTCTCATAATTCGCAATTTAAAATTTGTAATTCATTTAAAGCATTCCGTTGTATTTTCTTGTAAACCATTCAGTAGCTAGCGAAATGGCAAGAATAATCAGCAACCAAATCCAATCAATTAAAGGAGATTTCTTGATAATTTCTTTCTGAATGGCTGGAAAACTTTCCTTTTTGAGCAATTCATCAATTAATTTATCTACTTGCGTTGGGTAAAAAACTCTTCCGTTAGTATTCGTTGCTAGTTGGTTTAAACGAGCCACATCAGGATTTATTGCTTGTTTTTCTATTTCAAAATCTAAAATTTCAAAATTACTAGAATAGGAAGCTTTCGAATTGTTCTCTTTAACAGTAAAACTATAATTTCCAGCTTCGAAACCTTCTAAATTGACTTTGTATTCGCCACTTCCTTTTAAGAAATCGTATATTTTAGAAACATTGGTTTTTTTGTTCTTTAATTGAATAGTTAAAAGTGCATTTTCTTCAAACTCATAATTTTTATTGAAATATTGCGCCGAAATTTCTATGCTTTCTCCAGAGTTATAAAAACTTTCGTGGGTAACTATTAATGATTTTTTAGCTGAATTGGAAGCCAAAAATTGAATTGTTTTGTCTATAAAAACATCAAATTGTTCAAAAGATTTAGTTTTTACGTGGCTTTCTACTCGCCATTTCCAGATGTTTTCTCCAAAAAGAAAAGCATTTCGTTTCCTTCCGTTTTCGGCGAAAGCCAACAATGGATTTTCTGTTTTAATATTTCTAATTTGAGATTCTAGCAATGTGGTCACGTTTCCTTTGATGACAAAACGTCCAAACGGATTTTCTAAAGGTGGAAATTGCTCGAAACCAATATTATCTAATGCAAACGAATTAAATTGCGAATTAAATTGTGCCGTGAAATCTTCCGATTGTCCCGACATTTCAAACTGAATTTGATCTTGATTTTGGTTTAATAAGTTAAAATCGGTGTTTAAACCAGTAATAATAAAAGTATTAATTTGCAGTTTTTTATTCTGTTCAAATATCGATTTAAAATCCCCAGTTGGTTGATACAATATTAAAACATTATAATCTTGTAATAATTTGATTTGTTTGGGATTAACTAGCGTTACTTTTCGTTGAACATTAGATTCTATTGCGCGTTTTATGGCGCCTAAATCGGGATGATTTATAGCTGAAATTAATGCTATTTCTGATCGTTCATCAATAATTTCTACTGCAAAATTTTTACTATTATTGTATTTATTTTTTTCGTTTTCTGACGAAGAAATTACGGCTTTAAAAGTCTGTACTCCTACTCTATTTGCGTTTAATAAAACGGAGATTTGCTGTGATTTTTTATTGGAAGAAAACGAAATAGTTTGTTTATATAAAACTGAATTTCCTTGTTGAATGCTAAAATTAGCATTTATAGCTTTGCTTCCATTGTATTGCAAAAAAACTTCTACAGGAAATTTATTTTTCAAAAATGCATATTTGTTTACATTCAGCTGATTGATTTTTAAATCTAAAAACGAAGTGGTATCACCTAAAATCAAAGGATAAACTTGATTGTTCTGCGGAAAAGAATATACATAATCGTTTCCAATAGTCTGATTTCCATCGGATAATAAAACAATTGGAAAATTCTGATTTCTAAATAACTGTTTTAAATTTTGGGCAACTTTATGAATATTAGATTGTTTGCCTTTAAAATCTAATGGCTTTCCAGAATAAAAATTGTCATCAAAATTATACAATTGAACATCATACTTGTCTTTAAGCTTAGTGTTATCTGATAATTTTTGGGATAATTCTTTGGCAATATTGTCTTGTTTTAATTCGGCAATAGATTGCGAATTATCGACTACTATTGGCAAAGGAGTTTTGGTGGTTTCGTAGGTTTTTCTTGATATTATAGGGTTTATAAGCAATATTAATATGGTAAAAAGACTTAAAAAACGCAAGAAAGTCAAAAACAAAACCGTTCTCGATTTGTTTTTGACTTTGTATAAATATTGATAAAACGACAAACCAGCAGCAATTACCAAAGAAAGTAACAATAATAGAATTGTGTTTGTGCTCATTTAGAGTATAAAATTTAAAACCTCGTAGAGGTTAACTGTTTGTAGAAAAATAATATTTTAAAAAAAGCTCCAGAGGTGCGACCTGTTAATTATTCAATCCATTCAAATAAATATTTTGCATCGTATTCGATTTCAAATTTAATTAAAAAATCAAAGTATTCTTCTTTAAATGTTTTCTTTTTATGATGTTCTTCTTGATTTTCTATATAAGTTATCACATTGCTTAATTGACTTTTAGAATATGAAAATGCGCCAAATCCTTCTTGCCAATTAAATTTTCCATTAATCCATTTACTATCATTGATAAATTTTGATGAACCTGATTTAATATCTCTAACCAAATCTGAAATCGACATATTTGGTTTTAAACCAATTAAAAGATGAATATGATCTGGCATTGCAAATATAGATATTAGTTTTTGATCTCTATTTTTAACAATTCCTGTAATAAATTTATGCAATTCTTCTCTATTTTCTTTAGAAATTAGATTTTGTCTGCCTTTTACAGCAAAAACAATTTGAACATATATTTGTGAATAGGTATTTGGCATTACAAACAGGTCGCTCCTATGGAGCTTAATTTACATATTTTGAACACTATTCTACAAACAGAAAGCTCCTATGGAGCTCATTGTTTATTATTTTATAAAATAAATAACCTAAAAATCAAAAGTTATTTATATTGTAAATTATTTGTTTAAGAAAGTATTATTTTTATTTAGAACTAATTTTGCAATAAAAACAACACTCATAATTACTTGTAAAAATTTACCAATCGCTAATAATACATTACCAGTAATTATTCCAAACTCAAAGTGCATAATTTTTAATAAAGAGCCAAAAATTACAATTATAAATCCAATTATGAAAATGATAATTATATATTTATTTTTCATAAAAAAATTAAGTCAACATTCCGCCATCCACATTCAAAACTTGTCCTGTGACATAAGCACTCAAATCTGAAGCAAGGAAAACACAGGCATTGGCAACGTCTTCGGGAGTTCCGCCACGACGTAAAGGAATAGATTCTCTCCAACCTTGTACCACATCTTCGTTCAGTTTAGCTGTCATTTCAGTTTCGATAAACCCAGGTGCAATAGCATTACAACGAATATTGCGAGAGCCTAATTCTAAAGCTATAGATTTTGTAAAACCTATCATTCCTGCTTTTGATGCAGCATAATTGGCCTGACCAGCGTTTCCTTTTACTCCCACAACTGAACTCATATTTACAATAGAACCTTTTCGGTTTTTCAACATAATTTTTTGAACCGCTTTAGTCATATTGAATACCGATTTCAGGTTAATTTCGATTACTTTATCAAAATCTTCTTCAGACATTCTCATTAATAAATTGTCTTTGGTAATACCTGCGTTATTAATTAGAATATCAATGGTTCCAAATTCTGCCATTACATCTTCTGAAAGTTTTTGAGCTTCATTGAAGTTGGCTGCGTTCGATTGGTATCCTTTGGCTTTTACGCCTAATGCGATTAATTCGTTTTCTAAAACCAAGGCAGATTCTACAGACGAACTGTATGTAAAAGCTACATTTGCTCCGTGTTGTGCAAAAACCTTAGCAATTCCACTACCAATTCCGCGACTTGCTCCAGTTATTATGGCTGTTTTTCCTTCTAGTAATTTCATATTCTAAAATTATTTTATTTTTTATTTGAAGCTATTTCCTGCTATTCGTTGCAATCTTCTTCTTTTTGGCTACAAAAAAAAGATTTTCACTGTTATCAGGGCTATTTTATGCTCGTCAAATATAGGATAATTCTTTTTTTAAAAAAAATTTCAATTTCAATTAAACCTTTTTAATTTATTATAGTCGAACAATTATATAACCTATAAAGCCCAAATAAATATGAAGCAACCAATTTTTTTCCCCATTTTATTTTTCAGTCTTTTTATTGCATTTACTTCTTGTAGTGACGATAATGATGACCCCAATTTATATGTGCCAATTGCTGTTTCATATCCCAATGTGGAAGCTGCTTTTGGTGATAAATTAAATTTGAACGCTTTAAACAATTATGCTAATCAAGCTATTCCTGCATACATTACTAAAGATAATTCTATTTTAAACAGAATTTCAGACAAGGGAGCAACCTTGGGGCGTGTGCTTTTTTATGATAAAAATTTATCATCAAACAATACTATTTCTTGTTCCTCTTGTCACAATCAAGCCAATGCGTTTGGCGATACAAATGTGGCAAGTACTGGTATTAACGGCACAACCGGAAGACATTCTATGCGATTAATAAACACTCGTTTTGCTGTAGAAAGTAAATTTTTCTGGGACGAACGAGCAGCTTCTTTAGAAATTCAAACCACAATGCCAATTAAAGACCACGGTGAAATGGGGTTTAGCGGAACAAATGGAGATCAAGATTTTTCAGGTTTAACAACAAAACTTGGCAATATTGGCTATTATAAAGAATTATTTGAATTTGTTTATGGTAGCGAAGAAGTTACAGAAAATAAAATACAACTTGCCTTGGCTCAATTTATTAGAAGTATTCAATCATTCGATTCTAAATACGATTTCGGGAGAGTTTTAGCTCCAAATAATAATGCTCCGTTTGCAAATTATACGGCACAAGAAAATCAAGGGAAGAACTTATTTAACCAACCCCCAGTTTTTGATGCTAATAGCAATAGAACTGGTGGCGGAGTTGGTTGTGCTGGTTGTCATGCCGCTCCAGAGTTTGATATTGACCCTAATTCTAGAAATAACGGAATAATTGGCACAATTGCAGGCGTAGGAATTGACATTACAAATACTAGAGCTCCATCGTTAAGAGATTTGGTAAAAACCAATGGAACAACCAATGGATCAATGATGCATACTGGAGTTATATCAAGTTTACAAGCTGCTATTGGACATTATGGTACCATAAATATTGCACCTGGAAACACCAATCTTGATCCACGATTACGACCTAATGGTATTGGGCAAAAGCTAAATTTAAACGCTACTGAAGTTGATGCTTTGATTGCTTTTTTGAGAACATTATCTGGAACAAATGTGTATGTAGATACAAAATGGTCTACTCCATTTTAAAAAGAATAAAGGTTAAACTAAAAACTCCGTTTCTTAAACAAGAAACGGAGTTTTTTATAAACAGTAAATTAACTACTAGAATGCAATATTCCATCTAGGAAGACGGTTATTTTCATCAAGGAAGTTTTGCAAAACTTGTCCTTCAACCGAAGTAGGAATTCCTTTAGTTTTATCGTTATAAGTATCATACCAATATACTTCTAGTCTGTCGATATTTTCTTTTTTCATTTGTGCTGGCCAAGAATATTTACGTCCTGTTTTAGCAAATTGATGTCCGTTTACAATTTTGTCATACAATCCCCCTGATTTACTTTTTAAGGTTCCATCATTTTGAATAGTTCCAGTAGAACCAACCATAATGAGTTCTTTTTCTTCTCCGTTTACTTCATAAACAAGAAAAACACCGCTTGCTGTTTCTGATGCATTACAAACTTCTTCTAAACTATTTTCTATTGTGAAAGTAAAACTATTGTTTACTTTAAATTTTTTTAATTCTTTATACATTTTATGTTTATTTGTGTAAATGGATATTCGTTTATTTGAAAAAAAACAAATACCTTTTTTAATATTAACAACATTAACGAATTAATGTGGAATGAAATTTCGGTTAATTGAAAGCTAAAAACCAAAGGTTTGCAAAAGTAGTATAAAAAAACCGTCTAGTTATAGAACAAGACGGTTTTTTAAAAATATATTATCTGAGATTTATCCCAATACTTCTTTTACTTTTTTACCAATTTCAGCTGGCGAATCTACTACATGGATTCCGTTTTCACGAAGAATTCGTTTTTTAGCTTCAGCCGTGTCATCTTCTCCACCAACAATTGCACCAGCGTGACCCATTGTTCTTCCTTTTGGAGCAGTTACACCTGCAATAAAACCAACAACTGGCTTACGGTTTCCGTCTGCACGAATCCATTTTGCAGCATCAGCTTCTAGTTGACCGCCAATTTCACCAATCATTACGATACAATGTGTTTCTGGATCGTTCATTAATAATTCAACAGCTTCTTTTGTAGTAGTCCCAATAATTGGATCTCCACCAATACCGATAGCTGTAGTAATTCCTAAACCTTGTTTTACTACTTGATCTGCAGCTTCGTATGTTAATGTTCCTGATTTTGAAACAATTCCTACATTTCCTTTTTTGAAAACAAAACCTGGCATAATTCCAACTTTTGCTTCACCTGGAGTTATAATTCCTGGACAGTTTGGTCCTATCAAACGACAGTTTTTACCTTTAATGTAATCATTTGCCTTAATCATATCTGCTACAGGAATTCCTTCTGTAATAGCGATAATAACTTTGATTCCAGCATCTGCAGCTTCCATAATAGCATCAGCTGCGAAAGCAGGTGGTACAAAAATAATGGTGGTATCTGCTCCTGCTTTCTCAACTGCATCTTTTACAGTATTGAAAACGGGACGGTCTAAATGTGTGCTTCCGCCTTTTCCTGGTGTTACTCCACCTACAACATTTGTTCCGTATTCAATCATTTGAGAAGCGTGAAAGGTTCCTTCACTTCCTGTAAATCCTTGAACTATTATTTTTGAATCTTTATTAACTAAAACACTCATGGTATATTTTTTTTGTTATTTTTTTATAGTGATGCAAAAGTATTAAAAAGTGTTCAGTTTTTTTGTCAAAACGAAACATTATTTTAAACATTTTATCAAATTTTTATAATTTATCCTAACTCAATTGACTCATTTGAAAACCTCGATACAATTTACCTTCTTTTAATTCCCAAATTATAATAAAATGTGCCAAAATCATTTCCTCTCTTGGGTTTTCTATAGTTTTCACATGATGAACGTAACGAACAGTAACTACATTTTCTTCTTCTAATAAATGCGTTATGTGAATTCTTGAAGAATGGTAAGATTTCTTTAATTCATTTGATAAATTAATCAATTCTTCCTTGTTCATTTGGAGAAATCCTTTGCTACTATTCCATTCAAGCGTGACATCTGGATGTAAATATTCATCCATTAAATCACTATCCCTCAAAGCGTTAGATTTATAAAATTCTTTTACTATTTCTTTTGCTGACATCTTATTTGAGTTTATTTAAAATTTCGGGGATTCGTTTTATATTTGCTAATTGTTTTAGTTTTTCACGAGATTCTTCAACGGGTGTTCCAAAATAAGATTTTCCTCCTTCAATGGATTTTGTAACCCCAGTTTGCCCCATAACAACTGCTTTTGCACCTATTGTTATGCCACTAGTTGTGCCTACTTGACCCCAAAGGGTAACTTCGTCTTCAATTATGACACAGCCAGCAATACCCGTTTGAGATGCTATTAAACATTTTTTTCCAATTATAGTATCGTGACCTACATGGACTTGATTGTCAATTTTTGTTCCTTCTCCAATGGTTGTATCACCTGTAACTCCTTTATCAATAGTACAAAGTGCTCCAATTCCAACATTATTTTCAATAACGACTCTTCCTCCAGAAATTAATTGATCGAAACCATCAGGGCGTTTTTTGTAATAAAATGCATCGGCTCCAAGAATAGTGCCTGCGTGAATCATTACATTGTCTCCAATTATAGTATTATCATAGATTGAAACATTGGAATGTATTAAACAATTCTTACCAATGACAACATTATTTCCAATAAAACAATTGGGTTGAATTATAGTTCCATTTCCAATTTTTGCAGATTCTGAGATTGCAGAATTAGAAGCTTGAAATGGTCGAAAATGATTGGTTAATGTGTTAAAATCTCTAAAAGGATCATCAGAAATTAACAAAGCTTTGCCTTTTGGACATTCCACATTTTTATTAATCAAAATAATAGTTGCAGCTGATTGCAAGGCTTTATCATAATATTTAGGATGATCAACAAATACAATATCTCCAGGTTCTACAACATGAATTTCATTCATTCCGTGAACAGAAAAAGTAGCATCGCCAATATAGTCACAGCCTATAATGGAAGCAATTTTTTCAAGAGTTTGTATTTGTGGAAACTTCATAACTATTATTTTACACGTTCCATATAAGAACCAGAAGCAGTATCAATCTTAATTTTATCTCCTTCGTTTATAAATAAAGGTACATTTATGGAAGCTCCTGTTTCTACCGTTGCCGATTTTGTTGCATTGGTAGCCGTGTTTCCTTTCACTCCAGGTTCTGCATAGGTAACTTCAAGTATTATAGAAGCTGGCATATCGACAGATAATGGCAATTCGGTCTCTGTGTTTACTTGCACCATTACATTTGTTCCTTCTTTTAATAAATCTGGAGCATCTAGAATTTTTTTGTCCAAAGTAATTTGTTCAAAAGATTCGGTATTCATAAAATGAAATTGATCTCCTTCGGAATATAAATACTGATAAGTGTGTGTTTCTACACGAACTTCATCTATTTTGTGTCCCGCTGAGAAGGTATTGTCTAAAACTTTTCCGTTGGTTAAACTTCTTAATTTGGTACGTACAAAAGCAGGTCCTTTTCCTGGTTTTACGTGAAGGAATTCAATGATTTTATATATGTCGTGATTAAATTTAATACACAATCCGTTTCTAATATCTGATGTAGATGCCATTGTTATGTTTGTTAATTTGGTTATTTGTTTAACTGTTGATTTGTTTAATAGGTTAACCGAATTGACGATTACTGATTAAACAAAAAACTATACTCCGGTATAGCCCTTCATAATTCCTCTTGAGGAGTTTCTAATAAATTGCAATATTTCGTCACGTTCTGGAGTTGCTTCCATTTCAGCTTCAATTATTGCCATTGCTTGTGATGTATTGTAATTTTTTTGGTATAAAATTCTATAAATACTTTGAATTTCACTTATTTTTTCGGTTGTAAAACCTCTTCGTCGTAAGCCTACAGAGTTTATTCCCACATACGATAAGGGTTCTTTTGCGGCTTTAGTATAGGGTGGAACATCTTTTCGAACTAGTGATCCTCCCGAAACCATTGCGTGATCTCCTATTGAAATAAACTGATGTATGGCAGCTAATCCTCCTATTATTGCAAAATCTCCAACGGTAACATGGCCTGCAAGTGCAACACCATTGACCACTATTGCGTTTTTACCTAAATGACAGTCGTGTGCAATGTGTGCAGTAGCCATAATCAAACAATTATCGCCAATTGTAGTCTGACCTGATGCAACTGTACCCCTGTTTACTGTTACACATTCTCTAATGGTTACATTGTCACCAATAACAGTTAGAGAATCCTCACCGCCAAATTTTAAATCTTGTGGTACTGCTGAAATTACAGCTCCTGGAAAAATATTACAATTTTTTCCTATTCTGGCGCCTTCCATTATGGTTACATTAGATCCTATCCAAGTTCCATCACCAATGACTACATTATTATGAATGGTTGTAAAAGGTTCAATTACAACATTTTTAGCAATTTTTGCACCTGGATGAACGTATGCGAGTGGTTGATTCATACTTTATTGTTTTTTTGCAATTTGTGCCATTAATTCTGCTTCAGCGACTAATTTTCCATTAGAATATGCGTGGGCTTGCATATGACAAATTCCCCTTCTGATAGGAGTAATTAATTCACATTTAAAAATTAAGGTGTCGCCTGGTAAAACTTTCTGTTTGAATTTTACATTATCAATTTTCATAAAGAAAGTAAGATAATTTTCAGGATCTGGAACTGTACTCAGAACTAGGATTCCTCCAGTTTGTGCCATCGCTTCCACTATAATAACTCCAGGCATTACTGGGGCTCCTGGAAAATGTCCAACAAAGAAATTCTCGTTCATTGTAACATTTTTCATTCCAACAACGTGGGTCTCAGAAAGCTCTATAATTCTATCAATAAATAAAAATGGAGGTCTGTGTGGCAGAATACTCATAATTTTATGAATATCCATTAATGGTTCTAAATTCAAGTCAAAAACGGGAATATGATTTCGTTGTTCGTTTTTGATGATTTTAGATAACTTTTTAGCAAATTGAGTATTTACAAAATGGCCAGGTTTATTAGCAATTATTTTTCCTTTGATTCGGGTTCCGATAAGCGCTAAATCCCCAACAACATCTAGTAATTTATGTCGTGCTGCTTCATTAGGATAGTGTAATGTCAGATTGTCTAAAACACCATTTGAAGTGACTGAAATTTTGTCTTTGTTAAAAGCAACTTTTAATCGATTCATTGTTTCTGTCGATATTTCTTTATCAACATAGACAATGGCATTATTTAAATCGCCTCCTTTTATGAGTCCATTTTCAAGTAATGATTCTAATTCATGAAGAAAACTAAAGGTTCTACAATTTGCAATTTCATTTTTAAAGTCTGAAATGTTTTTCAAACTCGCATTTTGAGTGCCTAAAACTTTTGTTCCAAAATCAACCATAGCAGTTATTTGATATTCATCAGATGGCATTACCATAATTTCGCTACCACTAGCTTCATCAATATAAGAAATGACTTCTTTAACTACATAAATTTTTCTTTCAAAATTTTGTTCTTCAACACCAACTTTTTCGATAGCCTCAACAAAGTATTTAGAAGAGCCATCCATTATAGGTAATTCTGAAGCATTTAACTCTATAATCACATTATCAAGATCACAACCTACAAGCGCAGCTAAAACGTGTTCAGGCGTTTGAATTTTGACTCCTAACTTTTCTAAATTTGTTCCTCGTTGCGTATTTACAACATAATTTGCATCAGCCTCAATGATAGGAAATCCTTCTAAATCAACACGTACAAAGGTAAACCCATTGTTTTCAGGCGCTGGTTTAAAGGTCATTATAACTTCAACACCTGTATGTAAACCTACTCCTGTTAGGGTAATTTCGGATTTGATGGTTTTTTGTTTAACCATAATTATTTATTTTTTTTTTTAATTCTTCAATTTCAGACACAATTTTGGGCAAATTCTTAAAATGAACATACGATTTACTAAAATCACTGTACCCAAAAGAAGGTGATCCTTGAATTATTTCGTTATCCTTAATATTTTTCCCTACTCCTGATTGTGCTTGTATGCGAACATTATTTCCAATTATTAAGTGACCTGCAATTCCTACCTGCCCACCAATCATACAATTCTTGCCAATTTTTGTTGTTCCTGCTACACCTGTTTGGGCTGCAATAACTGTATTTTCACCAATTTCAACATTGTGAGCAATCTGAATCTGATTGTCAAGCTTTACGCCTTTTCTAATTATTGTTGAACCCATTGTGGCTCTGTCGATAGTTGTTGCAGCTCCAATATCCACATTATCTTCTATTATAACATTTCCAATTTGTGGGATTTTTGTATATGTTCCATCAGTATTTGGTGCAAAGCCAAAACCATCTGCTCCAATAATTGTTCCTGAATAAATATTACAATTTTTACCTATTTCTGTTTCAGAATGGATTTTTGCCCCGGCAAAAATAACAGTATTATCTCCAATAACAACATTATCACCCACAAAACAATTAGGATAAATCTTCACATTATTTCCAATCATTACGTTTTCACCTATGTAACTAAAACTTCCAAGATAAAAATCAGTACCATGTTTTGCACTTTCTGATAAAACACAAGGAACTTCAATACCTGTTTTATTGTTTTTTACTTGATCATAAAATTCAAGAATTTTTGAAAATGCGCCATAAGCATCTTCTACCTTTATGAGTGTTGTTGTGATTTCAGATTCAACTTCAAAACTTTTATTGACAATAGTTACTGATGCTTGTGTAGTATAAATGAAGTTATTGTATTTTGGATTACTCAAAAAAGTCAGAGAGCCTTTTGTACCCTCTTCAATTTTAGATAGTTTAGAAACTTCGGCGTTTGGATTGCCTATAATTTCTCCTTCTAAAATACCCGCTATTTGTTCAGCTGTAAATTTCATTGTTACAAAAATATAAAATTTTGGTTCTAATCCTTAATTTTTGATAAGTACTTTTGGAAAACAGATATAATATTTGGTAACTTGCTTTGATAACGCTCTAAGATTTAATTGATCGGATATTAAAGCTACGTCTTCAATTGTACCATCTTTCTTTAGAATCCTTATAGGTTCTGCAATTTTTGAATAGGCTTGATTTCTTATTTTTCCTTTAAAAACAAAATATTTTGCTTCTTGTAAATTTAGATTGTTTGCAGTAGCAAATTCTTCTGCTAGATTTTGAACTTCAACTGTTGAAAATTTTTCCTCGTTTAATTTTATTTTTAATAAATCTCTATTAATAATCATTTTACTCAAGGAACTTAATGTAAAATCGGAATGATTTTGCCAATTTTTCAAAGCTCCTATAATATCTGTATCGTCAAGTTGGGCGAATTTATGGAGAATATCATTTGTAAAATCGTTTAAATTAATTTTATTTTGAATAAAAAATTCCAAACTTTCACTGCAAGCTACTTCAATTCCTTTTTGATGCAATTCTTTAGCTCTTTTGAGTGTATTGGTCAGTGTTAACTCGGCAACCAAACTGGTTTTATGTAAATACACTTGCCAATACATTAATCGACGAGCCATCAAGAATTTTTCGACAGAATAAATACCTTTTTCTTCAATAACTAAAGTGTCATTAACGACATTCATCATTTGGATTAATCGGTCGGAATTTATTTTCCCTTCTTCGACACCAGAATAAAAACTATCTCGTTTCAAATAGTCCATTCTATCCATATCTAACTGGCTAGAAATTAATTGCAACATGAATTTACGTGGGTATTCTTCTTTAAAAATCTGAATGGCTAAATCTAATTTTCCATCAAATTCAACATTCAATTTATTCATAAACAACAAGGAAATTTGTTCATGATGTACATCTTCTACAATACTGTGTTCCATAGCATGAGAAAAAGGACCATGCCCTATATCGTGCAATAAAATAGCAATATACAATGCGTTTTCTTCCTCTGAGGAAATTTTAGTATTTTTAAATCGAAGCACGTGAATTGCTTTTTGCATAATGTGCAAGCAACCTAATGCATGATGAAATCGGGTATGATTTGCACCTGGATAAACTAATGAGGACAATCCCATTTGTGAAATGCGCCGCAAACGCTGAAAATAAGGATGTTGTATTAAATCGTAAATTAACGCATTAGGAATGGTAATAAAACCATATATAGGATCGTTAAATATTTTTAATTTATTGGTATTGTTCACAAAAATTTTATTTATACAAATATAGGAATTGTTAGTTCAAAAAAATCCCTTTCCCATTTTAAAATGGGAAAGGGATTGCTAATTTAATAGGGATCAATTACCAAATAATTACTCTATCTTTTTCAGGAATGAACATTTTACTTCCTTCTTTGATAGTAAACGTTTTATAAAACTCAGGAATATTACCCAAAGGACCATTTATTCTATATTTTGCAGGTGCGTGAACATCCGTCAACAGTTGATTTTCCAAAGCTTCTTTCTTAATATTGACCATCCAAGCATAACCGTAGGACAAGAAAAAGCGTTGATCTGGAGTGAGTTTGGCAATTTTTTGATTGGTTTTAAACTGTGGTGTTTTTTTGAAAGCTTCATAACCCATAACCACTCCACCTAAATCGGCAATATTCTCTCCTTGTGTAGCATCACCATTAACAAACTTGCCTGGCAAAGCTTCATATTTACTATATTGAGCAACGATAGCTTTAGTTTTTTGTTTGAATTTCTTTAAATCTTCAGCCGTCCACCAATTGTTTAAATTTCCTTTTTCGTCATACTGACTTCCTTGATCGTCAAAACCGTGTGTAATTTCGTGACCAAAAGTAGAACCACCAATAATACCATATAAAACTGCATCGTCAGGCATACGTCCTTCAAAACCTGGCACCAAAATATTACACGCTGGTACACAAATTTCATTGTTACTTGGGTTATAATAGGCATTGTAGGTTTGAGGATACATTCCCCATTCTGTTCTATCCACTGGTTTACCAAATTTTGAAATCATATCCGTATAACTCCATTGATTTACGGCTATAACATTGGAGCAATAAGCATTTTTATCAATCGAAATAGAACTCAAATCTTTCCATTTGTCAGGATATCCTACTTTCATTACAATTTTAGCTAATTTACTCAATGCTTTTTTCTTAGTAGGTTCACTCATCCAATCTAATTTTTGAATGTGCAAAGCATACACCTCTCTTATATTATTTCCTATTTCAAGTAGTTTTTCTTTAGTTCCTTTAGGCAAATATTCTGCTACATAAACCTGACCTATTAATTCTCCAAGCGAATTATCCGTTTGCTCCACTACCCTTTTCCATCTTGGTTTTTGTTTGGTAACACCACTCAAAACGGTAGAATAAAATTTAAAATTTTGCTTTTCGATATCACTTCCTAAATAAGAAGCATACGAATTGATTAAATCCCATTTTAAATAGGTTTTCCAATCTGCAATAGAATGCGTTTTTAACATCGAGTTTAACTCCGAATAAAATTCGGGTTGCCCAACAATAACCGAATCTACTTTGCTAACACCCATTAGGGGTAATGTTTTATCCCAATCTATATTTGGTGTTAATTTATTTAATTGCGCAACAGACATTTTGTTGTAGTTTTTAACAGGATCACGCATTGCTTCTAATTTTCTGGAAGCTTTAGCTAATTCTGTTTCCATTTTCATAATCGTTATAGCATTTTGCTTGGAAACTATTTCGTTTTCTCCTAAAAATTTTGACATAACTTGTAAATGATTTACATATTCATTACGAATGGTAACCGTTTCAGCATCTGTATTGAAATAATAATCTCTGTTGCCTAATCCAAGTCCTCCTTGCGAAAGAAATACAGCATATTTAGTACTGTTTTTATCGTCTTGACCCACATAAAACGAAAAAGCAGGACTCGCGCCAATAGTTCGCAAATGCGCCATTGAAGACAATAATGTAGATGCATCTGTAATGGCATCTATTTTTGACAATTCTGATTTTAGAGGTACTATTCCCATTTTATTAATCGCAATAGTATCCATACCAGAAGAATAGAAATCACCTATCTTCTGTTTGTTACTTCCTTTGGAATCATTTGAGAAAGCAGACTTTTCACATATTTGTTTAATTTGATTGTTTATAGTATCACCAATAGTTCTAAAAATACCATTGCTACGTTCTGTATCAGGAATAGGATTTTTTTTGAACCAGCCTCCATTGGCATAATTAAAAAAATCTTCAGAAGGATTTACTAAAGTATCCCGATTCGTGTATAATGCATCCGGGGCATCGATATCAATGGCCACTTCTTTTTTGCAACTTGTTGTGAAAAACAAAGCGGTAAAAGCTGCTAGGGTAAGGATTTTAAGTTTCATTTAGTTTAATTTTCGAAATTATATTTTAGTTGGTAGGTTCAGTAGTTGCATTGTTACAAATACAGATTAAATTTCTTAAATGGAATTAATTTTTATAAATGTGTTGTGTAAAAATCAATTCGTTGATTACAATTTTCCCTCTATTATCTCCTCTACAATTTCTGGATTTAGCAAAGTAGTAGTGTCTCCAAAGTTGCTTAAATCGCCCTCAGCAATTTTACGTAAAATGCGTCGCATAATTTTGCCTGAACGTGTTTTTGGCAATCCAGATACAAATTGGATTTTATCTAATTTTGCAATTGGTCCAATATGATCCGAAATGTGTTGATTTATTTCTTTTTTAAGATTTTCTCTATCACGAGTTTCACCAGTTTCTTTTAACATTACATAGCCATAAAGTGCGTTGCCTTTGATGGCGTGCGGAAATCCAACAATGGCAGATTCGGCAACAGCTGGATGTTCATTTATGGCGTCTTCAATCGGCGCAGTTCCTAGGTTGTGACCAGAAACGATTACAATATCGTCAACTCGACCAGTGATTCTGTAATAGCCAACTTCGTCACGCAAAGCACCATCGCCAGTGAAATATTTGCCTGGAAAAGTCGAGAAATAAGTTTCTTTGTATCGTTTGTGATCGTTCCAAATTGTACGAGCAATTCCAGGCCAAGGAAATTTTATACACAGGCTTCCCTCTTTTTGATTGCCTTCGATTTCGTTGCGTTTTTCATCCATTAAAACGGGTTGAATTCCAGGTAATGGAAGCGTTGCATAGGTTGGTTTTGTTGGTGTTACAAATGCAATTGGAGAAATTAATATGCCCCCAGTTTCGGTTTGCCACCAAGTGTCAACCACTGGACAACGCCTGTCGCCAACATGGTTGTTGTACCAATGCCAAGCCTCTTCGTTGATTGGTTCTCCAACAGAACCAATGACTTTTAATGATTTTAATGGATATTTTTGTACAAAATCTAAACTTTCTTTTGCTAAAGATCTAATTGCAGTTGGTGCGGTGTAAAATTGAGTTACTTGGTGTTTTTCGATGACTTCCCAAAAGCGTGAAAAATCTGGATAAGACGGAATTCCTTCGAACATTAGGGTTGTTGCGCCATTCAAAAGTGGTCCGTAAAGTATGTAGCAATGTCCTGTAATCCAGCCAATATCGGCGGTGCACCAAAAAATATCGTTGTCTTCATAATTGAAAACATTTTTGAAAGTATAGGCAGAATAAACCATATATCCTGCAGTTGTGTGTACCATTCCTTTTGGTTTTCCAGTAGAACCTGACGTGTACAAAATGAAAAGTGGATCTTCTGCATCCATAATTTCGGCTACATTATTATCAGAAGCCTTGTCGAGTAATTCTTGCAACCAAAAATCACGATTTGGGGTCATTTCTATTTCAGAATTGATACGTTTGGCTACCAAAACTTTTTCTATTGTAGGACAATTTAGTAGCGCTTCGTCGATTATTGATTTTAAATCGATTGTTTTTTCACCACGATAACCGCCATCTGAAGTGATGACCATTTTGGATTCAGAATCGTTAATTCTTGATGCTACGGCTGTTGCCGAAAATCCTGCAAAAACTACGGAATGTATGGCTCCAATTCTAGCACAAGCCAAAACAGAAACTGCCAATTCTGGAATCATTGGCAAATAAATACAAACTCGGTCCCCCTTGGTTATTCCTTGTTCTCGCAAGACATTTGCCATTTTGCAAACGCGCTCGTGCAACTCGTTGTATGAAATGTGTTGTACTTCTTCGTTTATGTCGTTTGGTTCGAAAATGATGGCAGTTTTATTGCCTTTTCGAGCCAAATGTCTGTCGATACAATTTTTGACAATATTGACTTTTGCGCCTTTGAACCATTCTATTTTAGCTTCGGCCATATCAAAATCGACCACTTTGTCCCATTCTTGGTACCAAACGAAGTTTTCTTGCGCAATTTTCCCCCAGAATTTTCTTGGTTCACGAATTGATTTGTTGTAATGTTTAAAATATTGTTCTAGGTTTTGGATTTTGTAGTAAGACATTGTTTTAATTTTATTCAAATTTAATTAAAGTAAACAAATAATTTATAGTTTTTT
This sequence comes from Flavobacterium sp., assembly GCF_031422135.1. Taxonomy (GTDB): domain Bacteria; phylum Bacteroidota; class Bacteroidia; order Flavobacteriales; family Flavobacteriaceae; genus Flavobacterium. The sequence continues at coordinate 22,812 of NZ_JANOQD010000099.1, read as the reverse complement.
ATACTTTTTAAAAAACGGAATTGTTTGGAGTATGGCTAATCCTAAAAAAATAATCCAAACATTTGACGAAATAAAATTATCGCTTAAATAACCTAATTTTGTTATTTTTTGAAGCCCAACTATAAGGAGTAACATCCCAAAAAAAGTACCGAAAGTTGTTGCAAAAACATAATACAATCGGTATTTTTTATCAAAATCGACATAATTTTGACTTACTAAATACAAATTCGAACTTATCCAAAAGGGAAATTGTGCAAAATTTAGCATACTTAAAACTAGACCCGTAATAAAAGCTGGATATAAACTAATAATAGCATAATCATATTTTTGAGTTTCAGAATGCGCTGCTTTATAAAAATAAATTGCAAGAAGACTCAAAAATAAAACCGAAAAAAGTGCTATTTTTTTCTTTAAAAGTTGATTTTTATTAAGATAATTAGCAAAATACAAGGTTAAAAAAACGACAATTGCCTCAATGATGACAACACCAATCAAATAATATATTAGTTGTATAATATTGGAACGGCGATACAACTCATAACCAATAACATTAAGATAGCCCAAAGGAATTGAACCGATGAAACTGGCAATAAATCCAACTAAAATATTTTTTAAGGCTTTCATTTAAAAATGATTTAGTTTTTTATTTTGAGCCAAATGCAATCGATATTCTTGCATTCCCGCTTTATGCGACAAATATGGAAATCCGTTTTTATGATTCTCCACACTAATTTGATACATATAGGTGATGTGTCTTGCAAGTTCTTTCCAAGCAAAAAAGAGGGAATGTTTTGGATCATATATATGTGTTGGTTCGCTTGCAGCTCCGTTAATTTCTACTACTTGAAATTTTTTTCCTTGTTCTAACTCTTCAATTGTATTGAACATTAAATCCATTCTCCCAAAGTAAAAACCATCAATTTGCAAACACATTTCGTTAATGACATCAGTCAATTTATCTGAAATTAAATAACTGGCATCTATAAATTTTGAACCACGACAATGGTTTCCAAAAGGTACTAAATTTAGTTTTTTGTCTTTACCTAAAACTTCATTTAATTTATCCTTATATTCTTTTTCTAAAGTAGTTAACTGAAATTCAAATCTAGGATTTTGTTTTATTAATTCTTTAATTGTTGACTTTCCATCACCTGTAACAATTAGAAATTCTTTAGCAACAATTCCTGTAATTTCACCTTTTTCCTGATTAGGAAATCGAACATAAAAAATACCAATTTCATTAGGATAAGGAATTAAATCTTGTAGTAAATAGTCAAAATTTGCATTGTTGTTGTACTCTTTCAGTTCAGCATCCGAATTTATTTTTTTAACTGCAGATCCTCGTAAACCAATATCAGGTTTTGTGATAAATGGAAATTGAATATTTCCTTTTTCTTTAGCTATTAAAACCTCTTCAAAAGAAGTTTTTTCTGCAATTAGTTCTGTTTTTGGGTAATATTTTTGAGGAATTAAATTATAAATTTCTTTTTTGCTATCCATTATAAATCCTCCATTTTTCATAGTTGGATTTGAAGCGTTAAAAAAGAAAATCGTTTTGGCTCGCAAAGCATAATAAGCCCATAAAAAATAAATAGGAATATAAAGTACTTGAAATGGCCAATATTCCCAATGGGTTAGCTTATGAATAAATAATCGCATTAAATAATTTGGAATGAATTAATAGTTTTATTATTGATAATCAAATCATTGTATTCAAAAATAACGTTTTTATCTTGAATAACAATTTGGGAAATACTAATGGTTTTTAAATGATTATTTCGGTTTATAACGAGTCCATTTTCAGCATCATCGGTTTGGGTGTTGGAATGAAAATTATACAAATCGGTTTCAGAAATGTTATTTTTTATTTTGAAAAAATCATAAAACCAGTTGCTCCTTTGTTCTCTAATTTTTTTAGAATATAAAGTGGACGAAGACCAAATGTGTTTTTCAGAAGTGTCTAAATTAATTTTATCCTTTTCTACTTCATTCCATTGCAATTGAAAAAGTTGATTTTTTTCATACACTACAAGTGTAAAAGGTTCTACTTTTTCTAAATTGATTTCATCCCAATTTTCCAAAATATTGTTGGCACAAATTAAATCTAATACGATTAATCCCCTACTCTTTTGGTAAAAATTGGTTTTGAATTGGTGTTTTTCTTTGGCGCCATTTAATAATACAATGGTGTTTCCGTTTTCGGCAACTGCAAACCAAGTTCCACCACCTTTGGCATCTTTAGGAAATAGTATTTTTTTATCGTTTATTGTATAAAATTCGGGAGCAATTGCATTGGGTCTTATAACTTGTTCATCTCGATTTGAAGTAAGTATAATTTTACCATTATTGTTAACAAAACTTACTGTGCACATTGTTTTTTATATTCAATTGTAGAGGGTGCAACACCAAAATTTTTATCAATATTTACTTCATTCATTTCATACAAAGCAACTTTTATGAGTGCTTGATGGTGAATGCAATGCTCTAAATTATAGAGTAATTCTCTAAAATAATTGGTTTCAATTGATATAATTTCTTCTTGCAATAACTGATGTAACGTAATATTCTTGTTCGGTTTTTCTAAATCACAAATAATTGCATTAATGGTTTGATTTGCAAAATCTCTATTGGTTTCTATCTTATTATTGCGGGCTCTATTGTCATAATTTAATATACCAGAATCGTAAGAAAGTAATAAACCTTGAAATAATTCGATTATGTGACGATTGTGCTGCCCAATAGACGAATTCCCAAGATTTGCAATTGGTTTGGTATAATTCTCATCCGAAAGCTGGTTGAGAACATTTTTTAATTCGTTAAGTGTATTATTTACCGAAGTGAAATTCATTTGAACTTATTTTGATAATGTTTTGGCCACGGCAAGTAGCATTTCGTTTGATATTCTTGTGTTATAACTAGGATTGATAAATTCAAATAAAATTTCGCTTTTTTCATTTAATATAAAAACAGAAGGAACTGGAACATAAGTAGTATTAGCACCATCAGAACCTTTAGATAAATATTTATCATAACCTTTAGGTGCTATAAATGCTATTCCTAAAGCTCTGGCTAAATCTCCTTTGCTATCTGATAATAAAGTATAATTAAGTTTTTTATCGTCTATAGTGTTTTTTAATGATTTGGGAGAATCTGGACTTACAGCAACAATCTGATATCCCATTTCGATTAGTTTTTGTTCTGCTTCGCCAATTGCACTCAAGTGAACTGTGCAATATGGACACCAACCACCGCGATAAAAAACAAGTATTGTTTTCTTTGCTTTAGTAATTTCGTTTAACGAAATATCTTTTTGATCAATATTTTGAATAGTAATATTAGGAACTACTTCGCCTATTAATAAAGGAGAAACATCATTGGCAGTTTTTGCTAAATCAGCTTGAGCATTGGCAACAAAACCATAAGAAATTAGAAAAACAAAAAGTAATTTTCTCATATTTAATTTTATTATGGTTTAAAGATATTTATTTTTAATTAAAAACCTATTCTCTAAACAAAATAATTTAAGAATAATTTAGTTTAAAATCCTATTAAGATAGACCTCTTTTTTTATACAAACTTACAATTACGCAGCTACTCTTTGCAAAATAATTTTGCATGCAATATCCGAAGTTACTTCTACGCTATGTCCAATATATAGTGGAATAGCTAAATAATCACCTGCAACCAAATTGTGTTTGTCTTCACCAATTGTGATTGTACAAGTACCTTGTGCAATTAAAAAATGTTCGTATTCTTTATCATGCACTTCAATTGGAGCACCGTGTTTTAGCCAAACAATAATTGTTGTTGCTTCAGGAGTAGCGCTAATAATTTTGGCGTCTATGGTTTCATAATCTTCAGAAACTTGCATATTGGATCTATCAATCCAAATTTTTAAGTCATCGACCTTACTATTTTTGTTTAACATAGGTGCAATTGAATATTCCTCTCCGTTTTTCAAACGTTCCGTATAATCAATAGTTGCCATTATCATAGCCTTAGCAGCTGGTGAAATTTCGGGTGCAAAAGTTTCAGAAGTAATTTGCATCGCTTTTTCAATGGCGTCAATTTCGTTTTTTATTTCTATATTGTTCGCTGCTAATTTAGCAATTTCACTGTTTTCATCATCAGTTGTCATACCAAACACATACAACTCTAATATTCCTGAATTTATATAATTTTCTATAGTATTCATTTTTATTGTGCTTGTGTTTTTTCTTTTAATTGTCCTCTTAAAATTAAGAGTGCTTTTCGTATTCTTGTTTTCACCGTCCCCAAAGGAATATTGAGTTCTATACCTATTTCTTCCTGCGTATATCCCTTATAATAAGCAAGTTCAATGAGAATTAAATGTTCGTTTTTTAGATTATCAACTATCTTTCTTAAACCAATGGTATCCATTGAATCTTCATCTGTACGAATATTATTTAATGTATATACGTTTTGATCTACGTTTTGGATTTTATTTTTATTGTGTTTAGATCTTTTGTAGTCAATAGCCATATTTCTTGCTATGTTAAGCATCCAAGTATATAGTCTTCCTTTTGAGGTATTGTACGTTTCAAAATTATCCCAAACTTTTATAAATGTTTTTTGCAAAACATCTTCTGATTCTTCAACATCAGCAACAATAGAAAAAATAATGCCAAACAAGGCCTTTGTGTAATTGTCGTATAAATAAGCAAATGCCTTTTGATCTCGATTTTTTATTAAAATCACTAAATCATCATGACTATATTGGATTTTTTCTTTCAAAATTCGGTTTTGTTTAGTACTTTTTTTTAATATTTAGTGAAATATAGGTTTAATTTTTTTAAATATAAAACATTATTAAAAAATTAATTCGTAAAAATAATAAAAATATATTTGAAATTGATTTGATAAAGAATAAAAAACGAAGAATTGTAACTGGTAAGATTAGAACAAAATTAAAAACCACGAATACAACTATTCGTGGTTTTCCTTATTTAACAAAAATTTCTTTCAATTGACCGATAATGTTTCCAGAACCAGCAATGGTAATCTCACCAATCTTGTCGGCAATTTTTTCTACATATTCCATTTCTTTCAATTTCCATAACATTTCGTTTTCTTCCATCAATTTGGCGGTATTTAACAAGCTTCTAGTAGAAGCCGTTTCTTCTCTTCTCATAATAGTGTTGGCTTGTGCTTTTTTCTCAGCAACCAAAACTTGGTTCATAATTTCTTTCATATCTCCTGGCAAAATAACATCTCTAATGCCTGCATCAGAAACAACCAATCCTAAATCTTGTATTTTTACGGTGACTTCTGCCAAAATATCTTTGGCAATAGTATCCTTTTTACCCAACAATTCGTCCAAAGTAAAACCACCTACAAAAGCTCTCAATGCCAATTGCATCAATACATACAATTGTTTTTCAAAATCTTTATTGTCTACCAATGCTTTCAAAATATCAGTCACTTGGTATCTGACAAAGAAATTGATTCTCAAACCTGCTTTGTCTTTAGTCAACAATTCCTGACCAGAAATTTCCAGTTGTTGCTGTCTCGCATCGATTGTTTTAACTTCAACAGGAATGGCATTATTCCAAAAGTAGTACGTTCCCGCTGCCAATTCTTTGACAAAAGCACCATTGATAAATAATAAGGCTTTTTCGTTGCTCATTACTTGAAACTTTCTAGTAAAAAGTTTCACTTTTGGGTTTTCCAACAAGGCCATCGCAATTTGCTCCGTGATTTGTACTTTAGACAAATCGGCTTTGATGAATTTATTTTCAACATAACCTTTCCAAAAAGCATATCTACCAGTAGCTAATACTTCTTTAAAAATACCATTTACAAAGTACAAGGCAATTTCGTTATCAGCTACTTCAACGATTTCCAACATAGAAGCCAAAACCTCATTTTGCAACAATATATTCAATTCGACAGGTGCTACAAAGGTTTGTTTCATTTCATAAATCATTGCTTCTTTGTTGCCAAATAACCAATATTTACCTTCATTTAACACTTCGATTAATTTTCTGTTTTCAAATACCAAACCTACTTGGTATGCTTCAATTTTAATTCTCTTTAACATAATATTCAATTTTAATTTATTTGTCACACTGAGCTTGTCGAAGTGCTTTCGATCAAGTCTTAATGTTTATTTTACTAATTTTTTAAATAAGAAAACGTTTTGTCCTCATCCTCCAAAAAGGACGGAAAATAACTTGTTGTTTTGTCTGTCAAAATGGTTTGTCATTATTTTTTAAAAACTAAAATTTAGTTGATAATCAAATGAAAAAGCAAGTCAATTTTCAAAAGAACAAAAGCAACTTTCAGGTCATTTTGTGAGTGTGCCATTTTTATATTGCTATAAAAAACGCTACTGACAAAGACAATCAGTTTTCTTTTGGTACATCTTTTTAAGAGTGATGCACTCTGGAATACAGATTATGAGTCTGTAACTACATTAACAGTGTAGTACTCTACCAATTGAGTTATCACATCGAAATGTGAGAAGGACTCGAACCTTCAACTTTCTATTGTTCTATCCACTGAACTATCACAACATAATATTGTGAGCGGGATTCGAACCCGCGCCCCATAGAGTGGTGACAATTTTTTGGAAAACCATCAAAACCTCCAAATCAAGTTGCATAGTAAAACAGAATACTTCCCAGTACTATTTACCACAATGGTGCTATACAGAAACACGCAACAGGACTTGTTTGATATTGTAATTCAATGAACATTTATTTCTTTGACAAATATTCAAAACTTACTACGCAATTATTCTGCGTAGAATTTATTTTGTGGAACAGAACCGAATCGAACGGTTCCCTCCTGCTCTTCAAACAGGTGTGCACACCTTGTACACCACTATTCCAATTGGTACAGGAAGAGTCCCGATAGCTATCGGGACGAACTCTCAAAATGTTGATTCTAAGTCAACCGCGTATACCATTCCGCCATTCCTGCTTTTAGTCTGAGAAACAGGACTCGAACCTGCAACCTCCCGCGTCCAAGGCGGGTAAACAACCAATCGTTATCTTCCCAGTTATATAATTTGGGTGTTTTCGGGAATCGAACCCTGTTCTTCGGATTCACATTCCGAGGTTTTACCAAATAAACTAAAAACACCATAAGCGGCTTATACGAGGATCGAACTCGTTTCTCCCGAGAGACAGTCGGGAAGGTTAGCCAGTAACCCCAATAAGCCAGTTTCCTTTCTAAAAACTTTGTGACCTCGATAGGAGTCGAACCTATAACCTTCTGATTCGTAGGCAGTTGCTCTATCCAATTGAGCTACGAAATCTTTTTGCGATTCTGCAAGGATTTGAACCTTCAACCCTTGGCTTAACAAGCCACCGCTCTACCGTTGAGCTACAAAATCTTATTTTTGGGCATAAAAAAGCACCTTTTTATGAAGGTGCTCTATAGTTGTATATAAGATATTACTATCCTAATGCCTATGGTTGTGCACCTGTACAATGTATCCGAAATCGAATCTCGGGTTTACTAGTTCGTTATGTCGATTAAAATTATTCATCTTTGTTTTCTCTATTGTGAGTGAATCGCTATATCGTAAATTTATTGTTCTCATTTTGTCATTGCGAGGAACAAAGCAATCTCGTCCTCCTATTTGTTATTGCAATTGTTATTGATAATTTTCTGGTGCAAATATAATGTCAAAAAAAAGGAATTTCCTAATTTATTTTTAATTTATTTTATTGATTATCAATTAGTTAAGCTTAATTTTAGACATAGAAAACCCTGTCCGTCCTTAGTGCAGATTCTTGAAATTGTCAAATGGCTGTCTCTCATTTGGTTGTGTTTCAATATTTATTTTTCGTTATTTTGGTTATGCATTCATTATTTTTTTACTTTTTTTTCTACTTTGTCACCCTGAGCTTGTCGAAGGGCTATTTTTTACTATTGCTTTCACTTTAAAACAAAAAAAGCGTCCCGATTAAAGGACGCTTTTGTATCTATTGTTATTATAAAATTAATTTATTACTTTATAAAACACCTACAACGCCCAAAAAGTCCACAAGGATATACTCCCGCAAAGCGATCTGATCTATTTATTAGTATGTGTTTTTGAGAATTCATAGGACAAATGTAGTATTATTTTTTATAAAATTGTTCTGTGAGATAAAAACCGTGTCGATAAAAAACAAACTGTCTTTATAAGTCAATACGTTTTCATCGTGTAAATCTTCGAGAATAATTCCTAATTCGGGATGAAAGTAGTCGTTGTTTTTCTTGTTTATAAAACAATTTGAAGTTAAAAATGATTTCACTTCTTCTAATTCAGTCTCACAATCCGATTCTATAAAACTTTGTTCCACAACGGCATATAAAACATTTTCCGATTCGTAAAATCCTATTAATTGATAGGCTGTATCTGGAAAAAAGTAATTGTTTAAAAGTAAATTATTAAAATAATCTAACCAAGTTTCATAATAAATACTATCATTCAGTTTGATTACTTTGTATGTATCAAGTAGATACACTTTTTGTTCGGCACCAGAGGAAACAAATGTATTAATATCAATATTAGGAATCCAAAAATTATTTTTTTGACAAAATTCCTTTATGAACGTTGCTTCTTCAAGCTTGATTTGCTTGCTTGACTCAACCGTTTCGCTTGTGCTCTTGCTTTCTCTAAGGTAATGGGAGATTGTTTGGACAGTATCTCCATTGCCAACTGGGCTCTTTCCTGAAATGATATTTTGTAGTTCGTGTTTCATGAAATTGATTACTGCAAATATAAATATTTTATTGTTATAAAAAATGGTTAGCTAATCATACAACTCCTCCCGAATTCCAATCAAAACTTTAGTTGCTTTCTCCACATCAGGAGTTTCGGGCAAAGTACAACTTTCGTATAAACTTTCAATCGAAGCGATTAAATCATCAGCCATTTCAAGTAAATCGTCATATTCTCGATTTCCTGCTTTAATGTCTAGCAATTCTTCTCGATTACGAACCCGAATATTGAGTTTTCCAGTTGACAGAATTTGTTGAGCGGTTTGTAAAAGCCTAATAGTATGCATCATATTTTTACTGTCGTAATTTTTGCCGTGTTGTTGATTGGTGTTGTAACGGTCGTCATTTCGTTTGGCAATCCAGTCCCAGTATTCTTTATAATCTTTGCAGTATGACGAATAACTATCTTGATTGCAGTATAAATAGGCAATTTCTTTTTCGCCTTTTTCAATCGAAGAAAGCGAAACTTCATTGGCGTTTTCTTTCTGAATAATGCCTTTGTATTTGGCGTTTTCGTTATAAAAAACAGCATAAACACCTTTAGAATGTGGCATATTTGTCAAGCCACAATTTTCTTGTTTGAAGTTTTTGGCTTGTAACCAAGATTTGAGTGAAATACTATCATAACCTTCCAGAATAAAGCAAAAATCCAATAATGATTTCTTCTCCTTTTCCATCGGGTTCATAATTTTCTTTTTCAAGCCCCTCGCCTTTTTGATTTGTGTTATGGCATAACCTGCAAAGCTATCTTTGCAAAGTTTTGATAAAAAATCTTCTATTTGCAATTGCTCCATAAGTGGATGTTTGTACAAAATACAATCTTCTGGAGTTGCTAAAATTTCTAAAATATTTGGATTGTTTTTAAGTAATAACTCTACAAACCGACCCAGTTCATAATACACTTCATCATTGGTTTCATTGCTTATTTGCGGAATATAATTGAGTCCGTAAAACTGGTCTTTGGGTAAATAATACACGCCTTTGATATCTGTATCAGAGGTAGGTGTGTTTAACCCAAAGGATTTACTGCCCGAAATGACTTCGAAGAGGATTAGGTTTTGGGATTTTAGGTGTTGGATGGTCATTGAATATTGATAAGTTTGTTTTTGATTGCTATTCCTATGGCATAAATCGGTATTATTTTAATTTTATCAATTTGACCGAAATTTTCAAGTGAAGTTCGTATCCCAAAATCAGAATGTTTTTCTTCTATAAATTTATGCATACTTTGCATGGCGCCTTTTGTACCTGCTTTTACTTCAATAGGAATTATTTTGGTTTCATTTTGAATCACATAATCAACTTCAGCTTGGCTACTTTTTGCTTCTCGCTGCCAGTAATGTAGAGAAGAAAGCACATCTTGACTGTTTTTCTTTAGTTCTATTCCAATAAATAACTCAGCGATTTTACCTTTATTGACCAATTCGGTGTTTTCATTCAAAAATATAGTTCCTAATTCTAATCCTAGAATTCGTTGATAAATTCCGGTATCAAACAAAATATATTTTCTTTTTTTCATATTAATTTCACCTCCAATCGGAATTCCATTACTTGCAGAATGTGTTACATCATAGAGTAAACCAGCCATTTGAAGCAATTCTAATGCTTCTTTTATTTGACCATTATGGAGCGTTTTGTTTAGCGAATAAGAAAATTTATTGCCTACTTGATCAATCGCACTTCTGAAAACTTCCTGAATTCGAAGACTAGGAACTCTTTGTTTGTATTTTGAAAAATCGGTTTGATACGAAACGATTAAGTCGTCTAAAACTTTTTGAACTAATAAATAACTATTGGTTTCTAAAAAGGTTTTTACTGCCTCGGGCAAACCACCAATAACAAGGAATTTTTTTAAAAGTTCCACTGCTTTTTGATGAATTAAATCTGGCAATGGTTTTGTGGTTGAAGCGTTTTTTATGGCATCAAGCAAAAGATTTTCGTTTAAAGCAACTAGAAATTCTGCGAAATTGAGTGGATACATAAAAACAGATCGAATTCTGCCCACGCCAAACGAAGGAATTTCTGCCAACGTAAATTCTAGAAGTGAACCCGCAGCAATAACGTGCAAATTTGGCTTTTTTTCATAGAAGTATCTCAAATAACCAATTGATTTTGGTGAGGCTTGAATTTCGTCTAAAAAAAGCAAGGTTTGACCTTCGACTATAGGAATATTTATCAAAATTGATAATTGCTGACAGCGTTCTTCGATAGATAAACTTTTCTCGAAAAGTTCACGAATGGCATCATCATTTTCAAAATTAACTTCGGCAAAATATTTGAATTGTTTTCCTAAATTTCGTATTGCCGAAGTCTTACCAATTTGTCTTGCACCTCTGATTAACAATGGCTTTCTGGATTTATATTTTTTCCATTCTAACAACTCATTATCAATATCTCTGGAAATGTACATACTAAAAATTTTATACAAAAATAAGTATTTTTTAAAAAATACAAACCAATAAAGTAACTTATTTTTAAAAAATACAAATCAATAAATACTATTTAAATGAAAAAATACAAATCAATTTGTGTTTTAATTGCTTTTAATTATAACTTGAAATGACTTCGAAGAGGATAAGGTTTTAGGATTTTAGATTTTGGAAGGTCATAATTAATTTATGTATCTTTCTATAGATTTTTTTAATTCTGCTGGAATATTCTCTATTGAATCTTTAAAAATAATTTCTTCTGAATTTATACTTTCAATATGTTGATTTAATACTTCAATATCTTCAAATGTCAAACCATATCGCAACATCCAAATTTCTTTTTTATTATCAGTTCCAAATTTTATATAATTTGCAAGCTTTTTTGCTCTTTCATCATTTTCATTTTGAAAATATTTTATAAAAGCCGCGTAGAATTTATCCGTTAGTTTAAATCCTATTAATTTATCAATATAATCATACGTATCATAAACAATTCTATCATAATCCACATCTTTAATAAAATCATAAGCTCCGTATAATGGATATCTCGCTAAATTCATATTAGGTAATTCATGAAAACCAGTTATATAATTTGCTTTGATATTTTCTTCATTTTGTGAATGAGAATTAATAGCATGAGAATATCTATACCAACAAATTTGTTTAAATGTTTTACCATATACTCTCCATAACATAATTTTTATAGCAGTATTTAAAACATCCGCTTCAGCTTCATTTAATTCCCTATTAAGAAAAGTCTCATATAGTTCTCTAAAATATGAATACAATACTAGTTTAAATTCAGCATCTTTATTGATCTTTTCTAATGTTACTAATTCATTATTTAAAAAAACTGATTCCAAAATATTTACAATTATTTTTTGAGTATTAGGCTTATCAATATTTTCAATCTCATTTGGAGTTAAATTATATTCATCATCGAAAGTTCCATTAACAATAGATTCTTTGAAATCATTATAATCATCGTCTTTTTCTTCTATTTTATCCAAGCTTGAAACATTATCTAATATATTTGGTGTTACCATAACTTTCCTAAAACCGCTCATATTTGTTCTAATAATAACAGTCCCAAAATCAAACTTATTATCAATTGTTGACCTCCCAGCCCTACCAATTAAATTTTTTAAAGCCAAAGATTCTTTTACTTCTAATCTATCAACAAATACAATATCAAAAGGCATATTAATTCCTTGTTCAAGAGTAGAGGTAGCAAAACATATTTTGCATAGTCCTTCCTTTGTAAATTCTTCAATTAAAATTCTTGTTTGTAAAGGCATAGAACCATGGTGAACCACAATTCCCTTCCTTAATAAGGATATCATTTGTGAATAATAATTCTCACCTTCTTTTATATTTCCTCCTGTAATCTTTATTAACTCATCAATAAAATAATCAACTCGTTCGCTATTTATATTTTTACATAATTCTATATAATCTTTAAAATCAATAAGTATTCTTTTGTCATAAATTTTTTGTTTTGGAACATAAAATAATACGCTACCTCCTTCTTTTAAAACTTTTACAATTGGATTATATTCACATTTAACTTTTATAGAACCCATTATGCTTTTATCAATACCAAAATGATAGAACTGATTATTTTCTTTTATAATAAAAATTTGTCCAACATTTTTTTGTTCATATGGCTTATTATCAGATTTGTTTTGATCTAATTTATTTTTTATTATTTGCGAACCAGGATTTGATACAAAAGGATGGGCAAAAACAAATTTAGCATCAGGATATTTTTTATATGCTCTTCTTACAATACTATCATAATACAAACCTCTTTTATCTTGTTCATTACTTAATTGTGCTTCATCAAAAAGAAATAAATCTATAATAAACTCTTCATTAGCTTTATATTTAAATAATTCTCGACATCTTTCAGGAGTTACGACAAAAACATTTTTTTTTGTTTTTTTTGTATTTATCTTATCAATGAAAGTTAAAATGTTAATAGTTTTATCTTGAATATTACCGCATAATTTTAAATAATATTCATTAATCAATGCTCGAGATGGTACAACTACAACAACATCATTTTTACATTCAATGATTTTTTTCATGAATACAAATGATTTACCTGTACTTGTTGGGGCGGAAAAACTAAAGCAATTATTATTATCTATACCCTTTAATATATCTGCTTGAACAGGAGTAAAATATTCATCATCTTTAAGATATTTTATATATTTTTCATGCAAATGTTTTTTATATTGTCCAAAAACTACATCTCTCAAATTTTCTCTTGGCACATCTTTATAGAAAACACTCATGTAATTCAAAATTGAATTTTTATGTAGTTCAAATTTTTCTGGATGATATAATGATAAATAAGATAATATTTCCATATCTGTAATATCAACAGGGCCATTTTTAAAAAGTCTATCTAATACATAAGAAAAAATCTTATCTATATTTTCATTTTCGATAATACTTTTAATCATATTCTTCATATGTTAACTGCTATACAAATTATTTCATTAAACTTCTTAATGTTAATAAAATTAGAATTCTTAATCATATTTTTTATTAATTTATCTGATGTGATATTTTTTGAAGAAAAAGCAGCAATAAAACCTTTCTCGCTTTTATGAAACTTTTTTAATGAATCCTCGCTACAAAATCGATCGAAATCAATCAAATCTTCCAAATCACTTTTATTCTTTTCAAATTTCACTATTTGTTCAAAAGCTTTTCCATACGCATTTTTATCTTTTAAATATTTAGCCTCTCCAAAAAGAAGAATGTTTGTTTTATTTTCAGAATAAAAATCAAATCCTGGATTTCCAATTTTTTGTTTTTTTATTAGTTCTGCCAATGGAATATCCAAATATTTAAGTTTATCGACAATAGATTTACGAGCTAATTCAGATACTATATATTCACCTGAACTTCTTGTTACACTATCATCTGTCGATTTAATTATATTATCAGATATATATTGAATCGTATTATTTGCTCGTTCATTAAAACTTTCCATTATATAACTACCATCAAATTGACTTAACCAACTTAAATCAGATAATGATTGAAATACTTCTTTTAAAGTTAACTTTATATCAGTAGGATTGATTCTTATAAAAGTTATATGTTCTTCTATTTTTACAATATCAATAATATCATATCCTTTCATAATTGTTTACTTATTATCCCCCTAAAAACCCCATCCAATTCCTCACTCATTTTCTTCCCACTTTGCAAACTACTAGCATTTTCCTGATTAAAACTTACGGTTTCCCGTAAATAATCAGTAATTAAATTTTCTTTTGGGTGCAAGTATTTTTCATCTTGGTTGGCTTTTATGTTCATTAATTCTAAAACTTTATCTTGAATGTTTTGTGGCGCAATGGGTAATAATTCTAAAAAATCTACCGGAGGAAAACTGTTTTTTTCTATAATCCATTTTCCAGCGAGTGCAGTTCGCAAGGCATAAAAGTAACTTTTTAGTTTTACTTCGGGTGCTTCGCAAACGTCCATAAAATTCTTGGTCGTGCCTAAATAATGGTGCAAAGTAGCAATAGGCGAAAAACAATCTGTCGCCAATGCTTGCATTTGTTGTATAAAAGCTTCGTCTTGATAATATACCACGGGCGAAAACAACCATTCTATTAATGGCGCATTCGACTTGGCTAATAATTTCAAGGCTTTGGCAATATCCCAACCGGAACCGTCCAAATCATCAGCAGTCATAAACTCAATCACGTCTGGTTTTTCCCAAAGTGAGAGGTAATATTCGGGTTCGTGTTTGTATATAAAACGAATGTCATAATCGCTATCGGGCGAGGCAAATCCCCAAGCGCGACTCCCCGACTCTACGGCATACAGGATTTTGACATTTTTATCTCGTTCTATTTCTTGTAATTTTTGGAGTATTTTTGTTGTCATTGTTTCAAATTTAGTGAAAATTTGTATTAAAATTTTATTCTCCGCAAAATATGCGGTGAATAACGATTTATTCACCGCATAATAATTTACAGTTATTTAAAAGAGAACCTAATTAGAATTTTGGCTACTATTTCTTGTAGTTTTTAGCGTAGTTGCGTTTTAGTTTTTTTGTTGTATAATTAATTCTATTTCTGTTTCGACCCATTTCTGCAACTGTTCGCTTTTAAAAGCGAACCATAGGTCTCTTATGCTGGAATTGTCTATCAGATATTTGAAATTACGGAATGATTTTTTTAATGTCAAAGAAAGTGACAGTTCTATTTTAAATGCTTTATTCGGTATATCACTAGCAACAAATTCTTCCATCATCTTAAAAGAATCAGTACTTGTTGGTTTTTCGATTTCTACAAATTCATCAAAATTGTTTTCTAATTCGTCTATTTCATCTTGCCAAAATTCCATATCACTAAAACCATTGTCTTCATCTGGAATGAATATTAATTCATTGTTTTTTAAATTCCAAAAACATTTAAAACCACAGTCAAATTGTTCTGCTATTTCTTTTATTTTAGCTTTTTCTAAAGGTTTCATATTCTAAAATTTTGATTTAGTATTTCCATCATAGCTGGTCGATTTTTATACTCTATTCTGTAAAAAAGTATTATTTCATTTACGACTGTTTTTCCGCCTTCAATACTTTCAATTCTTTTCAAGACATCAGCTACATATTCGTAATGGTTTCGTCCTACATTATTTTTAGCAAATTTATTGAGGCTTTCTTTATAAATAATTAATGTTTCATTAGGAAAATCTGTTTTAAAATGATTCACATAATTTTCAAAAGTTTGTACATTTTTATACTTCAAAAAATAATCCAGCGCTTTTGTTTTTTGATTTTCTTCTATCCAAAGATCAACCAAAGAACTACTGATATAATTACCTTTATCGTACAAATTTTCTAATTTAATGAATTCTTTCTGCCATTCCTCTTCTTGAAAGGTTGTTTTAAAAATAGTGTAATGCTTCTTATCAAAGCCTGATTTTATAAACAGATACGAATAGTCACGTACTTCGTTATTTTTATTTTCTATTTGTGCCATTTGCAATAAATAACCATACCATTCTAGTGGTTCTTGATAGCCATTATATATCTTGATTCTTTCGTTTATTAATTTTTTTGCTTCAGCAAATTTATTGTCTTGAATGTATTTTTCGATTGATTTTTTTCTAAATTTATCAATATCTAAGTTTTCAAAAATAATATTCCATTCTTCATTAGGTTGGTTGTTTTTTTTGTAAAAATCAATTATATTAGTTAAAATAAGCTCTCTATCATAATCGGAACTCGCTTTTTTAAGCAATTGATTTTGAGTTTCTAAAAAGAATTTTTTATTCTCATCTGACTCAGAAAAATCACCTATAAAATTACTGATATACTGTTGAGCATATTGATAATCACTTAAAATATATTTCTCTTTTAAAAACTCAAAAATCCTTTCAGAATAAGTGTTTTCTTTATTTATAATGGAAGTGAAAATTTCAAAAGGATAATACTCATAATCCTCATTGAGATAATCTAAATATTCTCCGTCACAATAAACACGCCAATGGGCAAATTCTTCAAATATGGCTTGACCAATTTCGAGGGCATCATCAAAATTTTTATTTTCAATTTCTTTTTCTGCCTTTTCTTTCCACTCATCAAGAATTTCTAATTCGAGATAGTCTTCATTATAATGTGGATCATAATAATCAACATCTAATCTGCCATCTGGAAGTCCGTTTTTTATGATATTACTAATATTCATTTCTTTTTTTACTTCCTTTTCAGTAAAAAACTCCAATTTTATTTTATTAACAAAATCTGGATTATAGTCTGAAAAATGAATCAAAAAATCGATAAATTTTTCTTTAGCAGTACCCGTAATTAATTTCTTAATGAGTTCATTATTATCATTAATACCGTTACTTTTTGAAATATTACTTTGTTTTTTACCTATGGCTGAAAGAATCATATCAATATGTTTACAAGGGTAATAATCGCTTGGACAAGAACAGGTGTGATTCGCTAATGAATTATCTTCGTTAAGTCTGATTTTGATAGTATAGGTGCCATAATTTCCATTATAAATTGCCACCCATTTGTGTTTGTCTTCTTGTATTAATGTTTGTATTGACATTTGTAAAAGTTTTGATTCTCAAAAATAATAAATAAACTTGAGTAAGATTAAATCAAAACCGATTGTTATCAGTATTTTCTAATTTAGAAAAAAACTAAAAATCACCATAGTAAACTTGAAAACACGGCAATTTCAAATCGTTGCGCCAAGTATCAACCACTTGGTTTCTGTCGTCTAAAACAAACTCTACAAAGTATTTATCTTTGATAAAATTATTATAAATTTCGATTTTTATAATAGAATCCTTACGATTGTCTCTCGATTTTCGCATAATCAAATCGTCAAATTCAATGGCGTATTTTTCCAAGAAACGCAATGTTGGTGCTTTGTATTGGTCTTCTCGACCTGAAACCAAAAGGATTTTGTATCCCAATTGTTTGTAATTCTTCAAAACATTAGCTACTGGCTCATTTAGTAAATCTTGATCACACTTGCTTGCATCAAATGGATTTCGACCATTCATTAAGGCAAGTGTTCCATCAAGATCGCAAATAATGGCTTTGGGTAAATCTTGATTTTGCAATGCATATTCAGGCGAATCTTTAAAAAATTGATTGTTCATTTTCTTGATTACCTTTGCTCCTACTGGATTTTCCCTAAAAGCATCTCTTTCGATACAAACTTCAATAGGCGTATTCATTTCTTTGATTTCGACCACAACATTCTCTAAAAATTTAAGATTATATTCTCTGACTAATTGTGAAATTCTATTGTAATTTTTGTCAGACAAATTAGTATCATCAACCACAACGCTTTTTCCTTTTTCAAGAGCGTGGGTAATTAATAAATCTAGTACTTTTTTAATAAATTTTTCATTTTCTTGACTTGTTTTTGCATTGTCAAACATAGCACGCAATTCATCTCTATTAATTCTTTTGTAGGTTTCGGGATTAGAATCAATTAATGCTTTGGCATAGGTTGATTTTCCACTTCTTGGCAATCCTTTCATTAATATTACTTTTCTCATTACATTTATTTTTCTATAGAAACAAAGATACATATATCCCTACGCAATTATTTTGCGTAGTAAAAAAAGAATTGTAGTTTTGATTAAAATAAGCCAATGAATCTTCAAAATAAATATACCGAATTACTAGTAAACATTGGTTTTGAAGAAAATGCAATTCAAAAGCATTGGTTGGATTTGGAAAAAGCTTATTCTACTAAATCAAGGCAGTATCATAATTTGAACCATTTGAATGAAATGATTGCTTGTTATGATTTGTATAAATCCAATTTAAAACATCCTAACGAAGTGTTGTATGCAATTTTTTATCACGACATCATATACAAAGTGACTCGAAAAGACAATGAACTCAAAAGTGCCCAATACGCTGTGGCACTACTTCCAGCGAATGCTAAATTAGATAAAGAGCTCGTTTTTGATATGATTTGTGCCACGAAACATCACCAATACAATGGAAATGAAGACACTAATTGGTTGATTGATTTTGATTTAAAAATTCTTTCTAAAGATTGGGACGATTATAAAATCTATTTTGAACAAATTAGAAAAGAATATAAAATGTATCCTAACTTTTTATACAATCCTGGTCGAAAGAAAGCTTTGGAACATTTTCTAGAAAACGAATTTATTTTTCAAACAGCCGAATTTAGAAATAAACACGAAGCCCAAGCAAGAGAAAATATAAAATGTGAAATTGAATTGTTACGTTGAATTTAATTCAAGTTCGTCACTTCGAGTGATTTTGGCTAGAATAAATCATGAATTGAGACAAAATTCTAACAAGCCAAAATTGTATCGAGAAGCATATAAAAAAAAGCTTCTCGATACAATTTTTAAAGTTGGAAAAAATATCAAATAACAAATTT
Organism: Flavobacterium sp.; assembly: GCF_031422135.1. Taxonomy (GTDB): domain Bacteria; phylum Bacteroidota; class Bacteroidia; order Flavobacteriales; family Flavobacteriaceae; genus Flavobacterium. The sequence goes on along the minus strand of NZ_JANOQD010000099.1, from coordinate 3,719 downwards.
TTATAAAACTTTAAAAACCACTCGAAGTGACGAAACAAAAAACTTCTTACTTCTAACTAATAAAAAATGTCATTAAACAAAAATGCCCTTATTCGTTACAAAACTATAGATAAATGTTTGCAAAATCAGTATCGCACTTGGACTCTAGACGATTTAATCGAGGCTTGTTCGGAGGCTTTATTTGAATATGAAGGCAAAGAAAATTCGGTGAGCAAACGTACGGTTCAAATGGATATTCAGACGATGCGTAGCGAAAAACTAGGTTATAATGCGCCCATTGTGGTGTATGATAAGAAATATTACAAGTATGACGAGGACGATTTTTCCATTACGGATATTCCGCTGACAGAAACCGATATTAATGTACTGACAGAAACGGTTTCGATGTTGAAGCAATTTAAAGATTTTTCTTTATTTAGCGATGTTTCGGATATTTTGCAACGACTGGAAGACAAGATTTATGCTGAGAAATCGCATACCCGACCCGTGATTTATTTGGACAAAAATGAGAACTTGAAAGGTTTGCATTTTTTAGATGAAATTTATCAAGCCATTATTAAAAAAATAGTTTTGGTAATTACTTATAAATCATTCAAATCGAGAGAGGAACAAATTTTTAATTTTCATCCGTTTATCTTGAAAGAGTTTAATAATCGTTGGTTTTTGGTAGGCAAAAAGAAAGCCTCACAACCCATAACAAACTTGGCTTTGGATCGAATTATTAAAATTGATTTTGATTTCAATCTACCTTATTTGGAAGAAGATTTTGATGCCGAAAATTTCTACAGAGATGTGGTTGGTGTTACTGTAAATCAAGGTTTGGATGCTAAGACAATCGAGCTTTGGATTGATGAAGAAAATGCACCTTATGTGCTAACAAAACCTTTTCATTATTCGCAAAAACTGGAAAAAGAAAACGAAGATGGTAGTATAATTATTACCTTAAAACTCAAAATTAATTATGAAATCGAGCGATTGCTTTTGGGGTTTGGTGAAGGATTGGAAGTGATTCGTCCAGAAGGTTTGAGAAATCGGATTAAGGGTAAATTGGAAAAGGCATTGAAAAAATACGAATAGATTGTCTTTGCAAAAGCAAAAAAAATCTATTCTATTTCTTTTCTTCCTCTAATAATATCCTCAAAACTAGCACATTTTACAAACTCTTGTTCTTCGGCAATTAGCATTGGAAGATAAATAAACTCTACTTCGGATAAATCTTCTTTAAGGAAATAGGCCATATCCTCCAAATGGAAAAACCATTCTTTATCATAAAGATATTTATTTATAGTGGCTTCTTTTATTAACAATTTTTCATTCAATGGTGTCATAAAAACCAAAATTGCTTAATATTTCAAGAGTTCCAACAAAGTTTCTTCAAAACGAACTTTTGGCAAATATTGATCCTCTAAGGCTTTTACAAATGGAATGGCACTTTCTAGACTTCCAACACGTTTTACTGGAGCATCAAGATTTTCGAAGCAATTTTCCATAATTAATGCCGAAATATCACTAGACATACCGCCAAATAAGGAATCTTCTTGAAGAATAATACATTTTCCTGTTTTCTTTACTGATGCAAAAATAGTTTCAGTATCCAATGGTTGTAACGTTCGTAAATCAATCAAATCAGCTGAAATTTCTGGATTTTTAGATAATGTATCTAATGCCCAATGTACTCCAGCTCCAAATGATATAATAGTAATTTGATTTCCTTCTTTTATCATAGCCGCTTTCCCAAAAGGAATTGTGTAATAATCTTTAGGAACATTTTGATACACGGAACGATACAATTGTTTGTGCTCAAAAAACATGACCGGATTCGGATCGTTTATAGCTGTGTTTAACAATCCTTTGGCATCGGCTGGAAATGCAGGATAAACTACTTTTAAACCTGGTGTTTTGGTAAACCAAGATTCGTTGGTTTGCGAATGAAATGGTCCTGCTTGCGTTCCGCCGCCACAAGGCATTCGGACAACCACATCGGCGTTTTCTAACCAACGGTAATGTGATTTTGCTAATAAATTAACTATTGGATTAAATCCTGTGGAAACGAAATCGGCAAACTGCATTTCCACAATGGCTTTGTGTCCGTTTATGGATAATCCCATAGCTGCCGCAACAATTGCGCTTTCGCAAATAGGTGTATTTCTAACTCTTTCTTTACCAAAAGCTTCAACAAAACCATCAGTTATTTTGAAGGCACCACCATATTCGGCGATGTCTTGACCCATAATAACCAAATTGGGATGACGTTCCATTGATTGCTTCAAACTGCTGGATAATGCATCAATTAATCGAATATTTTCTACTTCATTTGAAGCGTTAACTTCTTCGAATATATATGGTTTGTAAACATCATTTAATTCTTCGCTTAAACTTGCTACAATTTCAGGTTCTTTTTGAACTAATGCCCAATCGGTATCTATTTCTTTTTTTAGTTCCGCTCTAATAGCTTCGTCATTTTCATCAGATAAAACTGCGGTTGCTTTAAGGTAATTTCTATAGTTTTCCACTGGATCTTTTTCTGCCCACAAATCCATTAGTTCTTGTGGAACATATTTGGTGCCACTAGCCTCTTCGTGTCCGCGCATTCTGAATGTCTTGAATTCTAACAAAACTGGACGCGGATTATCAATCATTGAGGCTTTTAATTCTGAAATCAGATTATACACCTCTAGTAAATTATTTCCGTCAACAATGTGCGATTCCATTCCGTAACCAATGCCTTTATCGGCTAGGTTTTCGCAACGGTATTGCTCGTTGGTTGGAGTAGAAAGTCCGTAACCATTATTTTCGATAACAAAAAGAACAGGTAAATCCCAAACGGCTGCTATGTTTAAGGCTTCGTGAAAATCTCCTTCGGATGTTGCTCCTTCACCGGTGAAAACTGCGGTTACTTTTCCGTTCTTTTTGAGTTTATTGGCGAGTGCAATTCCGTCAGCAACACCTAGTTGTGGACCGAGATGCGAAATCATACCTATTATATTGTATTCTTGTGTTCCGAAATGGAAAGAACGATCACGACCTTTGGTAAATCCGTTGGCTTTGCCTTGCCATTGAGAAAATAATCGATGTAAAGGAATTTCTCTAGTGGTAAAAACGCCTAAATTTCGATGCATTGGTAAAATGTATTCGTCTTTGTCTAATGCAGAAGTGATTCCAACAGAAATAGCTTCTTGACCAATGCCTGAAAACCATTTGGATACTTTTCCTTGGCGAATGAGAATAAGCATTTTTTCTTCGATGAGGCGAGGTTTTAGAATGCTTGAATATAGTTCGAGTAATTTTTTATTGGAAATATTTTTTCTGTCGAAATTCATTTTTTGATAATTTTGAGTGTAAAAGTATAAAAAATTGGAACGCGGATGACACGGATTTTGCGGATTTTAAACACGAATTTCACAAATTATCACAAATTTTAAAACAATGACAAAAATTTACGGATAAGCCTAGCCCTGATTGCTTCGCCAATTCGCACTTTCAGGCTTGGGTGTAGTGGAAATCCTTTTTTAAATTGTCACACTGAGCTTGTCGAAGTGGGTCAATTTAAAAAAGATTGCAACGGATAGCAGGAAATAGCTTCAAATAAAAAAAATATTTATACATTTGTTTTATGATGGTATTATCCATTTGTAAGTTATTAACATATTATTTAAGAGATGCAAAACATTCCTAGTGTTGACTTGCGTGATTTCCTTTCGGGTAACCCGGAACGTAAA
>NZ_JANOQD010000098.1:0-70995 GCF_031422135.1 Flavobacterium sp. | reverse complement strand
TGGAATTCCATATTATTTTTATGTTTTTGCATACAACTCAATATGTTCTGGCGGTACACTATACAATCTAGTTGCACCACTTACAGGTACTACAACGATAACCAACCCGTATTGTTTGCCTATATATACTGAAGGCCCAGCTGCTGCTGATGCAATAATCAATGTAACTTTGGGTACTTTGAACAATTCTAGTTCGATTCCAGCGACATTGCCTGCTTACACGTTTTACAATGCGGTAACTATTCCAGACCTACAACGTGGTTTAACAGCATCATTAAAAGTAACGTATAGTAACGATCCTACACAGTTTACTGGCGTTTGGATTGACTACAACCAAAATACAATTTTTGAAGCTGGAGAAGGTGTTGTTACTGCTAATGCAGGTTCAAATGGCACGATTACAATTGCGTTGCCCGTTCCTATCGGGGCTTTACTCGGCAATACCCGAATGCGAATTAGGGGAGGTGATGATGCAGCAATGCTTACCAGTCAAGCGTGCGGACTAACAAACAGCACCTACGGTGAAACCGAAGATTATATTGTCAATATTATCAATGCGGTAACTTGTGTAGCTCCAACAACACAACCTACAGTTCTAACGTTGAGTCCTTCAGGCACTTCGTTTACAGGAACATTTACCTACGCCAGTCCCGCAGCAGATGGTTATCTCGTAGTACGAAGTACTTCGGCAACGGCACCAACACCAGTAAACGGAACACTCCCAGCAATAGGTGCTAGCTTAGGCGGAACGAATGTGGTAGTCGATAATGATACCAATAACAGCTTTACAGCAACTGGCTTAACCGTTTCCACTTTATATTACGTATATGTTTTTGCCTATAACAATTATTGCACAGGAGGACCAACCTACAATTTGGTTACTCCATTAACTGGAAGCACGACCACTCTAGCGGTAGGCTATTGTGTACCGTCAGTAACTACTGGATTTGAAAATAGTGTTTTCTTTAGCAACATCAGTTTTGTAGGAACATTGAACGATACATCAAACAATTCCACTTTTTCATCGACTCCATTAGGGTATCAAGATTTTACTGCTTTGCCAAATAAAGCGATTCAAGCACAAGGCGAAGGAATAAATATTACTACCCAAATTGGATCTGGTCGTGGCTATACTAAAGCTTGGATAGATTGGAATAAAGATGGGGTTTTTGCAGATCCAGGAGAGCGCGTTTACAACACAGCAGGTATATCAACGGCAGCAACTGTTTTTGGATTTGTCATACCCGCAGCACAAGCTGTAGGGGATTATCGCATTAGAATTCGCGTAAGCCAAGATGATGCTGTAGCTCCCTTTGACCCAAATGCTATTAACAATTTTAATCCGTGTCAAAATATTATTTATTTTGGTGAAACTGAGGATTATTTGTTCACCGTAATACCAAGTTGTTCTGCCAATGTAACATCAGTAACCAATGGCGAAGTATGTGGTTCAGGCACTGTAACATTAGGAGCTGCTAGCACGATTGGCGGCGTTACAGGATTCAACTGGTACACAACCCCAATAGGCGGTACAGCAGTAGGCTCAGGAGCCTCGTTCACAACACCAGTATTAGCAACTACTACAAACTATTATGCTCGAGCTTTTAGTGCTACTTGCGAGCAAAAAGTAGGCACACTCGTTGTGGCAAAAGTAAGCCCTATACCAACGCTTAACTTTACTCCTACGGCTCCTATTGTGTGTGCAGAAGAAGTCGTGTTCTCGGTAACTGCCAATGGCGATAAACAAGAATTAACACCCATAAATGAAACTTTTAATAGTGGTTTAGGAAGTTTTACAACAGTAAATTATATTAGTAATGGAGCAACGCAAGATGCCATAACGATTTGGCAAAACAGACCCAGCACTCCTTTTGTGCCAGCACAACAATTCTGGTTTCCCGCTATTTCTTCTGGATTTGGAGGAAACACCTTTGTAATGACCACTTCTGATATAGGTCAAAATGCTGGCGTGAATTACCTTACGCACAATGCTATTATTTCCCCAGCAGTGAATACCAACACGTATTTGGATTTAAAATTAACGTTCGATATGTATTATTCTCGTTACTTTCCAAATGGAGTTTCGCCAGCGACTGAATTCGTAACCGTGGATGTATCTCGTGATGGTGGCGTGACTTGGCCTTATGAAATAACTCGTTATACTTCAGATGTAGGATTTGGGTCTAGCTTTAGTAGATTAACATTAGATTTGAGTGCTCACATTAACCAACCTAATTTAAAAATACGTTTCCGATACAACAGTGGTTGGTGCCAAGGTATGGCATTAGACAATGTAAAACTGTCTGGTTTTGTACCACTAGTAACCAACTTTACTTGGACAGGTGGCGTAGGAATCAATGCGTATGAAGATGCTGGATGCACAATCCCATTTACTGTGTCTTCACCAGCAGCAACTACCATTTATTTAAAACCCATTTTAAGTCAATTGGAAGTCAGTAATTATACATTTACAGTAAATGCTGTTTTAAATAACGGTTGTAGCGCTGGTCAAACCGTGTCAGTAAGTAACAAATCAAAAGTTTGGAAAGGTGCATCAAGCACAAACTGGAATAATGGTCTAAACTGGGCTCCTACTGGTGTTCCTGACGCTACAAATTGTGTCATTATCCCTGCCAATACTATTATCTCTGGAAGCAACTATGATGCTTTTGCTAAGAATGTTTTGGTAAAAGGAACTGGTAATCTAGAATTACAATCCAGTAATAATCTAATAGTTGAAGACTTTGTAAATATTAACAGCAGCGGCGTTTTCAATATGAAAGACAGCTCCAATTTAGTTCAACTAAATCCCGTCGCCAATGTGGTAGGAGGAACATTCAATATGGAAAGAATTTCAAAACCGATGTATTTATTCGATTACACATATTGGAGTTCACCATTAACCATAACTACACCAAGCAAACTATTTACTTTAGGAAATCTGTCCAGCACATCGCCACTGCGTTACACTTGGATACCTTCTGTAGCTAATGTGAGTGGCAACTGGTCTTCAGCAACAACTGCCGTAGTTATGAATCCAGGTGGTGGTTATATTGTGAGAGCACCTAGTACTTACAATTCGAATCCCGCAATAAAAGCCAATTATACCGCTAACTTTATTGGAGTACCTAACAATGGTGATGTAAATACTCCTATCTCGCACGGAACAATGGGATTAGTTGCAACAAATGACAAATGGAATTTGATAGGAAATCCATACCCATCTGCTATTAGTGCTGAAGAATTTTTGACCAATACAACAAACACTAATTTAATTGACGGAACAGTCCATTTCTGGACGCATAATACACCTCCAAGCACCGCAATTGTTGATCCATTTTATGGTGATTTTGCAATTAATTATACCGCCACAGATTATTCCTCTTGGAATTTTACAGGTGGCGTAGCCACCACATCTGGAGCTGCTCCAGCTCCAAACGGAAACATTCCTGCTGGACAAGCATTTTTTGTGAGAAGTTTGGGTATTCAACCCACAGGTACAAATGCTGTATTCACAAACAGTATGCGACTAGGCGCAACAACAGCTTACAATAACAGTCAGTTTTACAGACAAAATAATAATCCTAGACCTGCATCTGAAACAATCGAAAAACATAGAATCTGGTTAAACTTCACGAACAATTCGGGAGCATTTAGTCAAGTTCTTGTAGGATATGTTCAAGGAACAACTACTGGTTATGATCGAGGATATGATGGAACTCGTTTCAGTGGAAACAATTTGAGTTTCTACTCGATTATTCCTGATAATTCACTTGCCATTCAAGGAAGACCGTTACCGTTTGTCGACACTGATATAGTTCCGTTAGGATACAATTCGCAATTGGCTGGAAATTTCTCCATCAGAATTGATAGAATCGATGGTTTGTTCACTACTCAAGATATTTTCTTAGAAGACAAATTGTTGAACGTGGTACACAACTTAAAACTGACACCATATACTTTTAGCACTACCACAGGTATATTCAATAATCGTTTTGTATTACGCTACACAGATGCTGTTTTAGCAACACCTGATTTTGATTATTCAAATTCGGTAAATGTATTTGCTAACAATTACATCAATGTGAAATCTACTATTGAAAATATTAAAGAAATTTTAGTTTATGATTTATTAGGCAAAACACTTTTTGATTCAAAAAATATCGACAAAAAAGAAATGATACTTACTGATTTTAAAGCAACTCAAAATGTACTTATTGTAAAAGTAATTCTAGACAACGATGCAGAAATAACTAAAAAAGTGATTTTCTAAAATAATTTAAAAATTTCTAAAAAGACCTTGATTTTAAGCAATCAAGGTCTTTTTTTTATATTTTTGTTTAAAACATTCATAATGAGAACGCTAAATATCTTTTTTATTTTTATTTTCTTAATAAAAGTAAATGCGCAAACACCTTCATTTCCATTTCCGAAGCATACAACCTATACAACAGGAACTATTAAACCGAATAATTTTACACAAATACAATTAGACAATCAGGTCAAAAGTTTTTATGATTCTTGGAAAACAACCTATTTGAAACCCCATTGTACTGACCCATCTCAATATTATATAGAGTTCAGCGCTACAGGAAATAAATGTGTAAGCGAAGGGCAAGGATATGGAATGGTCATTGTGGCTTATATGGCTGGGTATGACGTTAATGCTAAAACTGAATTTGATGGTTTATATAAATGGGTAAAACAACATCCAAGCAACATTAATCCACTATTGATGAATTGGAGACAAGGTTCAAGCTGCCAAAGTATTCAAAATGATGCCGCCACAGATGGCGATTTGAATATAGCATTCGCCTTACTACTTGCTGATAAACAATGGGGAAGTACAGGAATAATCAATTATCTGCAAGATGCAATAAACATTATTAACGCAATTAAAACCTCATCTCTTTTTTTACCAACAAACAGTGTAAAACTAGGCGATTGGGCTACTGGAAATAACTATGCTAACGACACACGATCTTCTGATTTGATGACCAGTCATTTCAGGACATTTCAGGACGTAACTTCTGATATTACGTGGACAAATGTGTTAGAGAAATCGTTTTCAATCATAAATACTATTCAAACTAACAACAGTGCTATTTCTGGTCTACTTCCAGATTTTATAGAAAATTGTGACAGCACACCTATTCCAGCCGTTCCTGGTTTTCTTGAAGGTCCAAACGACGGTTTTTATGCCTATAATGCGTGTAGAGTTCCTTGGAATTTAGGCGTAGATTATGCTTTATATGGTGACGTACGAGCAAAAACAGCTTGCGATAAAATTAACATTTGGCTTAAAAGCACAACTTCAAACAACATCAATAACATTCAATCTGGTTACAAATTAGATGGCTCAACAAATGGACAAAACTACCGCCATTTGGCTTTTATGGCTCCATTCACTGTTGGCGCGATGGTCAACGCAAGCAATCAAACTTGGCTGAATAATTTATGGTCTTACTTGGTGAATGCACCCATAGATAACTTTGGAAATGGGTACTATGGCGATGTGATAAAAATGTATTCTATGATTATAGTATCAGGGAATTATTGGGCACCTCAAAGTGCAACTTTAAATACTAAAAACAATGTTTTTATTGAAAATTCGATCGAAATATACCCAAACCCTTCCAATGAAATTTGCACATTAAAATTCAGTTTATTAGAAGATTCTAATATTAAATTAAACCTAATTGATACCGCGGGAAAAATTATTTATTCCGAAAATTATAATTCTTTTTCAAAAGGAGTAAACAGTATAACTTTAGATGTACGAAAATTTTCCAAAGGGAATTATTTTTGTCAAATTATTTCTAAGAAATCAAAAACTGTGCGCCAAATTGTAATTGAATAACTAAAAATAATTTAAAAACTTCCAAAAAGACCTTGATTTTAAGTAATTAAGGTCTTTTTCATTAGCATAAGCCTCACGTTCAAAAAGAATGTTTCTATAGGCTTTTTGAAAATCACGATATTTCAAGTATTTAAAAAATAAATCTGTAAAATACCAAATATAAAAAGGCAATACCAACAACTCCAATTGTTGCCTAATATGAATTTTTTCATGATTAATAGTCCCTTCGTTACTCTTGTGTTTTTTATCTTTCAAAATTATAAATGGGAAAACAGTCAGACCCACATAACCTTTCGGAATTAAATATTTAGAAACCACTAGAAACATTCGGTATAAAGTTTTAAATTTGTAAGTATGAAGGAACAAAGTAAAGAAAATAAATTAATAGAAGGAGAAGATTTTTATCTCACACCCGAAGGCTACAAATGTTTTACTGAAAAACACCACCTCAAACGAGGCTATTGCTGCAAGAGTGGTTGTAGACATTGCCCTTACGGTTTTGATAAAAAAACAAATGAAATTAGAAAATAAAACTCTGAGTATTTAATTTATCCATTTTAAAAATAAAAAAATCTTATGAAAAATCTATTTTTACTATTCTTATTATTTCAAATATTAATTTCGTGTACTACTAAATCTAAAATTATGGAAACAGAAAACGAAAAACTTGTTCGTCAGTATTTTGAGTATTTCAATAGTCATAACTGGACAAAAATGGCAGAAATGTATGTTAAAATGCCGATTTTAAAGACCCAACTCTGGGAAATGGCATTGTAAAACAAACTAGAACACAAACCATAAAAAAGTATTCTGAACTCCATCAAGTTTTTGGAGATTTGAATGATAAAATTATTCAAATATATCCATCAGGAGAACATACTGTAATTGTCGAATTCGTTTCCTCAGGAACAGCAGAAGATGGCTCTAAATTTGAATTGCCAATTTGTACAATTTTCACCATTGAAAAAGGGAAAATAACTAAAGATTTTACTTATTTCGATAATTTCGAAGAATAAAGAATAGATTTCTGACTCATCGAACGATTAACTAATCAAACAAAATGACTTTCAAAGACCAAATAAAACAAGGAATTCCAACCACACTTCCAAATTCTAAACCCTACGATTTAGCCATAAATCACGCACCAAAGCGAAAAGAAATTCTTTCGCCAGACGAAAAAAAATTGGCTTTACGAAACGCACTTCGCTATTTTGAACCACAACATCACGCTATTTTAATAAAAGAATTCAAAGAAGAACTGGAAACGTATGGTCGTATTTATATGTATCGTTTTCGTCCAGAATATGAAATGAAAGCCAGACCAATATCTGACTATCCGGGAAAATCTGAACAAGCCAAATCCATAATGCTAATGATCCAAAACAATTTGGATTATGCAGTAGCACAACATCCTCACGAGTTAATTACTTATGGCGGAAACGGAGCTGTTTTTTCCAACTGGGCACAATACTTGTTGACAATGCAGTATTTGTCCGAAATGACAGATGAGCAAACTTTGACCATGTATTCTGGGCATCCAATGGGATTATTTCCTTCGCATAAAGAAGCACCAAGAGTTGTGGTGACCAACGGAATGGTTATTCCTAATTATTCTAAAGCGGATGATTTAGAAAAAATGAATGCACTTGGCGTGTCACAATACGGTCAAATGACAGCGGGAAGTTATATGTACATTGGACCACAAGGTATCGTTCACGGCACAACTATAACGGTTTTAAACGGTTTTAGAAAAATAAAAAAAGCTACCTCTGGTGGATTATTCGTAACATCTGGTTTGGGCGGAATGTCTGGCGCACAACCCAAAGCAGGAAACATCGCTGGTTGCATCACCGTTTGTGCAGAAGTCAATCCGAAAATCACCAAAATTCGTCACGAACAAGGCTGGATAAACGAAGTTTTTGAAGATATTAATCAACTGGTAAACAGAGTGAAATTGGCGAAAGCCAACAAAGAAATAGTATCCATTGCCTATCTAGGAAATGTAGTCGACATTTGGGAGCGTTTTGATATTGAAAACATTACGATAGATTTAGGTTCAGACCAAACTTCGCTCCACAATCCGTGGGCTGGCGGCTACTACCCTACTGGATTTACTTTTGAAGAATCTAATGTTTTAATGGCAAACCATCCTGAAAAATTCAAGGAAGAAGTTCAAAAAACATTACGTCGACATACATCAGCAATAAACAAACACACTGCCAAAGGGACTTATTTTTTCGATTATGGAAATGCCTTTTTACTCGAAGCTTCTCGAGCTGGTGCCGACATAATGGCGGAAAATAAAATAGATTTTAAATACAACTCCTATGTCCAAGATATTATGGGGCCTATGTGTTTCGATTATGGTTTTGGTCCTTTTCGTTGGGTTTGCGCATCAGGAAAACCAGAAGATTTGTCCAAAACAGATGCAATTGCTTGTCAAGTTTTGGAAGAAATGATACAAAACTCACCTGATGAAATCAAGCAACAAATGCATGACAATATCACTTGGATAAAAGGGGCGCAAGAAAACAAGCTTGTTGTAGGTTCGCAAGCCCGAATTCTTTATGCTGATGCCGAAGGACGTGTGAAAATTGCAGAAGCTTTCAATCAAGCCATTGCTAAAGGCGAAATAGAAACCGTAATTCTTGGTCGCGATCATCACGATGTTTCAGGGACGGATTCGCCATACAGAGAGACTTCCAATATTTACGATGGCTCAAGTTTTACTGCCGATATGGCAATTCAAAATGTGATTGGCGACAGTTTTCGTGGTGCTACTTGGGTGTCTATTCACAATGGCGGTGGTGTGGGCTGGGGAGAAGTCATAAACGGTGGTTTTGGTATGGTTCTTGATGGCAGTAAAGAAGCATCAAGACGTTTAAAATCAATGCTTTTCTGGGACGTAAACAACGGAATATCACGCAGAAGTTGGGCTAGAAACGAAGGTGCTATTTTTGCTATAAAAAGAGCGATGGTAACGCAACCTTTGTTAAAAGTTACCATCCCTAATATAGTTAAAGAGGCATTATTAGACTATTAGATTTTTTGGATTGTAAAACAAACAAATACTCTCATTCTAATAATTAAGCTATCAAAAATCTAACACTTATAAAATATGAAAACAGTAAAAACATTACCAGTACTATTACTCTTTATACTAGCCTCTTGTAGTTCGGTAAGAGTATATAATGATTTTGATAAAAATGTAGATTTTACTCCTTACAAAACCTATGCTTTTCATAAAACAGGTATCGACAAAGTTGAAATTTCTGATTTAGACAAAAAAAGAATTCTTCGTGCCATTGATAAAGAAATGACAACCAAAGGTTTTATAAAAAGTGAAACGCCTGATTTGTTGGTTAACATTTTCACCAAAGAAAAAGAGCGTTTGGACGTAAACCAATTCAATATGGGTTGGGGTTATGGCTGGGGCTGGGGTTGGAATCCTTGGATGTGGGGTGGACAAAATATTGCCACTACAACTACCGAAGGAACCCTATTTATTGACTTGATTGATGCCAACAAAAAAGAACTCGTTTGGCAAGGCGAAGGTATTGGGAATTTGATTCGAAACGGAGACAAAAAAGAAGAACGAATTAATGAATTTGTGACCAAAATTATGGCGCAATATCCACCAACAATCAATAAATAATAGTATAATTAAAATTTTATTTTACATTTTACAAAATTTAAACCTAAAATAATTCACAATAAATTTAAAAATTATGATTTATAATCAATATAATTGTTAAATATGTAAAAATACAGTATTAATTTTTTTAAACGATTACATATTGTACATTTGTAAAATAAATTTTTATTAATATGAACAAAATAGCAACTATTATCGCTGTAATTATTATCGTAATTGTGATTCCACAATTACAGCGGATTGTTATTTAAATATATCAAAATATTTTAATCAAACCTTCCGCCACATCGGAAGGTTTTTTTTTAACCCTAAATTATTAGTATTATGTATTACAGCGACAAGACTATTATTTATTTCGACGGTGAATTCCTAAAATCCAACGAAGCGTCAATCGATTTATATGGTCAAACTTTACATTATGGTTACGGTGTTTTCGAAGGAATTCGTGCATACCAAACCGAAAATGGAACAAAAATTTTTAAAGCAAAAGAACATTACCAAAGATTGAAAAATTCTTGTGAATTAATAAACATTCCTTTTGAGTTTGATGTCAATGATTTAATTGAAAAAACGTATGAAGTACTAAACAGAAATAATTTTACAAATGCCTACATTCGACCACTTGTCTTTTGCAGTCCTAATATGAGTTTAACTAGACCAAACCAAGTATCAATAATGATTTGCGCTTGGGAATGGGGTGCGTATTTAGGTGATAATTTACTGAATATAACCGTTTCATCTTATGCAAGACCACATCCAAAATCAACAAAAATAGAAGCCAAAGTCTGTGGACATTATGTAAACTCCATTCTTGCCGCCACCGAAGCAAAAGACAAAGGTTTTGACGAAGCATTGTTACTAGATACAGATGGTTTTCTCGCTGAAGGTCCTGGTGCTAACCTGTTTTTTGAAAAAAACGGAAAACTTTTCACACCAAAAAAAGGGAATATTTTACCCGGAATAACCAGAGAAACGGTTTTCGATTTGTGTGAAGAATTTGGAATTGAAATTGAAGAAGGAGATTTTTTACCCCAAGATTTAGAAAATGCTGATGGTGCATTTTATTGCGGAACAGCAGCCGAAATAATCGGGATAAAATCTCTCGAAAACAAACCTTTTGCCAAAGATTGGGAAGGAACTTTTGGCAAAAAAATACAAGTATCCTATAAAAATCTAGTTTTAGAACGACAATTCATCTCACTATAAATGGAACTTAATAAATACAGCAAAACCGTAACCCAAGACCCAACGCAACCCGCTGCGCAAGCTATGCTATACGGTATTGGTTTAGACGACAAGCAATTAGCACAACCATTTATAGGTGTTGCCTCTATGGGTTACGACGGAAATACGTGTAATATGCATCTCAATCATTTGGCAGCCTACATCAAAAAGGAAGTTAATGCTATAGAAATGGTTGGACTCATTTTCAATACTATTGGAATTTCCGATGGCATAACAAATGGAACAGACGGGATGCGATATTCGCTTGTAAGTCGCGAAATCATTGCCGATTCTATCGAAAGTGTAGTGGCTGGACATTATTACGATGGCGTAATTGCCATTCCGGGTTGCGATAAAAATATGCCAGGTTCCATCATTGCAATGGGACGCCTAAACCGACCATCGATTATGGTTTATGGTGGTACAATTGCTCCAGGCAAATACCAAGGCAAAGATCTGAACATTGTTTCAGCATTTGAAGCCTTGGGCGAAAAAATTGCAGGAACAATTTCTGAAGAAGACTTCAAAGGAATCATAAAAAATTCGTGTCCAGGAGCAGGCGCTTGTGGCGGAATGTACACTGCAAATACTATGGCAATTGCCATTGAAGCATTAGGAATGAGTTTGCCATATTCTAGTTCTAATCCAGCTATTAGCGATGAAAAAATTGAAGAATGCAAACAATCAGCACATTACATCAAATTGTTACTACAGAAAAATATTTGTCCAAAAGACATAATGACTTTCGAGGCTTTCGAGAATGCAATTACAACATTAATAGCACTTGGCGGAAGCACCAATGCGGTTTTGCACATTATTGCAATGGCAAAAAGTGTAGGTGTAAAAATCACACAAGATGATTTTCAGAGAATTAGCAACAAAACACCATTGATTGCTGATTTTAAACCTGGTGGAAATTATTTAATGCAAAATCTTCACGAAAAAGGTGGCGTTCCAATGGTTTTGAAATATTTATTGAAAATGAAAATGCTTCACGGAACTTGCATCACCGTAACAGGAAAAACATTAGCCGAAAACCTTGAAGATGTTGTAGATATAAACTTTGATGACCAAGATATAATTCGACCAATTGAAAATCCGATTAAAAAAACAGGACATATTCAAATTTTGTATGGAAATCTTGCCGAAAAAGGATCAGTTGCAAAAATAACGGGCAAAGAAGGCGAAAAATTTACAGGGCCAGCCAAAGTTTTTGATGGTGAAAAAGAACTAATTCAAGGTATTTCCGATAAAAAAATTATTGCTGGAGATGTCGTTGTTATTAGATATGTTGGTCCAAAAGGCGGTCCAGGAATGCCAGAAATGCTAAAGCCTACATCTGCATTAATTGGTGCTGGTTTCGGAAAAACGGTGGCATTGATAACCGATGGTAGATTTAGTGGTGGCACTCACGGATTCGTAGTGGGACACATCACACCCGAAGCATTCGATGGAGGAACAATTGCATTAGTAAAAGATGGAGATAGTATAGAAATTGATGTTTTAGTCAATAAAATTCATCTTCAAGTTTCGGATTCTGAATTAGAAATTAGAAGAAAAAATTTCGTTAAACCAGAATTGAAAGTTAAAAATGGGGTTTTATTCAAATATACAAGATTAGTAAAAGATGCATCAGAAGGTTGTGTAACCGATGAAATATAAAAATGATTAAAAATGGAAACGTTAGAAAAATTCAAATCAGAAGTTGAGGCAACCAAAACGATAAAATCAAGTGGAAGCATCGCAGTTATTGACGCTCTTTTATCCGAAAACATAGATACCGTTTTTGGTTATCCTGGTGGTGCAATTATGCCAATTTATGATGCGCTGTACGATTATAATGATCGATTAAAACACATTTTGGTGCGACACGAGCAAGGGGCAATTCACGCAGCACAAGGTTATTCCAGAGTTTCTGGACGAACAGGAATGGTTTTTGCAACTAGTGGGCCAGGAGCAACAAATCTAGTGACTGGTCTTGCTGATGCAATGATAGATTCTACCCCAGTTGTTTGCATTACAGGTCAAGTTTTCGCACATCTTTTAGGGACAGATGCCTTTCAAGAAACAGATATTATCAATATCACATCTCCAATTACAAAATGGAATTATCAAATTACGGATGCCAACGAAATTCCTGAAATCCTTGCTAAAGCATTCTATATCGCAAAATCAGGAAGACCAGGACCAGTTTTAATCGATATTACCAAAAATGCTCAATTGCAACTCTTTGATTACAAAGGATATCGCCCTTGCATTCACATCAGAAGTTATCGTCCAAAACCTTTTGTTCGCAACGAATATATTGAACAAGCCGCACAAATAATTAATGAGGCTAAAAGACCATTCATCGTTTTTGGACAAGGAATTATTTTGGGAAATGCCGAAAAAGAATTTTTAAATTTTCTAGAAAAATCAGGAATTCCTGCTGCTTGGACAATAATGGGAATGAGCGCAATCCCAACAGATCATCCACTTGGTGTAGGAATGTTAGGAATGCACGGCAATTTTGGACCTAATTATCTGACCAATCAATGCGATGTTTTAATCGCCATCGGAATGCGTTTCGATGATCGAGTTACAGGCAGATTAGACAAATACGCAAAGCAAGCCAAAATTATTCATTTGGATATTGATCCAGCCGAAATCGATAAAAACGTACAAACAACAGTTTCCGTTTGGGGCGATTGTAAAGAAACATTACCATTATTAACCCATTTAATTCAAAAGAAATCACATCCAGAATGGTTACAGGAATTTCATAACAGATTGAAAATTGAAAATGAGAAATTAATTTTCAACGAATTAAACCCAACAACCGAAGGTTTGACAATGGGAGAAGTTATGAATTTATTGAATGAATTGACTAATGGTGATGCCATAATTGTTACAGATGTTGGTCAGCATCAAATGGTTGCTTGTCGATATACAAAACAAAACCTAACCCGAAGCAATATTACAAGCGGCGGATTGGGCACAATGGGTTTTGCACTTCCTGCGGCAATTGGAGCAAAATATGGAGCGCCAGAAAGACACGTGATTGCCATAATGGGCGATGGTGGCGCGCAAATGAATTTACAGGAATTAGGAACAATTATGCAATTTCAACCCAATGTAAAAATCTTGATTTTAAATAATAGTTTCTTAGGAATGGTGCGCCAATGGCAAGAATTATTTCACGAAAAACGCTATTCATTTACAGATATTAAAAGTCCAAATTTCGTAAAAGTCGCTGCTGCTTATGGTATTGATGGCAAACAAGTTTCTGAAAGACACAACCTGAAATCTAGTTTAAAAGAAATGCTAGATTGCCCTAACTCATATCTTTTGGAGGTAGCGGTTATTCATGAAGATAATGTTTTCCCAATGGTGCCACAAGGAAAAGGCGTTTCAGAAATTATACTAAGTAAAGAAGAAATTTAATCGCAGATTTTAAAATAAAACTTTCGCCTTTCGGCAAATAAAAATGCTATGAAAAAAGAATATACATTAACAATATATACCGAAAATCAGGTTGGTTTAATCAACAAGATTGCGATTATGTTTTCCCGCAGGAAAATTAGCTTAGAGAGTATGAATTCGTCTCCAAGTGAAATTGCTGGTATTTACAGATTTACAATTGTAGTTTCAGAAACCGAAACTGTGGTTAAAAATCTTGTCAAACAATTAGAAAAACTAGTAGATGTTTTCAAGGTTTTTTTTAATACCAATGATGAAATTATTTGGCAACAAATGGCGTTGTACAAAGTGCCAACATCAATAATTATGAAAGATGTAAAAGTCGAAAGATTACTTCGCGAATTTGGGGCAAAAGCCGTTGTTATTAGAGACGATTATACCGTTTTTGAAACAACAGGACAAGACGACGAAATCAATAATTTATTAGAGGAATTATCAAAATATGGTTTGATTGAATTTGTAAAAAGTGCTCGAATTGCAATCATAAAATCAAGCGAAGGCATTCACAAAAAAGTACTAGATATGGAGTTGAATGATCCAAGCAAAAAACCAATTAACAACGAATTTTTAAATCATAAAAGTATGATTTTTGAAATGTAATTCTTTAAGATTAACATCAAAAATCAAAGCAATAACACTATAAAATAAAAAAAATGTTAAATTATTTCAATTCGCTTCCACACCGATTAAAAGTTCAAGAATTAGGAAAATGTAATTTTATGCAAAGCAGCGAATTTGCTGATGGTGTACATAAACTTCTAGGAAAAAAAATAGTAATTGTAGGTTGCGGCGCACAAGGTTTGGCACAAGGTCAAAACCTTCGTGACAGCGGACTTCAAGTGGCGTATGCATTGCGACAAGAAGCCATTGACAACAAACGCGCATCGTATATAAACGCTACCGAAAACGGTTTTGAAGTAGGAACATTTGAAACTATAATTCCAACTGCGGATTTGGTTTCAAACCTTGCTCCAGACAAACAACACACAGGCGTTGTCAATAAAATTGTGCCTTTAATGAAAAAAGGTTCGTGTTTATCGTATTCGCACGGATTCAATATTGTCGAAGAGGGCATTCAAATTCGTGAAGACATTACAGTCATTATGATTGCCCCAAAATCACCAGCCTCCGAAGTTAGAGCAGAATATTTGCGTGGTTTTGGTGTGCCCACATTGATAGCCGTTCACGCTGATAACGATCCAAACAACGATGGTTTAGCAATAGCAAAAGCCTATTGTGTAGGAACTGGCGGACACAAAGCAGGTGTTTTATTATCGTCTTTTGTAGCCGAAGTAAAATCTGATTTAATGGGAGAACAAACCATACTTTGTGGCTTGCTTCAAACAGGTTCGATTTTAAGTTTTAACAAAATGGTCGAATCGGGAATCGATGCAGGTTATGCTTCAAAATTGGTGCAATATGGTTGGGAAGTAATTACCGAAGCCTTGAAAATAGGTGGAATTACAAATATGATGGACAGATTGTCTAATGTTGCCAAAATAGAGGCTTTCAAATTATCAGAAGAATTAAAAATCATAATGAAGCCTTTGTTCATTAAACATATGGACGATATTTTGTCTGGAGAATTTTCAAAAACAATGATGGAAGATTGGGCAAATGGAGATAAAAACCTATTGACCTGGCGTCAACAAACTGGAGAAACAGATTTCGAAAAAACAGTTGCTACCAATTTAGAAATCTCAGAACAAGACTATTTTGACAAAGCAACTTTGATGGTTGCGTTTGTAAAATCTGGTGTTGAATTGGCTTATGAAACAATGGTTTCTGCAGGAATCAAAAACGAATCAGCCTATTACGAATCCTTGCACGAAACACCACTAATTGCAAATACAATTGCTCGCAAAAAATTATTCGAAATGAATAGAGTAATTTCTGACACGGCAGAATATGGTTGCTATTTGTTTGACCACGCTTGCAAACCACTTTTAGCAGATTTTATGAAAAAAATCGAAACCAATTTGATTGGAAAAAACTTTAATGAAACGGCTAAAAACCAAGTTGATAATTTCGAATTAGTAAAAATCAATGCAACAATTAGAAACCATCCCATAGAAATTTGTGGTGCTGAACTTCGGGAAGCAATGACCGCAATGAAAAAAGTTGTAGAATAGAAAATTTATTTTTTGGGCGTGACCCCGAAGAAAAATCGGGGTCGGGCTTTCCGTTCCAATCTTTTGCTTTTGAAAGAAAAAAGCAAAAGGATTTCCACTTAAATCCCTCACGCAAACACAATATCATACAAAATCAACATCAGTTTCAAAATGGACGTTTTCAAAGAAATAGTAGCAGCACAAAATCAATTAAAAGGAGTTGTTCAAGCAACCCCATTAATCGAAAATATTAATTTATCCGAAGAATTCGACGCAACAATCTTACTCAAACGTGAAGATATGAACGTGGTGCGCTCCTATAAAATTCGTGGCGCCTATAACAAAATAAGCACCCTTTCTGAAACCGAAAAACGATTTGGAATTGTCTGTGCATCAGCTGGAAATCACGCGCAAGGCGTTGCTTATTCTTGTAATTTATTACAGATTTTCGGCAAAATTTATATGCCAAAAACGACACCAAAACAAAAAATAAAACAAGTGCAACTATTCGGAAAAACATTTGTAGAAATTGTTTTAACAGGCGATACATTCGACGATTCTTATGCGTCAGCAGTAGAAGATTCTTTGCAAAACGGCACAATTTTGATTCCACCATTTGACGATATAAAAGTCATTGCAGGTCAAGGAACCGTGGGTTTAGAAATTCTTGAAGCACAAGAAAAATTCATTGATTATGTTTTTGTACCCATCGGCGGCGGCGGATTAGCCTCTGGTTTATCAACGGTTTTTAAAATATTGAGTCCAAAAACTAAAATCATTGGAGTAGAACCACTTGGCGCTCCAGCAATGAAAGTGTCTATTGAAAAAGGCACTATCACCAGACTTGAAACTATTGATAAATTTGTAGATGGAGCAGCGGTCAAACAAGTTGGAAAACTCAATTTTGATATTTGCAGAGAAAACCTTGATGCTATAATTCTAGTTCCAGAAGGAAAAGTGTGTACTACAATTTTAAAATTGTATAACGAAGAGGCAATGGTTGTAGAGCCCGCTGGTGCATTATCCATTGCGGCTTTAGATTTTTATAAGGATAAAATAAAAGGTAAAAATGTAGTTTGCATTCTCTCTGGAAGCAACAACGACATTGAACGTACCGAAGAAATCAAAGAACGTTCATTACTTTATGAAGGTTTGAAACATTATTTTATGATACAATTTCCGCAACGACCAGGTGCCTTAAAAGAATTTGTAAACAACATTTTAGGCGATGATGACGACATTACTTATTTCCAATTTACCAAGAAAAACAGCCGAGAAACTGGAGCCGTAATCGTTGGTTTAGAACTCAAAAACAAAACTGATGTTGAGCCAATAACTGCAAAAATGTCAAAATATGGTTTTGAGTTTACCTATTTGAACGAGAATAAAGCGTTGTATGCTCAAATGGTTGGCTAACTAAATTCAGTAGCTTAAAAACTTGCAATTTCACTCTACTCCCTTTAAAAGGAAACGGTTTAAAATAAATATCTTATAAATATATCTACCTCAACAATAATTTAGACTTTTGCTGAATGACAAACGCAACAGATTTGTTTTCGAGTTTACTTTCCAACCAAGAAATAATGTCCAAATATAGAAAAGCTCTTTTTTCGTAGGGATGATTCTCGAAAACTTTTAATGTTTTGTGTATTTTTTCAAACTCGGATTTCAGATCATTCGGATAAATATTTCCAAGATTTTTCAAAAATTTAATTATCAATTTTTGTACTTCATGCAAGTCGTTCATTTTAATTAAAAATTTGTATGTACTTTTTAACTGTACTTCTAGCATATAATCTTGACCTGAATCATAATGTGCAATTAAACTTAAAATTCGGGCGAAACACATTAAATCTTCACGAATAGATAGGTTTTTATTTTCGATAATCTTTTTTAAATAGGCAATACATTTTTTATTATCGCCCATCCCAAAATACAAGCAAGCAATTTTATAATAGAAAACCATTACGTGATGCTCATCAATTCTATCTCGATTCTCAATAATTTTTCTTAAAACTTCATCAACCAAATGTAGTCCTGCATTAAAATCTCCGTCGAGAAAATACAAATTAAATTTATTGTTATAATAACAAATAAAATACTGCGAACTTAAATTATCGTTTTTTGGAAACTGTTCTAATGCAATTGTTTTTTCAAGATTTTCAAGTACAATTTTCATTTTAGTTTTGTGCTTGATTAAATACAAACTTTCTAACAAATAACTATTCCCTTTAATATACCATACTGGATTCAAAAAAATCATTTGCTGATTCTCATCAAACAAGCAAAGCCACTTATTAGCATATTTGTAACAAGACAAAAAATCTTGAATCAAAAAACTATACCATAAGTGGGCCTTAAAAAGCCAAAGTTTTTCTCGAAAACCTAAGGTTTCGATTTTTATTTTAGGGAGTTGTTTATTAAAATATTTTGTTATTTTGCTTGCCTCCTCATCGCTTTTAGCATATCCGCTTTTAAGCATAATGCTATATAATTGCAACGACAAATTAGAAAGTTTGCTTGCAATAACATTTTGTTTACTCAATTCCTTAGCTTGAATTGCTAATGCATCTGCTCGAGTAGTAATACTTCGAGTAATATACTGTGATTCGATTACTTTTTCAAGTTCTACAATTTCAAATGCAATATTTTTCTCTTCATATTCAATGGCTAGAATTTTAGCCTTATCAAGAATTTTTAAACTTTGTTTGTATAGACCCTTATGGTATAATATTGTAGCAAAATCTAACTGTTCTCTAATCAAAATTCTAATATTTTGATTGACAGGATTCATTCTCAAACTCACTAATATTTGTTTGTATAAGTGTGCTTTCAGGTTAGACAGTTGTAGTTTAGTAACAATATTGCTTTTTAAAATTTTCTCTTCGTTATAATCGTCCATTTTCTCAAGAAGATTAAAAAGCAATAAAAACTTAGCATCAATATTGTCACCCAATCGATTTACATACAATTTGAAATGTCGCTTTTCTGAAGGAGACAACGATTGAATTAATACAATTAAATTATCTTTTAAAAGGTTTGCCATTGTAATTAAATTGTAATTAAATCATTGAAAAAGTGTAAGTTACGAATATATTTTTTCGATTAAATATTGTAAACTAAGTTATTTTGGATAATTTTTAGATACAAATCTATATAAATTAGTGTTATAATGACCCAATTAAATCAATTATTGATAATGGATAATCAAAAAATACAAATTTTCGATACAACTTTGCGCGATGGAGAACAAGTCCCTGGATGCAAGCTAAACACTGACCAAAAGGTTGTCATTGCACGCCGGTTAGACGAGTTGGGTGTAGATATAATAGAAGCTGGTTTTCCAATTTCTAGCCCAGGAGATTTCAATTCGGTCGTCGAAATTTCAAAAATTGTTAGAAATGCAACTGTTTGTGCTTTAACTCGAGCCGTCAATGACGATATTATCTCCGCTGCCAATGCCTTGAAATTTGCCAAAAAACCAAGAATTCATACTGGAATTGGAACTTCTGATTCACATATAAAATATAAATTTAATGCTTCTAGAGACGAAATAATAAATCGTGCTGCAGAAGCAATTTTTTTTGCTAAAAGTTTTGTTGACGATGTAGAATTTTATGCTGAAGATGCTGGTCGAACCGATAACGATTTTCTTGCCAAAGTATGCACCGAAGCAATTAAAGCAGGTGCAACAGTGCTAAATATTCCTGATACAACAGGATATTGTTTGCCAGACGAATATGGAGCAAAAATAAAGTATCTAAAAGATAACGTTGCTGGCATCGAAAAAGTAATTTTATCCTGCCACTGCCATAACGACCTTGGCTTAGCAACAGCCAATTCAATAGCAGCTGTTCGAAATGGGGTGCGACAAATTGAATGTACAATCAACGGAATTGGCGAACGTGCTGGAAATACATCACTCGAAGAAGTAGTGATGATTTTAAAGCAACATCCAAGCTTAGGATTTGACACCAATATTAACACCAAATTATTATATGACACAAGCAGATTAGTTTCAGAAAATATGGGTATGCTAGTGCAACCTAACAAAGCAATTGTAGGCGAAAATGCATTTGCACACAGCTCGGGAATTCATCAAGATGGAATCATAAAAAATCGTGAAACATATGAAATCATAGACCCAAGAGACGTAGGTGTTACTGAATCAGCAATAATATTAACCGCCAGAAGTGGTCGAGCTGCACTTGCTTATCGTGCCAAAAAAATAGGCTATGAACTTACAAAGTTGCAACTCGACTTAGTCTATTTCGAATTTTTAAAATTAGCCGATAGAAAAAAAGTAATTATAGACAGCGATGTGCATCAAATAATAGAAATTAGCAATCTTGGACTTTTAGCATCATAATATATATGAAAAATAAAACATTATTCGATAAAGTTTGGGATGCTCACGTTGTTACCACAATAGAAAACGGCCCACAAGTTCTTTACATAGATAAACATTTGATTCACGAAGTAACAAGTCCGCAGGCATTTGAAGAGTTAGAACAACGTCAAATTCCAGTATTTAGAGCACAACAAATAGTAGCAACTGCTGATCATAATGTGGCAACAATAAATCAACACCTGCCAATTGTTGATGATTTGTCAAGAAATCAAATAGAGCAATTAACGCAAAATTGCAATAAAAACAACATAACACTTTACGGACTTGGTCATCAATATCAAGGGATAGTGCATGTTATTGCTCCTGAATTGGGTGTTACACAACCAGGAATGACAATGGTTTGTGGGGATAGCCACACATCGACCCATGGAGCATTTGGTGCAATTGCCTTTGGCATAGGCACAAGCCAAGTCGCTCAAGTATTTGCAAGTCAATGCCTTTTACTCGAAAAACCCAAAAGTTTACGTGTCAATGTAAACGGAAAATTAGAAAAAAACGTTTCACCAAAAGATGTAATTCTCTATATAATCTCAAAAATCGGAACCAATTCAGGAACTGGCTATTTCTGTGAATATGCTGGAAATATCTTTGAAGAAATGACAATGGAAGGCAGAATGACAGTTTGTAATATGAGCATAGAAATGGGTGCTCGTGGCGGAATGATTGCTCCAGATGAAACTACTTTTGACTATTTAAAAAACAAAAAATTTGCCCCAAAAGGTGATGAATGGAATAAAAAAATGGAGTATTGGAAAACACTGCCTTCTGACGAAAATGCAGTTTTTGACAAAGAATATTCATTTGATGCTGCCGATATTGCACCGATGATTACATTTGGAACCAATCCTGGAATGGGAATAAAAATTACCGAAAACATACCCGTTTCAAACGATGTTTCGTTCGAGAAATCATTAAAATATATGGGGTTCGAAAAAGGCGAATCACTTATAAACAAACAAGTAAATTATGTTTTTATTGGAAGTTGTACCAACTCTAGAATTGAAGATTTTAGAGTAGTTGCACATTATATCAAAGACAAACAAAAAGCTAAGAATGTAAATGCGCTCATTGTACCTGGATCGCAACTTGTGGCACAACAAATACGTGACGAAGGATTGGATTTGGTTTTTGCTAATGCAGGATTTGAGATTCGACAACCAGGATGTTCTGCTTGTTTAGCTATGAATGACGATAAAATTCCCGCAGGCGAATACTGCGTTGCAACCTCTAATCGAAATTTTGAAGGCCGACAAGGTCAAGGATCACGGACTATTTTGGCAAGTCCGCTTGTTGCAGCAGCAACAGCAATTGCAGGAAAAATTATTGATGTTTCTAAATTAAATTAAAATGATAAAATTCATAAAACTAAAATCTACTGCTGTTCCATTACCAAATGAAAACATTGACACGGACCAAATAATTCCAGCGAGATTCTTGAAAGTTACCAACAAAATTGGTTTTGGTAACAATCTATTCAGAGATTGGCGATTTGACAAAAACAATAATCCTATCAATTCATTTGTATTAAATACTAAAAAATATTCGGGAAATATTCTTGTTGCTGGCAATAATTTTGGTTGTGGTAGTAGTCGCGAACACGCTGCTTGGGCACTTACTGACTATGGATTTAAAGTAATTGTTTCGAGTTATTTTGCAGATATTTTTAAAGGAAATGCGCTGAACAACGGATTGTTACCTGTTTTAGTATCTGCCGAGTTTTTGGCTACTATTTTATCCAATATTCAAATAAATCCAGATAGCATTTTAATAGTAGATTTAGAGAGTCAAACAATTTCGATTGAAAATACTGACTTATATGAAACATTCGAAATCGATGCCTACAAAAAAATATGCATGACAAACGGCTACGATGATATTGATTTTTTGATTAACAATAAAGAAAAAATCGAAGCATTCGAGCTGAGTCGAGCATTTAGTTTTTAAAAATAAAATCTCATTTCGGTATACTTTATTTGATAGTTTGTTGCTTTTATTTTCAATATTATATTAAACCGACTATCTTTTATTACATAATCTTTGTCAAAGTTTAAAACTTTGACAAAGATAGCAGGATAATTAATTGTAAGATGTAAGGTTAATTATTCGGTTTAATATAATAATTCGCAAATTAACTATTACAAATCATATTTATAAAATTCACAAACAATGAAACTAAAAATAGCCGTATTGTCAGGAGATGGAATTGGTCCTGAAGTAACAAATCAAGCCATAAAAATTCTAAAAGCAATAGAACAAGTATTTTCACATCAGTTCGAATTTCAAAAGGCATTAGTTGGTGCAATTGCTATTGACAGTACTGGAAATCCGTTGCCTGTTGAAACTTTGAAATTGTGTTCAGAATCGGATGCTGTTTTATTTGGAGCAATTGGCGACCCAAAGTATGACAATAATCCCGATGCAAAAGTCCGTCCAGAACAAGGATTGTTGCGACTCAGAAAAGAGCTGGGTTTGTTTGCAAACATCCGTCCAATTAAAGCATTTGACTCATTGATTGAAAAATCACCTTTGAAACGAAATATCATCGAAGGAACCGATATGGTAATTTTTAGAGAATTAACTGGAGGTATTTATTTCGGAGAAAAAAAATTGAGTGACGATGGTAAAATAGCATCTGATTTATGTGAATATTCACAACTAGAAATAGAGCGAATTGCTCATTTAGCTTTCAAATCAGCACAAATTAGACGTAAAAAACTAACCTTAGTTGATAAAGCTAATGTTCTAGAAACTTCCAGATTGTGGCGTAGAGTTGTAACGAATCTTGCCCAAGAATATCCAGATGTTTTGTTAGATTTCTTATTTGTTGACAATGCCGCTATGCAAATGATTTTGAACCCAAGGCAGTTCGATGTGATTTTGACTGAAAATCTTTTTGGCGATATTATTTCTGACGAAGGAAGTGTTATTGGTGGATCAATTGGTCTATTAGCCTCAGCATCAATTGGGCACCACAATGCAATGTTTGAACCCATACACGGTTCGTATCCGCAGGCAAAAGGAAAAAATATTGCCAATCCAATTGCAGCTATTTTAAGCGCAGCAATGTTGCTTGAGCATTTTGGTTTAAAACAAGAATCAGAAGTTGTTCACAAAGCAGTTGAAGAAGCTTTAGAGATGAATATTGTTACTCCTGATTTGAATGTTGTTCGTAGTTTTTCAACAGATTATGTTGGCGATTTCATCACTACAATCATTCTAAATGGCACTGAAAACAGCTATTGTAATCTAGAAAACATAAGTTTGGGAAAATCGAGTTTGATTTGAAAACAAACAACTATTAATCAATTCGCTAGTTGTTAATTAACTCCTTAACAGAAAAATTGATTGTTACTGTTACATATGATAAAAACAAGTTCTTGCTAGAGAATGAAAATTAGCATTATAGATTCAATAATCATTTATTTAGGAGTTTATTTAGAAACCTAATAGGTCTTAGAGACCTGTTAGGAGCTGCTATCTTAACAGGTTTTGAAAACCTGTTAGGTATAAATTGAAGAGCATTTTTCCTTAATTAAACGACATTGATTTTAGATTCCAAAATGGAAAACGAAGAAAGAAAATTCATTTTACACACCACACCAATGGCAAAATTCGTATTGACGTTTACTTGCAACAAGAAAGTGTTTGGCTTACTCAAAAAGCAATGGAAGAACTTTTTGATAAAGATTATTTCAAAACTTCAAACCAACAAAAAGTCGATAACCGAATACGAAAAGTTCAATAAAAACCAAAAAATAATTTCTGATTTTTATAAAAAAATTTGAAAGTTGAATTAGAACCGTAATAGAGCTATTTTCGATTTTTTATCCTGAAAGATTTTTTTAACCTTGTAGGATTTAAGACATTCTATAAAAAGGTAAATATTAACTAATGAATTATTAGCTTCTTCAGACCACACTAAGTTCATTATTTAGAAGAGAAAATACGATTTCTAACCTCTTCTGTGGTGAAAGTTTTTGCACCATTTGCAATGGATTCACTTATTGATTCTATGTAATTTACATATTGGTTCTTGGTCAATGGTTTGCCATCAATGGTGTATGCAACAATATAATTGCCATTTAAAACAGTGTCAATTTCATCCAACAATTTTTCATCTTGAATGTTTAGCACTTTTTGAATAATTTTGGTTTTATGTTGCTCTATATTCATAATCAAAATTTTAATAAAGTAAAGATAATAAAAATGCAATTGGGTTTTGGGTTTATCCTGCACAGTTTTTTTTAACGTTGTAGGATTTTAATTTTTATAAAAACAGTAAATTACGGTTTCCCGTAAAATTTAATGTTTTAGAGGTTTTAGTTTTACTGAAAATGTTTATAACTAAAATTGAATGTGAGTTTTAGAAATGTTAAATTTACAAACCATCGAAAAGCAAAACTATGTATATATCAAAATTAAAACTTTGGAATTTTAGGAAATATGGTTCAGTATCTGATTTAAATAGAGAACCTGATTTAATTGTACCTTTTAACAAAGGTTTAAATATTTTAATCGGTGAAAATGATTCTGGCAAAAGTGCTATTTTAGATGCAATCAAGTTAGTTCTCAAAACTCACGCTTATGAATGGATAAAAATTGAGAAAGAAGATTTTAATTCTGAAACCGACAAGTTAAGAATAGAATTAGAATTTTCTGGAATTTCTGATGATGAAGCCAAACATTTTATTGAATGGTTGGGTTGGGAAGATGAAGAAATTGAAGAAGGAAAATTTGAAAAACGACCTAAACTTATTTTAATATATCAAGCTGAATACAGAAACAATAGAGTCATTCCATCTGATGTAAAAGCTGGAATGGATGGAACTGGACACTTATTAAATGCAGATGCAAGAGATTATTTAAAATGCACCTATCTAAAAGCATTGAGAGATGCAGATAGTGAATTAACTGCAAAGAAAAACTCCAGACTTTCTCAAATTTTGCAGGAGCACGACCTCTTTAAAAAGAAAATTGGAATTCCTCACGAGTTTGAAGATCAATTTAAAGTAATAAATGAGAAAATTACTAAAGACTTTAAGGAGGATAAACAAAAACGCGGATATAAAGAAAAAATAAAAGATGTTATCGACGATTTTTTAGAAGGTTTTATTGATGACAAACACAAAGGAAAATTTTCTTTTGGAAATCCTGACATAAAAAACATTTTAGAAAAATTATCTTTAGGAATTGAAGAGCAAAATGGTTTAGGACTTGGAACAATGAATCGTTTGTATATGGCTGCCGAATTGCTGCACTTAAGAAAAGAAAATTGGGACGGATTAAAACTTTGTATGATTGAGGAACTTGAAGCTCATCTGCATCCACAAGCACAGATGAAAATCATTGACAAATTAAGCAAAGAAGTTAACATTCAATTTATCTTAACAACTCATAGCCCAAATATTGCATCAAAAGTTGATTTGAAATCTTTAATAATCTGCAAAAATAAAGATGTTTTTCCTATGGGCGAAGGAAATACAAAACTAGAAAACAAGGATTATATTTATCTAAAACGCTTTTTGGATGTTACAAAATCAAATTTATTTTTCGCAAAAGGAATAATAATAGTTGAAGGCTGGTCAGAAGAAATTTTAATTCCTGAAATAGCAAAAAATCTAGGTCTTGATTTAACTAAAAAAGAAGTTTCAATAGTTAATGTGGCATCAGTTGCATATTTGCATTTTGCAAAAATATTTTTAAGAAATGACAGCACTAAAGACATGAAAGTTCCTGTTTCAATTGTAACCGATTTAGACAATAGACCTGATGAAAATGGAGATTTTAACGACGCAGATGAAAAAACTAAAACAAAAAGAACGAATTTAGATTTACTTGAATCAGAACTAAAAAATACAAGTGTTACTCTAGGACTTGCTAAACAATGGACTCTAGAATGGTGTCTCCATAAATCTACTAGTTTATCAAAACTATTCCTAGAATCAGCTTTAGAAGTTCATCCGCAAATATTCAATGCTGAAAAAGTGAATTTTGAAACTGAATTGATGATTAGATTAAAGAATAAAGGAATTGACAAAGTGAAGATTGCATCAACATTAGCAGAAAAAATAGAGAATTCAAAAGATTTAACAATTGATGAAAATGATGAATATATAGATTATTTAATCAAAGCAATAAAACATGCTTGCAATGAAAATTGAGATAGATGATAAACTCATTAAAGAAGCCGAAAGCATTTTTATTGGCGGAAACCCTTTCGATAAAGAACGTATTAATTTTATAAAAAAACTTGATACTTGTGATTTACTTGCAGTTCCTGGAAGTGGAAAAACAACTGCCTTGATTGCAAAGCTATATTGTTTGGCTCAAAAAATGCCTTTTGAAGATGGTGCTGGAATTTTGGTTTTAGCGCATACAAATCATGCAGTTGATGAAATAGAAAATAAACTAAAAAAAAATTGTCCACATCTTTTTGAATATCCCAATTTTGTTGGAACTATTCAGAGCTTTATAAATCGTTTTTTAACAATACCATTATACAATCAAAAAAATAATAATAAATTTAAGATTATTGAATACGAGGACTACATAAAAGAGTTTGATTACCATTTAGCACATACAAAAGAAGCAGTAGCTTATTTTAAAAACAACAATCCTTCAATTTATTATTCTGCAAATCTTAATATTAATCTTCATGGAACTATTTATGTATGTACCGAAAATAAGGATGAAGAAATTAATTTAAAATGCCCTCAAAAATGGATTAAAGAAAATACTTCGGAAACAAAAATTGAAGAGGTAAAAAAATTCATTAAAGAAACTAAAATTAAAATATTTCAAAAAGGTTATTTAAACTATAGTGATTGTTACTTTTATGCAAAAAAGAATATTTTTGAAAATCTTATTTTAAAAGAGATACTTCAAAAACGGTTCAAATATGTTTTTATAGATGAAATGCAAGATTTGGAAGAATTTCAAATTAATATCATTGATAATATTTTCTTTAGCGAAACTTCTAAAACTGTAATTCAAAGAATTGGAGATGTTAATCAATCCATTTATAGTTCTGGAAAAAAAATAAAAGTAGAATGTGATTGGAAACCAAGAAAAATAGAGTATCTAAAAAGCTCATACCGTTTAACAGAAGAAATTGCAAACTTAGTAAATGGCTTTACTTTAGACCCACAAAAAGATGAAAATAAAAACCCGCGTTTTGTTGTAAAAGGATTAAATAAACTTGAAAAAAACATAAAACCACATCTGATATTATTTAATAAAGAAACAACAGGTGAGCAATTACAGCGAAAATTTGAAGACTTGATAAAAGCAAATAATTTACTTGATTGTGGAGAAAACATTAGGAATGGTTTTAAAATAATAGGTTGGACTACTGTTTGGGATAAAGATGAACAAAAGCAAGACAAAGAAGGTAATAACAAAATTCGTCTAAAAGATTTGTTTAAAACATATACAAAAGAAGGTAAAGCAAAAAAAGAAGATTTTGATTGTTTAAAAAAACATTTGCAATTGTTTAACCAAGAAAAACAAACTTTAGAAGCAGTTAGAAAATCTATATTAAATTCGTTCATAAGAATTTTAAGGTTTGAAGATATTTATTTTGATTTAGAAACAAAAAAGCATTTTAGAAAAAGTACATTAATTGTTTTTATAAAAAATCAAGGCGAAGATGTTTATAATAATTTTAAAGCAAATCTCTTTGATTGGTGTTTTTGTCTAGTAACAAAAAATGATTATGAAAATATTTATCAAAAAATAAATGAATATATTTCAAATACTTTTATAAAATGGAATTGGTATAACGAAGAAAGTTATATTCCGAAAACTATAAATAAATCAATTGATTTTATTTGTAGTAAAGATTATCAATTTACTGAAATTAATAATACTGAATCAGCTAAAAAAGAAGAACTAAAAAACGGAATTAATATTGAAATAAGTTCCGTTCATTCAGTAAAAGGTCAAACACATTGTGCAACAATGTATATAGAATCAGCTTATAAAACACCTGTTTACGAAACTAAAAAATTGATGAGCCAAACAACAATGAATCCTCTTTTCTTTCAAAATCACGATTGTAATAAACCAACCGGTAAAGAAGCAATAAAAATGATGTATGTTGGTTTTTCACGTCCAACACATTTATTATGTTTTGCAGTTTTAGACGAAAATGTACTAAAAGAGAAAGAGAAATTTGAAAAAGCTGGTTGGAATTGGGATAATGATTTAATAAGATGAATCCACACCTACAAGGTTCAAAAAACCTTACAAGAGTAGAAAAAAATGAACCTCATTCAACTCCTCAACCCAGATCGCAACTAAAATCCTTTTAACAAAAAACCTATTTTCACTGATTTTACCATATGACCAAACGAAGTGTATTTTAACAATTGATAAGTTCGTCACTTCGATTCTTCTTTAAGCTATACCGATTAATTTTTAAAAACACTGAAGTATTTATTGATAATATTGTCATTTCGACGAAGGAGAAATGTCAAGCATTACGAATTGTGAGATTACTCCTTTGTCGAAATTGACAAACGGTGTGTTTAATTGTTCCCATAAATTCAAATATTAAAGAGTATTACTAAAAAATAACCTGTCAGAAGTAATTATTTAGAAACGTCACTTCGAGTGTTTTTTGTGGAGAGAAACGGAACAAAAAATGTATCGAGAAGTTATATAAAATAAGGCTTCTCGATACATTTTTGGCAATGAAATATTTTTATAAAATTCAAAATTATATGCCAAAAACACTCGAAGTGACGAAAAATTAGTATTGAAAATCAATTGTATTTAAAGTATTTAATAAAGAAAAAAAACACTTACAAAGTTCAAAAAAACCTTACAAGAGTAAAAAGAAAATGAACCTCATCCAACTTCCCTAGCCCAGATAGCAACGGAAATCCTTTTGATTAAAAAACCCTTTTTTCTTGTAATTCTAGAACGACCAGAGGAAGTTCCTAGAATTGCTTAGAAAAAAAGGGTTTTTTAACAAAAGATTGCAGTGAATAGCTGGACACGAACAAAGTGAACTGGCGAAGCAAATTGCTCCAAATAATTTTTGTATTTTTACTCCAAATTACAAAGCAGACACTATGGAAGCGCAATTTGAGAGTAACCCACTTATTGACAGATTACCAAAGCATTTAAAGCAGTTTATCAAACCGCAGGATTATCGCGATTATTCGCCTATAAACCAAGCGGTTTGGCGGTATGTGATGCGTAAAAATGTAGATTATTTGTCGAAAGTAGCTCACGAATCGTATCTGGACGGTTTGCAGAAAACAGGTTTGGAAATTGAAAATATTCCAGATATGTATGGTATGAACCGTATTTTGAAAGATATTGGTTGGGCGGCTGTGGCTGTTGATGGGTTTATTCCGCCAAACGCTTTTATGGAATTTCAGGCGTATAATGTGCTGGTTATTGCTTCTGATATTCGTCAGCTGGAGCATATCGAATACACACCTGCACCAGATATTATTCACGAAGGTGCTGGTCACGCGCCTATTATTGCCAATCCTGAATATGCGGAATATTTGCGTCGTTTTGGCGAAATAGGCTGCAAAGCGATTTCATCTGGACGGGATTATGAGTTGTATGAAGCGGTGCGATTGCTATCGATTATCAAAGAAGCAGAAGGCACGCCTCAAGCGGAAATTGATGCCGCTGAGAAACAAGTGGATTATTTACAAAACAATATGGGCGAACCTAGCGAGATGGCGCAAATACGCAACTTGCACTGGTGGACTGTAGAATATGGTTTGATTGGCGAGGTCGAAAATCCAAAAATATATGGTGCTGGATTGTTATCGTCTATTGGCGAAAGCGCTTGGTGTATGACGGATAATGTGAAGAAATTGCCGTATTCGATTGATGCGGTAAACCAAAGTTTTGATATTACCAAACCGCAACCACAACTCTATGTTACACCCGATTTCGCATTTTTGAGTCAGGTTCTGGAAGAGTTTGCAAACACGATGGCGTTACGAACTGGCGGATTATCGAGTGTTAAAAAACTAATCCATTCTAAAGCGATTGGCACTGTCGAATTGAGTACTGGTTTGCAAATTTCGGGTTTGTTTACCAATGTAATTGAAGAAGAAGGTAAACCCGTGTATATTCAAACCACTGGAAAAACAGCTTTGTCCTATAGAGAAAAAGAATTGGTTGGTCACGGAACAAATACGCACGCGGAAGGTTTTGGTTCACCGATAGGGAAACTCAAAGGAATTAACTTGGCGATTGAAGATATGAGTCCACGTGATTTACGTGCTTATGATATTTATGAAGCTGGGAAAGTCACTTTGGAATTTGAAGGAAACATTACTGTTTCGGGCGAAATTATTACAGGTTCACGCAATTTGCAAGGCGAAATTATTTTAATTAGCTTTAAAAATTGCACGGTAACTCATAACGAAACCATTTTGTTCCAACCTGATTGGGGCATTTATGATATGGCAGTGGGCAAAAAAGTGATTTCGGCGTTTTCTGGTCCTGCTGACGTGCATAGTTTTGATATGATTACTCATATTCCGTCGTCAAAAACGATTAAAGCTTCGAAAACGGAAAAACGTCTTGAATTGGAAAATTTATACCAAAATATTCGGGACATTCGCACAGGAAAACCTACTGATGCCTCATTAGAATCTATTTTTGAAAAACTAGCGGCAAATCATCCTAAAGACTGGTTGCTTGCTGTTGAAATTGCGGAATTGTGTGCTGAAAAAAATCCTGTTTTGACTTCAAAAATAGTTTCTCATTTAGAACAATTGAAAATTTCTCGTCCTGAAGTGGCAAAGTTAATTAGCAATGGATTGGAATTGCTATTGGAAAAGGAAAGTGTATGATTATAACTTAAACTGATTTTCGGAAGTTACTTCTTGTCCTTTGTAGGTTACTTTCCAGCCAATAGAATGAGTGACTAATAAGATTTTAGACAATTCAGAAATTAATCTGTTTTTGGCATTGGATTTTAAGGATGATTTCTCTATTTTTTTAGACAATGAAGCTTTTGCCGACTTGTTTATTCTGTTATAATCGTCGCCTGTAAAAGGATTGAGTTTGCTTTGATCGACATCATAAAACTGAATATCTGGCGAGATTTTTATTTCTTCTTTTGGGATGTTTAAAATCGTAATGGTTTTATTTTTCTCGTCAACATTATATTTCATTTGACGCAAATCGTAAGCAACCGAAACATCGGCATTGACAACAATCAAAGCTTTTTTATCAAAAGCGACTAAGCCTCCAAAATAGGTGTCTTGATCCTTATATGTTAAAACCTCAGCAAAATGTCCTTCAGTAACCACTAGTTTTCCAACATTGACAATTTGTTGTTGAATAAGATTGGTGTTGTTTTCTAATGAAAAAGTATCATTTTTTTTGAATTCGCAGAATTTGAATAATAAAGCAATGGCAACTATTGTGGTAATAATGATACTGATTTTGTTTCGCATTTTTAAAATTTTACAAATGGATATTCTGCTACAAGTTTAGTTATTTTATCTTGAATTTTTATTAAAAACTGTTGATGACTTTCAGAATTTGGATTAAAAGGTCTGTGAAGCAATGCTTTTTGAATGGAATCAACTTCTTCCATTATTGAAAAGACTTTGTCTGAAACTTGAGTCAGAGAAAACCTTTCCCAAATATAATCTATTGCGGTTTGATTGGGATGCAACATATCTGGGGCATAAAAACGGTAATCTCGAAGTTCGTCAAGAAGTATTTCGTAGCTTGGAAAATAGTTGATAGTTGACGGTTGAAGATTGATGGTTGCGAAAATTGCCGATAACAAGTGTGATTTACTCACATTATTCTCTACAAAACCATCTTTGATATGACGAACGGGGGAAACTGTAAAAATAAATTTTACTTCTTTATTAATAGAATGAATCAGCCTAATTGTATTCTCGATTGATTTTTGGATTGTTTCTACTGACAACAATTCTTTTGTGAAATTCTTTTGAGGCACTTTATGGCAATTTGCAACAATTTGGTTGGTTTCTATGTTTCTATAAACCCACGAAGTTCCTAATGTGATAATAATATGTTTGGATTCGTTGATTTGTTGATTCGTTGACTTGATTATCTGATTTAGGTTTTCAATAAAAATATCTTTATTTTTATGACTCAAATCCGAATGCACTTCAAAAGAATGCCAACATACATTGTGATAAAAAACATCTTTTTCAGTAAAATAATGTTGGTGTATAATTCTGAAAATTAATTTTTCTAACGAAACTGGATTAAAAATTATCCCGAAAGGATTGGTTGTGTTTTGGAATTTAAAATAGTCGAACTTCTCTCCTATATTTTCTGCAAAGCAAGAACCTAAAGAAACAATTTTAGAATTATAATCAATTGGATTATTACTATTTGAAATTGGTATTTTTGTAGTGAAGTTCATATCTATTTTAATGTGTTTCAAAAATACAAAATTAGGAATCAATTAACAGTAGTAATTTAGTTTAGCCTATTTATTTGTTATTTTTGTACAACTTTAAAAAAACTGGTTAACTGTTTTCCTAATCAATTCATCCTATGAACATTCTATATTCTTACTTAAAAAAACATAAATTATTATTGTTTTTTGCATTGTTAATGGCCGCTATAAATATTTGTTTTAGTTTAAGTGATTCGATTATTACAGGAAAATTAATGCAGGATTGCGGTGTGGGAATTGCCAAATACAAAGGCAACGAAATGGGTTTTTTGAAAGCGGTTGGTTTCTGGATTGGACTTTCTCTTGGAGCTGCAATGATTTCTAGAATTACTAAAAATTTTCAGGATTATTTTACCAACTTAGTCATTCAAAGAACTGGTGCCGAAATGTATACTGACGGAATTAAAAAATCGTTAGACTTGCCATACGAAGATTTTGAAGACCAACGAAGCGGCGAAACTTTAAGCAAATTACAAAAAGCACGCACTGATTCGGAGAAATTAATAACACTTTCTATTTCATTAATCTTTCAAACCATTATCGGATTTATTTTTGTGATTGTTTATATTTCAAGAATAGATTATCGTATTGCGTTTGTTTTTGTGTTTACGGCGCCGATAATTGCTTTTATAAGTTCTTTTTTAGGAAAAAAAATAAAAGCGGTTTCTAGAAAAATTGTAATGCAAACCAACTCGCTTGCAGGCTCAACAACGGAGAGTTTAAGAAACATAGAATTAGTAAAAAGTTTAGGCTTGACGGACCAAGAAGAAAGTAGATTGAACTCGAACACGCATAAAATTTTAAGTTTAGAAATCCAAAAAATTCGTTACATAAGAAGTTTAAGCTTTATACAAGGAACTACGGTTCATTTTATGAGAACTTGCGTAATTTTTACTTTATATTATTTCTTATTTGGCAATAAAATATTAGTTGGCGATTTACTAACGATGGTGTTTTTTACCTTCTTTATTTTCAATCCATTGCAAGAATTAAGTGCCTTTATAATTGCAAAAAATGAAACTAAAGTTTCGATGGAAAATTTTGAAAGTTTGTTAAATGCAAAATCAGAATTTCGTCCTAAAAACCCAAAATCGATAGGTAAAATAGCTACTTTACAATTTATAAATGTTGGTTTCAAACACAAAACGGCAAAATATGCAGCAGTCGAAAACATCGATTTTCATATCAAACAAGGAGAAACAGTTGCGTTCGTTGGCCCATCAGGTGCTGGAAAAACGACTTTAGTTAAACTATTGGTTGGATTGTATCCACCAGCAGAAGGAAAAGTATTGTATAATTCCGTAGATTCTAGCGAAATAGATTTGTTAGATTTACGTCAACAACTGGGATTTGTAACCCAAGACGCACAATTATTTTCAGGAACTATTCGTGAAAATTTATTGTTTGTAAAACCTGACGCGACCGATGAAGAACTACATAATGCGTTAAAACGAGCTAGTTGTCAAAATTTATTACAACGTGCTGAAAACGGTTTAGATTCGACCATTGGCGAAGGCGGAATTAAAGTTTCTGGGGGAGAAAAACAACGTTTGTCTATTGCTCGAGCTATTTTGAGAAACCCTAATTTATTGATTTTTGATGAAGCAACTTCAGCATTAGATTCCATTACCGAAGAAGAAATTAATTCAACAATCAGAAGCATTTCCAACCAAAATAGAATTACGGTTATTATTGCGCATCGACTCTCTACAGTTATGCATGCGGATACTATTTTTGTGCTAGAACAAGGAAAAATTATCGAACAGGGAAAACATGAGGATTTACTCGTAGAAAAAGGGTTGTATTATGCAATGTGGCGACAACAAATCGGGGAACGGAAGTAACCTCTTTTAATCTTCTATGCCTGAAAGACTTATTTCTGTCAAGAAATTTTTAATTTCGTCTTCTGTTGGCGGATTTGGGATTAGAAAAGTAACTTCTTCACTATAATTTATACCTTTAAAATAGCCAAGTTGTGCTATGAATTGTTTTTCAATAAATTCTTCTTTGAAAATTTCTTTTGCTTTAATAGAAATCTCTACAAATGAGTGATGAAATTTTAAAATAAAATACAAATCTAAATAATCTTTCCACTTTGATCTATGACCCAAAGCAAATGCTTTCATTGCAGCGAGTGTTAGCAAATCTGGCATTTTCATAAAACCTTTCAATTCTGAATGCAAAGGCACATTATAAGGAAATGAAAAAAAGTAATCTTCACACCACTTAACAACATATTAATTTGGTTGTAATCAACAAAGGAAACTTTATAATCAATATTTTTAAGTTTAGTATAAACCGTTTTTTTGCGAATGTCTTTTGAGGCACTTTATGGCAATTGGTAACAATTTGGTTCGCTTCTATGTTTCTATAAACCCACGATGTGCCATACGTAATTATAAAATGGGAAAATTTGAGAATTTCTTGTTTTGTTGATTCTAGAATTATATTTAAGTTTTGCAAAAACAAATCTTTATCTGAAGTACTCAACTCAGAATGAACTTTGAAACAATGCCAGAGTTCGTTGTGATAAAAAATGTCTTTTTCAGTAAATAATTTTTGATTAACTATCCTATCTATAATTCTTTCGATAGAAACTGGATTAAAAACAATTTCGAAAGGATTTGTAGTGTTTTGAAATTTAAAATACTCTAATTTGTCAGCCATATTTTCTGCAAAGCACGAACCCAAAGATAACATCCTAGAATTGTAATCTATGAGATGATTACTTTTAGAAATGAATATTTGGGTTCGGAATTGCATTTTTAGGATTTTTACAAACTTATGAATTTATTTGTAAATGTATAATACGACAGTATCAATCAATTAACCTTTTTTATAGTGTCAAAAATACAATTCACAAAAGTGGTGTCATTTTCAGTTTCAAAATAAATTTTCCTATTCTCTTTCCCCTCCAGTTCAAGATTACCATTGACTGAAAACTTGATTTCCGAACACAATCTACCCGTTTCAAAATTTATTATCATACGATACAAACTGTCTTTGACTATTTCTTTCATAGCATAATCTGTATCCCAAGACAATGGATTTTCCGCTCCACGTACTCCAACTGTTTTTATGTTCTTAATTTTTGACACATCGAGTGTCAATTCTACGATTTTTTTGTGTGTTTTTTGGACGCAACTTGACAATCCAAAAACTAAAATTAGTGAGACAATAAGATACTTTTTCATTTTTATTTATTTTTTGTTATTAAATAATCCACTCCAAATCGTCCAGATCCTAAAATCATATAGAAAAGACCTACCCAAAGAAAGCCCATTGCGGCCAAACAATTCCATAATCCATTATCTATTTGTTGCATAAAAATAGCAACTAACATTGTGCACAGTATTAGGAATGAAGCTATTCTAGTTTGGATACCTAATGCTAATAAAACACCTCCAACACCTTCAGCAAAGGCTCCCATCCAAGCAAAAAAACCAGGAAGCAATGCAAATACTCCACCATATTGAGCAACATCTTGCGGGAACCAAAAAGCAACTTCAAAAAGACCTAATCCATTGTCAGGAGGCGACCAAGGCAAGCCAAATTTTGGCGAACCAAATTCTACGGTTAATAAATAGCCGCATACAATTCTAGGTATGGCTAGTAGTAAATCTTGCGACCAAT
The DNA here is from genome assembly GCF_031422135.1 of Flavobacterium sp. Classification (GTDB taxonomy): domain Bacteria; phylum Bacteroidota; class Bacteroidia; order Flavobacteriales; family Flavobacteriaceae; genus Flavobacterium. Next base: position 34,212 of record NZ_JANOQD010000098.1, on the reverse strand, counting down.
GTGGCAATAAAATTGGGTTTGTTATTTGTTTTAATAATTTCATAATTTATAATTTTGAATGTTATGATTTATGATTGAAACTTTATTTGTTAATCAATTCTCCGTTTCCTTTTTTTGATGAATTTGCATTGAATTTTGCTTGTCCAACATTTTTAATATCGCCATTTCCAGATAAAATTCCAGTTAATTCTTTAAAAACATTTATTGTTACATTTCCGTTTCCAGTACTTTTTATTTCGGCATTTTGAGTCATTAAATTCACTGCATTAACGTCGCCATTTCCTGTTTTTATAATATCTAATTTATCAACAGAACCTGTGATTTTGGTTTCACCATTTCCTGTATTTTCTATTCTGAAATAGCGCCCAAAAACATTTTTTACTACCAAATCACTATTCCCTTCGTGTTTGATTACACTAGCTTCTGGCATAGTGATTTTAATTTTTAAATTTGTATTTTCTATGTACATTTTATTGTTTCTGTTATTATCAAATGTAATTTTTAGTTCGTTTTCCGGTTCGTTTAATTTGAATGTTAAAAGTTTTTCTAAATTATCATCAATTGTAACTGAAATACTCCATAACATACCTATTTCAACCTCAATTTTCCCATCTAAATCCTGAAAATTAATTTTGTCAAAATTTTTGTAATCATAGGTTTTAGTAATTGTTTTACCTGAACCTTTAAGTTGTGCGTTTGCAAAAGTTGATACTAGAGTCAAAGCGATTGCGAGAATTAGTTTTGTCATGATTTGTGTTTTAAGAATTGATTTTGTGATTTATGATTGAACCTTTAATTATTATAAGTCATTCCTAAGTTCAAATCGCCTTTTACTTTTAGAGTTACCGATGCAAATTCGTTTCCTGTATTTTCTATTATTAAAGCAGTATTTTTCTCGGTTTTAATGGTAGCCGTTTCTTGTGGTTTAATTAAAACAGGAGAATGTGTTCCTCCATCAATTGGCGCTTGATATATTTTTAATATTGTTACGCCTTCGTTCTTTAAATATGTTTGAAATGAACCGTGTTGGTTGTTTCCCAAAACAAAACTTTGTTTAGGTTTAATAGAAGTATTGGAATTTAATGATCCCAAAATACCACAAGAGAAAGTTGTTAAAGTAAGTGCAAATAATACTACAATTTTTTTCATCTTTTTTTAAATTTTATGAAACATCAAAAAATGAGTTTCTGGTTATTTGATGAACCAAAATTGCAACAACTAAAAATCAATAACGTTTCAAATTATAATTTGAGCCAAAGTAAATAGGTATCAAATTATGAATTGATAAAAAAGTGATTATAAATAAGGGGGTTCTATATAAAATCTGAAAAGCCTCAAATCATATTTAGATATTCTTTAGGAGAATAATTGGTATTTTTCTTAAAAGCACGATTAAAAGTCGCTTTTGAATTAAAGCCACAATCGTAAGCAATTCCAAGCAGAGTAGATTTTTTGTGTTCCCCATTTTGAAACATTACTTTCACAGCTTCAATACGATAATTGTTTATAAAATCGTTAAAATTCATTTGAAAACCTTGATTGATTGCTTTAGAAATAACTGAAGTATTGGTTTGCAATTTTTTCGAAACTTCTGTCAATGACAATTCAGGATTTTGATACAATTTATCTTGTTGAATTAAATCTTCAATCTTAATTTTCCATTGGATTACTTCATCCGATATGCTTTCGATAAAAGTTTCATATTCAATATCAATCGTATTGTTTTCAATATTAAGGTCTTTTGTGTTTTCGCTTAATAGCAAAATAGGTTTTTTATCAAACACTGACATTTCAAAACCAATTTTTGTATGCACTGAATTTGAATATCCCGTTACTGCAATGTAGTATAGCACTAACGAAAAAAACAAATAAAACCACCAACCTTCTTTGTATTCATTGGGATTTGGAAAAAAATAATTGAAAATCTCAAAAAAATAGGGTAGCAAAATCATAATCAAAAAAGCTATCAGGTAATTTTTTATCCATTTGAACAGCATAGCATCCGCATTACTAGCCAATTGAACAATCAATCTCCGATACAAATTATAATATCGAATAGTCAAAATAAAATAGACCACCATTGAAGCCTGACCTGTGATTTGATACCATTGATCAAAATCTTTATCTATACCGTTTTGATAGAAATAATAGTCTTTAAGAATTATTTTATCGTACACATAAATAATGAGATTATAAACAAGATACATAACACCAGGCAGAAGATGAAAAAACTGCTTTCTATGAAACTTAAATGCAGGATTCAATAGACTTTGTGTATAAAAAAAGATTACAGGTCCAATGAAAAACAAATGTTGAAATGGCACATAAAACATAAAATCGCGATACGGTTGATTGTCGTACCATCCTGCAAAACCTAGCATCCAGGGAGCAATGTATAAACTACATAAAAACACAAACAAACTTAACCAGTAATTGGATTTATTTTGGGTTTGAATCGCTTTTTTAAACAATAGTAAACTGTAAATTATTCCTTGTGAGAAAGTAATAAGCAATAGCGAACTATAGAAACCAAAATCAAAGTGCATCTAAATAATTTTGACTAAAATTATGTTTTTTTTTAATACTAAATACCCAGCATAGTGAAATTTTAGTTTTATCTGCAAATAAATAAGATCTGAAATTTACTTTTTTACACCATATCTAACATAAACATTAGATAAAATATTAAATAGATTAAGAAAAATCTTACTTAAAATAAAGGAAATCAGGTATTTTACACATAAAAATGTGTGTTTCAGCACATTATTTTTAGGTTGTATCTCCATAAGTAGTATTTTTGAGATATTAAAATAATCAAAATCATCATCAAATATTGTCAATGAGAAAAAAATTATTCTTACTTGTCGTTTTATTTATAGCATATACGAGCAATGCAGCCATTTATTATGTAAAACAAATAGCTTCTGGAACAGGCGATGGCTCTTCTTGGGCAAATGCAAGTTCAGATTTACAAGGCGCAATCAATTTAGCTACAACAGGCGATGACGTTTGGGTGCAAATGGGCGTTTATTTGCCAACTTTAGATGTAACAGGAAATATACCACTTACTGACAATCGAGAAAAAACATTCTTAGTGAAAAGTGGCGTATCGATTTATGGTGGCTTTAATGGAACAGAAACCCAACTCATTAGTAGAAATCCAACAGTAAATCTAACCGTTTTGACTGGCGACATTGGCACAACGGGATCCAATACTGATAATTCGTACCATGTGGTTACTTCAAACAACCCGATTGAGGTTTCGCTTTTGGACGGATTCACAATTCAAGATGGAAAAGCGAATGGAATTTCTGATTTTTTAACTATTTCAGGGGCAAATCGAAGTGGAGGTGGCGTTTTTATTAAAGGTACAACTGGTAATTTTACCATTTCAAAATGCATAATCAAAAACAATAGCGCTCTTGGTGACGGAGGAGGAATATATAACTTAGCTTCTGGTTTACTTGACACTATTACTATTTTAGACAATGCGGCAAGTAAAGGTGGCGGTATATATAACAACGGAACACCTACATTGTTCTATCTATCAATTGTAAACAACATCTCTGATTTTGGAGGAGGAATGTACAATGTAAATTCCCCTTCACTAAATAATGTATTAATTACTGATAATTATGCTGATATAAACGGTGGTGGTATATATAACCTGTCTTCGTCACCAACACTTAATAATGTAACATTAAGTAATAATGATGCCTTCCTTGGAGGAGCAATATATAATAATATTTCAGCCTCCTCAGTGTTAACTAATGTATTAATTATAGATAATTTTGCAGATTCTGGAGCTGGAATTTACAATAGACAATCGTCTCCAACGTTAATAAATGTTACCATTCACAATAATTCTGCAGATGCAAATGGTGGTGGGTTATACAATTTTGACAATTCAAATCCAATTCTGAAAAATTGCATAATTTGGGGTAATACTGGTGGAAGCACTTCAGGCATATTCAACAGCACCTCTACTCCTACTATGAGTAATTCAAACATACAAGGAATTGTAGTTACTGGCTCAAATATTAGCACCAATCCATTGTTTATGAACAATGCAGACCCAAACGGAGCAGACAATGTTTTTATGACTTCAGATGATGGTTTACAACTTAGCTGTGGCAGTCCAAGTTTTAACACAGGCAACAATACTAGCACAACAACGCTTGATATTCTTAACAATCCGAGAAGGCAATTTACAATAGCCGATATGGGTGCTTATGAAAGCACTTTAGATTTAGCTGTAATACCAGCTGGGCTAACGTCGCAAACTATTTCGATTACTAGTGGTGTAGATGCAACAATTTCTGATATTTTAATAAATCCAACAAATGCGGTTTGGTATAGCACATTGAGCAATGCTTTAGCAGGAACTAATTCGTTACCCTCTACTACAATAATTACTGATGGCAGCACCTATTATGCAGTAAACATTGTAGGGTCTTGCTCCAGTGCTCCACTTGCTGTTACGGTAACATTTACATTGGGTAAGTCCGAATTTAATGATTTTAATTTTAGATATTCGCCAAATCCAACAACTTCAATTTTGAATATTAGCTACTCAAATAATATTTCAGATATTATAGTAACCAACATTTTAGGACAACAAATCATCAAAATGAACTCAAGCTCTAATAGAGTTCAATTGGATTTGTCTTCAATTCCAAATGGGACTTATTTTGTAAAAGTAATTTCTGAGAATAAAGAAAAAATAGTTAAAGTCATTAAGCAAAACTAATTTGATTTGTACTTTTTAAATTTTCCTATCAACTACTTAAAAGGATTTCGCTCAATCCAAGTTACTTTAGGGTCAAAATAACGAAACAATTTACCTATATACCTATTAATAAATTGGTTAGAATGATTAATAAAACCAACCATTTCAATAGGCTTGGCACCCACAGAACTTTTAATTTCTAAAGCTGTTCTTGAAAAAATTAATTTAGAATATTTTTTAGCAATCGAATATCCAATCATATCGTATAGCATATTCAAATACAACATTTTATCCTTCTGATGTTGGTTATCATATCCTAAAAAATAAGTGTCAAGCGAAGTTCCATTAACAATTATTGTATTAAAGCCAATTAATTTTTCATCTAAGAAATAACCATAAAATAGAAATTTATCTCCCAATACATCTTTCAAATTAGCAAAATGATTTTCAGCTAAATAAAAAGTATTAAAAGGTGCATTTTTGGTCACATTAAGGTAGAGTTCATTTATTTTTGGATTATTTTCAGTAATTTCCTCTAATGTCATTTGCCTTTTGACAACCATTTCTGATTTTTTTCGGGCTCGTTTGTAATGATCTCTGTATTTTTTAGAAAGTGCAGTTACATAATCTTCTTCGGTTTTCCAAAAGTCCAAATTAGTAAAAACCATATTGGGTTGGGTCGAAAATATGGAATATTTTTTAAAACCTTCCAACTTAAAATTTTTACTTTCTTCGATTGTGAAATCTTTAAACGAGGTAATATGAATTTTCTTGCCTCGAGATTTAAATTCCATTTTAAGATGAGTAACTGCTTTTTTCAATATGGAAAGTCCATCTGTAACTGAAATTTTATCAGAAAAAATAAAAGCATTTTGCCCAGTTAGCATATTATTACCAACTAAAAGAACATTTTTAGCAAAATTCTTGAAAACAAAATCCCTAAGTTTTGATTTAATACAACTTTTGTTAACACCAAATGATGATACTTCGGTCAATGTGAGCATTTGAGTTATGACGAGACCTACAATTTCTTCATTTTTATACAACCCAATATAATTACAAATCATATTTTTAGGAGATGATTCGTCAAGAACTTGAAGGTATTTCTTCGAAAGAAAAATGTTTTCAATGGCTAACGCATCCCAATTTTGAGGAAGACTGCCAGCACTGGAATAAATTTTAAAGGAAAATGAAAGATCCAAATTTTGAATTATATTTTGGACAAAAATAATCAATAATGTTAAAACATTACGAGTTAGTATTTAAAATAACTAATTTTATTAAAAATATAAATTATGACAACTTATAATGTAGAATCAGCAAATATAAAATTAGAAGATTTACCAGATTGGAATTTTGAAAACAATGGGATTGAGAAGAAATTTGAATTTAAAAACTTCTCACAAGCACTTGGTTTCATAGTTCAAGTAGGTGTTTTAGCAGAAAAAGCTAACCATCATCCAGAATTATATAACGTGTACAACAAAGTCAATATCCGTTTAACCACACATGATGCAGATGGCGTAACGGATAAAGATTTTAATTTGGCTACAAATATTGAGAAATTATTTTAAACCCAACCGCAAATTATTGCACCCATAATGGTTAGTGTGATAACCCAATAACCCGCATGAATCCAAATGTATTTCCATGATTTTCTTTCAAATAACCCATTTATCGCTATAATTGGTAATGCAAAAAAGAGGCCCGTCATAAAACCGTGTAAAGCTCCGTGTTTAAAAGTCCTAAATGTGATTCCATAATCTGCCATAAAAGCAGCATAAGAAGGAAGTGCTTTAGTTGCATCGCCACCAATCATTCCCATTGCTCCAAACTGATGAATAACCAACATTTGCATTATAAAAGCTAGGAAGAAAGAAAACAGATAGGTAAAACCAAATATTTTGAGCATACTCCCTTTCTTTAAATCCTCTGGTGTAAGTCCTGTTTCTCGCATCCAAATTCCACCAAACATTTTTTCGCTATACCAAAGCATTCCTACTAGCAATGTGACCAATGCGCTTACCAAAAGTGCTATAAAATTAATTTCCATAATTTAGTTTTTTAAGAATTGTTTAATCAAATATAATAAATATATTGAAATAATTTAATTTTTCATAATATGTTCTTCTATCATATATGGTGTTATTTCTTTTAAAGTTTTTCCAGTTTCTGGATGTCGACCATCGTAGGAAAAATATTCAAGATTTCCCTCGAGAGATTTTCCATACCAAACACATGGTCTGCCATTCTTAAAAAAAATGGTATTCTTAGTGATTTCAATTTTTTGAAAATTATCAATCAAATAATCTTCCCTTTTAATATTTGAACTTGAGATTAATCCATATCCAGAAGTAGGTGTTTCATCACAAGCAATTGCTTCATAATGATTGTCTTTCCAAATCATACATTCTTTAGTAGAAAAAAAAACTTGCTTTGTAACAAAACCAGAAAAGAGGATAATAAAGAAAACACCAACTTTTAGTTTGTTTTTTTGAATCCAAGATTGTTTTTTTTGGTTTTCAAGAAGACCATTTGATTTTTGAATTTGATTTTTAAAATCCTCTTTCTTGTTAAGAGTTTCTTCAATGTTACCTATTGCTAATTCATTTATTATATCTTCTTTTTTCAAGTACTTACCTAAAGGTCTTGATTGAAAATTGACTAACAATGCCATTACATCAACTATGGATTGTTGGGGAACTTCAGTTTTTCCTTTAAAAAAATTACAAATTGGTCTAAACTTATCTATATCAAATTTGTCAATTGTATAAAACTTATTTAAAATTTCTTTGTCAATTGGAGAGATTTTAGAATTGTCTAATATGTTACATAAATCCCTTAAAGATGCAGGAGTGGGTTTAGATAAATAACTTGAATATTCTTCCGTTTTTTCTATCTCATATTTTGCTTTAATTTCAATCAAATAACTTTCTGGGGTACTTTTTTTCATACGCATTTATTGGAATTTATTAGAATCATCGGAATTCATCGGAATCATCGGAATTGCATTAAAATTATTCAACAAGAACGCCACATCTTTGCTTCAGAATTAGTTCTCGTGTTAACATGCTATTAATACAAATGTACAAAACTAGTTCTAAAAAAGTGATGCCTTACAGATTGGAATTTTTTTCCAGGGAAGTATAATTAAACCTTTCTGTAACGGCTCACTTCACTTCCCACAACAAAGCAGAGTACTCGCTTTTCTATCTGGATTGGTCGCTTAACAACATTCGATTTTAAATATCGAACGGCCAAATCTATGCTTAATTTTTAATACTAAATATTATGAAAAAACTGATTTATATCGCAGTATTTACTGTGTCGAGTTTAGGGTTTGTGTCATGCACAGCTGATAGTGTTTCTAAAGAAGAAACTCAACAAATTTCCGCAACAGAAGTTCCTGGACCCGGTGATGACCATATCATTATTAAACCACCAAAATAGTCTTATTAAAGGGCTTGTGTAATTAATATAATTACTAACTTCGGGGAAACTATCTTTTATGATGCGTTCCCCGATTTTTATTTTAATAGCTGTGTTTTTTGCGTTTTCTTGTAAACAGAATAATAAGATTAAATATGACACTTTAATTAATGCTAGCGATGCTAAAAAACACCTAGAGTTAGGTGAAGAATATTTTTTAAATCAAAAATACGATACGGCATTTTATTATTATAACAAATCAAATGATGCCTTTAAAATCAAAAAAGACAGTGCTTCAATAACATTTAATCTCATTAGAATTGCTCAAATCCAGCAAACCTATGGTGATTATAGCGGTAGTGAGGAAAGTCTTGTTGAAGCCTTGATTTACAACAATAAAAACATCACATATAAATCAGAAATCTATAACTCTTTAGGGATTTCTTCAAAAGAATTGTCAAATTACAACGATGCAATTAATTATTACAATACCGTTCTAAAAATAGCAAATGATACTCTATCAAGAGTTACACCAACAAATAATATTGCATTAGTTTATATCGAAAAAGGGAATTATTTAAATGCCATTAAGCTTTTGGAGCCAATTTCAAAGTTGCCACTTTTAGACACCATTGAAAATAAAAAAGCAAGAATAATTGACAATCTAGGCTATTCTTATTATAAAGCTAATTTCAATGAAAAAGGATTCTCTTTAATAAATCAAGCACTATTAATTAGGCAAAAAAACAGTGATTCCTATGGAATTATTAATAGTTATTTGCATTTAGCCGAATATTATCAAAACACAAACAAACTAAAATCCAAGCAAAATGCATTTGATGCTTACAAACTAGCAACCAAACTGAATAGTGTTGATGAGCGATTGGAATCATTAGTTTTTTTAATGTCATACAATCAAGAAAAGGGTCAAAATAACTACGCAATTCAATATGCACATCTAAACGATAGCATTACAAAGGTTCGCAATAATGCTAAAAATCAATTTGCTAAAATAAAATACGATTCTAGAAGTGCTATTGAAGAAAATCTAAAACTTAAAAATAAAAATACAGAAACCGATTTAAAACTTCAAAAACAAAAAAATCAAACTGATCTTTTTGTGTTTGGCTTTCTTTCCTTACTTGGTGGGATTGTATATGTTTATAGTCATTTCAAAAACAAAAATAAGCATGAACGTATTCAAGCTGCTTACAATACCGAAATCAGAATTGCAAAAAAACTCCATGACGAACTAGCCAACGATGTATACCAAACGATGGTTTTTACAGAAACCCAAGATTTATCTAATGATGATAAAAAAGAAGTACTGCTCAACAATCTCGAAAAAATATATGTCAGAACCCGAAATATTTCGCAAGAAAATAACACTATAGATACAGGTGTAAATTTTAGTAGTAATCTAAAAAAAATGCTTTCAAATTATCAAAACGAAAAAGTAAACATTATTATAAACGACAATAATAAAATCGATTGGTCAAAAATACAAGATTCAAAAAAGATAGACATACACCGCACCCTACAAGAATTAATGGTGAATATGAAAAAACACAGTCTTTGTAGCCATGTGCTTATTGGCTTTGAAGCCTCAGAAAATAATATAACAATAGAATACAAAGACAATGGAAAAGGATGTGATGTAACACAAATTTCAAAAAACGGACTCCAAAATGTGGAAAACCGTATTCTTGCTAATAACGGAACAATTACTTTTGACTCACAAATCGATAACGGATTTAAAGCAAGCATAAAATTTTTAATATAACCATTACAACTATGTTTCAGAAAGTAATTGTAGCCGAAGATCTAGACACAAACAATATTGCCGTCATACAAGCACTCGAAACGTTAGTTATTTCTGAGATTGAATATGCCAAATATTGTGACGATGCCCTACTCAAAATTAAAAAGGCGACTCAAGACCAGAAGCCTTTTGAATTGCTCATAACCGATTTATCGTTTATAGAAGACCATCGAAAAAACTCACTAAACTCAGGTGAAGAATTAATCAAAGCTGCGAGACAATTAAATCCAAACATAAAAATCATTGTTTTTTCGGTTGAGAATAAATCTTATCGCATACAATCGCTTTTTGAGCATTTAAACATTGATGGTTTTGTAGCCAAAGGTCGCAATAGTATTCCTGAACTTAAAAAAGCAATTGAATGGGTTTATAACAAAAAGGAAAGATATATTGCACCTGAGCATTCAGTAATACTTCATGACAAAACTGTTCAAGAAATAGATAATTATGATATTCAATTAATCAAACAACTCTCCTACGGTGTACCTCAAGAAAGTATGGATGCCAAATTTTTAGAACTAGGCATAACTCCAAATAGTAAAAGCACTATCGAAAAACGCATCAGCAAACTCAAAATTTATTTCAAAGCAAATAATCCAGCACATTTGGTTTCTATAGCCAAAGATTTAGGATTGGTGTAAAACAGCTTATTTCAATTACACACCTGACAGGTTTTAAAACCTGTCAGGTCATTGCGAGGAGGAACGACGAAGCAATCTTTGGAAAGCCTACAATATTTTTTTTTAGAAGCACAACACTCCCGCTTATTTCATCCATCCTCCCGTTTTACGTTGCAATCTTTTGCTTTTTGATTGCTTCGTAACCTCGCAAAGTCAAAAAAGCAAAAGGATTTCCACTTCAACCGGGGCTAAAATTCAAGATTATTACTTCTTTTAAAATTATTTTTCCTCTTTACGGTTTCCCGTAAGGAATAACTTTTTATTGGGTTTAAGTTTGGATATTATTAATTTAAAAATAGAAAATTATGAAAAAAATTATTCTTGCATTTACTTTATTCCTGTTCCTCGTTGGCGGCAGTGTAGATGCGCAAAGCGGACGCTATAAGAACGGCAAAGGAAGTTCGCATAAAGGAGGAAAATATAAAAATTCTAAAACTAATAATCACTATAAAAAAAAGAAAGTAATATAATCATGGAATATAAAGTAATACCATTCGTAGCATCAATCGATGCCAATAAAGGAACATCAGCACATGTAGCCGAACAATTACAAAGTTTGATTACAAATTTTGGGAATCAGGGCTGGAAATATGTTCGGTTAGAAAGTGTAATCACATTTGTACACCCAGAAACAGGATGTTTTGGATTGGGTGCAAAACCTGGCTATACTACAAACAGGCAAATGATTGTATTTGAAAAATAAAATGAAGTATTTAATCCTTTTAATGATTCGCATCTATTGGTTCTCAAAACCTAAAAATACTGAACCAAAATGCATTTTCAAGAAATCATGTTCTCATTATGTTTATGAAACAACTCAGAAAAAAGGTTTTCTAAGAGGATTAAAAGCCTTCCGTTTTAGATATAAAAATTGCAGAAATGGTTTTGAAATTTTTGAAAACCCAATGAATAACAAAACACAAATGCTGTTGCCATCTAGAATTGTAGTTGATAGTGAAGAGATAGCAGAAAGATTATTAATTAAATAAAAAAAAGATATTATGAAATATTATGTAAACAACAAAGCTCAATCAAATGGAGATCATGAAGTTCATACTGAAATTTGTACTTATTTGCCTTCCGATAAGAAATATCTAGGAGATTTTTCAAATTGTAAAGATGCTGTTAAAGAAGCAAAGAAAACTTACGATGATGTAAATGGATGTTATTATTGTTCGAATAGTTGTCATACTAGTTAAATATTTACAAATGAAAAATCAAATATATACCATTGCGTTATTTTTTGTATCATCACTATTGTCTGCGCAAGAAATCAAAAAAGAGGTTGAGAATTTAAAAACTAAAATGGATGTTTTTGCATCTAAAACTGGAACAATTGTAAAATTTATCGATTCAAATCTTAAAGGAATTAAAACTTCTTATGGTGGTTTGACTGAAACTCGAATTAGAAAAGTCGTTAGTGGGTCATTAACTAGTTATTTTTTTCAGATGGAAAAGGAAGGTAAATATGGAAGTCAAACAGCATCAATAGAACATTCGGATTTAGTTGAGTTATTAAAAGCATTAAAATCTTTGAGAGGAGAATTAGAGAAAGATTTGTTCTTAAATCCAGATTATCTAGAAAATAAATTCACAACTACTGATGGTTTTAAAGTTGGATATTATATCAGTAAAGGGAAGCCGACTTGGTATATAAATCTTGAAAGATACGGGTCAGATAGCACCATTTTTATTGAGAATGCCGATTTAATTGAAAAATCTTTTGACGAAGCCAAAAATAAAATAGAGGAATTAAAAATAAAATAGATTATGAAATTTCAACATTATGAATTGAATAATCTCCAAGGTGGAGAAATTATTGAGGTAACACTTTCAGGAAACTCAGCCAATGTAAAACTATTGAATTATAATAACTTTCAATATTATAAAACTGGAAAAAAACATGAATATTATGGAGGACATATAACTAGATCTCCATTCAGAATTACTGTGCCAAATTCAGGACATTGGTTTGTAACGATTGATTTAGGAGGTTACAAAGGTAACGTGAGTTCTTCAGTGAGAATTTTATAATTAAACAACTAATAAATGAAAAACATAATCGCATTATTTGGAGTTTCTAGCATAGGAAAATCTGAAACTATAAAATTACTGTATGCAAAATTAATAAATGAATTTAAAGATTTTTCATTTTTAAATGATTTTAATCAAATTACAAACGACAAAGGAGACATTAGAGTTATAATTGTCATTAATGGAAAAATAATTGGTATTGAAAGCCAAGGTGATCCCAACTCTAGAATATTTAATTCACTTCCATTATTTGTTAAATTGAATTGTGACACCATCATTTGCGCTACTAGAACAAGAGGCTCGTCTACTCAAGCTGTAGAAAAATTGAGTACTGATTATGAAATAGAATGGGTGAAAAAAAATCCATCTGAAAATAATTTTAGAATCGAAAATGATAAAGATGCGAGTCTAATTTTTGAAAAAATAAAAACAATTTTAACCCATTAATAAATATAAAAATGGCAAATCAAAAACCACCCAACGCACCAAGCAAAACTGGAAAACCATCAGGCGGAAATAGAGGTAATAATCCTCCAAGACCATCGGTGCCAAAACCATCGGTGCCAAAAAAGTAAAACATTCATAAAACTCCAAAATGCAACATTTTGGAGTTTTTAATGATGTTCTTTCCAAAGATTGCTTCGTCGTTCCTCCTCGCAATGACCTAAAAACGAACCTTGATATTTAAATCATCTGCATTCCATTTTGGAAAGTAAATTCACTTATTGCAACAATTAATTTATACGGATTCGTCATGGCGAGGAGGAACGACGAAGCAATCTTTGGATTAATCAATTTTTTATAATAACTACCAAATCATTATGTCTTTTATTTCCTCATGTAAATCTCTCCATTCAGGATTTATAGAAGCAATTAATAACTCTTTCTTTTTTCTTGAACCACCTTTAATTTGCTTTTCTTTTCCAATAGCATCTCCTATCATCTGGAATTGTTCAAAATAAACGAGTTTGCATAAATCGTATCTAGCAGAAAAAGATTTTTTATAACGCTTTTCTTTATGATCTTCAATTCGTTTGGGAAGATTTGAAGTAACACCTGTGTACAATACTGTATTATTTTTGTTTGTAATGATGTATGTAAATCCTGGTTTCATAATGCAAATATAATATTTATTAAATGTGATGAAAAGATAACAAATAGCGCTTTTTATGATATATTTTTTTGATACATTTTTTTAATTTCCAATATGAGGTTTCCCGTAAGGAAATCATTTTTGCCCAAATTACATTTGAGTAAAAATAACACTATGATTACAACCCTACGAGCTTTATTTTTAGTTTTAATAATAACTACAATAAGTTGTAAAAAAAAACAACCACAAATACCATCATTTCAAAAAGAGATTATTAAACCTAATGACATAAAGACCATAACACCTTATGAAGCAAAAACCTATCATATTGACAAAAAATACAAATACGAATACCGCACAGGAATTTCAGGTGACTATGAATACAATTATAAAGTGATTGGAACAGATAAAAATGGGATTCCTATTTCTGGAAACATTAATATTGATGGCAATCAAGGTGCAGGAATCATTACAAACAAATACGGGGAAGAAATCGAAATCGAAGCCGAATGGATGGACTATGGAAAACTAAAAGCCATTGACAACAAAGGAAATGAGTATGAACTAGAAGTTGACGTAGATTAAAATTGACTAATAGAACATTTAAAAAATGATGAAAAATAAAATTATGTTTTTTTTGTGTTTTATAGTGATGGCTTTCAATGTCACTAAAGTCGATGTATACATTTGTGGTCCATCAGGAGCCAAAAAATACCATTACTCAGAAACTTGTCGAGGTCTAGGCAATTGTAAACACGAGGTTGTAAAAAAAACATTACCAGAAGCACAATCATTAGGGCTCACTCTTTGTGGTTGGGAAGATTAAAATCTGTTATATTTGAAATTTAATCTTAATAATGAAAAAATACTTTTCCCTTCTATTATATGCTACATCATTTTATGCCCAAATAAATATTTGCTCTTGGAATGTTGAAAATCTGGGCAAATCAAAATCAGAGGAAACCATTGTTTTTATGGCAAATACTTTAAGGAATTTTGATGTCGTAGCAATTCAAGAAGTAGTTGCGGGTTATGGTGGCACACAAGCCGTAGCCAAACTTGCTGACGAACTTAACAGAAAAGGTGCGAAATGGGATTATACTGTGAGTGACCCAACTTCAAGTAGTGCATACAAAACGGAACGTTATGCTTTTCTCTGGAAAACGAGCAAGTTAAAAATAAAAGGAAAAGCTTGGCTAGAAAAAAAATACCATATTGAAATAGATCGCGAGCCCTATTACGCAACTTTCGAACATAACAAAAAGACATTTACTCTAGTCAATTTTCATGCTATAACTAAAAACAGAAATCCAGAAACTGAAATCAAATATTTCAAATTCATACCTCTAGAATATCCCAATTTAAATTTAATATTTGTTGGTGATTTTAATTGCCCTCAATCGCATACTGTTTTCAACCCATTGAGAAAAATGGCATACAAATCAGTTTTTGAAAATCAAAAAACATCTTTAAAAAAAGAATGCCATAAAGAGCAATGCTTGGCATCTGAATTTGATAATATTTGGCACAATACATCCAAAGTTGAGATTGAAAAAAATGGTGTAATTCATTTTTACAAACAATTTAAAACTTTAAAACAAGCCAGAGAAATTTCAGATCACATACCTATAAGTGCTGAAATTTTACTAAAATAAAAAAAGACCTTCTTTTCAGAAAGTCTTTCACTTATAATAGAATTACTATTTAATTAATCTTCGGCTGCTTCGCCAGATTTTCTGTAGATGAAATTTCCGTAAATGTGACGTTTTGCAAAACGGTTTGGCGATTCTGCATTGACCATTTTTACATATATATTTCTCGGCACACCAATATATTCGTACTCCATTCCATTAAAATATTTAATATGTAAAGTAGATTTTTCTAGACGAAAATCGTGAATATTTGAATTGGTAATCGTATCGGTATATTCAGGGAGGTTTTTTTCAACAGTTTCAGCAGAAATACTCACTAAAAAATGATACGCATTGATAATATTTTTACTCGTTTCTTCAGCAGCTAATTTACCCGCTTCGTCATTTACAAATTTATCAGGATGAGTGTCTTTCATACTGTTTCTGTAAATGGTTTTCAATTCTTTTAAAGTTACATTTTTATCAACTTCTAATAACTTTCTGTATTCAATAACTCTTTTCATAATTCCATTTTATAAAAAAAAGCCACTCATTTCTGAATGGCTTACCTAGTAGCGGGAACAGGACTCGAACCTGTGACCTTCGGGTTATGAGCCCGACGAGCTGCCTACTGCTCTATCCCGCGATATATATTTAACTTTCAAGTTTAATAAGAACATTTCTTTTTTAAAGAAATTGAAACAATTTGATTTGCTTATTGTTTCGAGTGCAAATATACAACGAATATTCACTCTCGCAACAAAAATCGCAAAATATTTTAAATTTATTTTAAAATACTGATAACTAAGTGTTTAAATAGCATTGTCAAATGGTAAAGTTCCGATTAACAAAAAGTATATTATATAAAATGAACAACTATTACACTGATATGATTACCTTTGCACCATAAAATTTAAAATAAATGTCACATAAAGCAGGTTTTGTAAACATCATAGGAAATCCAAATGTCGGAAAATCGACCTTAATGAATGCCTTTGTTGGAGAACGATTGTCAATTATTACTTCCAAAGCACAAACCACACGTCATAGAATTTTGGGAATTGTAAACGGTGAAGATTTCCAAATGATTTTGTCTGATACACCAGGAATTATCAAACCAGCATACGAAATGCAGGAATCGATGATGAATTTTGTGAAATCAGCTTTTGAAGATGCTGATGTTTTGATTTATATGGTCGAAATTGGCGAACAAGATTTAAAAGATGAAGCTTTCTTTAATAAAATCATTCACGCAAAAATCCCTGTTTTATTGTTATTGAATAAAATAGATACTTCAAACCAAGAACAACTAGAAGAGCAAGTGGCGTTCTGGACAGAAAAAGTGCCTAACGCAGAGATTTTTCCAATATCTGCTTTGCAAAATTTTAATGTACCCGAAGTTTTTGATAGAATCATAAAATTATTACCTGAATCTCCAGCATATTACCCTAAAGATCAATTGACTGACAAGCCTGAACGTTTCTTTGTAAACGAAACTATTCGTGAAAAAATCTTGTTACATTATAGTAAAGAAATTCCGTATGCGGTAGAAATTGTAACCGAAGAATTTTTCGAAGATGATAACATTATCCGAATTAGATCTGTTATTATGGTAGAACGTGATACGCAAAAAGGAATTATTATTGGTCATAAAGGTGAAGCTTTGAAAAGAGTTGGTGTTGAATCTCGTGCCGATTTAGAGAAGTTTTTTGGCAAACAAATACATATTGAATTGTATGTAAAAGTGAACAAAAATTGGCGAAGCAATGCCAATATGCTGAAGCGATTTGGATATAATCAATAACGTTTATTCGTGGATTCGGTTATTTATTTAATCCAAAACCCTGAATTGTTGACAAAACCCTAACCCTGATAGTAGTGGAAATCCTTTTTCTAGTAAGTTCGAGTTCCTCGATTTTTTGAGAGGAGTATCGAGAACAAGAGGAAAAGATTACTTCACTAAGATTACATTTAATAGGAGTTCAGTGAACTTCGTTTGCAACGAATAGCAGGAATAGCTCCTAAAAAAAACTATAAATACTTAGAATCTTAGTTACTTAGCAACTTAGTCGCTTTTTTGACTACCTTTGCAAAATATTTGAAAAAGCATTATGAATAACATTGTAGCCATTGTAGGAAGACCTAACGTAGGGAAATCGACACTTTTTAATAGGTTGATACAAAGAAGAGAAGCGATTGTCGATTCGGTTTCGGGAGTAACTCGTGATCGTAATTATGGCAAAAGCGAATGGAACGGAAAGGAATTTTCTGTAATAGATACAGGGGGTTACATTAGAGGATCTGACGATATTTTTGAAGGAGAAATCCGTAAACAAGTGGAATTAGCCATTGACGAAAGTGATGTGATTATTTTTGTAGTTGATGTGGAAGAAGGCATTA
The DNA here is from genome assembly GCF_031422135.1 of Flavobacterium sp. Classification (GTDB taxonomy): domain Bacteria; phylum Bacteroidota; class Bacteroidia; order Flavobacteriales; family Flavobacteriaceae; genus Flavobacterium. Next base: position 16,394 of record NZ_JANOQD010000098.1, on the reverse strand, counting down.
CTCCAATGGATGATGCAGTTGCCAAAATGTTGCGTAAAGTAACCAAACCTGTTTTACTTGCTGTAAATAAGGTTGATAATGCAATGCGCGAGAAAGATGCAATTGAATTTTACAACCTTGGATTGGGTGAATATTATACTTTTGCGAGTATTTCAGGAAGCGGAACTGGAGATTTACTAGATGCACTAATTGATGCGTTTCCTATAAAACCTGAACCAGTTCAAGAAGAAGTGGTTTTGCCTCGTTTTGCGGTAGTGGGTCGTCCTAATGCTGGAAAATCAAGTTTTATCAATGCATTAATTGGCAAAGAAAGATTTATGGTTACTGATATTGCAGGTACTACTCGTGATGCAATTGACACCAAGTTTGACCGTTTTGGATTTGAATTCAATTTGGTTGATACCGCGGGAATTCGTCGTAAGGCTAAAGTAAAAGAAGATTTAGAGTTTTATTCCGTGATGCGTTCAGTTCGTGCTATTGAACACGCAGATGTTTGTATCTTAATTATTGATGCTACTCGTGGTTTTGAAGGACAAGATCAAAGTATATTTTGGTTGGCAGAAAAAAACCGCAAAGGGGTTGTAATTTTAGTAAACAAATGGGATTTGGTTGAAAAAGATACGATGTCAACCCGTGATTATGAAGCTAAAATTCGTGAAGAATTAATGCCGTTTGTTGATGTGCCGATTCTTTTTGTGTCCGCATTAACCAAACAACGTTTGCTTAAAGCATTGGAAGCTACAGTTCAAGTTTATGAAAACAGACAACAACGTATTCCAACTTCAAAATTCAACGATTTTATGTTGAAACTCATCGAAAATCATCCACCACCAGCTTTGAAAGGAAAATTTGTGAAAATTAAATATTGCATGCAATTGCCAACACCAACGCCACAGTTTGTGTTTTTTGCTAACTTGCCACAATATGTAAAAGATGCATATAAACGATTTTTAGAGAATAAAATTAGAGAAAATTGGGATTTTTCAGGCGTTCCAATTGATATCTACATTAGGGAAAAATAATTTTTAATTCCATTTTAAAAAAGTTCATTAAGTTTACAAAACCTAATGAACTTTTTTTATGCCATCAATAAACAACAAAATAATCTGGATAACAGGCGCTTCCTCAGGAATTGGAGAAGCTGTGGCTTACGAATTATCTGAAAAAAACTGCAAACTCATCCTCTCTGGAAGAAATATTGAAGCCCTAGAAAAAGTAAAATCAAAATGCAATTGCGAAGTTGCCATAGTGCCATTTGATTTAGCCGATTTTGATAATGCTCAAAGTAATACTAAAAAAGCCATTGAAGCTTTTGGAAAAGTAGATGTTCTGATTAACAATGGCGGAATAAGTCAACGATCACTACTAGCAGAAACTGATTTTAGTGTAGACAAAAAACTCATTGAAATTGATTATTTGGGAACAGTTGCTATAACAAAAGCTATTTTACCACACTTTATTCAAAACCAAAATGGTCATTTTGTAACCATAACGAGTTTAATGGGGAAATTTGGCTCCCCTTATCGCTCTGGATATTGTGGAGCCAAACATGCTTTGCATGGTTTTTTTGATGTGTTACGAATGGAACATCAAAAAGATGGAATTGATGTCACATTAATTTGCCCTGGATTTATTCAAACCAATGTAGCTAAAAATGCGCTAACTGCTGATGGCTCAAAACAAAATACAGATGACAATGCCACCCAAAACGGAATGCCTGTTGGTGTTTTTGCAAAAAAGTTTGTCAAAGCGGTTGAGCGTAATAAATTTGAAGCGTATATAGGTGGAAAAGAAACAATAGGCGTTTTCTTGAAACGATTTTTCCCTAAGTTTTTGCACTATTATGTATTGAGGAGTAAAGTCAGGTAGCTATTTAAAAATTGGATAAAAATATAGTAGCAAACAAGAAATAGATACTCAAATTAAAAAAATATGAAAAGGGCTGTGATACTAATTTTTATCTTCTTGTGTCAATTCTCGTTCGGGCAAGTTCAAGATTCTATAAAAGCAAAAGTGCCTTTTGAAAATCGATATGGTCAAACTAAAATTTTTAATTGTTTAAGAACAGGAATTGGTTTTCAAAAATCATTTCAAACTGAAATTGGATATTCAAGAATGAAATACACAACAGGTTGCACTGGTTTTTTCTCAAAGACTTATTATTCATCCTTAGAATATATTCCTGAAACAGCAAATTTTGATGATGTTTTTGGGCTAAAAGTAGGACTTGAATACAATTTATCAATTATTGCAGTTGCTTTAGAGGCCAAATACCAAACCGATTTTGTTACTAAAGATTTTGTAATAACACCAAAAATAGGTGTTGGTTTGAGTTATATCAATTTATTTTACGGATATACTATTTCGACTAATAAAAATCCGTTTCCGAATTTCGGCAATCATCAAATTTCTTTAATTATCAATTTGCCTTTAACATCAAAAAACCAGACCCAATGAACAAAATATTAATTACACTGTTTTTTCTGCTTTTTTTGAATGTAAACGCACAGAAAAAAAACTCGAATACTAAAAAGAAAACCGTTCAAGAAACAATTACATCAAAAAAAGATGATTTCAGCGGAGACGATTTTCGAGTGCCAATTTATGCAGATACGGTATATATAAAAGCAGGAAATCCGAAAATTATAATTTTCGATATTTTTGCGCAAAATCGGCATCACACAGCCAATATGTTTACTGAACAAGAAATAAAAGAGTTAAAAGCAAATTTCAAAGAATTCAATCTTGAAGTTTCGATTGTCAACAAACACAGCTATTACATCTTCGATAATGGTCAATATATAGATGCCTCTGATGCAAACAATTCGTATCAGAGTGCTGTTTTTTGGAAAGACAATGACAATGAATTAAAGGTTCATGAAGGTTTAAGAAACCTAACCGATTTTGCATCAGTATGCTTAGGAGTCGATATAAAGTCAAACTTTGAGGATAAAAATAGAAAAAACGGCGAATTAGCAATTTCATATTTATCCAAAAACAATCGAACAAGTAATTCAGAAATAGTTTTAAAACGATATTTGAATAATATTAGATGGGTTGCAGGACTGGAGAATATGGGTGATATATTCAAAACAAGTTGTTCGAAACTAAAAAGCATTCGTGTCTTAGAAACCCAAAAATCGAATAAAAGTATTTTAAAAACCGAACTTCAACTTAATAATTTGCAACAACCAACTTTAAAAATTGATTTCGATGACACAAAAATTTACGAAAAAAACTATACTTATGAAGGAAGTTTTTTAATAGCATCAAACTGGAATGATGAAATTTATGAAAAAATAAATTATGATGACCAAGAAATGATTGTGTATAATGATGCAAAAGTTGATCAAGTAAAGACCATTACAGTTTATAGTATTATGAAAGAATCAGAAAATTTAATCTATAAAAAATTTATGGTTTATGACACCGATTATTCTAATCCAATTAATTTTATTTTTGAAGACAAACATAACGGCAAGTATTTTGAGAATTATAAAGATGATGAATTATTAAGTAAAAATTATACTTCTAAAAAAGGAGTTTTTCCCTATTTTGAAGAGTATACATCGTATCAAGATGGCGTTTTAATGCAAAAATTGAAATCTAAAATCGAGAAAGTTACCGAAACGTGTTTTAAATTATATTATGAAAATCAAGAAAGTAAAAAATACGAATTGAGCAAAACATATTTTGTAAACAATCACAAAATGTTAACCAAAGTTATTCCTGCAAGCAATCAAGACCCAATAATAACTTTAGAATATTCTTACCACGATTAAAAAATGAAAAAAATAGTTAAAATAATTATTTATAGTATTGTCATTCTAATAATCACATCGATTTTAAGCTATAATGACAACAGAAACGTTGATGGATTAATGGGCATTGGTTTTCCGTTTTCAAATTACGAATCCTGTGGAGATTGTGTCGAAGGTTTTAAAGAGGGTTACCTTTGGGGAAATGTTTTAAAAAATTTAATCTTCTATGTTTTAATAGTTAGTCTCGTTTTTATGCTAATTCAAAAATTCAAAAAATGAAACATATCAAATCATTAAAAATTCAGTTTATATTGCTGTTTTTTACAACGAGTGTTTGTGCACAATACATCAACCAAGCAATGAACAGTGATTTGATTGTCATAACATCAGATGGAAAATTAATTACCGATTTAGAAAACAAAAAACCTTATAATGAATACAAACCAAATTTGGTATATAAGTTTAAAGTAAATAATATAATAAATCCAGAAAAACCATACACTCAAGATAAATATGGAACATACACTTTTGGCGAAAGATCAAAATTAGACAGTATAAATGTGGAATATCGAAATAGTGAAGGATTCAATTCAGAAATACATTTGCGTAACGTAAAAAACAGTTTTATTCAAGAAAAAGAGCAAGTTTTATTACTCAAAAAAAGCAAAAAGAAAGGGTACTATTTTTTACTGGTTAGTTTTTCGGCGGACAAAAACACATTGATTTATCAAATTGATTTAATTAAAAAATATACTCAAATCAGTAAAATCAAAGATGATAATGAAAGGTTAAGAAATGAAATTGATTTTTTTGTAAATTCCTATGCAGCGAGTAGTTCCAATAATTTATTTTTAGAAAATCTGTATTCAAATAGTAATTTGGTAAATTATTATCTTAAAAAAGAGGTTTTAAAAACTAATGATTTAGCATCGATTTTATCAATATCTCAAAAAAAAATAATTTTTGAAGGATTGATAAATGAAAAAAACAATACCAACACTTTTTTGAATTTCGAGGAACTAAATTCTGGATTCAACTTGACACTTCCAGAATTCAAAATTCAAAGAAATGAATATTATATTCATTTACTCAATTCTAAATATGTAGTTTCTAGTTTAGCAGAAAATATTGACGATGTGTTAATTTTGATGCATTTTATTGCTAACCAATATCCAGATTTACAAGAAAATTTAGAATCTAAAATTATAGAATTAAAAAATCTTCAAGAAAATATAATTGAAAACGAAAAAATTGAAGAAGCAAAAACGATAATTCAAGATTTTATAAAAATAATTGTCGAAAAATGAATTACTCATTTTAATTCTACCCATTTTATTTTTGGTAACCTTCTTAATTCTATTTAAAGGAACACGAAAATGGAAACAATGATTTGTATCGCAAAAGTTATGCGTTAATTGAAATTATTTATCGAGCTTATCCAATTTAGACCAGTAATCCAAAATCTCTTTTTTTATATTTTCATCTAATGAGTCAAAATTATCGGAGAATATGTCTGTTTCAAAATTATCTGAAATATTGGCTTCAATAGTATAAATTTTATCAAATTGAGAAAAAATCAAATGCACAGTTTGTTGCTTAAAGCCAGCATCATAAAGTCCATAAATAAAAAATGCATCAACACTTTTGTCTTTATTAAAATCGCCAAATGCTTTTCTGCTTCCCCAAGATGAAATAATTCCTTTGTGTTCAATTGTCGAAAGTATTTTGAGTGTCCATTTTCCATCTATTTTAGTAAATCGCTGAAAATACATTATATCCGGATTGGCATTTTTTTCTACTTTAGAGAAAATAAAAACATTTTCTTCGTGATCAGGCGAACTCACTTCATCTATTTGAATGGCTCTAACTCCTTTGTACGGAAAAATTTCCTGAGTATAACTTTCTTTATTTCTTGTAAAACTAGAAACTTGAGCAAAAATTGCATTTGAAATCAGAAGGATTGGAAACAGTAAAAAAAATCTTTTCATTATTTTATTTTTTAAATAGGCTGATTGTAATTATGCCTATTTTACCAATCACCACCACTTCCGCCACCAGAAAATCCGCCACCGCCAAAACCGCCACCGAAACCGCCGCCAGAAGAACCTCCAAAACCACCACCAGAAGAACCGCCACCGCTTCTACCAAGGCTACTGAGAATAATCATATCAAACAAATCGATTCCGCCTCCTCGGTTGCCCGAGTTGCCACCATTATTTTTACTTCTTGAAATAAATATCAATATAAAAACAACAACAATAATAATTGGCAAAATTGGAAATCCTTTTTCTTTCTCTCGTTTTCTCTCGCCTTTGTATTTTCCTTTAAAAATATCAAAAATCGCATCAGTCCCTTTATCAAGTCCATTGTAGTAACTTCCAGCTTTAAATTCTGGAATAATAATATTTCGGGTTATTTCACCACCAATTCCTGCTGTAAGTCTGTCTTCTAAACCATAACCAGCGGAGATCCAAATTTTTCTTTCAGCTTTGGATAGCAAGATAATAACGCCATTGTCGTTTTGCTTGGTACCACCAATGCCCCATTCTTGTCCCCATTTTGGCGTTAAAATCCCTATGTCTTCCCCTTTAAGAGTTTCAATAGTGATGACTACAATTTGAGTTGTAGTGGTATCGGCATATTTAATGAGTTTTTCTTCGAGTTGGCTTTTTTCGTTTGCACTAAATACATTTGCATAGTCATAAACCGAGGTTTGAAATTCAGGTTTTGGTGGAATTGTAAATTGTGCTACTCCATTTTGGCTAAAAAAAGCACCGAAAAGCAACAGCCAAAAAAACAGAAGTTGTAATTTTTTCAAAATATTATCCTTTAGAAATTTCGTTAGACAATTCATTGGTATCATTATCATCAAAAGGAAAATATTTTTTGAGTTGTTCACCAGCTTTCAAAATACCATCTACCAATCCTTGTTTGAAGTTACCGTTTCTGAAATGATTTGCCATCACATTTTTTGTAGTTTCCCAAAAATCATTTGGAACAACCTCATTTATTCCCTTGTCTCCGCAAATCGCAAATTGTTTACTTTTGACAGCAACGTAAATCAAAACGCCATTAGCCTCTTTGGTTTTGTGCATTTCAAGGGTGTTAAAAACTTCTGTTGCGCGATCAATAGCTACAACAGAAGTTTCTTTTTCTATATGTATACGAATTTCTCCCGAAGTATTTTTTTCAGCGACACGAATGGCTTCAATAATTTCGAGCTCTTCTTCTTTGGTTAAAAAATCTTCAACTTTAGACATTATTATACATTTAAAAATGATTTACTGTACATTCGAAAATTTGCTATTTATTTTTTTTAAAACTTAACTTCTACAGGTTTTTCTGCACCTTCTACTGCTTTGAAGTACGCTTTTTCAGGATATTTACCTAAAAACATATTTCTTGGTTGTGCTAAAACATAACTATTATATCCTTGAACAGATTCGTTAAAACGAGTTCTAGCTGTCAAAATTTGATTTTCAGTACTAGCCAATTCATCTTGTAGTTTTAAGAAATTTTCATTAGCTCTTAAGGCAGGATAAGCTTCAACACTCACCAAAAGTCTTGATAAAGCAGATGAAACTCCGCTTTGGGCTTGATTGAATTGTGCCAATTGTTCTGGCGTGATATTTTTTGGGTCAATTGTAACTGATGTTGCTTTAGCTCGCGCTTCAACAACAGCTGTTAGCGTGCTTTTTTCGAAATCAGCAGCCCCTTTTACAGTATTCACTAAGTTTCCTATTAAATCATTTCTTCGTTGGTACGCAGTATTTACATTTCCCCATTCTTTTTCAGTGGCTTGATTAAATCCCAAGGCTGTATTTTGTATTCCAAAATACCACATCGCTAAAATTAAAATAGCTCCCAATCCGATTATCCAAGGTAAAAATTTTTTAAAATCCATTTTTTCTGTTTTTAAAGTTAGTTTGTTATATTAGTCTTCGTTTTATTTATTCGTTACAATTATAAATCATTTTTAATTGCGGTCAATTGCGATTTTACAATTTCCAATTTACGAATTATTTCAAATTTATTTAATGTTTTTTGTTGTCCTTCTTTCAAATGTACTTTTGCACCTTCGAGCGTAAAACCTCTTTCTTTGACCAAATGATATATCAACTGCAAGTTTTTGACATCATCAGGAGTAAACATTCTATTGCCTTTAGCATTTTTTTTAGGTTTCAGAATATCAAATTCTTTGTCCCAAAACCGTATGAGAGATTGATTCACGTCAAACGCCACGGCGATTTCGCCCATACTATAATATCTTTTATTTTCAGGTAAATTGATGTGCATTAATCTAAGGATTGATTTTCTTGTGTTGCTAATTTAGCAATAGCAGAATATTCCACTGCTGATATATTTCCATAATAAAAATTAATTGGGTTAACAACCAGCCCATTTTTATGCACTTCATAATGCAAATGTGGCGCTTGACTTCTTCCCGTACTACCCACAAAACCTATAATATCACCACGATTTACTTTCTTACCCACTTTGCAATTGTAGCGACTCAAATGCGCATAAATCGTTTCGTAACCATAACCATGATCTATCACAATATGATTCCCAAAACCAGAAGCGCCAGCATCAGCACGTTTCACAATTCCATCGCCCGAAGCATAAACAGGCGTTCCAGTTGGTGCTGTAAAATCCATCCCTTTATGCATTTTCCTAGCCTTGGTAAACGGGTCACTTCGATAACCAAAACCAGACGCCATTCGTCTTAACTGCTCATTTTTAACGGGTTGAATTGCAGGAATCGAAGCTAAAAATATCTCTTTTGATTTGGAGAGTTTCAATATCTGATCCAGTGATTTTGACTGCATAACCAATTGATTTGCAATCATATTCACCCTTTCAGAAGTACTAGAAATCAATTTTTCGTTGTTAAACCGTAACAATTCTTTAAACCTTCTATTAGTTACAATCGTTTTTTTTGTCGAAACCTCACTTATGGGAGCATTGTTAAAATATACTTTATAAATATTATTATCTCGATCTTCAATAGTAGCTAAAACCGCATCCAATTCATCAATCTCTTTATTCAAAATGGTATAATTCAATTTCAAATTCTCGATTTCACGTGCCTGCAAACGGTCTTTTGGAGTTTCAAAATAGGAAGTATTGATTAAAGCAACAAAACACAAAAAACCAAACAATGCAGAAGCCAGTAAAAACAAACCTATATAACCCAAATTTTGTCCTTTTTTGGGTTTTATCTTGCGATACGCTAAATTTTCAGAATCGTAATAGTATTTTACTTTCTTCATATCTTAAAAAAAACCTATTTTTGCAGTCATTATTACAAAGTAACAAAATATTAGACGAAATAATGTAGAAAATGTTTCAAATAGTAAACAATTCTTCATTATTTATGTGCCTAATCTAGCTATTCGTTCAAGTTCTCGTTCAGAAATCTTTTTTTCTACGAGCCAGCAGGAGCTTCCTTTGGTCGCTCTGCCAGCTCAAGAAAAAAATAAATTTCTAAAACTCGAAGCTTTTCACTGCTATCTAGGGCAAAAGAAACTAAAAGATTAAACAATTAGAAGATTGAAAGATTCAATCCCAAATAATTTTTAAATCTTTAAAACTTTAAATTAAAAAAATGACATCAAAAGAAATTCGCACCCAATACCTCAAATTCTTTGAATCCAAAGGACATTTAATAGTACCATCAGCACCAATTGTCCTAAAAGACGACCCAACCCTAATGTTTAACAATTCAGGGATGGCACAATTCAAAGAATTTTTTCTTGGAAACGGAACGCCAAAATCACAACGTATTACCGATACCCAAAAATGCCTTCGCGTTTCAGGAAAACACAACGATTTGGAAGATGTAGGTTTTGACACCTACCATCACACGATGTTTGAAATGCTAGGCAACTGGTCTTTTGGCGATTATTTCAAAAAAGAAGCTATTACTTGGGCTTGGGAATTGTTGACCGAAGTATATAAAATCCCAAAAGAAAATTTATATGTTTCCGTTTTTGAAGGAAGCCAAGAAGACAATGTGCCTTTCGATCAAGAAGCTTGGGATATTTGGAAAACATTAATCGACGAAGACCGAATTATTCTAGGAAACAAAAAAGACAATTTTTGGGAAATGGGAGATCAAGGACCTTGTGGACCTTGTTCTGAAATTCATGTTGACATTCGTTCAACATTAGATAAATATAAAATTCCTGGCAAAGGTTTAGTTAACAAAGATCACCCTCAAGTGGTTGAAATTTGGAACAATGTTTTTATGGAATTCAATCGAAAAGCTGATGGTTCTCTAGAAAAATTGCCAGAGCAACACGTCGATACCGGAATGGGATTTGAACGTTTGTGCATGGCCCTACAAGGAAAAACTTCCAATTACGATACTGATGTTTTTACTCCTTTAATACAAAGAGTTGAATCTATTGTTGGATATAAATATGCTTCAAATGAAGACTTATCAACTAGATCTCCATCAAGGGAACTGGATGAATTAAATAAAAAAAATATTGCTTTTAGAGTAATTGTAGATCACATTCGTGCTGTAGCTTTTGCCATTGCCGATGGGCAATTACCATCCAATACAGGTGCAGGTTACGTAATTCGCAGGATTTTACGTCGTGCCATTCGTTATGGATTTACTTTTTTCAATATGAAAGAACCTTTTATCAATCAATTGGTTGAAGTTCTAGCGAACCAAATGGGCGAATTTTTCCCAGAAATCAAATCGCAACAACAATTGGTGACCAACGTAATTCGTGAAGAAGAAGCTTCATTTTTAAGAACTTTGGATCAAGGATTACAATTGTTGGATTCTGTGATTGATAAAACTTCAGGTTATGAAGTCTCAGGCGAAAAAGCATTCGAATTATACGATACTTTTGGTTTCCCAAAAGATTTAACGGCTTTGATTTTGAAAGAAAAAGATATGTCATTCAATGAATTAGAGTTTGACAAAGCAATGCAGGAACAAAAAAATCGTTCACGCTCCGCATCAGAAATGTCAACCGACGATTGGACAATTTTGGTTGCAGGAAACACGGAACAATTTGTAGGTTACGATCATTCAGAAAATGACGTAAAAATAACTCGTTACCGAAAAATAGATTCTAAAAAAGACGGCGTTTTATATCAAATTGTTCTCGATGCAACACCTTTTTATCCAGAAGGTGGTGGGCAAGTTGGTGATAAAGGAACATTGGTTTCTGCAAATGAATCAATAGAAATAGTAGATACCAAAAAAGAAAACAACCTAATTTTACATTTTTCTAAAAAATTACCAGAAAACGTAAACGGCAGTTTTTCTGCAAAAGTTAATACCGATTTAAGAGATTTATCTTCTCGAAATCATACGGCTACGCACTTGATGCATTTGGCTTTGCGAACCATTTTGGGAACGCACGTCGAGCAAAAAGGAAGTTTGGTCAACCCAAATAATTTGCGATTTGACTTTTCTCATTTCTCGAAAGTTACAGAGGAACAATTATTAGAAGTTGAAAATTTTGTAAATACTAGAATTCACGAGCAATTACCATTAATAGAAAGACGAAGCATTCCAATAAAACAAGCGTTAGAAGAAGGCGCAATGGCTTTGTTTGGTGAAAAATATGGCGATAATGTTCGTGCTATTAAGTTTGCAGAAAGTATGGAATTGTGTGGAGGAATTCATGTGAAAAACACTGCTGAAATTTGGCATTTCAAAATTGTTTCAGAAGGAGCAGTTGCGGCGGGAATACGCCGTATTGAAGCCATTACTAGTGATGCTGTAAAATCGCATTTTGCTTTGCAAGAAAATACACTTGATGAAGTTAAAGTCGCTTTAAAAAATCCACAAGATGTTTTGAAGGCAGTAAATTCTTTGCAAGACGACAACACGAAACTGAAAAAACAAATCGAACAATTATTGAAAGAAAAAATTGATGGTTTGAAAAAAAATTTGGTAGCAGAATTTGAAGTTGTAAATAACATTAATTTTCTGGTAAAACAAGTCGATTTGAGTATGAGTTCCACTAAAGATTTGACTCTAGCTTTAGGAACTTCAAAGCCAAACTCATTTGTGGTTCTGGCATCCATTGAAGACAATATGCCAAATATTCATTGCTATATTGCTAAAGAATTAGTTACCGAAAAAGACTTAAATGCAAACGCAGTAATTAAAGAATTAGGACAATACATTGACGGAAACGGAGGCGGACAGCCATTTTTTGCATCAGGAAAAGGTAAAGATGTTGCTGGAATTAAGGAAGCTTTGGAGAACGCTGTAACTTTTGTGAAATAAAAACTTTATAAAATTTAAAACGCTAATAAACAATCAATTGGGTTATCCATTAGCGTTTTTTGTTGTTTTTTAGTGCGATTATTCACGCAACCATTTTCTATTTTTTCGTCTAATTAAAAACTAAACTTATTTAATTACGAAAAAATCATTCATTTTACTCGCCAGCTTTTTATTCGTTTTAATTTCTTGTTCAGATAACGAGGCTATTACAAATTCTTTCGCAAAAACTGTATTACCAAATACTATAACAACTTCTGAAAATGGAGCGGTCATTTCGACTAGTACTTTTATTTATGAAGGAAATAAAATTTTACGAATTGACAATACTGATATTTATAAAATTTCAAAAACTGAATTCACATACCTAGATGATTTAATTGTTGCTGAAAAATGGTTCTATAAAATAAACCCAACTGACAACTATATCCTATCAAACGAAAAATATTATACCTATTCCCAAACAAAAGAGTTAAAACACATAAAGAATCAAGACCTGGAATGGGTTCGATAAGTAAATTTGCTTATCAATACAATACTGATGGAACTACTTTGTGTACAAAATCAACAATTAGCATTATTGGCGGAATGGAGTATTTGCATTCAAGAACCACTATTAACGAACAAAATAACAATTTTGTAACTGCCAATAAATCTATGTACAATCATTCGACAAATGCGTTTATGAATGTTGCTTTTGAAACAAGTTACATTTATGATAACAAAAATAACATAAAATATTATTGGTTACAATGCTCTATTAAATCACAAACACTCTTACTCATTAAATAATAATTGTTTAACATCTACAACAAGAACCTTGAATACTGGTGAGGTTGGAACGACTAGCATTGCTTATTCATACAACGAAGATGATTATCCTATTTATTCTGGCGGTAATGGAACACCAATTTCAACAGTGATAACTTATTATTAGAAGATAACTTTGAAAATATAAAATCAGGAATCCAAGTAACTAATTATCTTAAGGTATTACTTGGGTTTTTCACTAATAAAAAAATTAATTTAATAAGGGGGTTTTACAAGCAACAATTAGATTTCATAATTTATATTGCTACTTTTGCAAAAAATTAATATCAAATATTAACTATGAAAAAAATAATTTTATTATTAAGTCTTACAATTATCGCTACAACTTCTTGCTCGAAAAGCGATGATACAGTACCAGTTGCAACAACTGGAAATTTAGCCAAAAGAATTGTTTACTTCAATGTTTTGAGCAATGGAACAATTGAGACTGAAACAATTGATTTAAGTTACAATGGTAATAAGTTAAATAAAATAACTTATGCTGATGGCGGTAAAGAAGTATATACCTATACTGGAAATAATATTACCAAAACTGAAACTTTTGGAACTGATGGTTTATTGGATGAGACCAAAACCTTTACATATGTTAATAATGTTTTAATTTATAGCCTTATAGCAGAAGTAGGTTCTCCTTCAAATTATAAAACTGATTATGTACTAAATACAGACGGAACTATAACCGAAACCCAATCTAGTATTGATAATCAAACGGGTACTGTAACTGTAAATTCATCTTATGAGAAAACCTATACTAATGGCAATCTAGTAAGAAGCGAATTATTAGGCGTTCCTTCTTTTACTATTGTCGAGTCCTATGAGTACGATACCAAAAACAATCCGTTAAAAAACATATTAGGGTTTGATAAAATAGAGTTTATTGGCAGTAACAATCAAACAAAAGAAACAGCTGTAACAACAGTAACTTTTAATGGAGGGTCTACAACTACAGACATTAGAACCACACAGTATGTTTATAATGCTAATGGTTATCCTACTGAAGAAAAAAGGTATCAAAATAACGTTTTAGATGAAACCGTAGTTTACACCTATTAGATTATTTAAAAAACCGTTTTAAAACCCTTTCAATGTAAAATCTTGAAAGGGTTTTAAATTTATAGTGGATGTCAATTAATTCAAAATCATAAAGTATCAATCTCTCCTTGAACAATTTCCCAATCTTCCAGCAATTTATCCAAATCACCTTTTTTCTTGTTGTATGCTGTAAAGAAGGAGGCGTCTTCAATATGTTTGTCATAGTTAGAGGCCAGAGCTTTGTCATCTTGCTGAATGTTTTTTTCCAATTCTTTAATCTGACTTTCAATTTTACTCAATCGATTTTGCAATGATTTGCTTTTCTTTTGATCCTCATAAGAAGCTTTTGAATTTGTAACTGGCGCTTCCTTTTTTTCAATATCTTTTTTCTCGACTTCACGCATATTTTCAAGGTTGCGTTGCTCCAAAAAGTAATTAATATCGCCTAAATATTCTTTGATTTTTTGATCTTTAAATTCATACACAATATTCGACATATTCTGAAGAAAATCTCTATCGTGAGAAACCAACAAAAGTGTTCCTTCGTATTTTTGCAAGGCCGCTTTCAATACATTTTTAGATTTGATATCCAAGTGATTCGTGGGCTCATCCATCACCAAAACATTAATAGGCTGCAACAATAATTTGCATAACGCCAATCGATTGCGTTCGCCTCCTGAAAGTACTTTTACTTTTTTCTCCACATCGTCACCGCGAAAAAGGAACGAACCTAACATATCTCGAACTTTGGATCTATTGGTATCCGTAGCGGCGTCTTCCATTGTTTGTAATAAAGTAATCTCTCCATCAAGATATTCGGCTTGATTTTGTGCAAAATAGCCAACTTGAACATTATGTCCTAATTTGATTTCGCCTTTGAATTCAAACTCATTTACAATAGCTTTAATAAAAGTGGATTTACCTTGTCCATTCTGACCCACAAAAGCAATCTTACTTCCTCTTTCTACCAAAAGAGAAATATCTTTTAAAATGGTTTTATCTCCATACGCTTTGGTTACTTTATCTGCTTCAATAACCACTTTACCTGGTACTTTAGACACAGGAAACGAAATATTCATAACTGAATTATCGTCTTCATCGACTTCAATTCGTTCTACTTTATCCAGCTTTTTAATCAACGATTGCGCCATAGAGGCTTTGGAGGCTTTGGCACGAAATTTTTCAATTAATTTTTCGGTTTCTTCAATTTTTTTGGCTTGATTCTTTTGAGTTGCTAGTTGTTTTTCACGAATTTCGTGGCGTAATTCTAAATATTGCGAATACGGCTTGTTGAAATCGTAAGCTTTTCCTAACGAAATTTCGATGGTTCTGTTCGTCACATTATCTAAAAACATTTTATCGTGCGATACAATAACTACAACTCCAGGATAATTACGAAGAAAACTTTCCAACCAAATGATACTTTCTATATCCAAGTGATTGGTTGGCTCATCAAGAAGCAAAATGTCGTTCGCTTGCAATAATAATTTTGCCAATTCAATACGCATACGCCAACCTCCAGAAAATGTCTCCGTTTGATTGTTGAAAACCTCTCGTTTAAAACCCAATCCAAGTAGAATTTTTTCGGTATCACCAACATAGTTGTAACCGCCTAAAAGTTCAAATCGATGCGTATATTCAGATAAGTCTTCAATAATTTGAGAATATTCGTCACTTTCATAATCGGTTCTAGTGACCAATTGATGATTGATGTGTTCCAATTTTTTTTCAACTTCTTTTATATCCGTAAACGCTTGATAGGCTTCTTCAAGAACGGTTCTTCCTTGTTCAAAGTCGATATCTTGACGTAAAAATCCAATTCGCACTTCTTTTTCAGTAGCAATTTGACCAGAATCAGCCTTTAAATCACCTGATAAAATTTTAAGCATTGTAGATTTTCCAGCACCGTTCTTCCCCACGAGTCCTACTCTATCGCCAGCGCCCATTCGGAAAGTTACTTCTTCAAACAAATAAGTTCCTCCAAAGGAAACCGACAAATTGTGTATGTTTAACATTACGTTTTAATTAAAAGATTGAACGATTTTAAGATTAAAAGAGTACTCTAAATCATCTTATAAACCGTAAATTTACAATGCCAAAAAAATGGCAAACTAAATTTTTTGCAAATGTTAAAAAAAGGATCCACATTTTATAGTATTTTAACAGGAAGTTGTCCACGATGTAATGAAGAAAGTATGTATAAAGGCAAAAATCTTTATAATCCGTCAGAAACCATAAAATTAAACCCCAAATGTAGCCATTGTGGATTGCATTATAATATTGAGCCTTCCTTTTTTTACGGTTCAATGTATGTGAGTTATGGTCTTGGAGTTTTGGTTGGAGTTGCTGTATTTTTGATTTGCTATTTTGTATTCAAAACCAACTTGAAAACATGTTTTATTACGATTCTTATTTCGCTCACGGTCTTAATGCCATTTATAATGAGGCTTTCTAGAAATATTTGGATCAATTTGAATATTGGTTTTGATAAAGATTGGAGAAAAAAGGTT
>NZ_JANOQD010000097.1:0-5514 GCF_031422135.1 Flavobacterium sp. | reverse complement strand
AACCAACAACTATTAACTTTAAAGCATTCCTTTAGTTGATGGTAAAATCATCTTTTCTACATCTCTTTTGACTGCCACTTTTATGGCTTTTGCAAATGCTTTGAAAATGGCTTCAATTTTGTGATGTTCGTTCGTGCCTTCCGCTTTAATATTTAAATTGGCCTTTGCACCATCGGTAAACGATTTGAAAAAGTGAAAAAACATTTCTGTTGGCATTTGACCAATCATTTCCCGCTTGAATTCGGTTTCCCAAACCAGCCAATTACGACCACCAAAATCGATGGCTACTTGTGCCAAACAATCGTCCATTGGTAAACAAAATCCGTAACGTTCGATGCCTAATTTGTTGCCCAACGCTTTCGAAAAAACTTCTCCAAGCGCAATGGCAGTGTCTTCAATGGTGTGATGTTCATCTACTTCCAAATCACCTTTGACTAGAATTTCTAAATCCATTTGACCATGACGTGCGATTTGGTCTAACATATGGTCGAAAAAAGCAATGCCTGTTTCGATTTTGCTTTTACCTGTTCCATCAAGGTTTATTTGGATTGAAATATCAGTTTCATTTGTTTTTCTAACAATGGAAGCCACACGGTTTTCTAGTTTTAGAAATTCATATATTTTTTGCCAATCGCTAGTTTCCAATGCGATATAAGGATTTAATTCCTCTTTTTTAACGGATATTTCTCCCGTTCCAAGGTTTGTGTTATCATTAATGAAAATGGCTTTGGAACCTAAATTTTTACCCAATTCAACATCAGTTAATCGATCTCCTATTACAAATGAATTTGCTAAATCATATTCGGATGAAAAATAGTCGGTTAATAAACCTGTTTTTGGTTTTCTTGTTTCAGCATTTTCAGCTGGAAATGTTCTGTCAATGCAAACCTTATCAAAAACAACACCTTCATTTTCAAAGGTTTTCATAATAAAATTGTGAACGGGCCAAAATGTTTCTTCTGGGAAACTTGCAGTTCCTAAACCATCTTGATTGGTAATCATAACTAATTCAAAATCTAATTCTTGTGCAATTTTGCTCAAAAACGGAATGCATTTTGGATAAAAAATCATTTTTTCGAAAGCATCGATTTGTTCGTCAATGGTTTCTTTAATCATTGTTCCGTCTCGGTCAATAAATAGTACTTTTTTCATTATTTTATTGTTTTTATACCTAACAGGTTTTGAAAACCTGTTAGGATTTATCTAATACTTTTAACACTGAAATAAATTTTTGATTTTCTACCTCAGTTCCAATGGTTATTCTCAAACAGTTTTCGCATAATGCATCGTTAGTTCGATTGCGAATTACGATTCCTTTTTCTAACAATTGATTGTATCTTTTGTTAGCATCATCCACTTTGCAAAGAATAAAATTAGCATCGGTTCTGTATATTTCTTTGACAATATTGGTGTTTAATAATTCTCCATAAATCAAATTTCTTTGATTTTTTATTTCTTCTACTTGATTTTTTACAGTTTCTTGACTTTCAATATATTGCAATGCTTTACTTTGAGTTAAAACATTGACATTGTATGGTGGTTTTATTTTATTTAAAACGGTAATAATTTCAACAGAACCATACAAAATTCCCAATCGAATTCCTGCCATTCCGTATGCTTTTGATAGCGTTTGTGTGATGACTAGGTTTGGATAATCGCTAATTTCTGACAACCAACTCTCTTTAGCAGAAAAGTCAATATAGGCTTCGTCTAAAACCACAATTCCATTAAAATTTTTGAGTAAAGTTACTATACTTTCATCTGAAAAAGAATTTCCAGTTGGGTTGTTAGGTGAACAAAGAAAAATCATTTTGGTATTTTGGTCAACCGATGCTAAAATCTTGTCTATTTGAGGCTCAAAATTTTCATTCAACAAAACTTCTCGGTTTTCGATGGCATTTAAATTGGCCAAAACACCATACATTCCATACGTTGGTGGCAAAGTGATTACATTGTCTCTATTGGGTTCGCAAAAAGCACGAAACAATAAATCGAGCACTTCATCGCTTCCGTTACCTAATAAAATTTTATTTTCGGGTACTCGCTTTATTTCAGAAAGAGCCAATTTTACAGTTTTCTGTTGTGGGTCTGGATAACGATTCACTCCGTTTTCATTGGGATTTTCGTTGGCATCAAGGAAAATCATTTCTTTATTGAAGTCCTTGAATTCATCACGTGCGGACGAATAAGGCTGCATATTTTTTATGTTTTCTCTGATGAGATTTTGTATGTTGAAATTGTTCATTTTTAGTTTTAAATTATACCTAACATGTTTTTTAAACCAGTTAGGATATTAATCTTAATATTCTAATCTTAAAGTTACCGCATTTTTATGTGCTTGCAATCCTTCGGATTCCGCCATAATTTCAATGGCTTTTCCTATATTTTGAATTCCTTTTTGTGATATTTTCTGGAAAGTCATTGATTTTAAGAAACTATCTAGATTTACACCCGAATAATTTTTTGCGTAACCGTTGGTTGGTAAGGTATGATTGGTTCCAGAAGCATAATCACCCGCACTTTCGGGTGTGAAATTTCCAATAAAAATGGAACCAGCGTTTTGGATATTATTGACATAGAAATCATCATTATTGGTACAAATTATAAAATGTTCAGGACCATATTCGTTTATTAAATCTAAGGCAATTTTGTCATTTTCAACATAAATTAGTTTTGAATTTTCGATAGCTTTTTCGGCAATTGCTTTTCGAGGCAAAATCTGAATTTGCTTGCTGATTTCAATTTCGACTTTATCAATCAATTTTTTTGAAGTTGAAACTAGAATAACTTGACTATCAGTTCCGTGTTCGGCTTGGCTTAATAAATCGGAAGCTACAAAACTTGGAATAGCAGCATCGTCAGCAACAATCAACAACTCACTTGGCCCAGCTGGCATATCGATAGCAACTCCAAATTGCGTTGCTACTTGCTTAGCAACTGTTACATATTGATTTCCTGGTCCAAAAATTTTATACACTTGAGGAATGGTTTTGGTACCAAAAGTCATTCCAGCAATGGCTTGAATACCGCCTACTTTCAAAATTTTTGAAACTCCACAAAGATTGGCGGCATATAATATAGCAGCATTTATTTTTCCTGATTTATCTGGTGGAGAACACAAAACAATTTCTTTGCAACCCGCAATTTGAGCTGGAATAGCCAACATTAAAACTGTTGAAAATAAAGGTGCAGTTCCGCCAGGAATATACAATCCGACTTTTTGAATTGGTCGTTTTTCTTGCCAACAAGTAACTCCTTCAGTAGTTTCTACTTCTATTTTGGTAGTGATTTGTGCTTTGTGAAATTTTTCAATATTTGATTTGGCCAGCTGAATGGCTTTTTTCAATTCTTGAGAAACAAGATTGATTGCTTCTTCGATTTCTTGATTTGAAACTTCAATGTTTTCTATAGTTATTCCGTCAAAAAGGGATGTGTATTTTGCAACTGCAACGTCGCCTTTGACTTGCACTTCTTTGAAAATTCCTTTTACGGTTTCTTCAATATCGTTGAAAGTTTGTGTTGGTCTTTTTAAAACTTCAGACCAAGTTTCGGGTTTCGGGTTTATTATTTTGTTCATTTCTGTGATTTTGAAATGTTAATTGGTAAAAAGAGTATGAATTTTAGCCCCGATTGAGTGGAAATCCTTTTTTATTTTTTTGCCCTTCGACAAGCTCAGTATGACAAAAAAATAAAAAAGATTGGAACGAAAGCGGGAATAATGTTCTGGGTTGGGGTGTTGTTTGTGCTCCTAGAAAACCATTTTCTCAATTGGACAAACCAAAATTCCCTCTGCTCCTGCTTCTTTCAGTTTATCGATTACATCCCAAAACTGATCTTCGTCAATTACAGACTGAACGCTGCTCCAACCGACTTCGTTAAGCGGAACTACAGTTGGACTTTTTAAAACGGGGAGAATTTGAGAAACAGCTATAATTTTTTCGTTTGGGACATTCATCAAAATATATTTTGAAATCCTTGCACGAAGAACTGCTTGAATTCTAAATCTTAATTTGTCTAAAACGACTTGTTTTTCTGGTGTAATAAAAGGAGAAACGGCAAGAACGGCTTCACTTTTCATAATGACTGCAACTTCTTTGAGATTGTTTTTGAAAAGGGTACTTCCGCTAGAAACAATATCGACAATGGCATCGGCTAGACCTATATTTGGTGCTATTTCTACCGAACCAGAGATTTGGTGTAAATCCACTTTTACATTATTTTGTTTGAAATAATTTAGAGTTGTGTTTGGATACGATGTGGCAATTCGGAGTTTTTTTAAATCATCTAATGATTTGAATTCAAAGGCTTTGGGAACTGCCACAGATACTCTGCATTTTGAAAAACCTAATTTTTCGATGATTTTAATATTTCCGCCTTTTTCGACTAGAATATTATCTCCGACAATGGCAATATCGACAACGCCGTCTAATAAATACTGAGGAATGTCTGAATTACGAAGGAATAAAACTTCTAGTGGAAAATTGGTAGCAGAGGCTTTGAGTTGGTCGTTACCGTTATCGACAGAAATACCACAATCTTTAAGGATTTTTAGGCTGTCTTCGTTTAAACGTCCAGATTTTTGAATAGCAATTTTTAAAGTGTTCATTTTGTTGTTTTGGTTTAAGAATTAAAT
This sequence comes from Flavobacterium sp., assembly GCF_031422135.1. Classification (GTDB taxonomy): domain Bacteria; phylum Bacteroidota; class Bacteroidia; order Flavobacteriales; family Flavobacteriaceae; genus Flavobacterium. Next base: position 881 of record NZ_JANOQD010000097.1, on the reverse strand, counting down.
TTGAATACAACAAATGATTTTAAATAAAAAACCCGTTTGATGTACTCAAACGGGTTTTAAAATATATGATTTATACACATATCATTAACTCATCGCTTGAGAGCAATTATGGAAATGATGATGATGTAATTGAATTGTAAACATTTTTGTTTTATTGAATTGCAAATATAAGATGAAAATTATTAAATAAACTACTAATGTCTAAATTTTATGTTTTGTTGAAGTAAAAATTATTAGATAATTACTATTTAATTCTATTTTACATTTTGAATTTCAATAGTTTGACGAATTTCTGTATGACGAATTTCTCCTCCAGAAGTCCCAACAGCTTTAGACAAAATTACCGTTACAATAGCCAATGTTAAAGCTAAAAAACTAAACAATTTTGCTTTTGGATGATTTTTAAAATTTGAAATTAGTCCTAAAATTGAAATTAAACCCAAAGCATAAGCCAGCTTCATATAGGTTTCGGCTTGTTCTTCGTGTTCGTGAATTAAATCTTGCGAAATACCTAGATTTTCGACAATATCTTCTGCTTTTTCGCCAGTAAACATTGATACTTTTCCAAGAATCATACAAACAATGAATATAGCGTAAGCTGTGTTTTGAATGGATTTATTTTTTGAAATAATTCCTGCAAGTAAAATCCCAAGCCCAAAAATAGTTCCAACAATTGGAAAATGATTTATTAAAAGGTGTAAATGTGCGTCGTTCATAAATTTAATTTTTAGTTAATTAACTCTGGTCTATATTCAAAATGCATTGTGTCATAATGAGTCCAATTTCCTCCCCAAATAAAACCATATTTTTCAAAAATGGCTACTATTTTTTGTGGAATTTTATTTTTGTAAATCAGTTTTGCCTCTTCGTTTTTGCATTTG
>NZ_JANOQD010000096.1:0-56992 GCF_031422135.1 Flavobacterium sp. | reverse complement strand
ATTGCGGCGGGGCTCACCTCTTCCCATCTCGAACAGAGAAGTTAAGCCCGCCTGCGCAGATGGTACTGCAATTTTGTGGGAGAGTATGTCGTCGCCTTTCTTTTGAAAAACCCTATCCAAACGGATAGGGCTTTTTTGTTTTTATTAGGATCGACGTGTTCGCCTAACAGCTCGGTTTGTTACCTTTGTTTTGAAGTACCCTATTCCTTTATTGGTCTTATGTATAGTTTAAAACTATGCACCTTAGTGCATTTACCTTTCAGGTTCTAAAAATTTAAACACGAATTTCACTAATTTTCACGAATTAATTTGTATGAATTCGTGAAATTTGTGTTAAACCAAATCACACTATGGCAGACTTTCAGTCTGCAAAATCAAATCTATGGACTTTCAGTCTATAGAGTGGTTTAGTTGGATAGGTTTTTTGTTATGTAAAATTAAGGTGTTTTAGGGTTGGCGTTTTCTCTTGAGTAGGATTGTTTCGCCAGTTCGCGTGAGGGATAGAAGCGATAGCCCACAGCCTGAGGAACGAAGTGCGAGGACTAGAAGCGCATAGCCCGACTTGAACGAGGAACGAGTGAGAGGCACGCCAATATTTAAAAAATATAGTTATCAATTCTTTATTTAAATTTTAGGATGATAAATTTTAAGAAGTATTTATATAATATGGAATTTTTAAATTTCGTTTCATATAAATAGATTAAGTGCTTAACTTTGTATCTTAATAAATTTTAAATAATTAGGAAGCTCAATGTTATATAGTATACATAATTTTAAGAACTAAAAAATGGCTGATTTAAGTAATTACAGAAAATCATATGATAGGAGTGAGTTATTAGAAATTTATATTTCTAATAACCCTTATGAATTGTTCGCTACTTGGTTTAAAGAAGCAGAAGCTTCAGAATCTATTGATGAAGTAAATGCAATGACAATTGCAACGATTGGTCTTGATGGTTTTCCAAAATCACGTGTCGTCTTGTTGAAGGAATACAATGAGGAGGGTTTTACTTTTTTTACAAATTATAGTTCCGAGAAGGGCAAGGCAATTGAAAACAATCCAAATGTTTGTTTGTCTTTTTTTTGGAATTCTCTTGAGCGGCAAGTAATTATTAAAGGAAGGGCATCAAAAATTGATTCAGAAATTTCAGACAATTATTTTTCTTCAAGACCTAAAGGAAGTCAACTAGGTGCTATAGTTTCTAACCAAAGTGAGGTTATTGAATCAAGAGACATTTTAGAACAAAAATTGGCTGAATTAGAACTTCAATTAGCTAATTCTGAAATATCAAGACCTGAAAATTGGGGTGGTTATATTGTTGTGCCTCAAGAAATTGAATTTTGGCAAGGTAGACCTAATAGATTACATGATCGAATGCGATACAAATTGAACCTCGAATCAGTTTGGATTCTTCAAAGATTATCGCCTTAATTGTAGGTTATTATTTATAATAAATAAAAATAAATGTGTTTTATCGATTTTATTTTGTGGTTAATCGAATTAGAGTCATATTTACAGTGTTGAAATTATAAAAAGATAAATTCAATAGTATGTTCTAAATAAGAAACGATACGTATTCGTTTATTGAGATAGTTTTTTTAGTTGTTTATTTAATTGTTAAAAAATGCTTTAGTTCCCCAACTAAAGCATTTTTTTTTTTTTTTTAATACCAACGTTTTTTATTCTTCTTAGAATTGTCAGACTTTCTAGATGATTTTTGTCTTTCTCCACCACGATTTGAACTATTTTCTGGTTTTAAAGTTTCGGATGAACTACTTTTCCAAGGAAAAGGATGATTGTCAATGGTTGTAACTTTAGCTTTAGTTAGCTTTATTATATCTTTCCAATACCCTTCCTCATCTTTTCCGCAAAAAGAAATTGCAATACCACCATTTCCTGCACGCCCTGTCCGTCCAATGCGATGCACGTATGTTTCTGGAATATTCGGCAAGTCAAAATTAATCACGAATGGTAATAGTTCAATATCAATTCCTCTCGCAGCTATATCAGTTGCTACAAGTATATCACAAGCTTTATTTTTAAAGTTATCTAATGCTCTTTGTCTTGCATTTTGAGATTTGTCTCCGTGAATAGCTTCGGCATTTAACCCTTGTTTTTTTAACGCTTTTGCTACATTGTCAGCTCCATGTTTTGTTCTCGAAAAAACCAATATATTACTTAAATTTTCTTCTTTAATAATATGATATAATAGTTGTCGTTTATCGGCTTTATCTACATAATACAATCGTTGATCAACGGTGTCGATAGTTGATGATACTGGCGAAACTTGAACTGTTGCTGGATCTGTAAGGAACATTTCTGCGAGTTCTCGAATGGTGATGGGCATTGTTGCAGAAAAAAGTAGGGTTTGGCGATTATTTGGTGTCAATTTGACAATTTTTTTGACATCATTTATAAAGCCCATATCTAGCATTTGATCTGCTTCATCAAGAACCAAATGATGTAAATGATCTAAATTTAAAAAACCTTGTTTGTGCAAATCTAATAATCTTCCTGGTGTTGCAATTAGAATATCAACACCACTTTTTAATTGGTCTACTTGTGGGTTTTGTGAAACCCCTCCAAATATGGTTAGCTGTTTCAAATTGGTATATTTTCCGTAAGTATCAAAACTTTCTCCAATTTGAACGGCTAGTTCTCTGGTGGGTGTTACAACGAGTGTTCGTATTAATTTTTCTTTTTTTGAAGACCCAATAATACGATGCAATTGATGGATAATTGGAATTGCAAATGCTGCAGTTTTTCCTGTGCCTGTTTGCGCACAACCTATTAAATCTTGTCCTGCTAATATAATTGGAATTGCTTGCTCTTGAATTGGAGTTGGGCTAGTGTAACCTTCTTCAAAAACAGCTCTTTGTATACTTTTTGATAATGATAAATCTTCGAATAACATATTTTATAATTTGTACAAAGATAGCTTATTTGTCAATTAAGAAATGGTTTTTCTTGCAAACCTTGTTTGGTTAAACCAAAGAATTTCCTTTTATAAAATCGGTTATTAAATATCCAATAAGTTTCCCAATTAAATGATTGTTTTTTTCTTCACCTAGAGATGGTGCACCCTCACAAATGTGTAAATAGGCTGCGTTTTGATTTTGGCTAAAATAATTAACAAATTGTCTTAATTCTTCAACAGAGAAACCACTTAAAGTCATTGCACTTGATGCAATATTAGGAATAGCATCTAAATCAATTTCAATTCCATAAAATTCATTTTTTATAAATTCTAATGCTTGAAACATTTCTTGATTAAAATTTTTTTGATATCTAATTTTTATTTCATCATAGGTATTGTATCGAACTCGATCTTCAATTTTCTTTAAAGTATCCAAAACACTCTTTGAGGTATAACTCTCATGTAATCCATAAATAAAATAATTTTTGAGAAATCCTTCTTCAAAAGCATACGAAAAACCATTTCCACTATGTCTGCCTTCAAGAATTCTAAAATCAGAATGTGCGTCAAAATTTATAGCGTTTATAGCTTTTCCTTTTGCTAAAGCAGTTCCTTTGATATTTCCGTAAGCATTATTATGTCCTCCTCCAATTATGATGGGAATTTTACCAGCCTTGACTACAGAGAATATTATATGAGAAACTTCCTTATCTATTTGTTCAACAATTTTGAAAAGTGCTTTTCGATCGTCAGTATTGTTTTGGTCAAGAAGTAATGCTTTTTCCATTTCTTGAGAAACATCAACTTGACCTAAAACGAGTATTGTACTTCCTTTGCAAAAGCGATTATGCTGAATGTTTGCTATACTTTCAATAGCACTTTCCCAAGCTGTATTTGCTCCAGATCGACCTAAATTTGCTCGAATACCTATGTCTTCAGGAATGCCTAATACAACATATTTGGCCTCAGAATTTGATATAAAATCAATAACATTTGCATCATTTGGAATGGTTATCATTTTTTCACCAAACTTGACTTCACCGTTCCTAAAATTTGTGATTTTAGCTAAATTTGATTGTTTAAATCGGATTAAATTTTCCATTTTTTAAATTATGATATCCAAAAATAGTATTTTTATATTAACTTGCGGGACTAGTTTCCCAAAACTCTACAAATAAAATTAGTTAAATTTATAATTGATGGAAAAAGAAAATACAAATTCAGGCTTTAAAGCAATAATTGTTGTTATGACATTATTGCTTTTAGGGAGTCTTGGGTATATTTATAATTTAATAAATGATGCACAATATGTCGAGAAAATCTTAATAAGTGAGAAAGATGCTACTCTAAAAGACTTATTTGTTGCAAGAGATTCATTAAATAGTGCCATATATTCCAATACTTCGTTATCAAAAGAACTGGTTGTTGAAAGAAATAGAGTTGAAAAACTAATTCAAGAAGTTAAAAAAGCCAAAAACGATATTTCTGAAATTACTAAATTTAAAGGCGATTCCTATAAATTAAAAAATAATGTTGCTGTTTTGATGAAAGAAGTTGCTATTCTTAAAAAACAGAATCAACTTTTGAAAGTAGAAAGAGATAGTGCTAGCGTAGTTATTGTTAAGTTTAAAACTAAAAATGATACTTTAGTTATGCAAAATAACAATCTTACAAAAAAAATTGAAAAAGCATCAAAACTCTCCCTTCTTAATCTGGAAGCCTTTGCAATAAAACAAAGTAGTTCCGGAAAACAAACCGTTACGGAAAAGGCTAGTCGCGCTGATATATTAAAAGTAAGTTTTATGATAGCCGAAAATACTATTGCAAAATCTGGAGATAAAAATTACTACATTCAGATTATTGACAGTAAAAATAATGTTTTGGGTGACAAAAAAACTGAAATTTTTGGTGGTAAAAACTTGATATATAGTTTTGTTAAAAATATTAAGTATGAAAATAAAACACTTCGAATAAGCCAAGACTTAATGGTAAACGATATTAAGCAAGGCAATTATTATGTAAACATATATGATAAAACGGAATTAGTTTCAAAAACAAGCTTTGTATTGAAATAATTAACTTTTTCATTTATAAAAAAGCACTTCAATTGAGGTGCTTTTTTTTATGACTTCTCATTAAAATTAGTTAAGAGATTATAACTAAATACAGCTAAATTGATGCATTATTACTAAAATATAGTGATTTTTCAGTCAAATTTACATTTATAGTGTATAATTTAGTGATATTAAGATTGTTAAACCATTAATTTATTTACTATGGCAACAAGCAAAAATAACTCAATATTCAAAATCGGAACTCTGTTTTTTGGAATTTCATTAATTGTAACTTTAGGATTTTCACTACTGTATTTTAAAAGTATAAGGCAAAATGAAAACAATCTGAAGACCGAAAAGCAACTTATGATCGATAATCTTGTTAAATCACGAGATTCTTTGAGTAAAGTAATTACTGAAAACTCTTCTATAAAAAGGGAACTGTTGGTAGAACAACAAAGAGTTATGAATCTTATCGAAGAAGTAAGCAATGCAAATCTTGATCTTGAAGAACTGAACAAATTTAAAGTTGAAGTTACAAACTTGAGACGTCAAATAGTTGTTCTTAAAAAAGAAAAATATCAATTAGCTCAAAAATACCAAGCACTAAAAGCGAAACAAGACAGCACTTCCTATGTGCTTGAGAATTCTGTAAAAAAGAATGAAAACTTAGAGGCCAAAAATAATGATATGAATAGAATGATTTTAAAAAGTTCTAAAATATCAATGGTTGGACTCAAAACCGAAACTTTGCGACAAGGTTTGTCAGGTTCATTTGCTACAAATAAAGCGGCTCGCGTTAATGTTCTGAAAATTAGTTTTATGGTATTAGGAAATAAGCTAGCCAAGCCCTGTGACAAAGAATATTATGTTCAAATAATTGATAATAATAATAATGTAATAGGCGAAAGGCGTTCTATAAAATTTGGACCAATGATTTTAGACTACAGTTATTCTTCTACCTTTAAGTATGAAAAAGAAAATTTAGAGGTGACTACTGATGTCGAATTATCGAATGTTGAAAAAGGAACTTATTTTGTAAATATTTTTGACAAGGATAATCTAACGTTAAAAACAAGTTTTGTATTAAAATAATAATACTTTCTTTCTCATTTTTGAATTTATAAGTCTTTTCTATAAGAAAGTTTTTTCTTACATATAACAAAAAATAGTAAGATGATTAACTCATTAAAATTAGTTATTAGTAAGTCACAAATATAATGAAATCAATGCTTTGCGTGAAAAAAAAACGATTTTTCGTTTTTTATTTAGAAACTTAATTATAAGTTTGAAATGTCAAAACAATTAATTTAAAAATTATGAAAAATTTTACTCACATCAAAACATACAAAATATCGAATTTGATACTAGGTATATCTTTAGTAAGTATATTAGGATTATCATTAGTGATTTTTAAAAATATAAAAGATACTGAAAAGAAACTTAAACTTGAAAAACAAGTTTTGATTTTAAGTCTTACAAAATCTAAAGATTCTTTAAGTATAGTTATTAATGAAAATACATCTATTAAAACAGATTTATTAGTAGAGCAACAAAAAATTGTTAATTTGATAAATGAAGTAAATAGTTCTAGTACATCAATAGAACAATTGGCTATCTATAGAAATGAAGTTGTTAAATTAAGAAAACAAGTGTCCGTTCTAAAAAAAGAGAAACTTGAAATTGCAAGTAATTATCATTCATTAAAACGGAAACAGGATAGTACAACTTATGTGCTTGAAAATTCTAAAAAGTCATTTGATGAATTAAAAGCTCAAAATAATGATATGAGCAGAAAAATTATTAAGAGTTCTAAAATATCCTTAGTAAACTTAAAAACGGAAACACTAAAAAACGGACTATCTGGCTCTTTTGCAACCGACAAAGCCAGTAAGGTGAATGCCTTAAAGGTTAGCTTTATGGTGGTTGGAAATAAATTAGCAAAATCGTGCCAAAAGCAATATTACGTTCAAATAATTGATAGTAATAATAATGTAATAGGCGAGAAGCGATCTGTGAAATTTGGTCCAATGATTTTAGACTACAGCTACTCTTCTACATTTGAGTTCGAAAATGAAAATCTGGAAGTATCTTCTGATCTTGAAATTCAAAATCCTGAAAAAGGAATGTATTTTGTTAATATTTTTGATAAAGAAAACCTTGCTTTAAAAACAAGTTTTGTTCTAAGATAATATTGGGTTTGTTTGGTTTGGTAAAAATCTTTTGAGACTAGTTTTTGAAAGATTTTTTTATATTTTATAAAATTAGTATTGCCTAATAAAAAATGGAGACTATCCCATAAAAAAAAATTCCTTTAGCTTCATCCAAGACTATAGAACAAGAAAAATTCTATTGAAAATATTTTTTTATTGGTCTCAAAAATAGGTAAAACTATGCACTTTTAGTGCATTTCCCTTACAGGTTTTAAAAACTTTGCCACGAATTTCACGAATTTTCACGAATTGATTTGTGTAAATCATTGAAATTATTGTTAAATACGCTTTTCACCTAGCATACTTTCAGTCTGCAAAACCAAATCATAGACTTCCTGTCCTTAGTGGTTTATTTCTTTTTTCTGCAATTTTCGGGAGTGTCGTCAATAGCTTTCTTGAAAGCATTGCAAAAATTACTGTAACTTTTAAAACCTAAATCGAATGCAATTTCATTAATAGGAATTGTGGTTTCTTCTATAAGTGATTTTGCTTTACTTATTTTTCTTGACAAAATATATTGGTAAGGTGAAACTTTCAGGTAGTCTTGAAAAAGTCTTGAAAAATGACGTGCTTTCCAATTTGATAGTTTAATCAATTCCTCAATTTCTATTTTTCTGTCCAGATTGTCATTAATATAATTAATAATCGTTCTCATTTTAAAAGGTATGCTATCTGGAGTTTCATTTTCTTCTCGCAAAGGGTCTATTTTGCGATGTTTGTAATTGTTTAACACCACAGAAATAGTTGTAATCAAATCTAAAGGTCTAAAGGGTTTAACAATATAACCAAAAGGGCGTGTTTCGTTTACTCTATCTAGTGTTGTTTTGTCTGAATAGGAAGTAATATAAATATATGGAATGCTATTTTTTTCGAGTAAATAACGGCCTAAATCTACACCATCTTTATTTTTATTTAAGTTAATATCAATAAGGACTAAATCTGGCGAAGCGGTTTCAATAGCACTTATTGCTACTTCTACCGAACTTATGTTCGAAATTACTTCGTAATTTGCCTCTTCCAGTATGGATTGAATATGCATTGCAATGATAACTTCATCTTCGACTATGAGTATTTTACTATTCATGCTTTTAAATTTTGAAATTTGATTTTAAATTGCATTCCGTTCTTATTTTGAATTTCCAATACACCACTAATTTGTTGAACAAGTTGTGCAACGAGGACTAATCCTAGTGATTTTGTTGTTTCTTTATTCTCTGGTATGCCAATACCATTGTCTTTGATAATAAGCTCATAAGCATCACCACTTTCAAACAATTGTAACGTAATAATACCGTTGTTTGTATTTCTAAATGCATGTTTGTAGGCATTACTAACAAGTTCATTAATAATAAGCCCGAGCGGTACAGCGGTTTGAATATCAATATAGAGGCTAGTCACTTCTTGACGCAGTGCTACTAATTGATCTGGTTTATGATAGGTTTGGGCTAGCGATTGAACAAGTGTAGCAATGTATTCTTTAAAATCAACACTACTCAAATCGTTTACTTGATATAAATTTTCATGTATCAGCGACATCGCCATAATTCTGGAATTACTCACCTCTATAAAGTCTTCCATATTATCCTTCTTGCTTTTAGATTGAATATACAACAAGCTCATTACCAGTTGTAAATTATTTTTAACACGATGGTGAATTTCTTTGAGTAGGGTTTCTTTTTCAGCGAGTGATTTTTTTGTAACTAACTTTTCCTTTTCAATAATAAAGTTTTTTTTCTTGATAGTTCTATAATTTTTTATATAAAAAAGCAACGACAATATTGCCATGACTAGCGTAATAGAAATATAAATTAAATAATTATTTTTTTCTGTAATTTCCATTTGCTTTTTTAATTGTGCAATTTGTAAATTTTTTATTCTGTTGTTTTTTTCTGTAAAACCAAGATCTACTTCGAGTTGATGCATTTTGTTTTTACTATTATTGCTGTAATTGATTTCCTTTATTGCTAGTATTTTTTCATTATACTCTAGAGCTAACTTGTAATTCCCTATTCTTTTTTCCACATCAATTTTAGCATTAAACAAATCTATTTTTAAACCAATAGTGACATTTTTGTCTAGTAAATACAGTGCTTTATCTGTAAATAATTTTGCATTTGCAATGTCATCTAAGGCTAAACAAATGTTTGCTTTAAGACAAAAGGTATAAATTTTATCTCTAATTAATAAAGTAGGAAATTTTAAAACCTCATCAATATAATAATTTGCTTTTTTATAGTTGCCAAGCTTATAATGGCTCGATGCAATCATATATTGGGTATCCAGAATATCTAATGTAGCTTTTTGTTTTTCATAATATCGTAAACATTTTATTAGCAAAGGTAACCCTTCTTTAGAACGACTCATTTCAATCAAAATTTCCGCTCTTCTATACATTGCAGAATATTTTGCCTCTGCCGATTTTGCAAATCTCGTAGCCAGCTCATTGTATTCTAAAGCTTTGTCATAGCGCCCTGTTTTTAGATAAATAACCGCAATGCCATGATAAATCAAATACTTGTTTTTTAAAGGTTTTTTGCACGTTAATCCTTTTTTTGCAAAATATATAGCGTGTACATCATCTCTGCTAGATCTATATAATTTAGATAATTCATGGTATAAATTAGATAAATAGTCACTGTCTATTTTTATAGCAAGCGGTAGGGTTTTTTGTAACAGATGTATGCCCTTATCATACTCTCCATTGGCATTTAAATGGTTTCCTATAAGTGAACAGGCATAAATATAATTGTTCCAGTCTTTACTTTTATAAAACTGCTGTTTTCCTTTTTCTGCATAGTTAATAGCCTCTTGTAAATTAGTATAAGCAATCAATTTGCTTTGGTTACAATAATAAAAACCATATCCTTGCGCTGAGTTTGCTTTTTTTGCAATACTAAACAACACCGCATTACTTGTTCTAAAGGCTGCTAAATCATAATCTTTATAAATATCGCAAAGAGCTTTATAATGGTTTATTTTAACTTCATTATTGTCTGTATCGTTTATTATCACATACAAACTATCTACACTTTTTTTGTACTCGTTTTGTGAGAAGATAAAAGTGGTTTTTAAAAACAAACCCAAGACTAACAATGTATACTTCATACCGTCTATTAATATGAGCTAAAGTACAATTTTTTTATTCACATTATTAAAAATGGCACTCGGTTATATCGAGTGCCATAGTAAGCATAATTAATTTATTCTCTTTGTGGGCACGGATTGCAAATCCGCGCTATCAGGAGACTTTGAGGAGTGGATGTAGTAGATTATTAATTTCCAGCACATTTAAAAAGTGAAGAAATATATTCTTTAATAACAAATGCATCATACGTTAAAATACCAGTAGCTAAATATTTACAAGCAACCATTTCTGCTGTTGCTGCTGCTGGAACAAGGGGAGTACCGAATCCATCAGTAGCAGCATCACCAAAAAAATCAGCTAATAATGCAGAAAAAACACATTTCTCAAAATATACTAATATTGGAGGTAAAGCATTAGGTAACATTAAAATTGCAAAAAGTTCAGTCTCTCTTTTAATACAATCCCAATGTTCATTTATAACAGAAGAATTTAAAATACCCTCAATAACTTCCGATTTTTCAGACATTGATAAATTCATATATTCGGGAAACTCTTTATTAATATTAGCTTTTAAAAATATATTCTCTTTTTTGACTTCATCAGTTTTGGATGAAATGTATTTTAAAATATCTTGGTTCTCATCTTGGCTATCTATTTCAATACCTTTCATATAAGATAGAATAATTTTATTTTTAAACAATTGAATAACAGTTGTGTTATTTACCATTTTGTTAACCAATATTTCCATATTTTTATTTGCAAAAGTAGATATATTGATAAATAAAAATAAAGTAAAAAATATAATGATTTTATTTGTTTTCATAATAAGCAGATTTAAATTGTTAAATTAATTATTTATATGATTTTGGGTCAAATGACACTAAATTTGTCAGGTTAGCATAACCATGCGCGGGAGCAGTAAAAATTATACTTTGACCTACGTAATATTTGTATTTATAAAATGTTTTAGTAAGTGTTGAAGTTGAGTTTTCATTAATCATTACTACTCTTATATAACTAAATGGACCAGTAAAAAGGTATGAATAATTTGCGTTTTCAGAAAGTTCAAAAGGATATTGTATATTATTAACTACATCAACTCCGCTTATATAAACATTTCTATTAGTCAAATCATCATCAGATGTAGCTACAAATTGGTTAAAAAACTTTGTATTATCTAGTCTGTATGAACTAACAATTAAGTTTTTATCTTCAAAACCTGATAAAATATCTGATGGTAATCCTGTTGTTGGTAAAAATGTAGAGGCCATTACTTGTGGAGTATTTATTTTTGCAATTTCAGCTTTATCATTTTTGTCATTCTCTAACAAAGCATTTTTAAGTTCAACGTTAGACTTCATATACTTGTCAAGTTCAATCTTGTTTGTTGAAATTACAACCTTGTTATGAGGATAATCATAATGAACATTCCAAGCATCTTTTGCAGCTTCAGCAATTACCTTTCTGTCATAGGTTAATTCTCCATCAACAACATAATTGTTTATTCCATCTTCAAAAACAAAAGCGTCTGTTTCAGCAATTGCCACTTTATCTGCGGCTTCTATAACACTGTCTTTAGAACACGATACTAGTGTCGTGAGTACTAGCGACAACACAACATATTTTAATTTAAAAATTTTCATATTATTAGATTTAATTTTTTTCCTACTCTTTTATAGCTTTTCGGGTTACGCTGTGGGCTTCTCGTTTGCTAGTTTTTAGGTTTTAAAAACTAGCGGTGGGTTGGGGAATTTTTTGTTTTGTCATTATGAGTTTTTATGGTTAGAAATTGTTTTTAAACTTTTCTATAAAAAGGTTAGTATTGATACTATTGCTAAAACAAAATAAGTGGCTACAATACATACTAAAATGTAATAAAGCAGTTTGTGGGTAGTTTGTGTTTGCATAACTTGTAAGCTTATCTGGTTGTTATTGTTAAGCCAAAATTAAAACAGTAAAACAAAGTGTGTCTATCTAAAACGGTCATCGTATATTGATTCCTGCCATTATTTTTTAAGATATATTTAACACCTTTTGTTTACTGGGGTTTTGGGAAAGTTTTTTTTTTCGGTTATAGCAATAAGGTATTTACTCTTGCTATAATTTTAAATTTTTTTATAGTGGTTATACTCTTTAATTGTTGAATTTACAGGAATAAAACAAGCACAATGTTTGTCAATTCGACGAAGGAGTAACGACAATAGCATCAATAAATATTCTCAATATGTTATTTTATAAAAATAATGGCAAGAATCAATATATTATAGCTGTTTTAGATAGGTGTATTTCATTTTGGCTTCTTATATTTGTTTCAAAAACGTAATAATATCATTGCTTGTATAAGCTAAAACTCAATAAAAAAAGGCACAAAATCAAAAATTAGTAAACAAAGAAGCACAAAATATAATTGAATTTTTTTAATATATAATTCTTAATAAAAAAAGCAACAAATGAAAAGACTGAAATTTACACTACTATTTTGCATTTTTATTTATAATATTGGTAACGCTCAAACATGGGAAAATTTAACATTCAATGATGATGTTTCAGGGTTAAACAGTAATCCCGTTCGAGGTCTTATTCCAGGCTATGATGGCACTCGAAATTTTCCGTATAGTATGGAGTTTTTTTACTTGCCGTTGCGCAATACGATGAACAATATCAATAGTTTTAACTGGACAGCGTTTGAAGCCAAGCTAGAAGAAGTGGCAAATAGAGGCAATACAGCAGTAGTTCGGTTTTATGTAGATTATCCAGGAAGAAACATAGCGACGCCACAATTTTTAATTGATGCTGGCATCACGATGAATGATTATACTATTTATGGTAACGATCCTAATGAGAGTAAATCACCTGACTATAATGACCCACGAACTATGAATGCTTTGGTTAATTTTATAGAAAATTTTGGAGCAACTTATAATGGCGATCCTAGAATAAGCATTGTACAAGGCGGATTGGTTGGCTTTTGGGGCGAATGGCACAATTATCCACTATCCAATGAATTGGGAATGAATGATGCCAACAAGAAAATAATTTTCGAAAATTTTATTAGCGCATTCCCAACTACAAAGGTCAATATTAGAACTCCTCAAACGGCTGTTCCCACCAGTTCAGAACTCCAAGTAGGCTACCACGATGATTCTTTTATGCAATCGACTTTAGGTCCTGAAGGGTGGCATTTTTGGCCACAAGTAATCAGTGCTGGTGTGAGTACAGTATGGCAAAATCACCCCATAGGTGGCGAGATTTTTCCAGATTTGCAAAACGCAATTTGGCAAGCGATACCCAATCCTTCGGGTCAAGATTTTCAAACCTGTGTCAATACCACGCATGCTACTTATATGCTCAATCATAGTGTTTTTGACGATCCCATAGGTTCTACAACGTACACTAATGCATTGATACAAAACAAACGTTTTGGTTATACATTTCATGTGAATGGTATCAAACTAAATGCGTACCAAAATGGAGAAATTAATATTGATGTTAGGCTTGAAAACAGAGGTGTGGCACCTTTTTACTACAATTGGGCTGTAGAATTGGGCTTGGTAAAAGACAATGTATTGACTAGTTTAGGTACGACCAACTGGAATATTCCTGCCATACAACCCAACGCAACTGTTGTCAAAAATTTTACGGTGAGCCAAACCCTGCAAACAGGAACTTATACTATTGTGATGCGATTTGTGAATCCGTTAACCGCACTGAAACCCAACGCAAAACAATTGAGTTTTGCCAATTCAGAACAAAATGCGCACAAAAACGGTTGGGTGTCCTTAAAAACCTTTCAATTCAATGCTTTGGGTGTTGATGATTTTGAAAATAAAACGGGAGTGACTTTATATCCTAATCCAACCAATAATTCTTTTACTATTAAAAGTGATAAAAACATCGAGCTTGTTAAAATATATGATATAACGGGTAAATTATTAAAAACTATTTTGCCTCAAAATAAAATAACTCAAATTGATAGTAGTGATTTATCTAAAGGAGAATATTTAATTGAAATTAAATCAGATAACATAGTTAAGACAGAAAAATTAATTAAAAATTAATAGTTAAACAGCTTGGGTTTATTATAAACTTTCCGCATGCTTTAAACCTATGTTATTAATGCGTCTAGCAAGGATAAGTAGGTATTAAAACCAGTTTTATACTCAATTTAATTATGTTATTTGACCATTAATAATTACAGAATCAATCAAATTACTGCCAAAGGAATAGGGTAATTCATAATAGGAGTTTAGGGGTTTGGTAAGTATTAAATTAGCCACTTTACCAACGGTTATACTTCCGTGAGTTTTAGACAATCCCATTGCAAACGCACCATTTATAGTTGCAGCGTTTATGGCCTCTTCGGGCGTCATTTTCATTTTGATACAAGCAAGTGAAACTACAAAATTCATATTTCCAGATGGGGTAGTGCCAGGATTGTAATCTGTAGCGATTGCTAATGGTAATCCTGAATCAATAATTTTTCTGGCGGGTGTATACGGAATTCCAATGAAAAAGGAACAACTCGGTAATGCAACGGGCATAGTTTCAGAATTTTTTAAAGCTGTAATATCATCATCAGTAACAATTTCAAGATGATCTACAGATAAGGCATTCATTCTCACACAAGATGAAATGCCATTAATTGCGGTAAACTGATTTACGTGTACTTTTGGAATTAACCCTATTTTTTTTGCTTCTATTATAATTTTCTCAGATTCCTCAATCGAGAAATAACCAGTTTCCAAAAATACATCAACAAAATCTGCAAGTTCCTCTGTAACTATAGTAGGTAGCATTTTGTTTATAATTAAATCAATATAGCCAGAATGATTATTTTTGAATTCCGTAGGAAAACTATGCGCACCAAGAAAAGTAGATTTAATTGTAATAGCGTTATTTTCCTTAAGTTTCTTGATAACACGTAGCATTTTTAGTTCCCCATCAACGGTGAGGCCATATCCTGATTTTATTTCGATAGCACCTGTTCCAGTAGCGATTACTTCGTCCAAACGTTTTTTTGATTCTAGATATAAATTATCTTCAGTAGTTTCGTTTAGCTTTTTGGCTGAATTTAGAATGCCTCCACCACGATTTGCAATTTGTTCATAAGTCAAACCGTTGATTCGATCAACAAACTCTTTTTCCCGATTTCCTGCATATACTATGTGTGTATGACTGTCGCACCAAGTAGGTAATACGGTTTTTCCTTTAGCATCAATTTCAACATCATGTATTGTTTTTGGACAATCACTCATACTGCCAAATGCTGCAATCAAATTGTTTTCAATAACTAAAAAGGCATTTTCAATTTTAGGTAAGATGCTCATTTCTTTTCCCGAAACCTTTACAGTTTCATAATCTCTAATTTGAAGTAATTCCTTGATATTCGTAATTAATGTTCTCATAATTCAAAAGTAACTTTTTTGGCTATTAGCACATAAAAATGCACCAAAAAATAACAGAAATGAGCTTAATTTTATTAAGTTTGTGTTATTGAGGTGCAATTATGATTTTAAATCTTACAAAATATAATTTTATTTTTAAATTTTAGGTTGTAAAATAAATTTTTAAGAAAAACGTGTCTCAAGATTATTTAATTTTATAAAAAATAAAACAAAATGCCATCAGTTTTAATAAAATCTATACAAGCATATATTAATCACGAAGTAACTGCTTCTTCAAGTAAAATTCTAGATGAATTTGAGAGTTCGGTCATAAAAGCCATAGATTTTTCAATTCTATGTGTGGTAAACGCTATTATTGATAAATCCAGCAATGATTTGATAATTAATAGCATCTACATTTTAGTTGATAAAATTTCGAATTCCTCGGAGGGAATATTATTTAATCCTTCAAATTCATTAGTAGAAAGTAATGAATCAACAAATCTAGGTATCAATTTATTAGATCTTCTTTTTGATAAAAACTCAAATATAATTTCAAATGAAATTTCTAGTACAGCCTTTATAAAACGGCAATCAACAAATAAAATATTAATAATGACTTCATTAGTAGTATTATCTTATTTTTCAAAAAAAGAAATATCTAAAAAAGACATTCAAAAATACAAAGTCGATAACGAAAACACAATTATTGAAGAAATTAAGAACGAAGAAACCACTTTTGCTCCAGTTCAAGAATTAGATTCGATAGTTTTACCAATTGAAATAGAGTCTAAAGTTGAAACTACTAATAAAGTTAAAAGTGCCATAAACTCGGATTCTTTTTTTAACAAAAACAAAACACTATTCATTATAGTAAGTATTGTTTTAGTATTTGGATTACTATTCAAATATGTTACATCAACAAAAGATTCAGGAACGAATAGTAGTATTGATAAACCAATTGTAGTAGATAGCGAAACCCAATCGCAGGTAATCACAGGTCAAGATGCTACAAAATTAGGTGATTTTCTAGATTTTACATTGCCAAGTGATGCTATATTACACATACCCGAAAAAGGATTTGAAAAAAAGATGTTGGATTTAATTTTAGACAATTCAAATTCATTGGATGGTTCAAGCTGGTGGTTGATTTTTGATGGTGTTTATTTTGACAATCGTGAAACAGATTTTAAAATTGATTCAGAAAATCAAATTAAAAATTTAGCGGGTATACTCAATTCGTTTCCTAAAGTTAAAATTAAAATTAGTAGCTATACGGATAATCTTGGAAAACCAGAAAGTAATCTAGTCCTTTCCGAAGCTAGAGCACAATCCGTTAGAAGTGCATTAATAAAATTGGGCGTTCAAGCCAATAGAATGACAGCAGAAGGATTTGGAAATCAATTTTCAATTGCTTCCAATGATACAGAAGAAGGGCGTGCCGAAAATAGAAGGGTAGCTCTTAAAATTATTGAAAAATAAACGAATATCTAAAATAAAGATACAGTTTTGAGAAAAATAAAATACAAAGCAGGTAAGAAAGTACAACCAACCTATCTGGAATACACTGGAATACACAAAAACATTCAAACCGATATACAACTTTTTGTTTATGATAATGAAAATTTGGTTGAATGTCAAGATTTTAATCATAAAGAATTAAAAAATAATATTGATTTTAATAAAATCAATTGGCTAAATCTACACGGATTAAATAACACTATTGTCATCAAAGAGATTGGAGATTTTCTTGAAATTGATAATTTTATGCTTGGTGATATTTTAAACACTACCAAAAGAACCAAAATTGACGAATACCACGACGTTTTCTTTTTTAATATCAAATCACTGTTACCTGTCGAGAATACAGACAATATTCATGTAGAGCAAATTAGTTTTATCTTAAAAAAAGGAATTTTAGTATCTTTTCAAGAAAAAAAGAGTGATTTCTTTACCCACATACGGGAGCGAATTAGAACCCATTCCGGTATTGTTCGCACCAAAAAAGCCGATTATTTATTGTATCTTTTATTAGATGCCATAATGGAAAATTTTTATATCACCATTGAAAACGAAGAAGATAAAGTAGAGTTTTTGATTAATTTATCTAAGACAAATGCTAAACCTACTACTTTAGAGCAAATTGAAAAACACAGAGATAATTTTAATTTTCTCAAGCGTTCTATAATACCACTTCGAGATTCGTTGTACTCCATAAAATCAATGAAAGAAGACAACGTTTTTAATGCTATTGAAATGGAAAATTATAGTTTTTTTGATCGATTGCATCAAAAATCATTAGAACTTTTGGAACAAATTGAATACGATATGACCACTCTTGATAGTGCTTCTAGTTTCTATTTTTCGGCACAAAGTCATAAAATGAATGAGGTAATGAAAACCCTTACCGTAGTTTCCGTTTTTTTTATGCCGCTTACTTTTATTGTAGGTGTTTACGGAATGAACTTTGATAATATGCCCGAATTGCACTGGAAATATGGTTATTTTATCATTCTAGGTTGTATGGTTACGTTATTGCTTGGAATGATTATTTATTTTAAGAAGAAAAAGTGGTATTAGATTTAAATAATGATTTCAATATACAAATATACTAGGCGTATTTGTTATCAAGAGTTAACCTAATAATAAGTGTAGTTTTTTTTTAATTCATTCTTTTGTAACAAATTAGAGTATGAATCGTCATACTAAATGAGTTTGTGTTTTTTATCAATACCTAGTTTTTTTAGAAAAAAAAATGTTTATTTGGATCCAATTGGGTTCATCATATAAATAGTGGTTTTGAAATCAAAAACACATTGAGACAATACGTATCAATCATTATCAAATCAAAATGAAACTAAAAAAAACAGCAAGACTAGCAGGGTTAATTTATTTTATTCTTATAATAAGTGGAATATTTAACCTTATGTACATTCCTTCAAAGCTAATTGTTTGGAATAATGCAGTAAAAACAATTGAAAATATAACTCAATCTGAGCAGTTATTTCGATTTGGTATTTTAAGCGGTATAATTTGTTTTAGTTGTTTTTTAATATTGCCATTGATTTTATATAAATTGCTTCATCATATAAATAAAACTTATGCAATGCTTATGGTTTTGTTTGCTGTAGTTAGCGTGCCTATTTCTTTCGTAACAATGCTTCATCATTTTTCTGTATTGACTTTAATAGGTAATGAACCTTTCTTAGAGGGCTTAGATAAGGTTCAATTGCAAACTGAAATTATGTTACATCTTAGTTACTTTTTTGATGGTGTTCAAATTGCACAAATATTCTGGGGACTTTGGTTACTTCCTTTTGGATATCTCGTTTTTAAGTCTAATTTTTTACCTAAATTTTTTGG
This sequence comes from Flavobacterium sp., assembly GCF_031422135.1. Taxonomy (GTDB): domain Bacteria; phylum Bacteroidota; class Bacteroidia; order Flavobacteriales; family Flavobacteriaceae; genus Flavobacterium. Next base: position 37,975 of record NZ_JANOQD010000096.1, on the reverse strand, counting down.
CATTTTTTTAATGATTGGCTGTTTTGGCTACTTAATCGAATTTTTTGGAAGTTTACTTTTTAATGATTACAGTAAAAATATAATTTCAGATTTTGTAGGTATACCAGCTTCTATAGGAGAAATAGGGATTTGTTTATGGCTTTTGATTGTGGGTGTTAGAGAAAAAAATACTGAGAAAAGTGATATAGAAATTTGATTTTTTGTTACTTCAACCACAAATCTCTATAAACCTTACTTTTATCATAATCACTAGCCTGTTTTTCAATATTAAAATATCGATGTCCTCTTGGATCGTTGCCAACACCAGCTAAATAAGCCCAATTTCCCCAATTACTGCAAACATCATAATCAATTAATTGTTCTTCAAAATAGGCAGCACCCAATCGCCAATCCATATTGAGTTCATTGCAAAAATAACTGGCTACATTTTGTCTTCCTCGATTACTCATAAAACCAGTTAGTTTCAATTCGAGCATATTGGCATTGATAAAATCAGAAGGCGTTTTTCCATTTATCCATTGTGAGAGTAATTTTTCATTCAATGATTTTGAGTTTTTCTTTTCCGATTTAATTCCAGAATACAAGAAAAACTTGGTTTGGTGTTTTTTGAACATAAACCGAAAAAAATCACGCCACAACAATTCAAAAATTAACCAATAAGTGGAATCATTAGCGCTAAATTGTGATTCATATTTTTTTATTTCGCTATAAATAAATCGTGGTGAAATACAACCCAAAGCCAACCAAGCAGAAAATTTTGAGGAATAATCTGCACCAACCATTCCGTTTCTTGTTTCTTTATAAATGGAAAGACATTTAGTTTCAAAAAAATAATGATTCAATCGTTCTAAAGCTAATGTTTCTCCACCTTTAAATTGTATAGCAGCTCGAGAATCAATTTCTGTAAATTTTAAACCAAGCTCTTGCAATGTGGGTAATTTCATTTCGACAATTACTGGCGAATTTACTTTTGTTGGTTTTTTAAAAACGGCTCTAATAGTAGCATCTTGTTCAGTTTTCTTTCTGAAATTCGTAAACACATCTGGAATGTCTTTTATTGAAAACGGCAAATCTTGAGCGTGATACAAAGTGCTTGTGCTGAAAGTTTCTAGTTCACAACGCAATTTATATAGTTCTTCTAAAACTAATTTCTCTGTTTGTTTTTCCTCAAATGTAACTTCTCTTTTTGCAAATACTTTTTGGGCTTTATACTCTTGTACAATTTTTGGGATTTCAATTTCAGGTTTCCCTTTTACAACTACTAATCCGGAACCTAATTTTCTCAAAGAGGCATCTAAATCTTGTAGAGATTCTAATAAAAACTGCGTTCTGAAACTTCCCGTTTTTTTAAATCCGTATTTGGTAGTTTTGTAATGCGAATCATCAAAACAATATACGAATATAACTTTTTCGCTTTGTGCAATGGCTTTTACAATGGTTTCGTTATCGTGCAATCGCAAATCTGTTTTGAACCAAACAATGGATGTTTTCATTTTTTAATTTGTCTTAAAGTCATAAAGGCGAAAGTCTTAATGTCAGTTGGAAAGTAATGAATAAAATCTCTTTTTCGTTTCGGGCTTTATACGTTTGACTTTCTGACATTCGACATCATAATTCATTTATATTTTTCAAATAATATTCGGCTTGTAACAACAGTTCGGCTTTATGTTCGGGTTGCATTCTGCGCCAAACATTGTACATCATTCCAATTCGTGGATTTTTACCTAACTTATCTTCATTTTTGTCATAAAAATTCCAGTATAAACTATTAAAAGGACACGCTTTATCTCCAGTTTTAATTGCTTTTTTGTAAAAACACGAACCACAATAATGACTCATTTTATCAATATACGAAGCCGAACTTACATACGGTTTTGTACCCACAATACCACCATCTGCAAACTGGCTCATACCACGAGTATTAGTAATTTCAACCCATTCAATGGCATCAATATAAATTCCGAGATACCAAGCATCTACTTCATCGGGATGGATTCCTGCCAAAAGTGCAAAATTCCCTGTAATCATCAACCGCTGAATATGATGTGCATAAGCGTAATCTAATGATTGATTGATGGCATCTTTCAGGCAATTCATTTTGGTTTTTCCTGTCCAAAACCAATCAGGTAACATTTCTTTATGGTTAAAATAATTCATCGTGGCATAGTCAGGCATTTTATTCCAATAAATGCCTCGCATGTATTCACGCCAGCCAATTATTTGACGTACAAATCCTTCTAGCTGATTGTATTCTATTTCTTGTTGACGATTTTCCCATTCTTGAATTACTCGATTGATAACTTCCAAAGGTGAAATTAATTTGCAATTCATTGAGAAGGAAAGACGAGCATGATATAATGACCATTCGTTGGGCGTCATAGCATCTTGATAACTTCCAAAAAGAGCCAAACATTCTGTAGCAAAAAAATCTAGCAATTCGAGAGATTGTTTTCTGTTGATGGGCCAAACAAAATTTTTAGCCTCAATAGTTCCAATAGTTTTGATATTGGTTTTCTGAATTTCGGCAACAATTTGGGAAACATCATTATTAAAAACCAATGGTGGTGTTGGTTTATGATTTTTTGGCAATTTTTTTCTATTTTCGCCATCATAATTCCATTTTCCAGTTAAAGGTTTGTCGCCTTGCATCAAAATAGTATGTTTTTTTCGCATCATGTGATAGAAACTTTCCATCAGAAATGTTTTTTTACCTTTAAAAAAATCACCCAATTCATTTCTAGTACTCATAAAATGTTCCGAATCGACAACTGAAGTTGAAATGGTAAGCGTTTGGCAAAAATTTTTCAACAGTTCGTCTAGTCGGTATTCGTCAGGCAATTGATATTCAAAATTAGTAAACTTATGGTTGTCAATTAAATGTTGACAGTTTTTATCGAAAGATTGCAAATTGTTTTCATCATTCAAATGAAAATAAATAACATTGTGATTTTTCAATTTCAAATCGTTAGCAAATTCTTGCATTGCCGAGAAGAAACCTACAATTTTCTGAATGTGATGTGTGGCATAATCCGTTTCGGAGCGAATTTCCATCATCACATAAGTAACCGAATCATCTCTGGTTTGAAACCAAGAGTGATTTATATTTAATTGATCGCCGAGAATTAATTTTAGAGTTTTCATTTTTTTGTTTAGTCTTAATGTTATTAAGCTCTTAAAGTCTATAAAGCAAAAGCTTTTTGACTTTATACATTCGACTTATTTATTCTACATTTATCACTACAATATTTTACTTCGTCCCAAACTTTTTCCCATTTTTTGCGCCAAGTGAAAGGTTTTTTGCAAACAATGCAAACTTTGCTAGGTAAGTTTTGTTTTTTTATTCCTCGCATTTAATGGTTTATTTGGATTCGTTATGTGTTTGTTTAAAATTCGTTTTCCTTCTTCCTTTACTTCCTCTTTCTTACGGAAACTCCATACAATATCGCTGGCATATTTTCGAGTTTCTTCAATATTTACAATGGGTGCTGGATAATCTTTTCCTATTTCGCAATTATAAAATTGTTGTTCAATAGGATTCATTTTCCAAGGTTCGTGTAGTAATGAAATTGGAATTTCAGACAACTCAGGCAACCATTGTTTGATAAAGACCCCTTCCGAATCGTGCTCTTCGGAGTTTTTAATTGGACTATAAATCCGTATCGTGTTAATACCTGTTGTTCCCGATTGCATTTGCAGTTGCGGATAATGAATTCCGGGTTCATAATCTAGAAACTGCCGAGCCAAAAAATGCAATTCGCGCCAATCCTGCCATAAATTAAAAGTGAAAAAAGAAACGACCATAGCTCGCATTCTGAAATTGATATAACCAGTTGCTACTACACATCGCATACACGCATCGACTATAGGAATTCCTGTTTTTCCTTCTTGCCACGCTTTGATGTAGGCTTCGTTTTTTGGTTTAACCAAAACATCATAAGCACGATTCACATTTTCAAATTCCATTCGACATTCGTCTTCAAATTTTTGAATAAAATGACAATGCCAATGCAATCGAGAAACAAAATTGAGGATGGCTCGTTTATTCTTCGACGCTTCATAATGCTGATTGGTATATTGATAAATTGCTCGCATACTGATGTTTCCGTAGGTTAAATAAGGAGACAATCGGCTACAACCTTTTCGACTCAAAGCTGGTTTTGAAATGTGTTTGCTGTAATTAACATAGCGAGTTTTGACAAAACTATCCAGATAGCGCCAAGCTAGATTTTCGCCACCTTGCTGGAAATTTTTGTTAGGAGTGGTAATTTCTATGTTTAAGGACTCTCCTTTTATAGCATCATAAAATTCAGCATCTAAGCTTTGAATATTTAATATTTTGATGTCGATCTGTTTCGGATTTGCTCGCATTACATTTTCCCATCGTTTGTCCCAATCGGTTCTTGATTTTAATTTTCGAATTACGCCGTGCATTTGAAATTCTTTCCAAATAATATTATTTTTATTAAAAAATTTATGAATTTCTATATCTCTATCGAAGGTAACTTTGTTTCCAATTTCTTGATGTGAAAAAACATTTTTCACCTCGAAATTTTTTACTATTTCTGAAAAAACAGGTTGTACTTCGTTATGAAAAAAAAATAATTTTGAGTTTGAAACTTCTAATTTTTGCTGTAAATCTTGAATCGATTCGTAAATAAATCGCCAATGTCGAACATCAGAATCATCATAATTCATAACGGATGGTTCAAAACAATAAAGCAATAAAACAGGTAAATTTTGTTGTGAAGCATAAAAAAGTGGCTCATGATCTGTAAAACGCAAATCACGTTTGAACCAAACAATATTTATAGCTTCTTTAGTCAATTTTATAGTAATGAAGTGATTGTTTTATTAGGTTTTGCATAACTTAAACGATCAAGTTGTACAGTTTTGTGATAACTATCTAGTCCAGAACAAGTGATGGTTTGCGCTTTTTCTAAATCTAGAAAGCCATCTTCACGAAAGCAATTTTCGGGAAAATATACGTCTTTTACTTCGCCAATAATAAGCACAGTATTATTAATAGTAATGTCTATTTTTTCTTTAAATTTCATAGCCAATTGCACATGGCTTTCAGATACAAAAGGTGCAAAAAATGAAGATTTATATTCAGGATTTAAACCTGTTACATCAAATTCTGATATTTCTCGGTCGTATCGAGCTGAGGTTTGGTGTGCTTGTTTGTATATATTTTCGTTAATGTGATTTATGGTATAAAACCCAGTTTCTAGTATGTTTTCTAATGTATGACGCTCCACAACTCCTGGCCGAAAAAGCATCCCAAACAATGGCGGATTACTCCCAATATGAACTAGAGAATCGATAATTGCCAAGTTAGTTTGATTTAATTTATTTTGTGTTCCAATAAGGCAAACGCTTTTGAATCCACTCAAACTATTAGCAAAATGAACCCTTTCTTGCTTTTCCATATTCATTATCGCTTCAAAAGAAATGTGCTTTTTCATTATAATTTTAATATTATATAGGATTGGTATTTTTTTTATTTTAAAGGTATTATTTTAAAAAAAAGAGTTGTCTTTTTGGTTTAATACTATCCACTTTTTATCACTATTTAGTTTAAAAGTGCCGATGTGTTCTTTATTCCATTCCTGGGGAGAAATCAAGGATAGAAAATTGATTCCATCATCACCAGTATACAAATGATAAATTTCACCAATAACAGGTTCAAATGAAAATTTCGCACTATAAACTAATTCGTTCCACTCGTATTCGTTCATTAAATTTTGGTATTGAATTTTGAGTTCGTTGAACTTGTTCTCAAATTCTTTATTGACATTATGAATACCTCTTGATTTCCAAGAAACTAGATCGTCAATTTTAATTACTGGTGCGCCAACACTCGTTGCGTAGGGCAACATACTTGCGTTATATCCTTTTACTTCAGAAAAAACTATATTGTCAGGTTTCTCTTTTTCCATTTTTTAACTTAAATAAATTGTATTATCGTTTCGATATTTTATTATTAGAAATAGCACGTTGCAGTTTGCATTTGAATCGGTCGATGCCTTCCGTTCGTTTTGCACTATGTTTGGTTTTGCAATTTTCAACTCTTTTTCTCCAGAGTTTGTAGCTGCTGAACTTGAGTTCTTTTTTCATTAAGGCTTTGACATCAGCTTCAGCCAAGCCAAACTGAAATTTTATGGCATCAAAAGGTGTGCGATCTTCCCACGCCATTTCAATAATTCGATCAATTGCTATTTCTGATAGTTCGGTATTTTGAGGCGGAGCAATTGGAGATTTCAAATTATTTATTTTGTTTAAGTTAATTAAAATAAAGTTAAACAAATGTACTACATTAAATAGTATTACACAAAAAAACCTCTAACAATTTGTTAGAGGTTTCACTTTTTTATGCAGTTTTAAATTATTTTAAGCTTCCTACCATTTCCTCTGGTTTTACCCAAGCATCAAAATCTTCGGCAGTAACATACCCCAAACGAATAGATTCTTCTTTTAAAGTGGTTCCGTTTTTGTGAGCTGTTTGTGCAATTTCGGCTGCTTTGTAATAGCCAATTTTTGTGTTCAAAGCCGTTACCAACATCAACGAATTGTTTACCAATTCTTCAATGCGTTTGTAGTTAGGTTCAATACCTTGTGCGCAATGTTCGTCAAACGACATACATGCATCACCTAATAATCGAGCCGATTGCAAGAAATTTGCCGCCATAAGTGGTTTGAAAACATTCAATTCGTAATGTCCTTGCATTCCACCAACTGAAATGGCTACATCGTTGCCCATTACTTGTGCGCAAACCATTGTTAGCGCTTCGCATTGTGTTGGGTTTACTTTTCCAGGCATTATGGACGAACCAGGTTCGTTTTCAGGAATTAAAATTTCTCCAATTCCTGAGCGTGGGCCAGAAGCTAACATACGAACATCGTTTGCAATTTTATTTAAAGAAACCGCAAGCTGTTTCAAAGCGCCGTGGGTTTCCACAATAGCATCGTGAGCTGCTAAAGCTTCAAACTTGTTTGGTGCTGTTACAAATGGGTGACCTGTAAATTTTGCAATATATTCAGCAACTTTTATATCATATCCTGCTGGTGTGTTGAGTCCAGTACCTACCGCCGTTCCACCAAGTGCTACTTCGGATAAGTGTGAAAGTGTATTTTTAATGGCTTTGATTCCGTAGTTTAATTGAGCTACATAACCTGAAATTTCTTGTCCTAATGTTAATGGTGTGGCATCCATAAGGTGAGTACGACCAATTTTTACAACCTTATTGTATTCTAAAGCTTTTGCGTGCAATGTATCACGAAGTTTTTCGACACCTGGAATGGTGATTTCGACAACGGCTTTGTAGGCTGCAATGTGCATTCCTGTTGGATAAGTATCATTTGAAGATTGCGATTTGTTGACATCATCATTGGCTTTGATGAATTGTTCGCCTTCGCCAATTTTGTATCCTGCAAGAACTTGCGCTCTGTTAGCAACTACTTCGTTGACATTCATATTACTTTGTGTTCCTGAACCTGTTTGCCAAATTACAAGTGGAAACTCATCGTCTAGTTTCCCTGCTAATATTTCGTCGCAAACGGCTGCTATGGCATCACGTTTTTCGATTGGGAGTGCTCCTAAATCGCAATTAGCAAAAGCGGCTGCTTTTTTGAGATAGGCAAATCCTTCGATAATTTCTTTGGGCATTGAGGCTGATGGACCTATTTTAAAATTGTTTCGAGAACGCTCTGTTTGCGCACCCCAATATTTGTTTGCAGGGACTTGTACTTCACCCATTGTGTCTTTTTCAATTCTGAATTCCATTTTTGATGCTGTTTATTTATTGATTAGGTTATGTGTTTATTTGCTTTCTAGCCCAGATGTAAACGGCATCCTTTTTGTTTTTTCTTTAAAAACAAAAAGATAGAGTGTACAGCTGGAAATAGCTCCAAAAATAATCATTCTATGGAGTTTAAAAAAATCTATTAAAATAAATTTTAAAAATTATTGGTTAAGAAGAAATTTACATTTACTTTTGTTGTATATTTAATAATTACGAAACATTATGGTAGAATTTCCACAATATTTAGGCTTTATACTTTTCTTAACCGTTTTAACTATTGGTTTTTGGTTGTTATTTTTCTTGGTTGCTTTTGTTCAGTACTGGATTGGAGGCGCGCTATGGGAAATGTTTAAAGAATGGAGAGCAAAAAAACTTGCTGAATCTAACGGATAATTGGATTTGAAATAAATAAGAAAAGGCTTCGTAATTGAAGCCTTTTTTGTTATCCCATAAATTCGTCTCCGTTTTCTGGACGTGGTTTTTGTTCTCTATCAGTTTTCTTTTTGTTGAATCTATAAGTGAATGATAGTGTGAATTGGCGAACGCTTCGTTGCATTTCGCTGTAGGAATTTAAGCTCGGGAGGTTTAAATCGCGTATCATTTTTCGGGTATTGAATACATCAGAGATATTAAATGCGATGGTTCCCATATCTTTTAGAACATCTTTGCTAAAGGCTATGTTTGCGCTGGCTACTCCTACATTTAATCCTTGAGCATATCGCAACGGTGCATTGTAGTTAATATTAGTTTGCCAATCGATTTTGTATGGCAATGAGATTTTTGAGGACAATCGTGAGGTCCATGAAGTGGTATTGTTATCAAAATTCTGGGTCACTACTTGATTCAAGTTGTTTGTATAGGTGAATTCACCATCAGTTGTGTTTTTAAATACATTTAGATTGGTATTGAGTTTCCACCATTTTTTGAAATTGTAGTTTAAGTTTAATTCAAATCCTAATTTATCGTCTGTGGATATATTGAATGGTTTGTTGACTATAATTTGGTCGTTTCTAAATCGTACTACTTGAAACGCATTTTCGGTGTGATTGATATATAGTGAGGAACTTACCGTTAATTTTTCCCATTTCTTTAAGAAACCAATATCATAAGCATCACTTAGTGGTGGATTTAAGTCTGGATTTCCTTCAAAAATGTTAGTATCACTAGAATACGAATTGAATGGATTTATAAAACGATCTCTTGGTCTGGTGATTCGTTTGCTATAATTGAGCGATATACTGGTGTTTTTTGCTATTTCGTAGGTTAGAAATGCACTTGGAAAAAAGTTATCGTATTTTTTGGTGTTGAACTTATTGATTTTGGCTTGGTTGACTTCAATATATGAATTTTCGTAACGAAGTCCAAACAGGTAGGAGAATTTATTTATTTTTGAACCAAATTGAGCGTATGCTGCATTTACATTTTCGACGTATTCTAATGTTCCTGTGAAGGCTGAAATGTCTGACAAAACGTTAGTGTTTAAGTCTTTTCGTTGCACTTGATAATCCGCGAAAAGGTTGATATAATTCCCTCTAAATCCTGCTTCAATTTGTGATTTTTCGCTCAGTGGTAGCACATAGTCGAGTTGAATTAAATTTCGATTTTGTTTGTCTTTTTTACGTGTTGTTTCAAACGATATTGGCGCTCCAGATTCTCTATACTTTCCATCAATTTCAGAATTTTCTTTGTCTTTATTTAATCCAAAGGCACCATCGATGGTTAGTTTATGACCATCTTTTTTAAATTTTTTAATAAAATTGGTAGTAAACTCGACATTTTCTCCAAACGATTGTAAGTTGTTAAATCGGTTTCTTGAATTTGTAAATTCATTATTTTGGTTGAAATTGAAAACATTTACATCTTCAAGACTGCTTCCATTATTTTGTCTGTAGTTTATTGCATTTGTCCAAGTAGTCGATTTGTCTATAAATAATTCTATTCCAAAATTTATATTTGCAACCTCACTGCGACGGTTGTTCAATCTTCTTTCTTTTAATGCGGAATTTAAAAGTCCGTTAGTATCAAATTCTTCTTGATTGATGAGTGTTCTACCTGGGTTGAGGCGTTTGTTTAATCCTATTGTGGTAAAAAGATTAAATTGTTCACTTTTAAGATTCAAGTTTCCAGATATTCCGGAGTTTTCTGGTTCCCCAGCTGAAACAATAAATGTTCCGTTGAGTCCTTGATTTTTTCCTTTTTTTAGTATGATGTTTAAAATTCCACCACCACCTTCGGCATCGTATCTAGCAGATGGATTGGTTACTACCTCTACCTTGTCTATGGCATCAGCAGGAATGAGTCGTAAGGCATCGTTTACGTTTATGGCATTTGATGGTTTTCCGTCGATTAAAACACGAACATTTTCATTACCACGAAGAGTAATAGCACCTTCTGAATCTACTGCGACTGATGGAATATTGTCTAGAACATCACTAACAGTTCCTCCTTTTACAATAATATCCTTACCTACACTGTATACTTTTTTATCAAGTTTTATATCGATTGCTGTTTTTTCGACTCGAATTTCGACTGCATCAAGTTGTTGAGAATCATCTTCAAGATAAATAGTACCTAGATTGGTTTCTGCTGTTATGCTTTTTTCTTTAATTTCAGTTGTTTTGAATGATATGAATTCAAATTTCACATTGTATTTCCCTGGCTGTACTTCAATAGAGAAATTTCCTTTAGCATCAGTAACACCTCCTGAAACCACTTGATTTGAATTGAATCCAATAAATGAAATAGTTGCGTATTCTAATGGTAAAGCACTCGATTTTTCTATGATTTTACCTGAGACTTTAACCTTTGTATTTTCTTTTTTTTCTTGAGCAGATAGTGTTGTAAAACATAATAAGGCAAATACTGAAACGACTTTTTTTACTGAAAACATAAATAGAATTTTAAAATTCAAAAATACTATTTAGAAAACCCCATCCCTCCCAAAGTATTGTTAAATAAGCATAAATTATAAAATTTCATTTATTTTTTCGGTTGGTCTAGCAATAATTGCCTTGTTTCCGCTAATAATAATTGGTCTTTCGATTAAATTTGGGTGTTCTATCATTGCCTGAATAATTTCATTTTCGGATAGCTTTTTGGTTTTGTATTTTTCGATCCAAATCGCTTCTTTTTTCCTAACCAATTCAATAGCAGGGATGTTCAATTTTTGAAGTATTGTTTTCAATTCGTCTGCTGTTGGAATATTTTTGATGTAATTAACTATTTCAAATTCAATATTAGAATTTTCAAGAAAACAAACTCCATCTCTTGATTTTGAACAGCGCGAATTATGGTATATTGTAATCATTTTTTAATATATTTGGAATTGTAAAATTAATACTAATTAAACTAAAATTAAGAATATGTTTATAGAACAAATTAAAAATAAAAATTTTAATCATATATTATATTTACTCGTAATTGTTGGGTTTCTAGGATTTATGGTCTTAAATTATATCTTATCGTTAGATGTAAACACTAATGATATGATTGACCTAATGATTACACAAGTTGGAATCAATGCAACTTTTGTAATTATAATTATGCCTTTATCAATGATGTGTTTGGGTTTATTGTTTTGGGTCAAAATTGTACACCGACAAAGTCTTTTGTCACTCACAACTGCGAGATCAAAAATGGACTGGAGTCGTGTATTTTTTTCATTTGGAATTTGGGCAATTTTTACCATATTAATTACATTAATTAGTTATTTTACAGAACCTGAAAGTTTTGTCATCAATTTTAAACCAGTGCCATTTTTTATATTTTTAGGTTTAGCAATAGTTCTAGTACCGCTTCAAACTAGTTTTGAGGAATATTTTTTCAGAGGATATATGATGCAATACTTAGGAGTGGTTTCAAACAGTCGATTGGTTCCTTTTCTGACAACGTCTATATTATTTGGAGCGATGCATTTTGCCAATCCAGAAGTTGAGAAAATGGGATACATTACAATGGTATATTATATTGGAACTGGATTTTTTCTAGGTATTTTGACTCTTATGGATGATGGTCTTGAATTGTCGTTGGGGTTTCACGCAGCGAATAATTTGATAGGAGCTTTATTAGTTACATCTGATTGGACGGTGTTTCAAACCAATTCTATATTGAAAGATATTTCCGAACCAACTGCTGGTTTTGATATTGTTTTACCTGTGATTCTAATTTATCCAATTCTTTTGTTTATTTTTAGTAAAAAATACAATTGGACCAATTGGAAAGAAAAGCTAACAGGAAAGCTTCAAATATCAGAAGAAAATAATATAACTATTTAATTATGCTAAATCCAAATTATTTATCCGTTCACAATAAATTTAAACTCAATGGTTTTCATTTTAATGCTGAGGATTTGTGTCGTGTTGCCTATAGTTTTATCAAAGAAGGCGAGGATTTTGAAAAACATGTTGGAGATTTTATACTCGACTGGTTTAACGAGAAATCTTATATAGAAATAGCAACTTCAGGCACAACAGGTAATCCCAAAATAATAAAGGTCGAAAAGCAAGCTATGGTTAATTCCGCTATTGCAACAGGTAATTTTTTTGATTTAATGCCCGGAAACAGTGCTTTAAACTGTTTGCCAGTAAAATATATTGCAGGAAAAATGATGTTTGTTCGTGCCTTTATTTTGGGTCTTGATATGGACTTTATAGCTCCAAAATCTACACCATTAAAAAGGAATGATAAGAATTACGACTTTGTAGCGATGGTTCCGCTTCAAGCAGAAAATTCATTATCACAAATGAATCAAATTAAAAAGTTAATTGTTGGTGGAGTTAGAATGAGCTCCGCTTTAATAAACAATTTAAAAAAATCCAAAACAGAAGTATATGAAACCTACAGTATGACTGAAACAGTTACGCATATTGCTGCCAAAAAAATAGGTGAAAAGGCATTTTCTGTTTTTCCAAATATTGAAGTTTCACAAGATAATAGAAACTGTTTAGTGATATCAGCTCCAAATTTAAATGTAGATAAAATAGTCACAAATGATGTGGTAGAAATGGTTTCAGCAAATCAATTCATTTGGTTGGGTCGACAAGATAATATTATTAATAGTGGCGGTATCAAATTGATTCCAGAACAAATTGAAACTAAATTATCTAGTAAAATTAATAAAAGATTTTTTGTTGCGGGTGTTCCAGATGATACTTTAGGAGAAAAATTAGTCCTTTTTATAGAAGGAAACAAATATGTGTTAGAAGCCTCAATTTTTGATGAATTAGACAAATATGAAAAACCGAAAGAGATTAAATTTATTTCAAACTTTCCAGAAACTGAAACTGGAAAAGTAAAAAGAAATGAAATTGTCAGCTCTTTATTATAAATTATACAATACAAAATTTTAGATGAAATCATTCACAATACAAAACATAAACAAAATTCTAAAGGGAGAAATTGTTGGAAACACTTCCAACTTAATAACGGCTCCAGAACAACTTGAGGCAGCATCAAACACAGAGATTTCGTTTATTGGAAATAAAAAATACGAAAAATATTGGGCAACATCACTAGCTTGCCTAGCAGTTGTCAATGAAGACATTTCAATTGAACCTGGTGAAAATCGGGCTTTTATAAAAGTTAAAAATGCTGATTTGGCAATGTCTCAAGTATTGGAATTATTTGCTCCACCAATGCCATCATTTTCAACGGATATTCACCCGACAGCTACAATTGATATATCTGCAAAAATTGGAAATGGAAGTCGTGTAGGAGCTGGTTGTTATGTAGGTCCAAACGTAACGATTTCTGAAAATGTGACCATTTATCCTAATGTGACCATTATGGATGATTCTTCTATTGGAAAAAATACAGTAATTTGGTCAGGAACCGTAATCCGAGAACGAACTATAATTGGTACCGATTGTATTTTTCACCCTAATTGTACAATTGGCGCCGATGGTTTTGGTTTTAGACCTGATCCAGATCGTGGTTTGGTAAAAATTCCTCAAATTGGAAATGTAGTTATAGGTAATAATGTCGAAATAGGAGCGAATTCGTGTGTGGATAGAGGAAAATTTAGCTCTACCGTTCTTGGTGATGGCTGTAAAATTGATAATTTAGTTCAAATAGGGCACAACTCTAAATTAGGGAAATTCTGTATTATGGCTGGAAATTCCGGTTTGGCTGGATCTGTAACTTTAGGAAATGGGGTCATTATTGGTGGAAGTGCTTCTATAAAGGATCACACTACTATTGGTGACGGCGCTATTGTAGGAGCTGGTTCAGGAGTAACAGGCGATATTGAAGCGGGTAAAACTATGTTAGGTTATCCAGCTGTGGAAGCTCGTGAAGCACTCAAACAATGGGCTATTCTTAAGCGACTTGTTAGAGATTCAAATAAATAAATAGGTTTATCAGTTACCTAATTTATAAATAATATAACGAATAATACAGTAAATTTAACAAAAAAGGCTGAAATTTTTCAGCCTTTTTTGTTATAACTAATTTTTTTTAAATAAAAATAGATAAAGTCCAATATACCAATGCTGCTAACAATGCTGAAACAGGTATCGTCAATATCCAAGCCCAAACCAAGCTTACTGTCACGCCCCAACGAACCGCAGAAACACGCTTAGTCATTCCAACACCTATAATAGAGCCTGTAATGGTGTGTGTTGTACTTACTGGGATTTTTAAGTGTTCTGTAAAATATAGAGTTAGTGCACCAGCAGTTTCAGCAGTTACACCTTCAAATGAAGTTACTTTTGTTATTTTTGACCCCATTGTTTTTACAATTTTCCATCCACCACTCAATGTTCCAGCAGCAATTGCTGTGTAACAAGCTAAAGGAATCCAACCTGGCATTTTTCCAGCACTTTCACCATTTGGCAACATAACATCTAACCAATCGGGCATACTTTCTTGAGTAACGCCACTAGTATGAATATATACTGTAACAGCTGCCGCAATAATTCCCATTACTTTTTGGGAGTCGTTTCCACCATGACCTAAACTAAAAGAGGCGGAAGATAATAATTGCATTTTTCGCAGCCAATTATCAGAAGTATTTAAACTCATACTGCTAAAAACCAAGCAAAAAATACTAATGGATAATATAATAAACGCAACCAAAAACCACTTAATATTATGTGGCTCTAGTGCTATGCTCCAAAAATGAGATTCAAAACGAGGATTTTTAATATCGGCATAAAACTGCATTTGACTGTAAACAAACCAAACAGTAAGTGTCATTAATGCCAATGTAAAAAGTTTTGGCAATATGGTTTTCTTGGAAGAGTACAATAACCAAATCGAAATAGTGTAAGAGACCAATGCACCCAAAAGCGGTGCTAATACAATAAATGCTGCAATAATTAAAACTCCTGATGGCATACCGCCATTTTTTCCAGCCGAGTACCAGTTTACTACATCAAAACCAGCGTGAGCTATCGCTGCTCCTGCAAAACCACCAATCAAAGTGTGTGAAGAACTCGAAGGAATTCCAAACCACCAAGTTAGTAAATTCCAGAAGATTGCCGCAATAACTCCAGCAAGAATAACTACGAGGTTTATATCCATAGTGTTTGCCGTCTTTGCAACCGTATCTGCTACACCAAAACCAAAAACCCAGTAGGCTAAAAAGTTAAAAAACGCTGCCCAAAGTACTGCTTGAAAAGGAGTCAAAACCTTTGTAGCTACAATAGTTGCAATTGCATTTGCCGCATCATGAAAACCGTTGATGTAATCAAAAATTAGAGCAAGTATTATAATTAAGAGGAGTAAAGTAAAATCCATACTGATTTGCTTTCTAAAAGCTTAAAAAAATTAAGAATGTTTTACTGAAATTTGTTCTAAAATATTGGCCACATTTTTACATTTGTCAGAAGCCAATTCCAGAGCAGATAAAACTTCTTTGTATTTGATTATATTTTTCACATCCGATTCGTTTTCAAACAACTCGGCTACTGCTTTATCAAAAACAACATCTGCTTTACTTTCTAATTTATTGATTTTCTTGCAAGCATCAATAATTACTTTATGATTTTTTAATCCATCTAATTCAGAAACCGCCAAATGAATTAATTGACAAGCTTCTAAATTAATTTCGGTTAATTTTCGAATCGATTTTGTGATTTTTTCTACTTGATATAAACGCATTCTACTTCCAGCACCGTGCATATTATCTGCCACAGCATCAATAGATTTTATCAAAACGTGAATATCTTCTCTATCAAAAGGAGTGATAAAATTTCTGCTTAATTCAAGATGGGTTTTGTGATTGATATCTTCAATTTGAGCTTCCAACTCATCTATTTTATTCAAATATTCTTCTCTACTTTCTTTAGGTTGTTGAATGGCTTCGTGAAGTGTTTCTGCAATTAAAACTAATTTTGAAGTGGCTAATTCAAATAAAGGAAAAAATTTTTTATCTTTTGGTACAAAAAATTGGAAGATGTTATTTAACGACATATTTTACATTTTAATTATGCAAATGTACTATTTCAATGTTAAGTTAACATTAAATGTCAATGGATTTCAAAAAAACAGCAACAAACAAAAATACCTTCTAATTATTTCAATCGTTTTCGTAATTTAGCCACTCAAAATAGATATTTACTTTATTATTTTCAATCAAATGGATTTAAACTTCAATAAAAACGAAGATCACAATAAACTTTTACTTTCCGATTTAAAACAACGCTTTGCCAAAGTCAAATTAGGCGGTGGTGAAAAACGTATCGAAAAACTACATGCCGAAGGCAAAATGACCGCTCGAGAACGAATGGATTATTTACTTGATGATAAAGAAAAGAGCATCGAAATAGGTGCCTTTGTAGGCGATGGAATGTATGCAGAACACGGCGGATGCCCTTCAGGTGGTGTAGTTGTAAAAATAGGGTATATCTCTGGAAAACAGTGTATTGTTGTAGCGAATGATGCCACTGTGAAAGCTGGA
Organism: Flavobacterium sp.; assembly: GCF_031422135.1. Taxonomy (GTDB): domain Bacteria; phylum Bacteroidota; class Bacteroidia; order Flavobacteriales; family Flavobacteriaceae; genus Flavobacterium. The sequence continues at coordinate 21,274 of NZ_JANOQD010000096.1, read as the reverse complement.
GCTTGGTTTCCAATAACTGGAAAGAAAAACCTTCGAGCGCAAGAAATTGCTATGGAAAATAGATTACCTATTATATATCTTGTAGATTCTGCTGGTGTTTATTTGCCTATGCAAGATGAGATTTTTCCAGACAAAGAACATTTCGGACGTATTTTTCGCAACAATGCCATTATGTCTAGTATGGGAATTACTCAGATTTCTGCCGTTATGGGAAGCTGTGTGGCTGGTGGTGCCTATTTGCCTATTATGAGTGACGAAGCGATGATAGTGGACAAAACTGGAAGTATTTTTCTTGCAGGAAGTTATTTGGTAAAAGCCGCAATTGGAGAAACTATTGATAATGAAACTCTTGGAGGAGCCACAACACATTGCGAAATTTCGGGTGTGACAGATTATAAAGCCAAGGATGATAAAGACGCTTTAGATAGAATTAAAAGTATCGTGGGAAAAATTGGCGATTTTGAAAAAGCGGGTTTCAACAGAATAAAGTCTGTAAAACCAGCACTAAAGGAGCAAGATATATATGGAATTATCCCAAAGTCAAGAGCAGATCAATACGATATGTATGATATTATAAAACGGTTGGTTGATAATTCAGAATTAGACGAATACAAAGGCGATTATGGAAAAACCCTCATTACCGCTTATGCTAGAATTGATGGTTGGGCAGTAGGAATTGTTGCCAATCAACGAAAAGTAGTAAAAAATGCCAAAGGCGAAATGCAATTTGGAGGCGCCATTTATTCAGATTCTGCGGATAAAGCAACACGATTTATAGCCAATTGCAATCAGAAGAAAATTCCACTGGTTTTCGTGCAAGATGTAACTGGTTTTATGGTCGGTTCAAAATCCGAACATGGTGGAATTATAAAAGATGGTGCCAAAATGGTCAACGCCGTTTCCAATTCAGTAGTGCCAAAATTAACCGTTATTGTTGGTAATTCTTATGGAGCAGGAAATTATGCGATGTGCGGAAAAGCTTACGATCCAAGATTAATATTCGCTTGGCCAAGTGCAGAACTTGCAGTAATGGGAGGAACACAAGCTGCCAAAGTACTAGCGCAAATTGAGGCTTCTTCGCTTAAAGCAAAAGGGGAAATTGTAGATGAGGTTAAAGAAAAGGAATTGTTTGATAAGATAAAAGCCAGATATGATGACCAAGTTTCTCCTTATTACGCAGCAGCTCGATTGTGGACTGATGCCATTATTGATCCACTAGAAACAAGAACTTGGATTTCAATGGGAATTGAAGCAGCGAACCAAGCTCCAATTGAGAAAAAGTTTAATATGGGGGTAATTCAGGTGTAATTTTTAAAAAGCAATATTCAAAAAAATAATTTTTTATGAAAAAAATCCTTTCCCTTTTATTCTTTACAAGTTTACTTTCTGCTCAAAATGTTACCCATCGTGACTCTCTTCAAGGAGGCTTGCGACCAGAGCGAACGTGTTTTGATGTATTACGTTACGATTTGAATATCAAAATTAATCCTGACGAAAAAACAATTGTAGGCTACAACGAAATTTCTTTTAAGGTAGTCGAAAACACAACTAAAATACAACTGGATTTATTTGAAAACATGCAAATTGACAGTATTGTTTTCCAGTCTAAAAAGCTTACGTATAAACGCGATGCCTTGGCAGTTTTTGTCACATTTCCAAAAGTATTGGTTATAAATTCGGAACAAAAACTTCATTTTTATTATTCAGGAAAACCCATAATTGCCAAACGAGCACCTTGGGATGGCGGTTTTGTTTTCAATAAAGATAAAAACGGAAAACCTTGGATTGGTGTTGCTGTGCAAGGAACAGGATCCAGTTTATGGTATCCTGTAAAAGATTCTCAAACAGACGAACCTGATTTTGGTGCCACCATTAAAGTAGCTGTTCCTAATGGCTTAATGAATGTATCCAACGGAAGATTTACAGGGAGTGAAGACCTAAAAAATGGTTATACACGTTGGGATTGGGAAGTTATAAATCCAATTAATAACTACGATATTACCATTAATATTGCTGATTATGCTCATATTCACGACAATCATAAAGGGTTGGATTTGGACTATTATGTGCTACGAGACAACGAAGCCAAAGCAAGAATACATTTCGAAGAAGTGAAACCTATGATGGATTGCTTCCAAGCGAAATTTGGAAAGTATCCATTTGCGGAAGATGGATATAAACTAGTTGAAACACCCTATTTGGGTATGGAACATCAAAGTGCGGTGGCTTATGGAAACCATTATTTGAAAGGATATTTGGGTAACGATTTGTCTGGAACTGGAGTTGGAATGTTGTTTGACTATATTACCATTCACGAAAGTGGTCACGAATGGTTTGGAAACAGCATTACAAGTAAAGACATAGCAGATATGTGGATTCACGAAGGGTTTACACAATACACTGAAATTGTTTTTATTGAATGTCAGTTTGGTTATGAAAAAGCAATGCAATATGCATATGGATTACAAGCAAATGTAAGTAATGATAAACCTATAATTGGAATTTATAATGTGAACAAAGAGGGGAGTGGTGATATGTACCCAAAAGGGGCATTGCTATTAAACACAATACGTCACATTGTTAACGATGATGAAAAATGGTGGAAAATAGTATTGAAGTATTCCGAAACATATCGTCATAAAATTATTGATACAGAAACCGTTGCCGCTTTTTTTAGTCAAGAATCAGGAATTAATTTGATTCCAGTTTTCAATCAGTATTTGCGATATGCAGACATTCCTGAATTAGAAATTAGAAAAAGTAAAAAATGTTTTGAATACCGTTGGAAAACCAATGAAAAAAACTTCGAAATGCCTGTTGATGTTCTTATTAATGATAAAGAATTTCGATTAGATGCTACCAATTCTTGGAATATAATAAAAGAGAAAATAAAATCTATCAATGAAATTAAAGTTTTAAAGAATCAATTTTTTATAAAATATTGATATTGAATATTTTGTTTTTATTTTTTTTGTAAATTAGTAGTATAATTTAAAAAACAAAATTTATGGAAACAGTAAAAAGTTTGAATAAATGGGCAAACGCTCATACCTATCAATGGCTTGATATTCTTCGTGTTGTTGTAGGTGTTTTTTTATTTACCAAAGGTGTTTCGTTTATTACTAATACTCAGTATTATACCGAATTAATTGCACCAATTAAAGGTTTAGGTGGCGGAATGATTTTTGTGCATTACATCGTAGCGGGACATATGGTTGGTGGCATAATGATTGTTTTTGGTTTGTTAACTCGTTGGGCTATTTTGGCACAATTACCTATATTATTAGCCGCTTTTTCCATCAATTTTATTGGAGAAATGAATGTTGGCAATTTAATTTTATCCTTATTACTTTTAATAGTTTGTATATTCTTCCTTTTCTATGGTAGCGGAAAACATTCAGCGGATTATTATTTTAAAATGCAACAATAGATATTATATAAAAAAAATGATTCACAATATAAAATTGTGAATCATTTTTTTAGATTTTAGATTTGTTAGCTTACTATTCTTGATGCTATTTCATACGTTTTTGTAGGATGAAATATAAACAAGCAAGACTTATTTTTTATTACTTTAATTATTTCTTTTTTGAAAGCTTCAGGAATTGCAGGACATCCTTGGCTTCTGCCTAAATATCCTTGTGATTTTATAATAGATGGATTCGAATATGCTGCACCGTGCATAACAACGGCTCTAGCTCTTGCATTATGATTAATACCTCTTTCTAATCCATCAAGTTTTAATGACAATCCGTGTTTTCCATTATATGTTTCTCCTGTGGCATAGAATCCTAAACTACTTTTGTTAGAACTTTGTGTGTTTGAGAAATTAGTAGCATATTCAACACCAGAATTCATTCCGTGTGAAACTAAAGTATTGTATAATATTGTATTTGTTGACAAATCAATTACCCACAATCTCTTTTTAGTGGAGGACATACTAAAATCAATAACTGTCAGAATGTCTTTAAGGATAACTCCTTTTTCTTTCAGATTGTAAAAACCAATCATTGCTTTTGTAAAACAATTTATTTGAGGTAATGAAAACTTATTTGCATTCAATGAATTATAAATAATCTCAATTTTAGTAGACAAATTTTCACTTTCGGTATTCAAAAAGGAAGATGAGACAGCGTTTCTTTCAGCTTTTGGTGTAAAAGACATAAAGACTAATAAAAGTAATGGCAAAAATTTGGTAATCATTGGTTTAGTTTTATTGGTTAAATAATTTCAACACTGCAAATATTATGTAAAAAAGATTACAAACCAAATTTATTTTGCATTTAATCGATTAATAATTGTATTTAATCGATTATTTTAATTTTAAAAAATTATTAATTCCCATTTTCATTGACTTAACAGCAAAAATCATAAAATAAATAATATTGCTTAATTTTTAGAACTTTAACATTTGCTATCAGATTATTCATACTTAAAATACCGCCTCTTAAAAATGTAAGAGACTGTATTCTAAGTATTTATATAAAAAAAATGTTAAATCACGAATGAATTTTTAATTTATAAAGCAGCAGGAACTTTGCCCCAGTTTATTCCGCGTTTTATTCTTAATAATTGCGTTTCAGTAACTTTGTAGCGTTTGGCAAGTTTGCTTAGTGGTACTTCTTCATTCATTCGCTTTTTTAGAATCATCACTTGACTTTCAGTTAGTTTAGTATTGGTTCTTCGGGTTGGACTTACTAAAACTTTCGCTTTCGCTTTAATTACATACGGACTTTTTTTCTGATGTTCAGTATTTTCTGCTCTTGTCATCCATTTCAGATTGGAATGATGGTTGTTTAATTTATCATAATCTAAATGAGCAACGAGATTATGCGTTTCTGAAGGTTTCTCTAAAAAATAAATGGCAACTATTCGATGTACCAAACATCCAAAAGTTCTTCTGCGTTTGGTTTCTCGTTTTTTGTATGTTTTTTTGTATTTTTCAGTAATGGTTATTAGTAACGCTTCATTTTCAGCAATTCTAGCCTCTAGAAGCTCATCTTTAACTGTCAGAATTGAAAGTTGATTGTTTAGTGAAACAATCTCATTCTTTAAATTTAAGATACTTTCTCTAATTTTTGTAAAATAAACCTGATCTGCTTCCGATATTGGTAGCATTGTTCCAATATTTACTGAGGGATATCCTTCGGTAAAGTTTTGCAACATATTTACCGTCTGTCCGTTACTTTTTGTTATTTTTTTTACATTACCATAATTAGATACATACATTTCATATTTTTCTACAAAAGGAGTTTGTAGTATTACTTGCTTCCATACTTCCTTGTCATAAAATCTTTTAATATAATTTGTCATGATATATAGGTTTAATTTTTTATAGCGAATTCAAACACACTATTGGAAATAAATTATTGTTCTTTTTGTCCCATCATCATCAAAAATGCTTTTAGAAATTCATCAATATTTCCGTTCATAACACTATCCACATCACTAGTTTCATAGCTTGTTCGGACATCTTTAACCAGTTTATAAGGTTGCATTACATAATTGCGTATTTGCGAACCCCATTCGATTTTCATTTTTCCAGCTTCAATATCAGCCCGCTGTGCAAGTTTCTTTTTTAGTTCAATTTCGTATAGTTGTGAACGCAACATTTGCATAGCACGATTCCTATTGTCATGTTGAGAACGGGTTTCCGAACATTGAATTTGGATGCCACTTGGTTTGTGTACTAGTTGTACTTTTGTTTCTACTTTATTTACATTTTGTCCACCAGCACCACTTGATCTAGCTGTTGTAATTTCGATATCAGCAGGATTTATTTCTATCTCAATGGTGTCATCTACTAACGGATATACATAAACCGATGCAAAGGAAGTATGTCGCTTGGCATTGCTGTCAAAAGGGGAAATCCGCACCAATCTGTGTACACCATTTTCGCCTTTCAAGTACCCAAACGAATAATCTCCTTCAATTTCAAGTGTCACCGTTTTGATTCCTGCCGCATCGCCTTCTTGATAGTTGAGTTCTTTGAGCTTGTAGCCATTTTTTTCGGCCCACATCATATACATTCGCATCAGCATACTCGCCCAGTCACAACTTTCAGTTCCGCCAGCTCCTGCTGTAATTTGCAATACTGCACTCAACGAATCACCTTCGTCTGAAAGCATATTTTTGAATTCAATGTTTTCGATATGCAAGTTAGTTGTGTCATACAAATCATCTAATTCCTCAACAGAAAGTTCCCCTTCCCGATAAAATTCGTATGCCAGTTGCAATTCGTCACTTAAATTGACTGCTTTCTCATAATCTTCGACCCATTTTTTCTTTGAGCGAAGGTTTTTTACCAGTATTTCAGCCTCTTTAGCTTTATTCCAAAAATCAGGAGCAAACGTTTTTTCTTCCTCGTTTGTTATTTCAATAAGTTTTGCATCAATGTCAAAGATACCTCCTCAACGCACCAAGACGCTCCACAATACCTTTTATTTGTTCGGTATTTGTCATAAAATTGTTTAGTTTTGTGATAATTATTTGAAGCTATTTCCCGCTATCCGTTTCAATCTTTAATTTTCTAAAGAAAAAAATTAAAGGATTTCCACTTCTATCAGGGCTAGAAATAATAATAATAATGTAAAATTAGAAATCAAAAGTAAGAATTATATACGATATATGCAAATCAATTTAATAAGTGACACCGTAACTAAGCCAACACAAGAAATGTTGAGTGCAATGTTTGATGCCAAAGTAGGCGATGATGTATACAAACAAGACCCAACGGTTAATGCCTTGGAGCAGAAAATAGCTTTAATGTTTGGTATGGAATCCGCCTTGTTTTTTCCATCGGGAACTATGGCAAATCAAACCGCAATCAAGTTGCATACCAATCCGGGAGAACAAATAATTTGCGATAAATATTCACACATCTATCATTATGAAGGTGGTGGAGCATCATTCAACAGTGGTGTTTCTTGCAATTTGGTCGATGGAACTCGTGGTATGATAACTGCCGATTTGGTTAAAAATGCGATTAATGACCCCGAATTTTACCACGCACCACTTACCAGCTTGGTTAGTATCGAGAATACAACTAACAAGGGCGGTGGTGCTTGTTATGATATCGAACCTTTGAAGGAAATAAAGCAAGTGTGTCTCCAGAATAATTTAAAATACCATCTTGATGGCGCTAGATTATGGAATGCTTTGGTTGCAAAAAAGCAATCTCCAACACAATTTGGAGAATTGTTTGATACCATTTCGGTTTGTTTGTCCAAAGGATTAGGAGCGCCAATAGGTTCCGTTTTAGTTTCTGATGCAAAAACGATTCACAGAGCTTTACGCATCCGTAAGATTTTTGGTGGTGGAATGCGACAAGCAGGTTATCTTGCTGCCGCAGGAATTTATGCATTAGACAATCATATGGTTCGTTTGGGTGACGACCATCGTCGCGCTAAAGAACTAGGTCAAGTTTTACAAAATTTACCTTGGATTGCTTCTGTAGAACCTGTGGAAACTAATATTTTGATATTTTCGGTACAACCGTATTTAAACGAAAAAAGTATCACTGACAAACTAAGCGAAAAAGGAATTTCTATCAGTAATATGGGACACGGAAAACTTCGTATTGTAACTCATTTGGATTATCGTGAAGTAATGCACGATTATGTTTTGGAGGCACTTTTGAAATTACAAATTTAAATTACGAATTATAAAAACAATAATTCGTAATTCGTAATTTTTTACTTAAACATATCTTCCATACCAGGAATCATAGGCATATCTACTTTTGCGACAGCATCTAATTCGGTTTGGTTCACTCTAGTAGCTTTTTCGATTGCTTTGTTTATAATTGTAACAATATAATCTTCGAGTTGTTCTTTATCTTCTAGTAAGGCATTATCAACAGTAATATTTTTAAAAGTATTGTTTGCCGTTATGGTAACTTTAAATAATCCATCAGCGCTTTGTTCATCAATTAAAACAGTTTCTAAACGTTTTTTTGTATCTTCTATTTTTTGTTGGGTTTCTTTCATTTTACCCATCATTGCCATTAAATCCATAATTTATATTTTATTTAAGTTGCAAAATTACTAAATTGCCATTTATAAATCATTATCAATTAAAATGAAATATTTTTTTAAAATACTTATTGTTTGTGTTATTTTTGCACTTCCTAACAACAAAATTCAAGCTCAAAAAATGGTTAACAAAATTATGCCTCCTGTGGCAACTATAAAACCGCATACATTAGAAAAACATAAAGACATTCGAACTGATAATTACTACTGGTTGAATGATCGTGAAAATCCTGAAGTTATTGATTATCTAAACAAAGAGAATACATATTATAATGAAATGACGTCTGAAACTAAAGATTTTCAAAAGTCATTGTTTGAAGAAATGAAATCCAGAATTAAAGAAGACGATCAGTCAGTTCCTTATTTGTATAATGGATATTACTACATCACACGTTTTGAAAAAGGACAGGATTACCCTATTTATTCTCGAAAAAAAGGGACCTTGGAAGCAAAAGAAGAAATAATGTTTAATTGCAATGAAATGGCAAAAGGACATTCTTATTTTCAATTGACTGGTTTGAGTGTAAGTCCAGATAATAAATATGTCACTTTCGCTGTAGATCTAGTAAGTAGAAGAATTTATACTATTCAAATTAAAAATTTAGAAACTGGAGAAATTCTTTCTGATAAAATTGAAAATACAAGTGGTGGTTCCACTTGGGCCAACGATAATAAAACTATTTTTTACACACACCAAGATGCTAAAACATTGCGTTCTGATAAAATATACAAACACAAACTAGGCTCGGATGCTTCCAAAGATGTTTTGGTTTATCACGAAAAAGACGATACTTTCAACACATCGGTTTATAAAGAAAAATCAAAAAAATATTTGGTTATTGGTTCAGGAAGTACTTTAACTACAGAATATCAAATACTAAATGCGGATACTCCTGACGAAGATTTTAAAATTTTTCAGCCTCGTGTTCGTGGTTTGGAGTATAGTATTTCACATTTTGGCGATAGCTTTTATGTGATGACTAATATAGACAAAGCAACCAATTTCAAATTAATGAAAACTTCTGAAACAGCGACATTAAAAGAAAACTGGAAAGATGTAATTGCACATCGCGAAGCCGTTTTGTTAGAAGATATCGAGATTTTTAAAGATTTTTTGGTAATAGAAGAACGTGAAAACGGTTTGACAAAACTTCGTATTATGCCTTGGTCTGGAACGGACGAATATTATTTGCCATTCGAGAGCGAAACCTACTCTGCCTTTACATCTACTAATGTTGATTTTGACACTGATGTTCTTCGTTATGGTTATCAGTCTCTTACAACGCCTTCTTCGGTAATTGATTTTAATATGAAAACCAAAACCAAAGAAGTCAAAAAAGAACAACAGGTTCTAGGTGGGAAATTTGATAAAAAAAATTATCAAGAAAAAAGAATTTGGGCAACGGCTCAAGACGGAACAAAAGTACCAATTTCACTAGTATATAAAATAGGAGTAAAGCTTGATGGGGAAAACCCATTATTGCAATATGCTTATGGTTCCTATGGTTATTCTATGGATTGTACGTTTTCATCCACTCGATTGAGTTTGTTGGATCGTGGATTTATCTTCGCAATTGCTCACATTCGTGGAGGCGAAGATTTAGGAAGACCTTGGTATGAAAATGGAAAATTATTAAAAAAGAAAAATACATTTACCGATTTTGTAGATTGTTCCAAGTTTTTAATAGCAGAGAAATATACATCAGCCAAACATTTGTATGCTGAAGGTGGTTCTGCTGGCGGATTGCTAATGGGTGCTATTATAAATATGGCACCAGAATTATACCATGGTGTAATTGCACAAGTGCCTTTTGTAGATGTGATTACAACAATGCTTGACGATTCTATTCCGTTAACCACAGGAGAATACGACGAATGGGGGAATCCTAATGAAAAAGAATCGTATGATTATATGAAATCGTATTCGCCTTATGATAATGTTGTAGCTCAAAAATATCCAAATATGCTAGTAACCACTGGGCTTCACGATTCACAAGTGCAATATTGGGAGCCTGCAAAATGGGTTGCCAAACTAAGAACGTTAAAAAAAGACACTAATTTATTATACCTTCATACTAATATGGACGCTGGACACGGCGGGGCTTCAGGGCGATTTGAAGCACTAAAAGAAGTAGCTAAGGAATTTTCTTTTTTACTAGATTTAGAAGGAATCAAAAAATAATTAAAAAATTTTTTATAGATTTGCAAGGTTTTTGATTGCATAGATTAAATACAACGCCTCGATTAAAAAATTATATGAAAGAAGATATAAAAGCTTACAATAATGTTTTAGAGTTAATAGGTAATACACCACTTATTAAAATCAATAAAATTACCGAAGATTTAGTCGGTAATTTTTATGCAAAAGTAGAAGCGTTCAATCCAGGACATTCTACCAAAGACAGAATTGCATTATACATTATTGAAGAAGCAGAAAAGCGTGGGATTTTAAAGCCTGGCGATACCATTATTGAAACTACATCTGGAAATACAGGATTTAGTTTAGCAATGGTTAGTATTATTAAAGGATACGATTGCATACTCGCCGTTAGTTCTAAATCATCAGCTGATAAAATTGATATGTTACGCACAATGGGTGCCAAAGTATATGTTTGTCCAGCCCACGTTTCTGCGGATGATGAACGTTCCTATTATAACGTAGCCAAACGCTTGCACGAAGAAACCAAAGGTTCAGTATATATCAATCAATATTTCAATTATTTGAATATCGAAGCGCATTACAAAACCACAGGTCCTGAAATATGGGAGCAAACTTCAGGAAAAATTACACATTTAGTGGCTTGTACTGGAACGGGTGGAACATTATCAGGTACTGCAAAATTTTTAAAAGAGAAAAATCCAAATATTAGAATTTTAGCGGTGGATGCTTATGGTTCGGTATTAAAAAAATACCATGAAACCAAAGAATTTGACAATAATGAAATTTATCCATACAGAATAGAAGGTTTAGGTAAGAACTTAATTCCATCAGCAACTGATTTTGATTTGATTGACAAGTATGTGAAAGTAACCGATGAGGAAAGCGCACACATGACTAGAAGTATTGCTAAAACGGAAGGTCTTTTCGTAGGATATACCTCTGGAGCTGTAATGCAAGCCATAAAACAATATGCGGAAGAAGGAGAGTTTGATGAAAACAGTAATGTAATTGCTATTTTTCCAGATCACGGTTCTCGTTATATGAGTAAAGTTTTTAGTGACGAATGGATGAATGCACAAGGTTTTTTTGATAGTATTAATGCTGAAGAAGCTCAAAAAATAGAATATATAAAATAGATAAGATTATTTTATATTTAAAACAAATAACTCCAGAGAAATCTGGAGTTATTTGTTTTTAGGTAGTTTCATAAATTGTATTTTTAAGAATGTATTCTAAAAAGAACTTTATTTTATCATTGTACTTCTCACTCAAATAGTAGTTTCTAAAAATCTACAAACTGTAAATTACTTAAATTTTTATAAATTCCGTTGTCAACTTCAAGTAATTCTTGATGGGTTCCTTGTTCTGCAATTATGCCCTTGTCAAGAACCAATATTTGATCTGCATTTCTAATAGTCGATAATCTGTGGGCTATAATAATACTCGTTCTGCCTTCCATAAGTGTTTCTAAAGCTTCTTGAACTAGTTTTTCGCTTTCGCTATCTAAGGATGAGGTTGCCTCGTCAAGAATCAAAATACTTGGGTTTTTGAGTAATGCTCTAGCAATAGCAATTCGTTGTCGTTGACCACCTGATAATTTGATGCCTCGCTCTCCAACCATTGTTTCAAATTTTTCTGGAAAACCATCAATAAAGTTAAAAGCATTAGCTTGCTTAGCAGCGTTAAAAATTTCCTCAAATGTCGCATCAGGTTTTCCGTAAGCGATGTTTTCTCTGATACTTCCACCAAACAGAATGACATCTTGTGGCACAATACTCATATTGCCCCGAAGTTTTTCTAAATCATAGTCGTAAATGTTTTTATTGTCAATAAGAATGGTGCCACTTTCAATATCATAAAAACGAAGTAGTAAAGAGGATATTGTCGATTTTCCTGCACCACTTGGTCCCACAATAGCTATTTTTTGACCAAAATTAGCTTTAAAATTCACATTTTTTAAAACTTGAATTTCCTTTCGAGATGGGTAAGTAAATGCTACATTATTGAATTCGACAATACCTTGTACTTTTTCAATAGTAGTATTTTGATGGTCGCTTATTTTTTCTGGTGTTTCCCGAAGCAATTCAAAAACACGTTCTGTGGCACCCACAGCTTTTTGAATTTGAGTATATAATTCGGCAATTCCGCCTGATGAAGCACCTACATAAGTCGAGTATAAAACAAAGGAAATTAAGTCTCCAACGGTCATTTCACCAGCAATACTCAATGTTACTCCATACCAAACTACTAAAACGATGGTGCCAAACAAACAAAAAATAATGAAGGAGGCAAAATAACCTCGAAAATTTCCGCCTTTGATAGCCACTTTTGCCACTTCTTGGATTTTGTTTTTATATCGAGCAATTTCGTACCATTCGTTAGCAAAAGCTTTTACATTGCTTATTCCTTGAATAGACTCCACTACAACGCTTTGACTTTCAGCCACTTGATCTTGAACTTTTTTGGCATATTTTCTGATAAATTTACCAAAAACTACTGCTGCAACTCCAACTAGTGGTACAACGGCAAGCATCATTAAAGTTAGTTTTATATTGATCATTGCTAGCAATATGAAACTCCCTATTATCAGGATAAATTGACGTAGAAATTCAGCAATGGTCGTTGTTAGAGTGTCTTGAATTTGTGTAATATCAGTACTTATTCTACTGTTGAGTTCTCCAACGCTTTTTTGTGCAAAAAAATCCATTGGTAATTTGATTAAATTCGTATACAACGACAATCGTAAATTAGCCAAAGTGTTTTCGGTATAATTTACAAACAAGGATATTCTAAAAAACGAGAATATAGATTGCAAAAATAGAATTGCTCCCAAACCCAATGCTATAGTATTTGCATCAGTTGCATTATTGTTTTTGACACAATCTATGAGCATTCCCATTAATTTAGGAAAAGCAAGCGCAGTTCCACCTGTAAGTAAAAGAAATAGCAATCCTACATAAAATTTCCATTTGTGATGCCCAGCATATTTGAATATTAAAATTGATTTTCGGAGTGTACTGGTATTTATTTTTGATTTTGGTAAATCATTTTCTTTAAATCGTGCCATTATATATTTTGGATTGAAAAAATGTGATGCTTATTTTTTGTGTTTCCACCGTTTGTGTGTCCACAAATAATATTCTGGTTGCTCGTAAATTTGTTTTTCTAAAAGTCTTAAAAACGTTTCTGTAATTTCAAAATCTGGAACATTTTTTGGGTCTTCAGCTAGTAATTCAAAACTAGCTTGATAATACCCTCTTTTTATCTTTTTGGTTCGCAGGAATATTATATTCATATCAAATTTCTTTGCTAAACTTTCTGCACCTGTATGAATTGGCGTTTCAATTCCCATAAATTTACTCCAATAGGTACTTGGGAAAACTTTTGGTGATTGATCGCTAGCAAAACCAAAGGCGCCTAATTTCCCAATTTTGTAATTAGATTCAATAGTAGGAATGGTTTCTTTGGTGGTAATTAATGTAGCTTTAAATTTGGATCTAATGTCCCGAACTAATTTGTCAAAATAGGGATTTGCCAATCTTTTGTATATGGCAAATCCTTCAAAATTAATGTACTTGTTTAAGGAAAGAACCCATTCATAACTGGCGTAGTGACCACACATTATGGAAATGCTTTTCTGTTGCGATTCTAATTCTTTGAATAATCCTAGATTGGTAAATTCAAATCGTTTGTCCATTTCTTCTTCAGAAATGCTCATTGTTTTAATCATTTCTAAAAACATATCACACATATGACTATAGAATTTTTTTTCTATAACAAGATGTTCTTTTTCGGAAAGATTTGGTAATGCTAATTTTAGATTTTCACGAACCGTTTTTTTACGATACCTGATAATATGGTATGTCATAAAATAAACAAAATCTGAAAAAACATACAATACTCGGAATGGAAGTATAGAAATTATCCAGAGAATAGGATAGATGATAAGATATATTAGAAACTGCATTTACTAAATTTTGAACAAATATACTTTATTTTGCCATTTTTAATCAAGTTGATTTTAGTATATTTACTTTTTTAATTATTATTTATGAATACTTTTCTGATTTCCATTATTGCTGCCAATGTAATTTTTAGTTTTACGGGGTTTAACGACACTTCTTTTTTTAGAAAATACGAATTTCATATTGGCAGTATTCGTGCAGGTGAACAATTGCGAATGCTTACTTCAGGTTTTTTGCATGCTGATATTGGACATTTGTTTTTTAATATGTTTACACTTTTTGCATTTGCTCCAGTTGTACTTTCATATTTAGGAGACGTATCATTTTTATTAATCTATTTTGGGAGTTTAGTTTGCGGTAGTTTGCTCACATTAATTTTTCATAAAGACGATTATAATTATCGAGCCATTGGAGCATCTGGAGCAGTAACAGGTATTTTATATGCGGCAATATTATTAGATCCTGATATGAGTTTGTATCTTTATTTTATTCCAATCCCAATTCCTGCTTATGTTTTCGGTATAGGTTATTTGTTGTATTCCATTTATGGAATGAAATCCAAGAGTGACAACATTGGTCATACCGCTCATTTTGGTGGCGCAATAGGAGGTTATTTAATCACATTAATTAAAGAACCTGAAATGTTAACCGAAAATACCCTTATGGTCGTTTTGCTTGCCATTCCTATTGTATTGTTGTTTGGATTAGCTAAAACTGGAAAATTATAATTGGCATATCATTTGTAATATGTATTTAAATATTAAATCTAAAAATATGAAAAATCTAGTATTAATTTTAATCAGTTTAATCACAATGATGTCAGAAGCTCAAGAAAGTAAAGTAGTTACACCTATGATTAATGTATCAGGTGAGGGAAAAGTTTTTACAGCACCTGATTTATCGTGTATTACTGTTTCTGTAGAAACTAAAGGTAAAAATTCTACTGAAGTAAAAAAGTTAAACGATGAAAAAATCGAAGCTGTTTTAAATTTTATCAAAAAATCTAAGATTCCAACTACCGATTTCAAAACCCATCGTGTATCCTTGAATACACAATACGATTATGAAACTAAAAAACATAGTTTTATTGCAACGCAATCTATTGAAATAAATCTTAAAGATCTGTCTAAATATGATGCACTTATGGAAGGAATGGTCAATGCAGGAGTCAATCAAATTAATTCTGTAGAATTTAAATCTAGTAAAATGGTTGCGTTACAGTCTGAAGCAAGAAAACTAGCTATGAAAGAAGCCAAACTTAAAGCCGAGGATTATGTTTCGGTTTTAGGTCAAAAAGTGGGAAAAGCGATTCTGATTTCAGATAATTCTCAAACATTTTATCCACAACCTATGTATGCACAAATGAAATCGATGGATATGGCAGAAAGTGCCCCAAGAGAAACCCTAGCCGTAGGAGAAATTGCTATTGTGGCAAATGTTACTGTTAGTTTTTCTTTAGACTAAAACCAAAATAGTATATTCAAAAAAAAACCATTCTTTTTATAGAATGGTTTTTTTTGTGGGGAGAGCAGGATTCGAACCTGCGAAGTTTACACAGCAGATTTACAGTCTGCCCTCGTTGGCCGCTTGAGTATCTCCCCGAAAGCGGTTGCAAATATAAAATTGTTTTTTCTGTTTTCAAACAAAAAATAAAGAATATTTAGCTATTTTTTGTAAGTCTTTGTTCTTTAACTAAATAAAAAAATCTCCCTATTTATAGGAGATTTTTTTAAAGTACTTTTAAAGCAACTATTTAGCTAATAACTCCGCTATTTTAGCTTTTAATTCTGCACCACGAAGGTCTTTTGCTACAATTTTTCCTGAAGCATCAAGAACAAATAATGCAGGAATACTTTTTACACTATATTGTATAGCAATAGGCTCTTCCCAAAATTTTAAGTTGGAAACTTGTGTCCAAGTTAATTGGTCTTTAGCAATGGCCTCTTTCCATTTTGCTTCTTCACCAGCTCTGTCAAGTGAAACACCAATAATGTTTAAACCTTTAGCGTGAAACTCGTTGTATAAAGCAACTACATTTGGGTTTTCTTTTCTACATGGAGCACACCAAGATGCCCAAAAGTCAATAATAGTTACTTTGCCTAAAGACTCTTTAAGCGAAACCATTTTTCCTTCTGGATTTTTAGCTGAAAATTCTGGAGCTTTTTGTCCAACAGCTACTGTATTTATTTTGTCAAGATTTGTTTTAATCTCTTTTCCTGGCTTAGTTTCTTTTACACTAGAATCTAAAGCATCATAATACTTTTTGATTTTATCAAATTTAGGTTCCATTTCTCCAAACATAGCTTGAATTAATAAAACAGAAATAAATGATTTTGGACTTTTCTCAATATACTTGTAATTTCCTTCTGAAAATTCTTCTTGAAACTTAGAATATTCTTTTCTAAGCTTATTCATAGTTACTGTATCTTGCTTTTGACTAGCTGCTTGCATTACTGCCATATTAGCATTTTGAAAAGCCATCATTTTCTTTTGAATTTTCATCATTCCAGTATTGTAAACATTCAACTCATCGTTGTTGTAAGTTCCAGATAATTTAGCTTTAGTGATACTATCTTTATTAATTACAACAGTAATGTTACCGTTTTCAAGTACAAAAGGGATTTTACCTTGAGTGTTTTCTACTTGAATCAAGTGAATTTCAGGTTCTTTGCTTTCTCCTTCAAAAGTAAATTTACCTTTAAGTACTTTTACTGTATCAATAGCAACGACACCTGTTTTTGGATCTTGTTTTTCAAGAAAAACTTTTGTTCCATCTGCAATTCCTTTTATTTCTCCTGTTACTTCGTAAGATGTGCTATTACAAGAAATAAACAATCCAGTAAGAGCAATTAAAATTATTTTTTTCATTTTTTAAAATTAATTATTTTTTGCAAACTTAGTTTTTTTTATCAGTTATTCAAAGTCATTAGATTATAATTATATCATAAATTTGTAACTAATTAAAAGTATAAAAATGTTATTTTAAACTAAATTTGTATCATATTACTAATGAATTTGAAAATAAATCAATTTAAGCCTAGTGCCAAATCATTTAAAAACACGTTTTGTGTTTTTAATGAACTTGACGTAAAAGAAATAGAAAACCTAACATTAAGTTATAAAAGCGAATCGGGAAGTCAATATTATTATACAGAAATGGGAATGTATCGATTGTCAAATCATTGGGGACGACTAGCCAATAGCAAATGGAGATTAATTGCAATGAAACCAGAAACTAGTAGCAAATATAAATTAGGCTTTGCAAAATGGGACAGTTTTTATCCCGATAATAATTTTGATATGTTGTATTATATAGAAGCAAATTTTGAGGATAAAACGGTAACGTACCAACACAAAAATAATCCTAATTTTAATACTGAAACTATTGTGAGAACATCAATAGAAACTACAAAAAGAATTAAACAAATTAGAAATTTATTTGAATTGACCAATTGGGCAAAATATTTTGATAGTGATATAGACGATTTACGATTTAAAATTATCAATCAACTAATCTCAACCAATAAAACATTGGAAGAAATTAAAAAAGAATACATCTAATGAGTAGAAATACAGAAAAAAACATCAAAAAACACAACGACAAGCTACACAAAGCGCAAGACAAAGTGAAACAAGCCAAAATTGAAAGAGCTTCTCAACTTAAAGCTATTATAAAAAAGCACAACGAGTCTAAAGACGAGTAATTCTTTTAACTAAAAATTAATAATCGTTTTTATTTTTAAAGATGAAATAATAGTACTTTTATTTTTATGAATAACGAACACAAAAAAGGATTTTATTTTAAGCAATATGAAGCACCATTTCAATCGCCTTTTGAGAAACTTTTTGGCATTTTTAAAGAGTTAATCACACATACCTCAGGCGATTTTGATGAAGCGATTAGCTGGTTGCGCGAGCTGGATGTAGAATATAAATTGACCACTCCAGAATACACCATTGATGATTTTATTGAAGATTTAAAGAAAAAAGGATATATCCGAGAAGAATTTAAAGAAGATGGCACTTCTGGCGGTATTGGAATTACAGCCAAAACCGAAAGAGCCATTCGGCAGAGTGCTTTAGATCAAATTTTTGGTAATATCAAAAAATCAGCCACTGGAAATCACAAAACCAAACACGCTGGAAATGGAGACGAGCATACTGGTGAACTTCGTGAATTTCAGTTTGGTGATGGTTTGGAAAGAATTTCATTAACCGAAAGTCTTAAAAATGCCCAAATTAATAATGGAGTTGATGATTTTATGCTTACCGAACAAGATTTAGTGGTCGAAGAAACCCAGTTCAAAGCACAAATGAGTACCGTTTTAATGATTGATATTTCTCATAGTATGATTCTTTATGGAGAAGACCGCATTACGCCTGCCAAAAAAGTAGCGATGGCATTGGCAGAATTAATTACCACTCGTTATCCGAAAGACACTCTAGATATTTTGGTTTTTGGTAACGATGCTTGGACCATTCCCATTCGAGATCTGCCTTATTTAAAAGTGGGTCCGTATCACACGAATACTGTTGCTGGTTTACAATTGGCGATGGACTTACTTCGCAGAAAACGCAATACCAACAAGCAAATTTTTATGATTACCGATGGGAAACCAAGTTGCGTTCGTGAGAAAAATGGTGATTATTATATGAATAGCAATGGTCTCGACGAATATATTGTGGATAAATGCTACAACCAAGCGCAACAGGCTCGAAAATTGCATATTCCGATTACCACTTTTATGATTGCCAACGATCCTTATTTGCAGAAATTTGTCAATCGGTTTACCGAAGCCAATCAAGGAAAAGCATTTTATACTGGATTGAAAGGTTTAGGTGAAATGATTTTTGAAGATTATGAAACCAATAGAAAGAAAAAGATAAAATAGATAATTGACAAATAGATAATAGATTAAAAAAAATGAATAACATAAAAACATTAGGCGAATTAAAAGCATCAGGATATAAAAGCCAACCCATTAAAGATGAATTACGAAATAATTTGCGTGAAAAAATAAAATCGGGACAACCAGTTTTTGAAGGTGTTCACGGGTTTGAAAATACCGTTATTCCTGAATTGGAACGCGCGATTCTTTCGCGTCACAATATCAATTTGTTAGGACTTCGTGGTCAAGCCAAAACAAGGTTGGCGCGCAAAATGATTGAATTGTTAGATGAATATATCCCAGTTGTAGCAGGTTCAGAAATAAATGATGATCCACTGAATCCGATTTCTCGTTTTGCCAAAGATTTAATTGCCGAAAAAGCCGATGCCACACCAATTTCTTGGATGCACAGAAGCGAACGTTTTTTTGAAAAACTAGCCACGCCAGATGTTACGGTTGCCGATTTGATTGGTGATGTTGATCCTATAAAAGCATCGAACCTAAAATTATCTTATGCGGACGAACGTGTAATTCACTTCGGAATGATTCCACGTGCCAATCGTTGCATATTTGTGATTAATGAATTACCTGATTTACAAGCAAGAATTCAAGTATCATTATTCAATATTTTGCAAGAAGGCGATATTCAAATTCGTGGTTTCAAATTGAGAATGCCACTTGATATGCAATTTGTGTTTACAGCAAATCCAGAAGATTATACCAATCGTGGAAGTATTGTAACTCCGTTAAAAGACAGAATTGGATCTCAAATTTTAACGCATTATCCAGATACAATTGAAATTGCAAGAACGATAACACACCAAGAATCAAAACTAGACAAAGCCCAATCAGATTTGGTTTATGTACCTAATCTAGCCAAAGATTTATTAGAACAAATTAGTTTTGAGGCTCGTGAAAGCGAATACATTGACAACAAAAGTGGTGTTTCTGCTCGATTAAGCATTACGGCTTACGAAAATTTATTAAGCACCGCTGAGCGTCGTGCTTTAAAATCTGGCGTTGATAAAACCGTGTTGCGATTGTCAGATTTTATGGGAATTATTCCTTCTATCACAGGAAAAGTTGAATTGGTTTACGAAGGAGAGCAGGAGGGAGCAGCCATCGTAGCACAACATTTAATTGGCGATGCCATTCATACTTTTTTTCCAGCCTATTTTCCTAAAATTGAGAAGTTAGAACGTGCAGATGCTATAACAGAATATTCTGAATTAGTTGAGTGGTTTTTTACCGAAAGTGGTTTTAAATTATTGGATGATTGTTCAGATGAAGAATACAAAGCGGTTTTGGATGATATAAAACCTCTTGAGAATTTAATTCAAAAATACCAATCCGATCTACCTAAAGACGATAGCTATTTTATGAAGGAATTTATCCTTTGGGCTCTTGTTGAATATGACAAATTGAGTAAAGACCGTTTTGAGAATGGCTACCAATTTAAAGATATTTATGGAAGTTATATTGGGAAATTGTAACTTTTAGTTTCAGAGTTTCAAAGTATGAAAATTTTTGACTTTGAAACTCTGGACTAATTATGATCCGGCTTCAAATTAAACATAGCAAAATTCTTTGATTTTTTAGGATACGCATCATACGAAATATCACTTGGGTTTTCAATAGCTGTTTTTAAGGTAATTTTGTCCCCAATTTTAAAGTTGGAAGTTACCGTTTTATAATCTAATAAGTATTCTCCGCAAAAGAAGTTTCCTTTGTCGTCTTGCTCAATAATTCCTGTAAATAAACCTTTTTTTTCTAGTGATTTCATGATAATATAATATTCTTATTTTTGTGCAAAGTTAGTATAATTTTCGCAATTCAAATCAAAGACTTATAATCGTAAAAAATATCAAATTTATGAATTGTTATTGTGGCGCTTCAAAATCCTTTGCAATATGTTGTGACCCTCTGGCAATCATTTA
The DNA here is from genome assembly GCF_031422135.1 of Flavobacterium sp. Lineage (GTDB taxonomy): Bacteria > Bacteroidota > Bacteroidia > Flavobacteriales > Flavobacteriaceae > Flavobacterium. Next base: position 289 of record NZ_JANOQD010000096.1, on the reverse strand, counting down.
AATTTAATTATTGCTTCAAGGGCATTACCGCTAACGTTTCGCAGCTACACGAGGTTTGGGAAAAAGCACACCTTAACTGTCGATTAATGACTGAGCTTTCAAACACAAAACCGACTTTCAGTTAATGACTAAAACCCAAATCTCGTGTAACCGCTGTGCTTGTTGCACAACATCAAATATATCAAAAAAAACTTGCAAAAAAGCATATAAAATTGTATTTTTATTCTATGCAACGAAGAAAAGAACTCACGCCAAAAATGCTCTATCAAGTTCATTTACAGGACTTGAT
>NZ_JANOQD010000095.1:0-10644 GCF_031422135.1 Flavobacterium sp. | reverse complement strand
ACAACCGAACCGCTAACAGCGGTTTGGCGCAATTGGGGTTTGAGGCGAACTTTAAAGTTGGTTTTGTACTTGGAAGTTCGGTCTTTAATTTATACATTTGGCTAATCAAATCCCCAACTGACGCCAAGCCACGAGACGTTAGCAAACATAGTAGACGACCGCAAAAATAAAACATATAAAACTTTCAAATGAAAAAAGTAACAAACTTTGGATTAACACTATTTGCAATTTTACTATTTATAAGTTGTAATAAAACAACAACAAAATACGAAGTATTAAAAGAAGAAAAAAAAGAAACTTCTGGTAAAGCTCTACTTATCGAATATGTAGTTTATAACGATACTGTTTACAAAGAAGAAACTTTAAAAAATATTGTACTTGAAGTTTATGAGAAAAACAAAAACAAAGATTTGTTTGATAACTTTGATGCGCCAACAGTTGTAAATGTATATTTATTTACATCGGTTGAAGCTGCTAATGATAAAAGTGAATGGATTTGTATGCTTTCAAAATCATTAACAAGTACAGAACCAACAATAAGTTTCAATAACTTAAAAATGAATAGTCTTTCTGGGTTAAATGACAATATAAAAGACGAAAGCGAGATTGCCTATGAAAATTTGAAAAAATATCTAAACGATAGAAATTTAGACTTATGTTCATTCTATAAAGAACTTGGAAGAATGGAATTAGAAAGCATTCACACAGCTGATGCAAAGTATCCTGATTTCGGAGCAAAACATACTGAATATGTGGAAAGTATTAGAAAAGCGGAACGAGAAAAATTAATTCAAAAATATAATTTAAATGATTCTATTTTTGGACAAGTTACAACTTATGGAATAGCATATTGTAAATAAAACTACGTTTGCTAACAGCGGTTACATTCAATTGCTCGTCTGTTGCTAATGGAAACAATATTTTTCATAACTTCGTTTTCTAGTAATGGAACGCAAAGCGTTCCAAAGTCGCAACTGAAATGTAGCCGCGACACGTTAGTGGCAAGTTAAAAAAAAATCGCACAAAAAACAGATATTATGAAAAAGACATTATTTACTACAACATTATTTATTGCAATTAATTGCTTTGGACAAGTGAAGTCTGAAAAAGTTAATGGATTGAAAATTATAAATACTGAAATCAGTTCAGAAAACGATACGATTATAAATGTCGTTTATAAAAAGAAAAAAGAAAATAATAAAAACCCAGCATATTTTATAAATGGTAAACTAATTAACGAAAGCGTTTTAAAAATCTTAAATCCGAATGAGATTGCTTCTGTTAAAGTTGAAAAGAATGATATTGAAATTGATAACGTTAAATATTACGGAAAAATATTAATTGAAACTAAAAGCAATTATAATCCAAAATTCATATCACTGAATAATTTGAAGGCGAAATATACAAACCTTAAAAAAAATTCAACAATTTTTAAAATTGACAATGAAATAGTAAATGCAAATTATGATAGTTTCATAGTTGATGAAAAATTTATATTAAAAATTGTTATTGAGAATTATGAAAATAAAGAAGACAAATTGAATGTATATTTTGTAAATTTAATTACCAAATCGGAAGAAAATATAAAAAAATCAAAAGAAATTTTAATTCGTGGAAACGACGAATTTGGAATAAATAAATAACCTGCCACTAACAGCGGTTTGCAAAAATTGGGGTTTTGGTCTTGACTTTACACATTGTTTTGTACTTTTGTGGCCAGTGATTAATCGAAGTTTAGGTTAACCAAATCCCCAACTTCTGCAAGCCACGAGACGTTAGCGGTTATTTTTCCTCACCAGAACATCAGAATACATGAAGATATTTTTTTTTATATTTTTAAGCGTAGCTTTAGTTTCTTGTAGATTTGAAAGTAAACAAAAAAGCTCTTTTGTTGAATCTGTAAAAGATACTGATACAACTTGCTTAAAAGAAATATCAGAAGCAGAAAAAGAAATAGAAAGCGGTAAATTAACTTATTGTCATTATTCAGGAAATATTTACAATCATTACTTACGTTCCGAAAAAGAATTAATAGAAATTCTTAAAGAAAACAATCTTGAATTTAGAAATGAAGGTTCATCTTGCATTGTTTATGAAAATCAAACAGAACATTGCTATTGTAAATTAATGAAAGAAAATATCAATCAAAAATACGGAGAAAAATTTGTCGACTCATTACTAAATGTAGCAGATGAAAAATACTTAAATAAGCATATTAATGACACAATGTATTATGGTGAATGTGATGTAAGACCAAATTATCCAAATGACAAAGATGATAGCGAAGATGAATATAGTGAAGTAATGCAAAAAGAGATTGACGATGCAATTATTTACCCTAAAGGTTACATAAAAAGACCAAATTATGATGTTTCATCATTCGTAAATGTGTCTTTCTTTGTGGATAAAGATGGAAAAGCAAAAATCACACATTTTGGATTTATATTTGACACTAAATCAAATCATAAACTTGAGAAGTATTTTGAAAACGAATTGAAAAGAATTATTAAAACAAAAGAATGGAAACCTGCTCAAATTAGAAAACGAAATGTAAATTCGGACATGGTTTTGAGATATGGCTTTGACTGAAAATAAAACAACCGCTAACACACGCTACAAGCAATTTGGGTATTTGGCTTAATGGAAAAATGGTCTTGTATTTGGAAGATTTGGCAAATCCGAAAATAGAGCTTATTTTAGTCCCAAACTGCTTGTAGCGCGAGAACGTTGGCGGTCAGTTCGTGCAGAACTGAAGCAGGTAAAACAATTAAAAAAGTAGAAACTCAAAGTCCGAATTGACTTAGTTGAGTAATCTTTTTAGAAAGAAAAACGTAAAAATGAAACAAATCTTTTTAATATTAGTAATTGTAATTCTAAGTGGATGTCAAAAACAAAAAACTGAAACCAATATGTTTGGAATATTTAAAAACAAAAAAGAATTAACTCGGAAAGAAAAAACAGAAAAAATCCTTAAGAACAAAGGAATAAAAATAAATTTCAATTTGCCAAATGTTGAAACAGAAGAAGATACTGAATTACGAAAACCAAAAGAAATAGCAAAAAGAGTAACTGTTTTAGCAGTTACTAATTCAGTAGCGTTTAATGGAATGACTGGGCAAGAAGCAATTGATTATCTAAAAAAGTATGAATTGTGGGATGAAACAACACCAAACGAAAAAGAATTCTTAAAAAACCCCACAGAAGAAAAGAAAAATCAAGAAACTTGGAAGTGTGAAGGAATTTGGACTTTAATGTGGGCTTTAAAAATTGTTGATGATTTGGGATTTCCAAACCAACTATGTGATTTAAATAACATTCCTTCTAGTAAATATCCAATTAACGGAAATATTGATCCAAATATTTTTATAAATAGCATAACTGAAATAAGAACAAAATCCGAAATTTTAGATAATGTTGATTTTTATTACAGAACAAATTGGGCCTGTGTAGATGCAAGATTAAATAGAATAGAATTGAATAAAGTGAATTCTGGAATTGTTTATGAAAGACAATATGCTTTGAATTGGCTTGTTAATTATTTAGAACAAGAATGGGACGAAATCACTTGTGATACTTAATAAAGCATAATACAATATTAAGCGAAAATAGCCAAACTGAGTTAAAAACCTAAAGCCAAATTTTAAAACACACGTAATTACATAATCAAAGAACCGAACCGCCAACAGCTACTACAACGGATTTGGGCATTGGGCTTAATGGAGAAATGGTTTTGTATTTGGGATGATTTGGCAAATCCGAAAATAGGGCTTAATTTAGTCCCAAACCCGCTGTAGTAGCGGGACGTTATGCGGCAGCTTAAAAGACGACACCAACTATGGACAATAGATTAATAGATTATTTTTTAAAAATCACCAACTTGACAACAGACGAAACAAAAGTGTTGGCTGAAAGTATGGTGGTTAAAAATTTCGGCAAAAATGACTACTTAGTCAAAGAAGGTCAATTTACTAATGACACCTACTTCATAATTAACGGGTGCGTCCGACAATTTAAAATACTTGGCGGAAACGACATCACCACAAATTTTTATACAGAAGAGCAATGGATAATTTCATTAGAAAATTTTGAAGGAAAAACTGAATCAAAATATAATTTAGTTTGTATGGAAGATACAACTGTAGTTATTGGAGATGAGCAAAAAGCACAAGAAATATTTAAACAATATCCTCGCTTTGAAACAACTTCTCGTCAAATTATGGAAACTGTTTTTATGGAACAGCAAAATTTATTAACTTCTTTCATTACTGACAAACCAGAAGAACGATATTTAAAACTATTGAAATCAAGACCTGATATTTTTCAAAGAGTACCACAGTATGACATTGCTACTTACATTGGAGTAAAGCCAGAATCATTAAGCAGAATAAGAAAAAAACTACAAAACAAAAGTTGATTTTATCTTTGTTCCCTATCCACTTTTTGATTTAACCATTCTATTGAAAACCAGACAATAAAAATAGTTGTAGATATTTCAATGCAAGCGAAAAAAAGATAATACTTTGTAAAACTACCAACAAAAAGTGTCATAATCATTACAATTGTTTTAATACTTCCTGCAATAATATTAGCCCAACAATTTGTATTTTTTTGTAAAATTTTTGAGAGTATAATCATAGCAATTGGAATTTCCATTAAAATCCCAGCATACAATAAAAAACTTTCGTCTATTTTAAAGCCTTCAACATTTCCTGTCAAATACTGTTTGAGCAACGAGGAGTCCATTAATCCAATTAAATCGCAGTACAAGTAATTTAAAGTAACAAAAATCCAAAGTGTGCTAAGAATATCGCTTTTATTTTTCATAATTAATCAACTAATATTTTCTTTTTATTTGATTTTGCTTTCCACTTAATTGCATCAATGGTTATATAGGTTGTTGCGGCTATCTCAAGCATTGAAAAAAGCACATAATATGGGGTTGGCTTACCTATGAACAACGTTCCGGATTGGGCAAGAGTCATAAATGCTCCTGAAGCAATTTGTACCCATCTTAAAGTTCTTTCGTTCTTTATGACTTGAGGTAAAAACACATTTACCAATGGTATCTGCATATAGGCTGCACCAAGAGCTAAAAACTGTGGTGTTATCTTTAAACCATTAACTACTCCATTTTGATATTGAACCAAAATATTTTTATCCATAATGCCAACTAAGTCAGCATACACATAATTTAAAGAAGCAAACGCCCAAAGAGATGAGTATCTATTTCTTCTATTATCAAGAAAGAAATTCTTTTTTTCATCGTCAAGCCGTAAGTTCAAATTGTATTTTTTAGAAGAGCCATTATCGGATTGACCCAAAAGCAAACTCCTTTGACTTTCAAGAGAAGGATTTGATAAATCAATTTTTAACTTACTTGAATACGGAAATTGCGTAAAATTGGTATTTGGTGGTTTTAAAGATACCAATGATTGAGTTGACGCAATAGCAAATTCAGGAATTTCCGAAATAGCGATAAGGCTATCGGAGGTATTCACTTGCTGTGCCGACAAATTTGTACAAAGGAGAGCTAAGCTCAATATTAATAATGTAACTTTTAAAGACTTCATTTTATTTATGTTTATATTTACAGTGCAAAGATATTTTGCGTAAATCTTTATCTCATTGACTTTGGTTAAGAAATGAAAATTGGTAAAAAAAAGAAAAAGCCGACCGCATAACAGCACCTACCCAAAAGGCGGGGTTTCGTGTTTCAAAGACAGTTTTGTGGTTAATCAAACATTAGTTTTTCAAATCAAGTTTTGTGGTAAAAGTCCCGCCCTTCGGGTAGCCGCAAACCGTTGGTGGCAATTTTGACAAAAAATTAGTAATTAAACAATAACAAAATGAAAAATTATGGGAATATTTGGTTTTTTTAAAAAGAAAAATAATGAAGTGGAGAATAACAAAATTCAAGGAAAAGCTTCAGAAAATTTAATTGATGATCTACAAAATGATTTTATCACGAAATCAAAAGCAAATGCTGAAAGAATTGTAGAAGGATTTAATGAAAGATATAACGGTGCATTTGATTATTCTGAAAAAAGTTTGATAGCACTTGATGAACTTCTTGATAATTTTTCTGATTATATCGGAGAAATGGAAGATGAAATGAAAAACGATATGATTGCACAAGCAGGCTCATATATTTTTGAAGTTGCCAGAAATACATATGGCGGAAAATATTATTGGTACGACGAACTTAATCAACCAATTTTTGTAACAGGTCAACCAAATTTCGAAATTTCATTTTTAGCATTTGAAAAAGTAAAGGGAAGACTTGAAAATGGAACTGAAGATAATATTCCGTTTTTTTACAAAGGTTATGTGGAACGCGTTGTTAATGCAAAAAATGGCGATATAGCAATGATTGTATAAAAAACTGCCACCAACAGCGGTTTGGCGCAATTGGGGTTTGAGGCAAACTTTAAAGTTGGTTTTGTACTTGGAAGTTCGGTCTTAATTCGATACATTTGGCTAACTAAATCCCCAACTGACGCCAAGCCACGGGACGTTGGTGGCAAGGCTACGGGAAACCTAACGAAATAAGGGAAAACGAAGAATCTTGTTGCCGTAAATCGGACAACAATGGCGAAAAAAGAAATACTGACGGATTTTTGGGTTTATGAATTACTCAAAGAGGCAAATATAGATTTACACCCACAAGGTAGTAACATAAAAGAAGTTGATGACGCTTTAAAAACGGCATCAAAATCGAAAACAGGAAAAGTTGGTTTTCCCGAATACAGCGGAGTTGTAAAAGACTTTTTGCTGGTTATCGAAAACAAAGCGGATGTTTCTCAACATACAAAACGCAACGAAAAAGATGTAATTTGTAACGAAGTTACAAGCGTAAAAAACTATGCTGTAAATGGTGCATTATTTTACGGAAAACATTTATCTCAAAACACAACTTACAAAAAAATCATTGCTTTTGGCGTTTCTGGAAACGAGAAAAGACACAAAATAACTCCGATTTTTATTGACGAAAGAGGCGGTTACAAAATTCTTGATGACGTTGAAACGTTTACACTTTTCAACGAAAAAAACATTGACGAATACTACACCAAAAACATACTAAAAGAGCAAACCCCAGAAGAGAAAACCACGGAGGAAATACTAAAAGATGCTAAAAATCTTCACGAAGATTTACGTAATTATGGCAGTATTCAAGACAAAGACAAACCGCTTGTAGTTTCGGGTATTCTTTTAGCATTGCGTGAAATGGAGCACAAAGGTTTCAGTATTGAAAGCCTTACAGGCGAACAAACTACAACTGATGGCGAAAAAATTTATGAAGCCATTGAGAAAAATTTAAAGAGAGCCAATGTTTCGCCACAAGTAAAAAAAGACAAACTTTTGAGCCAATTTTTGGTAATCAAAGACACCAAAGCAATTAATGAAGTTAACGAGAACTTAAAGAAAACACCTTTAAAACATTACACGGAATTTCTTTACGAAAACATCTACAAAAACATAAAATACATTCATTCTGCCGAAGATTATTTGGGTAGATTTTATGGAGAATTTATGTCATATTCGGGCGGTGACGGACAAAATTTAGGAATTGTACTTACTCCAAAACACATTACCGAATTATTTTGTGATTTAGCTGAATTAAAACCGACAGATTCGGTTTTCGACCCTTGTTGTGGAACGGCTGGTTTTCTAATTGCATCTATGCACGATATGTTGCAAAAGACAGACAATCCAGAACAACACCGACAAATTAGAAAGAATCAATTGCACGGTTTAGAGTTACAACCTTATATGTTTACGATTGCTACAACCAATATGATTTTACGTGGAGATGGGAAAAGTAATCTTGAACAAGAAGACTTTTTAAAGCAAAATCCTGCACAGTTGCAAGAAAGAGGTTGCACCGTTGGAATGATGAACCCACCCTACTCAATGGGAAGTAAAAACAATACAAGTTTATACGAAATCAATTTTACAGAGCATTTACTCAATTCCATTGTAGCAGACGGTAAAGCGATTGTGATTGTTCCTCAATCATCAATGATAGGCAAAACAAAAGAAGAACAGGCAATAAAAGAAAACATTTTAAAACATCATACTTTAGAGGGAGTAATAACGCTGAACAAAAATACTTTTTACGGAGTTGGTACAAATCCTTGTATTGCAATATTTACAACAGGAGTTCCACACTACAAAGACAAAGAAGTAAAATTTATAAACTTCGATAAAGATGGTTTTGAAGTACAAAAACATCGTGGACTTGTCGAAACTATTGAAGCAATAGATAAAAAACAGCATTTACTGGATGTTTGGTTTAACCGTATTGAAAGTGAAACTAAATTTTGTGTAAAAACAACAATTGAAGCTGAAGATGAATGGTTACATTCTTTTTATTATTTCAACGATGAATTTCCAACTGTTGCAGATTTTACAAAAACAATAGGCGACTTTCTAACTTTTGAATTTTCTATGATTATGCAGGATAGAGAATATTTGTTTACCAACGAAAAAACAGAATAATGGAATTGACAAATAGAGAATGGAAAGAGTTTTCAATAGTAGCAGTTTTTGACTCTATTCAAAGAGGAAAAAGGCTCAAGAAAAATGACCATATCGAGGGAAACATACCATACACTTCTTCCACAGCTTTAAACAACGGAATTGACGCTTTTATTGGCAATGATAAAAATGTAAGAATATTTAAAAACTGTTTAACATTAGCAAATAGCGGAAGTGTTGGTTCGACATTTTTTCAACCATTTAACGTGGTCGCAAGCGACCACGTTACTATGCTTGACAATGCGAATTTTAATAAATATATTTATCTTTTTTTGGCGACAATGGTTACAAGACTGAATGAAAAGTACAGTTTCAACAGAGAGATAAATGATACTCGAATTAAAAAAGAAAAAATTCTACTTCCTATAAATTCCGACAAAAAACCTGATTACGTTTTTATGGAAAACTTTATGAAGCAAAAGGAAAATGAATTTTTAGAAAAATATAAAAAGTATGTAACTGGAAAGGAAAGCGAAATAAAACAAGATTTTTTAACCGATAATATTGAGTGGAAAGAATTTTTATTTCCTGATATTTTTGAAATTAAAAACGGTTTTTATAATAAAAAACCAACTTCCTCTGGCAATGGTAAAATTCCCTTTCTCGGTGCAACTGCAAATAAAAATGGAGTTACGGAGTATTATACATTATCTGAAATAGAAGATAATTCAAAAATCGGATTTGGTAAAAACGAACCATTAAGCAAAAAACTTTTCAAAGGGAATTGTATTGTTGTAACAAATAATGGTTCTGTTGGTTATGCTTATTACCAAGTTTCAGAATTTACTTGTAGCCACGACGTAAATCCGTTGTATTTAAAAAATGAAAATCTAAATCCATACATAGCTAAATTCTTGATAACAACCATTGAACAACAAAGAGTTTGTTTTGAATATGCTCGTAAATGGCGACCAATGAGAATGAAAAAAAGTAAAATTCTGCTTCCTGTAAACTCTGAAAATAAGCCTGATTTTCAATATATGGAAAACTATATTAAATCTTTAGAAAACGAAAAACTAAAACGATATTTAGACTACAAAAAACTGAATATAAGTGAGTGCAAATAAGCCCAGCCACCAACACACGCTACAAGCAATTTGGGTTTTAGGCTTAATTTGAAGTTGGTTTTATATCAGAAAGATTTGGCAAAACCGAAAGTTTAGGCTAATTTAGTCCCAAACTGCTTGTAGCGCGAGAACGTTAGCGGTCATTATAAAACACGACATCGAATGAAATTTAAACTGACAATAATATTTCTGACACTTATACAACTTACTAGTTATTCGCAAGACACTTATACTTCTAGAAAAGGCTCTAAATTTTTTCCAGGACATCTTGACGTTGTGATTACAGTGGACAATAAAAACGTGAGATACGAATTATTTAATCATTGGTATTCGTTGTCTTATGCAGAACTTAGACAGTTAACAATTCCTTTAGACAGCCTGAATGAATTTAACCAAAAGAACGACAGCATAAAAATCGAACTTCATAAAGGAAAAGTAAAACTTACAGACAAAAAATATAGACTTTCAAGAAAAATAAAGCATAGAAATTTGTGTGCTTCAGCATCGACAATGAGAAAAATTTCATTTGCCTATAAACTTTCAAGTGAACAAAAGGACATGAGACATTTTGAACTATACGACCGTGAAGACTTGAAGTTAGACGAAGAAGAATTTAAGAAAAAAGTAATCGAGAAATTAAAAGAAAAGACAAAATAACGAACCGCTAACACGGGCTTAGCAAAAGTGGCGGTTCATTGCTACGCAGACAGTTTTGTGGTTAAAGAAAATTTATACTTCGCATGAAAATTATTCATAAAAATCGCCACCTTCACCAAGCCCGGGAACGTTACCAGCAAGCGTAAAAACTGACACGAAAACCATGAATTTATTCATTACTAAATCATAAATAAGATTTATGATTTATATAATTAATATAAATAATAGTTTATGAATATAATTTCTCAAATTCAACAATTAATTCTTGTTGAAATTCTTTTATACCTTCTAAATCTTCGATTCGTTCTTTGAGTTTTTTTATCTCGTCATCCTTTGATATAAAGGCTTTTTGATTGGAATAATTGCTTAATTTTTTCATCCA
>NZ_JANOQD010000094.1:0-3954 GCF_031422135.1 Flavobacterium sp. | reverse complement strand
GCTAAACAAGAAAAAAATGACGGATACGAAAGCAAAGCCTATTTTTATTTAGCTAATTTATGTGGTACAATTTCTCAAAAAGATAGTGCTTTTTATTATTATGATAAAGCAATACAAAAAGCGAATCAAATAAATGATGATAAAACGGTACTTTATTATAAAGTAAATAAATCTAATTATTTATTTAGTGAGTTTGATTTTGATGGTGCTCTCTCATTGTACAATGAATGTTTGGATTTGGCTAAAAAAACGAACGATACTTATACTTACGATTATATAATAATAAAAAAAGGGAATATAACCTATGAGATAGGCAAATACAAAGAATCCTTAGAAATATTCAAAAAAGGGATTCAAAGAAAAGATTTTAAGAAAGAAACTATTTTGGGCATTCAACTTAGTATTTCCAAAGCTTATTTGAAATTGAACGAGCCAGATTCTGCTTTTATTTATACAAAAAAGGGAATAGTTGAGTCACAAAAGAGTAAGTTAGATGAATTCGAAATGCACTTTTTAAATCAACAAGGACTTATACTGATTTATAAAAACAATTATCCTAAAGCAAAAGAAGTATTTGATAAAGCATTACAGTTGTCTGAAAAAAGTAATATATTAGAAATGACACGCCTAATTTTGATTAATATGTCAAAATTATACACTTTGCAAAATGAAAATAGTAAGGCTATAGAAATTCTAGAGCAAATTTTAGAAAACAAAAATAAAATAGCGCTTTCTTCTGAAAGATTAGCTGAAATACATTATTTGTTGGCAGAAAATTATAAAGTAACCAATAATTTGAGTGTTTCTAATATACACCTTCAAAAATTTATAGAAGAAGAAAAAAAATTAGGTCAAAAAAAGATTGAAACGATCGATTATTTGCACAAGATTGACGTTTCTGAAATCAATAATCAAAAAACAGCCCAAATAACCCAAAAAAAGATTCTAATTATAATTCTCATTATTTTTATTATTGTGATTGTTTCTATTTTTTACCGAAAGAAAAAAAACGACAATGAGAATCAAGTTAGATTTGACAATCTTCTACAAAAAATAAATGATTTTGAAAACGAATTATCAAAAAGAGAGCTAATAGATACTAATGTAAGCCAGAATTTGAAAGAAACAATTGTTTCTGAAACTCAAATGGATTTTCAAGAACACATTTTAGACGACAACAATCTCCTTATTGATTTTGCCGATAATCATATAGAAGCGGAAGATATTGATGAAGATCTAAAAATAGAAGGAGAAATGTTAAGCAACTCATTTGTAATAAAAGACAAAACAATAACTGAAATACTTGAAAAATTAATAAAACTTGAAGAAAAGAAGTATTTCCTTAATCAAGAATGTACACTACATAATGTTGCTAAAAAAGTAAAAACAAATACCGCTTATTTATCTAAAATTGTAAACAACGAATTAGGGAAAACTTTCAGTACCTACATAAACGAGTTAAGAATTAACTATATAATTATTGAATTAAAAAACAATTCCAAGTTAAGATCTTACTCTATTAATGCCATTGCAGAAGAAATTGGATACAAGAGTTCCGATTCTTTTACTAAATACTTTAACGCTACAACAGGTATTAGCCCAACTATTTACATAAAAAAGATAAATAAATTGCTTGAAAAATAAATTTTCATTTTTTCATTTAAAATCCTGTAAATCAATAATTTAAAACCAAAAAAATACACCCTTTTTTTATAAATATGGGTGTTTTTTGTTTTTTTTACTCAAAAAATCTATTTTACTTTGTCACAGAAATAATAAGAAAAATATTTTCATATCTATTTCTATAATATTTAGGTTTTAAGGGTAGTGAAAATTTTTAATGAGTAACTACCTAAAAAACTAAAAAAATAAAACAGAGTGTGGATACTCTGTTTTATAAGAAAATTTAACAAAATGTAAATCCAACATGCGACTGTTAGGAGATACTTCTACAAATGTAAAAAAGTTTTTTCATAAAACAAATTTTTACTATTTCAAAAGTAACTTCATTTTTAACATTACCTGTTGGTTAAGTAAAGATTTTAACAACAGAAGTAATGACTTTAAAAAAACAAAAAAAACTCAATCAAAATTTAATTTTTGAATTAAAAGAAAATGATGTTGTAAAACAACGCAACTCTTGTATCTCATTAATTAAAAAGTTTCTGAAAAAAGTTTTTGGGAGATAAATAGTTGAAAAAATTATTTATTTGAAATCTCATTTTTCTAGAGTATCACAACTTTTAAAAAGTTAACATTCTTTATTTTTTAAACAATAGGTAAGCGCATTCCAGAATAGGAATCAACTGATTATGTTTTTAAAAAAAAAGAAACACAAGTTTTGCTTTGCATTACAGCACTTTAAACAAGTACTGTAACTAGTGAATATTCAGATTAAATATTAATTTTAAAAGTAGAAAAAAAATGAAAAATCAAAACACAAATTTCAAACTAGCTTTTAATAAGGCTGTTATTGCAGAATTGAATTACCAAAAAATGGCTGAAATTAATGGAGGAACTTCCGACACAAATGGTATAGTAGACACTTGTACTATAGGTCTTCCTACATTAACGAAACAAGAATAGAAGGTTAAAATAAATAAACAATAAATAAAATTAAGATGAAAAAACAAATCAAAAAAGACAAGTTGACTTTCAATAAAGCAGCTGTCACAGAGCTAAACATTTCAGAGTTAACTGAAATCAATGGAGGAACAACAATTATTGGTGGAGAAACATGTACGGGTTGCTGCTGTTTAAAAATTTCAATCACTATCGATCAAAACCAATTGATGTAACAATTAAAAAAAATGAAAAAAGAAAACAAAAAAAACAAGTTGGCTTTTAATAAAGCTGCTGTTACAGAATTAAATCAAATAGAGTTGAACAATATCGTTGGCGGAACCGAAGATATACCTGTTCCAACAGTAATTCAAGAATTAACAAGGATTTCTATACGTCTAATGTAATTAAAACAAAAACAAAAACAAAATGAAAAAACAAAATGGAATCAACAAGTTGGCTTTTAATAAAGTTGCTGTTGCAGAATTAAACGAGAATCAGTTGCAAGAAGTGAATGGCGGAACTTCTGGTACTATTTATTGGCCTTCTGTGGTGATTACTATAGTAATTACAATGGAATAAATTAAGGGTAATGAAAAAACAAAATGGAATCGACAGACTAGTTTTTAATAAGGATGCTGTCACAGAGTTAAACTTTTTCCAATTAACACAAGTTAATGGAGGAACTAGTATTGTAGGATCTGAAGACACGTGCACAGGATGTTGTTGTGTGTCCATTGTAATTCAAATTACGGGTAATGTTATAGCCCAAATATAGTTACAGAAAGGAATTGATACGGAATTAATAAAAAAATTGTTCTTATTAAAACACAAACGATGTAAAGAAACCATGCTCTTTTCACGCTGATACCACGTACGGTAAATAATATAGAATTTGAAGCATCTGTAGTAAGTATTTTGCAAGTGTTGTTAATAAAAACATATTGAAGGAGCACCCTGAAAATCCTAAAAATAGAGTAAGGAGTAAATAATTAAATATAGTAAAAAAATGAAAAAACAAAATGGGATCAACAAGCTAGCTTTCAATAAAGTTGCTGTTGCAGAATTAAACGAGAATCAGTTACAAGACGTGAATGGTGGAACTTCACCTCTTTGTGTAGGAATCATTATCAGTTTATTAATAACAAGACTAGACTAAAATTAAGAAGATGAAAAAACAAAATGGAATCAACAAGTTGGCTTTCAATAAAGTTGCTGTTGCAGAATTAAATGACAATCAATTGCAAGATGTGAATGGTGGAACTTCACCTCTTTGTGTAGGAATCATTATCAGTTTATTAATAACAAGACTAGACTAAAATTAAGAAGATGAAAAAACAAAATGGGATCAACAAGCTAGCTTTCAATAAAGTTGCTGTTGCAGAATTAAAT
>NZ_JANOQD010000093.1:0-9750 GCF_031422135.1 Flavobacterium sp. | reverse complement strand
CATTTTTTTTCCTTCTTCACGCGCTTTCGATTCTTCTTCTTTCAGATTTAGCGATGTTTTTTCCATTTTGGAACGCTCTTTTTGTAACGTTGCAATGGTTTTATCAAAACGTACTTTTCCGCCCTCAATTTTCTTTTTGGCTCGGTTGATTAATCCGTACGGAATTCCGTTTTTCTGTGCAACCTCAAACGTAAACGAACTTCCAGCTTGACCTAAGATCAATTTATACATGGGTTCCAACGATTTTTCATCAAACAGCATGTTCGCATTGGAAGCAAAAGGCAATTCGTTAGCTAGTATTTTTAAATTGGAATAATGTGTTGTTATAATTCCGAATGCTTCCCGATGGTAAAATTCTTCTAAAAAGGCTTCTGCTAAAGCACCACCCAATTCTGGGTCTGAACCCGTCCCGAATTCGTCAATTAAGAATAAGGTTTTGTCGTTGCATTTCTTTAGAAAATAATTCATATTCTTTAATCGATAACTGTACGTACTTAAATGATTTTCGATCGATTGATTGTCGCCAATATCAGTCAAAATTCTATCAAAAAGGCAAGTTTCACTTCGCTCGTGAACAGGAATTAGGATTCCAGATTGTAGCATTAGTTGTAACAATCCAACAGTTTTTAGCGAAATGGTTTTTCCACCAGCATTTGGTCCAGAAATCACAATAATTCTATTTTCTGTATTGAATTCGATAGTTTGCGAATGCGTAATTTCGTTTTTAACTTTGTTCGTCAAATACAAAATAGGGTGGAAAGCGTCTCGAAAATAAACACGTCTTTCTTTGGTTATTGTTGGTAAAATACCATTGATTTTAACAGCATATTTTGCTTTGGCTGCAATTACATCTATATCACTTAAAAAATCTTGGTATTGCATTAGTAAAGGTAAAAATGGGCGAACATTGTTGGTTAATTGTTTTAAAATACGAGTAATTTCTTCTTTTTCTTCGTATTCTAAATTGCTCAATTCCCGAGAATATCGCAAAGTAGCTTCAGGCTCAATGAAAGCCAAACTTCCTGTTTTGGAACTGCCCAAAATGGTACCTTTCACTTTACGACGATACATTGCTAAAACCGCTAAAACACGGCGATTATTAACAAAACTTTCTTTAATATCATCCAAATATCCAAGTCCGTTGTATTGTGTGAGTGCCATACCAAAACTTTGGTTGACTTTGCCACGAACTGCATTCATATTTCTACGAATTTCGAGTAAATCTGGTGAGGCATTATCTTTTATTTCTCCATATTTGTCTAATACATTTTCTATGGCGTTAATAATAACTTTGGTGATTTCTATTTGGCTTGATTTTTTATGCAAATAAGGATAATAATCTTCAAATTTTTTAAAAAATTGCAATAAAACATTAGAATTTTCTGACAAGGTTGCGATTTTACGAAAACTTCCTGCTTCAAGAAAGCTATCTTCAATGCCAAGAAATTTTATTTCATAAGTTATAGCATCAAAACCGTGATTGGGAATGGCATTGTTATTCTGAAAAGACGAAACATATTCCGAAGTTTGATGTAAAGCGGTCATCAAAGTTTCTTCCTCTTTGAATGGTATAATTTCCAACGCTTTTTGTTTGCCAATATCCGTATTACAAATAGAAGAAACTGTTTCTAAAACTGTGGAAAATTGTAAATCTTGGAGGGTTTTATCGGTAATTGAAATCATTTTTTTTAAGTCGCAAAGTTTCTGAGTTGCAAAGGTTCAAAGTTACAAAGTTTAGAAGTAGTAATGAATTAAAGTAATTATATTTGTTAAAAATTAACGAATGTTTACATTATCTGAATCTAATTCTTGGGACTCATTTTTTGAAATAGAAAAAAAGAAACCTTATTTTGAAGAATTGATGAATTCTGTCAACGAAGAATATAGCAATCATAGTTGTTTTCCGCCAAAGGAATTGGTTTTTAATGCTTTTAATACTTGTGATTTCAACGATTTGAAAGTAGTTATTATTGGTCAAGATCCGTATCACGGTGATGGTGAAGCTAATGGTTTGTGTTTTTCGGTGAATGATGGTGTGAAGATTCCACCATCGCTCAAAAATATTTTTACAGAAATAAATTCGGAATACGAACGAATTTTTTCGCCAACTTCGGGCAATTTAGAACATTGGTCAAAGCAAGGTATTTTATTGTTAAACGCTTCGTTGACTGTTCGAAAAGACCAAGCCAATAGCCACAAACACTTGAAATGGAATGTTTTTACAGATGCTGTTATCGAAGTTATTTCTAACAAAAAAGAAAATGTAGTTTTTTTGCTTTGGGGAAGTTTTGCTCATAAAAAAGGAAGCAAAATCAATAGAGATAAACATTTAGTTTTAGAAACGGGTCATCCATCGCCATTGAGTGCTAATCGTGGTTTTTGGTTTGGAAACAATCATTTTAAATTGGTAAATGAGTATTTGAAAAGTAAGAATTTTGGGGAAATCGAATGGTAAGAAATTTTAAAATTGGAGTTAAAAAGTTTCTTTAATAGCCCCGATAGCAGTGGAAATCCTTTTGCTTTTTTCTTTAAAAAGCAAAAGATTGCAACGTATAGCGGGAATAGCTTCAAAAAAAATTAATCATTCAACGTTAACTCTCCTAAAATTTCTTCACTCATAAATTTTCCGCCAGGGTAATAGGCTGTATAGTCGAGATTTAACCAAATTTGTCCTCGTTCATCGATGTGATAATGCAATTGTTGTCCTTTACTTTCTTCCACAAATAGTACTTTTCGAATCAGGAAATTCACGTTTTGTAAATCACGTTTAGTACCAATAAGCATTTCGGGATAAATGTGTGCATTAGTGTGAATTAGTCTAGGAATTCCGCCTACTGCTTTGACTCCAGCAGCCATAAGAATGGCGTGATCGTCGCAATCGCCAGAGAAATGTTGTAACGATTCCGATGCTGTTGCGATATAATTGTTGCCTTGTGGATCGTTGACATAATTCCAACGGGTTTTGATTTCTTTAAAAACTGCAAAACATTGAATTGCAGTGCGATAGTTGTGA
The DNA here is from genome assembly GCF_031422135.1 of Flavobacterium sp. Taxonomy (GTDB): domain Bacteria; phylum Bacteroidota; class Bacteroidia; order Flavobacteriales; family Flavobacteriaceae; genus Flavobacterium. Next base: position 6,737 of record NZ_JANOQD010000093.1, on the reverse strand, counting down.
TATCCTTTGATTTTTTTGATATCCTGAAAGTGTTTTGTGGTGGCTGAAAGGGCAAAATTTCGAACTTTTGGATTGGAGTAATTTATAGCTCTTATTACTTTCGATTTGTTTGGAAATGGCAATAATTTACTAACAATGATATCCTGTGGATATGGATTTTCTCCCATAGTGTACATCATCGAACGGTAATCGTCATAGACTCTATAAAAGCTGTATTCTCCGAAAATGGTTCCTATAAAAAGGATGAATATATATACAAAAATACAAATAACTATGATGGTTTTCAAGGCTCTCAAAAGCAATTGAAACCCAACTAAAATGACAACAAATATCAAAATACGATCTATAGGAAAAGATAAATTGGGGTTAATTAAATTTTGATGAACAATAATAAAGGTTGGAATAGTGAGTAAAATATTTAGTAAAAAAATTACAACAGAGTCCCAAGGCTTTGGCAATGAAAGCTTTTCTTTATATTTTGAAATGTTTTCCTTGGAAAATTTTGACATTAGTTCGTAAACGACAAAAATAGAGAATTATTTGACTATGGTTTCAAAAGTACTTTTTTTATCTATAATATTTAAATCAAATAATTGGTTTTGAATTTTATCGAATGTTTTTTTGTTTAATTTTTTTTGAGACCAATCGGTTAATGACAACCATTGTTGAATATCTTCGATTTGGAGATGGTAACGAGAGGCTAATGTTCTGTCGATACTCGGAATTTCTTTAAACTCGATACTTGTATTGTTGATTATTTTTAGGATTTCATCAACTTCTTTAGCATTTTTTTCTAAAAATTCGTTGCGAACAGCAATCACGAAACACGGCCAAGGTGTTGGACAATCCGCAATTTTTCTAAAAACACCTTTGTCCACCAATGGTTTTGTCATAAAACGTTCCCACATAAAATAATCTGCTTTTCCAGTTGCTAAAGCTTCCACAGCACCATCAATAGTATTTACGATTTCGAATTGGAGATTATCGGTTTTCCAACCTTGATTTTGTGCATTTACAAAGGACATTAAATGAGAACCAGAACCCAAACGAGAAATGGCTGCTTTTTTGTTTTGTAAATCGGATAATGTTTTGAAATTTGATTTTGCATCTACGTGAATTCCCCAAATTAAAGGACTTTCTACATAAACTTGCACAATGGAACAATCGTTTCCAGCTAAAATATCTTTAATAATTCCTTCGGATAGAATTATAGCAATATCCGTTTCACCATTTCGAAGCATTTGAGACATTTTACCAGTACCTTCTGGAACATCTGTCCATTGCAAATCGATGTTCTTGGATTCAAATTCTCCATTTTCGATGCATAATTGCCAAGGTAAATTGAAATGTTCTGGTACACCAGCGATTTTTATTTTTTTCATATTTTAATTCTAATTTACTACTAAAATTAAACATTTATATCTTTAAAATTATTCACTTTTGCATATCTAATCATACTTAAGAACGCCTTATTATCGAGTTTAGGTATTTCAAGAATTGAATTTAAAAGAGTTGTGTCATACTCATTTGCATCAGTTGTAAAATAAGGTTTTAAATGTTTTCCTATGCTTTCGTAATACAACTTTTCGATTTTGGTTTTATACTTAAAATCTGATGTGTTTTGCATTAAATTAAAATTAGTATATCCTACTTCTTGCATAATTAATTGTAACCCTTTTACAATATTGAAACTTTTGTTGTGTACAATATTCAATTGTTGATTGTCTTCTCTTTGAAAAGTACTGACAATAACTTTTGCTACATAATCTACTGGAATAATATTTAATCCTGTTTCCTCATTAACAATAAATCGCACATTTTCTTGTTCATTTTTTCGTTGTGCCGTAAAGTGAAAAAATTTCGCCAAAAGATAAAAAACCATATATTTTGGAATAAAATAATTATTCTCTTCTCCTAACATTTTTCCGCCAATGACACTTGGGCGAAGAATTTGATAAGGCAATCCTATTTTTTTACATTGTTGTGCTACAAAATTTTCTGAATGAAATTTAGCATTTTCATAGGCATTTCTATGTTCTGGTTCGAAATCTAAATTATGGAAATCATTAGCAATAAGACCTTTTCTAACTCCCGAAGAGAATGCAGTACCGATGTAAATAAATTTCTTGATATATGGATGGAAAGTAGTAAAAATAGTTTCTGTTATTTTTGCATTTTCATTAAAAATCTTTTCTTTTTGGTCTTCATCAGTTGATAAGTTGACATAACCAGCTGAGTGGATAAAGTAAGCTCCTTGTATTTTACTTGAAAATGTATCTTGAATTTGTGATAAATCGGTATCGATAATCTCTAAATAAGAGTGTAATTTTTCTACTCCTTTTTCTATTAGTATTTTAGGAGTACAACTACTAGATAAAAGTTCATTGATTCTATTTTTAGCGGAATTTTTGCCTTTATTTCTTGTTATTAAAAAAAGTGTTCCTTCAATTTTTTCGGTAATAAATTTTTCAAGAATTTCATACATAATATGAGATCCTAAAACGCCTGTTGCTCCTGTAAGAATTATTTTCATTGTGATTTTGTTCTGAAAAGCAAATGTAGTTTTATATTGAAAGCTTTTGGATGCATTGTTCTCGAATTTTCCAAATTTCTTCAAAAGTGAATTTTGAATTAGTTTCTCTCAGCCAATTCTTGATGAAATTTTCATGGTAATCCACCTTAAAATCGGCTACTTGATACGGTTCGATTTCAATTTCTTCAAGAATATCATTTTTTAATTTTTCAAAATCAGCATCTTTTGAAGTAACATCGACCGTTTCTCCATCAATTTTTAAATAGCAATGTGCTTCTGGAATGTATTCGATTTTATGTTCAGAAAGAATGGTGCCAATTTTGGTATTGCTTTCTTTCATTTTATAAATTCCAATAATTAATTGAACATTTGGAATGTTATTTTTATTAGCAAAATCTTTTAAATAAGCGTGTTTAGAACTACAAGTTCCTTTGTTTTCTGAAATAACTAATGATAAATCTTCTCGATTACTATTTCTACCATAAGGAATTTGTTTGACTAAGTTTATGGTTTCTTGCCAATTCATTATCGTTACATATTTGGATTATCCATTTGCCACCATTTCCAAATAATTCCATCTTTATCTGGATAATCTTCTATAAAGGTCATTCCAACTTTTTGCAAAATATGGTTTGACGCTCCGTTTTCAGAATGAGTAAAGGCGTTAATTTTGTCAATCTTCATTTCATTAAAACCATAATCTAGCCAAGCTTTTGATGCTTCTGTAGCAAAACCTTTGTTCCAAAATTTTTCGTTTAATCGATAGCCGTAATCATAAAAGTTGGTATTTCCGTTTTCGATATGATCGTTGACAAATTTTAATCCAATCCAACCTATTAATTCGTTAGTTTCCTTAATTATAGCTACAAATCGACCAATTCCTCTTTCTTCATATTGTTTACGAACCATATCAATATAATCGTAAACTTCTGAAATTGTTTGAACGGGTTTTTGCCACAAATAATTATGTACTTCTGGATTTTTGTCCATTTCAAATAATGCTTCGGCATCGGTTGGAAGCATTTCTCGCATTATGAGTCTTTCGGTTTTTAGAATTAAATTCATTGTTTGAAGTTTTTTACACAGATTTTAGAAATTAGAGGAATTTTTAAAATTTCTCTAATTTCTAAAATCTGTGTACTTTCTTTTTTACTGTACTAATTTTTCCAAAGTATACGCAATCAATTCATCAACTGCTTTGTATGGATCAGAACTAAAAGTTCCAGAGGCACGATTTGCAATTATAGCATTCAATGATAAACAATTATGGCCCAAAAGTTTTCCAAGTCCATAAATAGCTGCTGTTTCCATTTCGAGATTGGTCACACGATTGTCTTCAAAACTGAAAGCTTCTAATTTATCATTTAAGTCTTTATCCTGAATATTCAAACGCAAAACACGCCCTTGTGGACCATAAAACCCTCCCGAAGTAGCCGTAATTCCTTTGTGCATTTTATCTGAAAATATTTTATTTTCTAATGTTTCTGAACAAGCAATAGCATAAGGTTTTCCTTTTTTGTCATCCCAATTGGTGTGTTTTACAAAAGCATTTTCCATAGCTTTTTCCGTAACATCATCAATTAAATAGGAACGAAGCATATTGTCTAAACCGATAGCGTATTTGCTCAAAACAAAACTATCGACTGGAATATCAGCTTGCAATGAACCCGAAGTTCCAATACGGATAATATTCAATTTTGTTAGTGTTTCTTTAGGTTTTCGAGTTTCCAAATCGATATTTACCAATGCGTCGAGTTCGTTCATCACAATATCAATATTGTCTGGACCAATTCCGGTGGACATTACTGTAATTCGTTTGCCTTTCAACATTCCCGTTTGGGTTTTGAATTCTCTTTTTTGGGTCGAAAACTCAATAGAATCAAAGGATTGTGTGATTTTCTCTACACGATTTTGATCGCCTACAAAGATGATGTCGTGTGCAATATTTTCGGGAAGTAGGTTTAAATGGTAAACACTTCCGTCGGGATTTAGTATTAATTCTGATGATTTTATCATTTTTATTTTTTTTAACCGCAAAGTTCGCAAAGATTTTCGCAAAGTTCACAAAGTTTTTTTATCGTAATTTTTAATTCGTAATTCGTAATTAATTTTAGCCTCCAACTCGTTTTGTTTTAAAACCTTTTTCTTGTAATAATTTCATTATTTTGTCTCGATAATCACCTTGAATGATAATCGAATCATCTTTGAAAGTACCGCCAACACTCAATTTAGTTTTAATTTCCTTGGCTAGAATTTTAAAATCTTCATCAGAACCTTCGTAGCCTTCAATAATGGTCGTGGCTTTTCCTTTTCGTTTTTCGAATTTGCAAATCATAGGCTCCTTTTGAACATATAATTCGTGTTCTACTTCTGGAATTGCTTCTTCTGGAGATGGCTCGTGGTTGGGAAATAGGTTTTTTAATTGGTCTTGTAAGTCCATAACATTATTTTTTTGAACACAGATTTGAGAAATTAGAATAATTTTAAAAATTTCTTCAATTTCTTAAATCTGTATTCCATTTTTTTTCTTTTTTTTTGAACACAAATTTTAGAAATTTCAAAAATTAAAAAATGTGTTTATCTATTATACTTTTTGAATTCGTTCGTGAAAATTTTTCTAATAAACTGAGGGTCTTTCCCAAAATTTAGCAATAAGCCTACTTCACAATCTGTTGCTTTTAAATAATTTAAAAGCTGACATTCGTGAGCTTCAACCATATATTCAACACATTTTAGTTCAATAATTACTGAATTGTTTACTATAATATCTGGTATATATTCCCCAACGATTTCTTTCTTATAATAAACGTTTAATTTTTTCTGATTTTCAATTTCAAATCCTCTTTTCTTTAATTCAATTAACATTGAGTTGTGATATACTTTTTCAAGAAACCCATATCCTAATTCATTGTAAACATCATAATAAATACCGATTAACGATTTTGTTAATTCTTGATGTGGAAAATTCTTCATATTTCTTTTGTTTGGCGAGTATATTAATATTTTTTGAACACTGATTTAAGAAATTTGAATAATTTTTAAAATTTCTCCGATTTCTCCGATTTCTCTAATTTCTTAAATCTGTGTTCAAAAATAGCTTAAGGCTTGTAAAATATGTAACTAAAAAAGACATCAAGCGAACTCAATGTCTTTAAAACTATATAATTGAGTATTATTTTTTAATCAACCCTAAATCAACCAATCTTTCATACAAGAATTCTCCTGCCGAAATATCGTCGTATAATTTTGGATTCTCAGCATCAATACAATTTTCTAAAACATCAAGACGCATATCGCTCACAGGATGCATAAAAAACGGAATCGAATAACGTGACGTTCCCCACAATTCTCTAGGCGGATTAACCACTTGATGAATCGTCGATTTTAATCTATTATTAGTATGACGCGATAACATATCGCCTACATTAATTACCAATTCGTCCGGTTCAGCAACAGCATCAATCCATTGACCATCGTGATTTTGTACTTGCAAACCTTTTCCCTGAGCACCCATCAAAAGCGTAATCAAGTTAATATCTCCATGAGCCGCTGCACGAATAGCATTTTCAGGCTCAGAAGTAATTGGCGGATAATGAATCGGTCTCAAAATAGAATTTCCTTCATAACCATATTGGTCAAAATAATGCTCATCCAAGCCTAAATGCAAAGCCAAAGCTTGTAAAACTGTAATTCCAGTTTTTTCTAACATTTGGTATGCTTCTTTTCCTACAACATTAAATCTCGGCAATTCTTTAACTTCAACATTATCAGGATATTCAGCAGCGTATTTTGAATCTTTAGCCACATACTGACCAAAATGCCAAAACTCCTTCAAATCGCCTTCTTTTTTGCCTTTAGCATGCTCTTTCCCGAAAGAAACATAACCACGCTGACCACCAATTCCGGGTATTTCATACCCATATTTAGTTTCTAACGGCAAGGAGAAAAAATTTCTAATTTCGCCATACAATTCACCAACCAATTTGTCATTCAAAAAATGACCTTTTAACGCTACGAAGCCAATCTCTTCGAAAGCTTTTCCGATTTCATTTACAAATTTTTGTTTACGTTCCGGGTTACCCGAAAGGAAATCACGCAAGTCAACACTAGGAATGTTTTGCATCTCTTAAATAATATGTTAATAACTTACAAATGGATAATACCATCATAAAACAAATGTATAAATATTTTTTTTATTTGAAGC
>NZ_JANOQD010000092.1:0-1979 GCF_031422135.1 Flavobacterium sp. | reverse complement strand
TCTAGTTGGATACATTGTTAGGCTCTCTACTAATGCTCTCCCAGCTTGAGTAGTAACCAAATCTCTAATTTCTCCAAGTATTTTTTGCATAGTTGGTATCATTTTATTGTACATGAAATCGTGTTGTTCAATTGGAGTTGGTAAGACCGTATTGATGACTTCTGCAATATCCATACCCACAAGAGGATAGCTGGTTATAGTAAGTAAATAAGCATGAATACATTCGTGCAAAATGGTTTTGGCATTTTCTATGTTGGTTTGCTTCATTGTTCCATCAGTACTCAATATTTGCTTGCTAATTTTTATAGTCAAATTTTTAGTGACTGGATCTTGGCTTGTAGTTGCATGTACTTCTTTTTTTGTAGAGTCATTGTCTTTATACACATGATTTTCAACCTCAAACTTCACATTAAGTCTAGAATTACTTTGAAACAAATTTATAAAAAGTTTTTTAAATTCTAGAGATTCAGTTAATGCATTGTAAATATTATGAAAATTATAACCTTCGGGCGTTACATATGAAATCGTTGAAAGATCAATATTGATTGGCGATTTTGAAGATGCATCTACATCAAGAATTAATCCAAAATTTATTCGCATTTGATCAATCATGTCTAAAGAAAATTGTATTCCTTCATTAGTAGGATGATCGATTAAATAAGAAGAGATTTCTATTTTTTGAGCATCGTTATTATAATCGTCCCACCATGCTTTTTGCTCTGGACTTAAAATTCCTTCAAATTCAATAAATAAATCCGAAATGGAATAATATCCGCCACCACCACTACCGCCAGGATAAATCGTAAATTCGTTCGGTGCTTCGATTTCGTCTTCGTCCATCACGGTGCAAGTAGTAATTATTTGAATTTCATAGTACGCTTTTGTTGGATCTTGGCAACTTTGACCCGGAGAGTGAGCTGCATCAGAGCCACAATAATGTGTTATTAATGATATTGATGAGGAACATTCTCTAGTAGTTCTTGCTGTAATAGGTTTTTGAGGTTGACCGTTTAGAAATCTGCTTTCTGTTCTAATCTTTTTTTTAAGGTCCAGCATCTGCATTTTTCCTGAAAAGGTGTTAATGTCAAGAAACGGAATGGAAGTGTCAGGGATGTATTTTAAGTATCCTACTTTTTCTGTGGTTGCGTATTTAGTAATTACATAATACATAAAATAAGGATTTTTTGTAGAATAGCTATTGAGTAGCAGTAGGTAAGTTGTGTATTCATCACCCTTGACTATTTTAGTAAAATATACATTGGATTTTTCACTACTTTTTTTGGTGATGCTTTCTCGATTATTGACCATGAAAGTTTTAGTTCTATCTTTTATTACAGGGTTTTTAAGTACTGAAAGTACATTTTCGAGACTTACTTTCTCAGAAGTAATATAGGGTTTTTGGTTAGATTCAATTATACTCTCTGTTGAATCACATTGAATAAACAAGACGAGAACAAGCAGAAAGCAAGAAAATAATAGTGTTTTGATTTTTTGCATAAAGTTTAGGTTTTTGTGATTTGTAAATTTACACTATTACTTTCACGTTGTGATTTTTTTATTGTTTTTTTCTTACAAAATAATTGTTTCATGAAAGTATATCTTTAACGTCAATATATTCCATAAAACACAAGAATTATACCGATTAGCAATAAATAATAGTCCAATAAATTGTACTAAATTTATTGTCTACTGGCATTAACCATAGTAAAATTATAAAATAAAAAAAACCATTTTATAATTACAATTGGTATTAGATTTTCCGTTTTAAAGATACTCAAACAAAAAGCCGAAATTATCAAGAGATAATTATCGGCTTTAATAAAAAAAATCAAAAAGTTTACAAATGTATCACTTCTCCATAAGCATCAGCAACCGCTTCCATAACGGCTTCGCTCATGGTTGGATGAGGGTGAATCGATTTCAGGATTTCGTGACCTGTTGTTTCTAATTTTCTAGCTACAACTGCTTCGGCAATCATA
>NZ_JANOQD010000091.1:0-8215 GCF_031422135.1 Flavobacterium sp. | reverse complement strand
GCTAAATTCTTTGCTTGATTAATGGCTACATTTGCCAATTGTGGATGTCCTTTGGGATATTTCTCCGTTTCCATTAAAGCAATATCTCCAACAGCAAATAGGTTTTGTGATCCAATAACCTGATTTAATTGATTTACTTTTAGTCTATTTGAATTGGCATAATAATTTTCTGATAATCCTGAAATTTTGTTTCCAGTAACGCCAGCAGCCCAAATAACGGTTTTGGTTTTGATAGCCTCGGCATTTTTTAATGTTAATAATTTGCCATCATAATGGTCTACAATAGTTTCCGTTAAAATGATTACGCCCATTTCTTCAAGGTATTTTTGAGAAGCAATTTTGGCGTTTTCACTCATTGAATTCAGCGTGTTTTTGCTGCCTTCAACCAGAATTATTTTAAATTTAGAAAAATCGATACCAGGATAATCTTTAGGTAAAATATTTTTTCGGATTTCGGCAAATGAACCTGCCAATTCTACACCAGTTGGGCCTGCTCCTACTATAACCAAATTCAATAAACTTTCTTTTACTTCATCTTCAGCAGAAATAATATTTTCGAATGTTTGCAGAATATGGTTTCTTATCGTTATGGCTTCGTAGGTTGTTTTAAGTGTAAAAGCATTTTTCTCGATTTCTTGATTCCCAAAAAAATTAGTTTTGCAACCAATAGCAATTACTAAATAATCGTAATCAAAATGACCAATTGTAGTTGATATTGTATGATTCGATTCGTCAATATTTAAAACTTCTGCTAAGCGAATTTGAAGGTTTTTTTTGCCTTTAAAAACATTCCGTAACGGAAAGGAAATACTTGATGGTTCGAGTTGTGAAGTGGCCACTTGATAAAACAAAGGTTGAAACTGGTGGTGGTTTATTTTATCAATGAGTAAAACATCAAATAAGTTGGAGTCAAGTTGACGCACGAGTTGAATACCAGCGAAACCGCCACCAATGACAATTATTTTTTGTTTTGTTTGCATTATTTCCTCTAATTAATTAATAAACCTAACAGGTTTTGAAAACCTGTTAGGATTAAAAAAAGCGAGGTTTTTTTGCCTCGCTTTTGCATTATCTCCCCAAATAATGCACTACCTAAATAAATCTTTTATGTTTTTTTCGATTTCGTTCATATCGCGATTAAAATCGCTTTTGAATGTTTCCCATTCGGTTTCATTGCCGTTATAATTTTTTAGTTTCGATTTTAGTTCGTTATTTTCGGCTTCAAGTTTTTCTATTCTCGTTCTGTATAAACCATCGAAAGTGTTTCCAGGTTTGTTCATTCTGACCTTGAGTTCGGCTATTTTTTTTTCGTTATCAAGAATTTTGGCTTTAGATTCAGTTTTGAAAGCTAGCCATTGATTAACATTTGAAATTTTAGTGTCTTCATAATTTTGCTTGGCGGTAGATTCTTTTTGTTGTGCCGATTTGCAAGAGGTAAAAATTATGCTTGTTATTATTGCTAGAACTACTATTACTTTGTTCATTTTTCTATACTTTAAATTGTTTTACAAAGTTGGGGTTGAAAACATTAAAAAGTATTATAGAATTTTTATAAAAAGTTATATTATTCCTATTTTTTAAACGGAAAAAATCCCGCAAAAAAGCAGGATTTAAAGTTTTTTTAAGAAAAATTATTTAGGCATAACAACTGAGTCAATAACGTGTATTACTCCGTTTGATGATAATACATCTACAGCTGTAACCTTTGCTTTATTGCCTTTTTCGTCAGTTAAGATTACATCTTTACCAACAATTGTTCCAACTAATTTTCCGCCTTGAACTGTTACTAATGTAGTTGATCCTTTACCTTTTGTAATCGCTGAAATAATTGCTTTACTGTCTAATTTCCCAACCACAACGTGATAGGTCAAAATTGAAGATAATTTTTCATTATTTTCAGGTTTTAATAACATTTCTAAAGTTCCATTTGGAAGTTTATCAAATGCTTTGTTTGTTGGAGCAAAAACTGTAAAAGGACCAGTTCCTGATAAAGTGGTAACCAAATTGGCTGCTTTTAAAGCAGCTACTAAAGTTGTGTGGTCTTTTGATGCAACTGCATTTTCAACTACTGTTTTTGTTTTTTGTCCATAACTTGTTGCACTGATTAATGTTGCGAATACTGCAACTGCAAACATTTTGATTGTTTTCATAATTTAATTTTAAGATTAATAAACTTATGTAAAGTTAATTTCTAAATTTTAAAAAATTTTATAACATTAGTTAATAATGTTATAAAATTACCACGTAAGAAATTAAAATTTTTACTGATTTAAATTCCATTATTTATCGCTCTAGCAATTGTTTTGCCATTAACCAAAACAATCTAGATGCGTGGGTTGGTTTTTCTATAAGTTCAGAAAGTGTTATGAAGTTATTGACAAACAGAAGTTTATCAATATTTACAGAGTCGTTTTCGTTTAATTGATAATATGCCATTGACCAATTCGGGAAAATGCGATTTTGGATTTCTGCTTCTGCCAAAAGCATCACATTGCCGTGGCGTTTGTCTTTTTTGATGCTTTCATAAAGATTTAACAATGTGCTTTTTTCACCTTCTATTATTTGTATAAATTCGTTATTATGAAACAATAGACAGCCTGTAATTTCGTTTTCGGAATTGAAATTTCGTGCTGTTTCTAAAATTTTCGCAATATCGTCTGCGCTGATATTTGGTTTTGCAACGGAACGATAAATTATTTCATACATTTTTTTAAGGTTTTTAATTTCAATGGAATCTTTAACTTCAAAAGTCAACTTCAATTTCAAAAATCAATGCAGTTTTGTCATTTCTATGAAGGAGAAATCTTCCTACGTCGAAATGACAAAGAATCTGAAATACTTCGCCAGTTCGAGCAAAGCTCTCGGGTCAACAATCGTTAATCAGCAATCTAAAATCTCTACATTCGATCCATATACCAATTCAACTCTTTTTTCATTTTCTTGTACAGAAAAATAGAAGTAATTATTTTTTTTAATCGAACAAAAGCCGTTTCACTTTTTACCACATAATCAAATGCTTCGTGATGAATACATTGTACTGCAACATCTATTTTGTCTTGACTTGAGAGCATTATTACTGGAATATCACTATTGAATTTTTTAATTTCATCTAGTGTTGCTAAACCATTCATAGCTGATTTGTCAATGCCGTCAAGATGAAAATCGAGTATAATTACATCGGGTTTTTTGGATAAATTGGCAATGCAAAGTTCACCTGTTGGAAAGGTTTCAATATCGAAATCGCAGTGATTTAGGAATTCGATTTCTAATGATTTCAAGAAAACTGCATCGTCATCGACAAGGAACAATTTTATTTTATTTTCGTTTTTCAAGGTTTTCTATTTTTAATTTTTCTAATTCAATTTCGAGTTCTATACACGATTGTGTACAAACTTTTTCAAGTTCTAAAACCATATTTTGAATTTCTCCAGTTATTTCGATTGTAAAGGCATATTCTTGAATGCGTTTTGCAATATCGTGAATGTTAGAACTTAGTCCAATAATCGAAAACGATGGAATCATTTTGTGTACAGCAGATTGCAACATTTTCCAGTCTTTGTCAACCAAACTTTTTTTCATTGATAAAATTAAAGGTGGTGTTTGTTGTAAATAAGCATTTATCATTTGTGACATCAAATTTGGGTCGGATTTTGTGAGTTTCGTGAGGTAACTCATATCTACATATTTGATGGTATCTTTTGAATGAACTTCTCCTTTTATATGTTCTATAATTGCAATTGGCTTTTTAGAATAAGCAATTAACTTGCTGTACAACAAACGCTCATCAACAGGTTTAGAAATATAATCATTCATCCCCACAGCTTTGCATTTTTCAACATCAACTGTAGTTACATCAGCCGTGAGTGCAATAATAGGCATTTTTAATTTCATTTTTTTACGAATGTATTCGGTAGCTTCAAAGCCATTCATTACTGGCATTTGCAAATCCATCAAAATAATATCGTAGGTTTTGGTTTCTAATTTCTCGATAGCCAATTGTCCGTTTGCGGTTATATCGCACTCAAAACCAAAATCGTCCAACAAGGTTTTCATCAACAATTGGTTGAGTTCCATATCTTCGACCACCAATATTTTTATGTTTTTGACATCTGTATTCAATTCTAAAATTTCGGGCTCCAAAACCGCATCGATATTGGTTTTTTTGAAATCTAATACAATACTAAAAGTCGAGCCTTTGCCAAATGTACTATCAATTTTGATGCTTCCGCCTTGTGCTTCGACCAATTGTTTTACTATGGCTAAACCTAAACCTGTTCCGCCATACAACCTAGATGTTGTATTGGTTGCTTGCTGAAAATTCTCGAAAATCTTTCCGATTTTTGTTGGTTTTATTCCAATTCCAGTATCAATCACCGAAAATTCTATTTGGACTTTTTCATCATCTTGCGAAAGCATTTTTATATTTACCGCAATCGTACCTTTATTGGTAAACTTGACTGCATTGCTGACTAAATTTAAGATTATTTGATTCAATCGGATAGGATCGCCCAATATAACTCCTGGAATAGTTGCATCGTAATTGGTTATTAATTCTAGGTTTTTTTCTTGAATTTTTGTTTCAAACAAATTCAACATTGCTGTTATGGATAATGCTAACTTGAACGGTGTTTTCTCGAAAGTCATTTTGCCCGAATCGACTTTGGCTAAATCCAAAATATCATTTATTAATACAATTAATGAATCGCCCGACATTTTTATTGCCATTAAATATTCTTTTTGTTTGGCTGTCAATTCGGTTTTCAAAACTACTTTTGTAAACCCAATAATGGCGTTCATTGGTGTGCGAATTTCGTGACTCATATTCGAGAGAAATTGCTGTTTCGATTTTACTGCATCTTCGGCACTATTTCGAGATTCTTCGGCAATTGTGGTGGCGAGTTCGGCAAAAACTTTGGCTTCCATTAATTCTTGTTCTAATTCTTTTTGTTTTGTAATATCAATACTAATCGCTACATATTGAAAAGGCAATCCCATATCATCTCGAAACGGAACAATGGTCATATTTAGCCAATAAAAACTGCCGTCTTTGGCTTTGTTTCTAATTTCTCCTTTCCATATTTTACCTTTAGAAATTCGCTCCCAAAGATTTTCCATAAATGCTGTAGGATGAAATTTAGAATTAACCATCGAATGACTGCCACCTACTAATTCATCAAAAGTATATTTAGAAATTTTTGTATAATTTTCATTTACAAACTTTATATTCCCATCTTTATCGGTAATATCTACAATTGTCGAAGCGTCTAATGCCAACTTGTAATCGGTTACTTCATTTAATAATTCTAATAATTCTTTTTCGGCTTTCTTTTGTGCGGAAATATCACGTGCCACTACTACGGCTCCAATTATATTGTTGTTTGTGTCTTTATACACCGAACCATTAAACAATACTGGCGTTAATTTTCCATCTTTTATAGTTAAAGAATAATCAATAACAAACCCTTTAGAAAACACTTCTTCATATCCACTTTTTGCTTTTTCAGGTTCGGTGAAATATGTTATAAAATCCGAACCAATTAAATTTTCTTTAGATACATCGGTAACTCTAACAGAAGCTTGATTGGTGTCAGTAATTTTGCCATCTGGGCTAATCGTAAACAATGGATCGCGGCTTGCTTCAATTAAACTGCGTGAATAAGCTTGTTGTTGTGCGAGATTTTTTTGAAAGTCAAGCTCGATATTTGCAATGCCAAGTTCGTCAGCACGATTTTGCTTTTCAGATTGCTGGTGTGCCAATTCAATATTTGCAATATCCAACTCATCGGCACGATTTTGTTTTTCATCACTTTGATACAATAATTCTTTGTTGGCTACTACCAATTCGGTACTTGTTTTTTTATGGTTTTTAAAAATATAAAAAACAAGAATCACAATTATTGCTATAAACAAAAATAGCAATCCGAGTAATGTTTCCGAATTTGTTGTGGTTATTGTACTATCGGTTTTTCTTTGTTTTAGCAGTACAATTTCGGCATTATTTATTTCTTCAATTAAAATTCTGATACTGTCTGTAATTGCTTGCCCTTTTTCTAGGTCATATACCTTTTCGTTTTCAATACCGCTACTGTTTCTATGAAATGCTATAATTTGTTTAGACAAACGTAGCTTCTCGTTTATTTTTTTTTGCAAAAATTCTATCCTTACTTTTTGTTTGGGGAAGTCCTTAGAGAGCAACTGTAAAGACGATAGATTTTTTTCTACACTTATTATTGATTTATTGTAAGGTTCTAAAAAAGATTCTTTTCCTGTGAGAATAAATCCTCTTGTACCAGTTTCTATATCTATTACGTTTAAGAGTACAGTATTGTTCTTCAAAAGAACCTCTTGTGTGTGTTCGACTAAATCACTAGATTTTTTTACAGATTGTGTGTTATAGAAATAAACACCAAATAAAATAGCCAATACAATAACGGTAAGCGAGTAAAAGGAAGATATAGTTTTGTCTAATAAAAATTTCATATTCTGATTGTATTGCATTACCTATTTAATGATGACGATTTTTTATAACTAAATTATAATTGCTCTATTGAAGTTCTGCGTTTGTCTTTTTGTTGTTTGAAATGCGATGGCGAAAGTCCAGTTGCTTTCTTGAACTGACTTGACAAATGAGCTACACTGCTGTAACCCATTTTCCAAGCAATTTCGGTAATATTGTGTTCACCATAAATTATAAGTTCCTTAATCCGTTCTATTTTGTGCGAAATAATAAAATGTTCTATAGTCATTCCTTGTACTTCGGAAAACATATTAGCGAGATAAGTGTAGTTGTGGTCTAGCTTGTCACTCAAATAATCAGAAAAATTCACTTTAATAATTTCTTCTGAATGATGAATCATTTGAATGACAATATTTTTGATTTTTTCGATTAAGATGGCTTTTTTGTCGTCCATTAATTCTAAACCACAATCGAGTAACCCCAGTTTTAGTAATTCTCTTTTTTCTGAATTTAGGTTTTCCATGATTTCAACTTCTCCTAAATCGACCACAATAAAATGCAGCCCAAGTTTTTTGAGTTCGTCTCTAACCGCTATTTTACAGCGATTACTAACCATATATTTTATGTATAATTTCAAATCATTGGTGTTTTATCAGAATTTTCAAAGATGGGTATTATGAAATACAAAATGTTATATAACTTTAAATAAAAGTTATATAATTCATAGTTTTGTTTATTAAATTTTAATAATTAAAATTAGGTGAAGGTACGGTTTTTGTGCTAAACATTAAAAAAGGACAATCTATTTACTTATAAATTATCCTTTTTAAACTAAAAATAAAGCAATATTATATGCTATTCCCGAAAGAATTTTTGATTCTTGGATAACCATTCTGGTCTAGACCAGTATTGCCTAAATCGTATCTATTTTCATCAAAATCCTCCACTTTTGGGTCATGTTCGTCCACATTTTTATACGAACTTCTGTCTTGCTCGTCATTAATAATTGCCTCAGATTGATGTGGTTTTTTTTCAGGATGAGAGTCGTATTTATTTTCACTTTCGTCTATAACAGCTTGCGGATCAAATTTATAATTTCCGTCTGAACTAGCATAATTTATATTTTTTATACTAGAATTAGCATCTCTAAAATTTTCCATTTAAAAATTATTTTTTTGTTGAATGTGACTTAGAATCTTTATTAGAAGATTTAGGATCTGATTTTTTTGAATCCATTTTTTTGTCATCCATTTTAGATGATTCATTGGCACTAGTTTTTTTAGTGTCATTGGTTTTTTGAGATGTGTTCATAATAATAGTATTTAATTGTTTATAATATTGTAAAATTATAATAATCAAATACAAAAAGTTTTATAGAATTTTGGAATTTACTTATAGAATTTTTGGGTATTGAAATTAAAAGATTTCTTCTTTATTTAAGAAGTATCTAATTATTTTTTTGGTTTATATTTCAAAAAAAATATTATATAGACCAATAATAACCAATAATTCTTCCATTTTACGATTGTGTTTCCATAGTGCCCCGAATTGTGCCACTTTAGAATGTGAAACTTTGAATAAAATGGATAAGGATAAATTAAAAAACCCTTTAAATCATATAGACTGACCCCAAAAGTTTGGACAAATTTATAATTAATTTTGATAATAATGAGCTCGATATTTTATTGGGCTCATTTTGTTTAAATTAGACTTACTTCTGTCGTTATTGTAATATTTTATATATTCATGTATTTCCTT
>NZ_JANOQD010000090.1:0-42142 GCF_031422135.1 Flavobacterium sp. | reverse complement strand
TACAAACGGTTACAAAACCCACTAAATTCAACGATTTAGTGGGTTTTTTCTTTTAGGGGTATATCAAATTATTCATTTAATCTCAAAGTTTTGGTGTCTTTCGAGGTGTCACTAAATTATAAAAATTTAAGTGACACCTCTTAAAGAAAACCACCAGTACAGCAAGGTGTTCAACAACATATTCAAAATATGTACATCTTGTTTGTAATTATTAGAAATTTTAAATTTAATAATAACTAAAAGGTTACCACTTATGAACACTACTGTATCAGTTCTCTTTTACATCAAGAGATCAAAAGCCAACAACGAGGGCATTTGCCCAATTTATGCAAGAGTAACAATCCAAGCCAAACGATTTGAGTTTAGTGCTAACAAGTATGTAAATCCAGAGAAATGGTCATCAGAAGGCACTAAAGTTAAGGGTACAAATGAAGAAGCTAGAACAATAAATAGCCATCTGGATTATTTGAAAAATCAAGTTTTGGAAGCCGAAAAAAGATTATTCAAAAAAGACATCAAAGTTACTTCCGAAAATTTGAAGAATGAATTGTTTGGAACTACTGAAACTAAACGTATGCTCGTTCCGATTTTTGAAGACCACAATAACAAAATCAAAGAATTAGTTGGCAAAGAATACGCACCAGGAACATTAGAGCGTTACAAAACCTCATTGAGCCATACTAAAGAATTTCTACAATGGAAATACAAAGTTTCCGATATCGAGATAAACAAAATAGACCACGCCTTTATAACTGATTATGAGTTTTGGTTAAGAAGTGTTCGTAACTGTGCCAATAACACAGCAGTAAAGTACATCAAGAACTTTAGCAAAATAATTAAACTTTGTCTGGCCAATGACTGGCTTGATAAAAATCCTTTTGCTAATTACAAATCGAAAGTTAAAGAAGTCGAAAGAGTTTATTTATCTGAAGAAGAAATTCAAAACATTATCAATAAAGATTTCAAAACAGAAAGACTGTCATTAGTTCGCGATATATTCCTTTTTAGCTGCTTTACTGGCTTGGCTTACATTGATGTCAAAAACTTAACAAAGTCGCATATAAGCCTAGGTATTGATGGAGAGAAGTGGATATTTACCCACAGACAGAAAACCGAAACAGCTTCCAAAATCCCAATTCTCCCCGTAACACAAATGATTATTGATAAATATGCCAATCATCCGCAAAGTAGCAATCAAGATAAGCTACTACCTATTTTAACTAATCAAAAGATGAATGCCTATTTAAAAGAAATAGCTGGCGTTTGCGAGATAGAAAAAGAATTAACCTTTCACATAGCCCGACACACTTTTGCAACGACTGTAACGCTTACTAACGGCGTTCCGATTGAAAGTGTCAGCAAAATGTTAGGTCACAAAAATTTGCGAACCACACAGCATTATGCAAAAGTATTGGATAGAAAAGTTAGTGAGGATATGATGATTTTGAAGGATAAATTTTCATCAAGCAATATGATAAAACTAAGACCAAAGATAGCTAAATAGATAATTTAATTTATATATCAACGCAACCTCTAATTAAATTTCACATCTACTTAAAATAAACATTTTAATCAAAAAATATCTTAAATTATATGAATTTAGCATTAAAAAAATTATTTTTGCATGTCAATCCAAATCAAAAATAATCAAATCACATGCTTTGTCTAGTCGGTATTATCATTTCATTCTTTCTATTTTTTTTATTGCTCGGAAAAAAAAATAAAGACATTGCTGATAAAATTTTAGCAGTTTGGTTATTTGTAATGGGTTTTCATTTATATTTTTACTATTCAAGTTCTCCTACTCATGATGTACAAAACATAGTACTTTATAGATTTTTCTTCGGATTACCTTTTTTGTATGGACCACTACTTTACTTATACTCAAAATACAGAATTGATAGTGCTTCAAAGTTCAAAAAAATTGACCTAATCCATTTTATCCCAATAACTTTGATCTACATTTTAGTAGTCCCTGATTTTTCTATCAGTCCGATAGATCAAAATTTACAATACGAAAACGGAATACTACCCTGTCATCTAATGAATGAGATAGTATTTATTCTTATTTTAATTTCTGGTGTTGGATATGCATTGGCATCTTTAGTACTATTAAAAAAGTACAAAAAAAATATTGACAGCTATTTTTCCAATACAGAAAAAATAAATTTAAATTGGTTACGTCTTAATATTTATGGCATCATAGCAGTTTGGTTGATACTCGCCAACAGAAATGACTGTTACACATTTACCTTTATATCGCTTTTTGTTTTCTCTATTGGTTATTTTGGCATCAAGCAAGTAGGCGTTTTTAATGATAATTATAGTTTTGAAAATTCTAGTTCTGGAATTATTGTAAGTGAAAACAGTACGTATAATGAAACTGAAATCAAGACAAGCGAACAAAAAGCAACTCCGGTAAAATATCAAAAATCAGCTTTAAGCCAAGATGAAGGAATTAGAATACAAGAAGAATTGAGAACTATCATGCAAACTGAAAAATTGTATCTAAATCCAGAATTGACTTTGGGAGACGTAGCAAAAAAACTAAACATCCACCCAAATATTTTATCTCAAGTAATCAATACATTTGAGCAAAAAACATTTTATGATTATATCAATAGCTTAAGAATTGAAGCCTTTAAAAAAGCAATAGCTATTGAAGATAATGAAAAATTTACTTTGTTCTCTCTTGCTTTTGAATGTGGTTTTAATTCAAAATCTTCATTCAATAAACACTTCAAAAAAGTGACCAATCAAACACCTTCTGAATATTTAAATTCTGTTAAAGAAAGTTAGTCTACAAACTTTTTTTTTAAAACACTTTCGCTATAGTATAGTTTTTCAAACTGCATTTACTTTAAAGTCAGTTTGACCCATAATCATTTTTAAATATTTCTGTAGTTGTAAATTCTATTATCACTACTTTTTCACTCTTAATGACTCTTTTACAATTCTACAGGTAAATGGATTAAATTTCTATTAAATCAAATTTCTGTTTTTTGGGTTACAATTCGTCCTAACCTACACACTCGGTCTTTAGATTACTTACATTTATTGATATTTGTTGTTTTAAAAAAAAATACAACAAACTATTCCAAAAAAAAATTGCAATCAATTCAAAGTGTTAAATAAATAAAATTCAGGATTAATAAAAAGTCTAAAAACTAATGAATAAAGTCATTTACATAAATTCTAAAAATCAAAGTCTAATTAATGTAACCACCTATGAAGCAAAAAATCCGGTAAGTGTTTTAATAATCTGTTCGGCAACAGGTGTAAAACAAAATTTTATAGCAAGTTCGCGCAATATATGCAAGAGCACAACATTACAGTAATAACATTCGATTATGCAGGAATTGGCGGTTCATTAAAAACCAATATCAAAAACATAAAAAACTCAGTTTATGATTGGGCAAATAATGATTTAGATGCCATTTTAGAGCATTGTAAAAATACGTATCCTAACCAAAAACTGACCCTTTTAGGGCACAGCATTGGAGGTCAATTAATTGGATTAACAGAAAAATCGCTAACTGTAAACAAAATAATATTAGTAAATGCACAAAGTGGTTACTGGGGTTTTTGGACTGGTTTTCAAAAAGTAAAAATGTGGTTAAACTGGAATGTTTTGTTTCCATCACTTATCAATGTTTTTGGATATATGCCATCAAAAAAAATTAGTGGTATGGAAAACTTACCGAAAAATGTAGCGAATCAATGGAAAAATTGGTGTAATAGCAAAAATTATCTTTTTGACTTTTTGAGTTATGATAGTTTGTACTATGATAAAATTAGTTGTGACCTATTTTCATATAGTGTTGATGATGACAACTATGCTCCACAAAAATCAGTCGACTGGTTAACATCAAAAACAATGATGCTAATACAATTAGAAAACACATTCTACCAAAAGACTACAAACAAAATCGCATTGGTCATTTTGGGTTATTCAGAGAGAATTGTAAAGACATTTTTTGGGTAGAACTGAAGAATGAAATGAATAAAGCACAAAATTAATCAGCATTTAAGATCAATAATAAAGTATAAAAAATGAATAAAATAATGGTATTTGGTGAAAAAGTTAACGGATATGAAATCCTGGTTTTAAATGAAAGAGAAGTACGTGCGGCAGCAGGATTAATGTTTATGGCAACATTTATAGCATTTCTAACAATTTTTTTTAATGCAAATTTTGTACCCATAAAATATGTAATAACAATATTTCTAACCGATTTCAGCATACGCCTCTTTATAAACCCAAAATATTCTCCAATACTAATTATCGGAAGGTTTATAGTCAGTAATCAAAATCCAGAATATGTAGGTGCTGAACCAAAGAAATTTGCTTGGTTTATTGGTTTGGTATTATCAGGTTCTATGTTTGTTTTACTAGTGATTATGAATGCTTACAGTGTGATAACAGGTGTTGTTTGTCTACTATGTTTGATATTAATGTTTTTTGAAACAGCTTTCGGTATCTGCCTAGGTTGCAAAATATACAAAGCAATCAAAAAGAAAAAGGCGCAATATTGTCCCGGTGAAGTATGCGATTTAAAAGCTAAACAAGACATCCAAAAAACTTCTAAATCACAAATAGTTATGCTCATGTCTTTTATCGCACTTGTTCTTTTTACAGCGTTTTTATTTAATGAAAAGTTCAAAGAAAAGCCTCATAATCTATTCCAAAGCAACATCATAACAGAAATTAAAAAATAGTAGTCAAACCGTTTTAATGCTAAAAATTATGAATACTAACAAAACAGAAATTCTGGAAGATTTTAAAATAAATGTAAAAGTAAAACTGGCTATGTTATGGGCATCAGTAACATTTTTCTACATCTATGGCGATTATTTTGAGTTATATGTTCCTAACAAAGTTTCAGGAATAATTAGCGGAACAAGTATGCTTGATACTCCTATAAAATTATTCCTAGCATCCTTTTTATTAGCAATACCAGCTTTAATGGTTGGTTTGTCGGTACTCTTAAAACCATCGCTGAACAAACGGCTAAATATTGTGACTGGGAGTTTCTTTACTGCTATTATGCTTTTAATAGCAGTAACATCCATTTCCGAATGGAGGGCTTTCTATGTTTTCTATGCCATTGTAGAAAGTGTACTTACAGCAGTAATTGTTTGGTATGTATTTAAGTGGCCCAAACAATATCAACTAAATCATTAATCTCAAAACAAATCAAAAAATGAAATCAAACAAAAAAACAGCGAGAATTGCAGGATTACTTTATTTAGGAGTTGTTATAACAGGAATATTTAGTTTAATGTATGTTCCAAAAACCCTAATCGTTTGGGATAATGCAACAACTACTTTCAATAATATTACTAGCAATCAAACACTTTACCGCCTTGGAATTGTTAGTGGTTTACTTTGTTATACTTTCTTTCTTTTCTTGCCAATTGTTTTGTATAAACTATTCAAGCCTGTTAATGATAACTATGCAAAACTTATGGTGCTGTTAGCAGTAATAAGCGTGCCGATATATTTCATAAATGTTCAAAACGAATTCACAATTCTTTCATTAGTTAGTAGCGCTAACTACCTAAATGGTTTTTCAACTGAACAAATCAAATCAATGACGATGCTTTATCTTGACCAGTATGAAAACGGAATGCGAATGGTTCACATATTTTCAGGACTTTGGTTATTCCCATTCGGGTATCTAGTTTTTAAATCAGGGTTTCTTCCAAAAATTTTAGGAATAGTATTGATGTTAGGGTGCTTTGGTTATCTAATAAATTTTACCGGAAACACGCTTATCTCAAATTATTCAGAAATGGGTATAGCTTCCTATATACAATTACCTGCGAGCTTCGGTGAAATAGGAATTTGCTTATGGCTTTTAATTATGGGAGCAAAAAATAAATCAACCAATTAGAAATCTAAAATGACAAAAGCAAATTCCATAAACGGAAAAAAAGTTTTAAATAGTGCAGTAACAGTTTGGTTTGCGATAGCTGTACTAGGACAATGGATTTTTGCATTGTATGTACTTTTATTTTACGCAAAAGCAATGGCAACAGGTCATAGCGAAAATTGGAATAAAGCTCTTCCTAATGGATATGTAACCGGAGATACTTTAGGAAATGTAGTTGTTGGAATTCATTTATTGTTAGCCATAATTATAATTGTTGGAGGTCCACTACAAATAACACCAAAAGTCAGAGAATATGCTCCAACCTTTCATAGATGGAACGGTCGGATTTACATTACAATTGCTTTTATAATGAGTGTAACAGGTTTATATATGGTTTGGGTTCGTGGCTCAATTGGCGGAATAGTGCAACATATAAGTATAAGTATAAATGCAATTTTAATTATGATTGCGGCGACATTGACAATTAAATATGCAATGGATCGGAATTTTAAAACGCACCGTATTTGGGCAATTCGCCTATTTCTATTGGTAAATGGCGTTTGGTTTTTCAGAGTGGGATTCTTTTTTTGGCTAACATTACATCAAAGACCAGTTGGTTTTGACCCAATAACATTTGAAGGCCCGTTTCTAAGCTTTCTCTCTTTTTCGCAATACATCATTCCGTTAACACTATTTGAACTCTATCTAAAAGCAAAAAAGAGTTCAAGCAAAAAATTTATTTACATAACTGCAATGCTAATCTTCCTATTGACTGTAATAATGGGTATTGGAATTTTTGCAGCCTCAATAGGAATTTGGTTTCCAAGAATGAATTATTAATCTTAAAATACTAAATATGAAAATCGAAAATCCAGCATTCAATTATGACAAATTAGGTCAAAAGTATTCAGGTTATAGACAAACAGAACCTGGAATAGCAACGTATGTAAATAAAGCACTAGGCAATGCAAAAACAGTTTTAAATGTTGGCGCAGGCGCAGGTTCTTATGAGCCAACCGACAGATATGTGGTTGCTGTTGAACCATCCTTAGTAATGCGTCAACAAAGAATGGCGAACAACAAAATTCCGGCAATAAATGCAAAAGGGGATACTTTGCCATTTGATGATAATTCATTTGATGCTACTATGGCAATGGTAACCATCCATCATTGGCCAGATATGGATAAAGGACTAAAAGAACTTAGAAGAGTGACCAAAGAACAAGTAATTATAATGACTTTTGATCCTGATGCTTTAGACAATTTTTGGAATGTTCACTACTTCCCAGAATTAATTGCTGTCGAAAAAGCCCGTTATCCTACCATTGAATTTATTAAAAATTCATTAGGTGGTAATTGCGAAGTTGTTGAAGTTCCAATTCCTTTAAACTGCGTTGATGGTTTTCAAGAAGCTTTTTACGGAAGACCCGAAGCTTTCCTAGAAAAAGAAGTTCGGTTGTCTCAATCGGCTTGGGGATTTTTATCAGAAGAAGTCCAAGACCAATTAGTAAAAGCACTTGAAGATGATTTAAATTCAGGAGAATGGGATAGAAAATACGGACATTTTAGAACCGAACCTACGTTTACTTGCGCATTAAGATTAATAATTTCAACCAAATATTAAAACAAAATGGAAAATCAAATTTTTGAAAAAGTAGATAATTATATCATTGATTTATTTGCAACTGAAGATGATGCTTTACTACAAACAAGAAACTCAATAGAACTTTTAGGGATAATGCAACAAAGCATTTCGCCAATTCAAGGGAAGTTTCTACAAACAATGATGATGGCTTGCAATGCCAAAAGAGTTTTAGAATTGGGAACATTTGTAGGTTATAGTGCTATTTGGATGGCAAAAGCATTACCGCAAAACGGGAAATTAATTTCTATTGATTTTGATATAAAAGTAGCATCATTAGCTCAAAAAAATATTGAAGCAACAGGTTTGTTCGAAAAAGTAGAACTAAAAGTGGGCAAAGCTTTAGAAATTCTACCCGAACTAATCGCAGAGAAAGTAGAACCATTCGATATGATTTTTATAGATGCTGATAAACCACCGTATAAAGAGTACTTCAAATACGCATTAGAATTATCAAGACCAGGAACAATAATTATTATAGATAATGTAATCCGAAGTGGAAAAGTACTAGATGAAAATCCTTCAGATGAAAGAGTTGTAGGCGTAAAACGTTTGAACCAATATTTGACGGAATGCAAAGAAGTAACAGCAATTATTTTACAAAGTTCTGGCATAAAAGACCATGATGGTATGGCAGTAGTTGTAGTGAACAGAAGTTAAAAATAGAAAATAGAAAATGAATAATTTAAAGATAATACAAGTTTCAAAAAAACTATTCTGTAGTATAGTTTTAACAATCCTATATTTTAATTTTTCTAATGCTCAAACTATTGATCTCAAGTGGTCGCAAAGTTTGGATAAAGGAGAATTTGGATTGTATAAGGGAATTAACAACAGTTTACATTTATTTAATGCCCATATACCATCAAAACAGGTAGTAACAACCTTTGATGCAGAGCTAAAAATAAAATCTCAAGATACATTAAGTTTCAAAGAAGATAATTTAAAAAATGTATACGTCAATTTTTCTGAATTGTTTGATAATAAAATAGTATACGGTATTTCTGTAAAAAACAAAAAAGATAATACAGAAGCATTAGAATTATTGGAAGGAAATTTAGAAAGCAAATTTTTAGAAAAGCGTAAAGAAGTAGCAACATTCAAATATAATAAATGGTCATCAATAGAGTATGCTGAATCATCTGACAAATCGAAACTTATGGTATATAAATCTATATTTTCAAGTAAAACTTTCCGAAATGACTATGAATATGTTGTTTTAGATGTTGCTACATTAAATACAATTGACCAAGGTATTTTTTCATCTGATAACAAAACTGAAAAAGTCGATAAGTTAGTACTTGACAATTTAGGACAAGTTCATGTAATTCTTCAAAAATACAAATCGAAGGAGGAACAAAAAAAATACGAAATGAAATTTGATTATGTCATTCGTATTTTTTCAAATAGTAAGTTAAAAAAAGAAATTAAAGTTGAAATTCCAAACTATCAAGTATTGACTTATGATTATTTACAAGGAGAGGATAACCTTTACTATCTGATAGGTTTTGCCTTTTCTTTACCTTATGACAGAAAAGAAAAGTTTACTAATAAATTGTATTTAAGTACTATTGATTGCAAAGATCTTGAAGTTTCAAATTTTATGGTACAAGAATTAGCCACACTATATCCAAACAGAAAATTAATTGGTGATGAAGCAGTTCCATACACTATCAAAAGTGTACATGAATTGAATGATGGTAGTTTTTCAATAATTGGTGAGCAAGTACTTTCAACTTATAATATCAGTACAACTGTAACAAGTTTTAGTAATTACAATATCGCTTGTATAAAATTGTCAAAAGATTTTCAGATTGAATATTTAAACACAATTCCGAAAATTCAAGTCGGTGTCAATTATTTTTCTTTCATCTCTACTTACTTTAATGACAAGATTTACATTTTATATAATGACCATATAGAAAACGCAAATAAATACAATTATGATGATTTAAAATGGATGAGCAATAACAACTCCAAAACAGGTCTTTTCCTGGCTACAGTATCTCAAGATGGTACCTACAAAAAAGAAATGGTTTTAGACTACACCAATGAAAAAGAAAAAGTAAACCCAATATTGAGTAAAGTCATAAGTTCAAATAAGATTTTACTAAATCATGTAAACAAAATTGGGATTTTAAATATTAAATAGGAATCTCTAAAAAAGGGAAAAATGAAAATTCTAAAAAAAATTATACTCGGTGTCTTAATATTATTATTTCTATCGAATTTACTTTTTATAGTAGCGCTATTTGGTGCACCGTGTGGAAGAATTAGTGAAGATCTTAAATTATCTATATCAATAGGAATTGGTTTACTATTGCTAATAGCGTTAATAAATAAAATTATAAAATGAAATTCAAAGATAGAAAAGCAAAAGCTGAAGATTTTAAATCAATAGCCAATCTCTCAAAAAAATTGGGATATAAGTCTAGTGAAATTACTTTCCCAAAACAATTTCTTTACAGGTAATTCACTTTTAATAGACTCACAAGTTTCTATTTTGACCTTTGTGGTTTTAATTAATGGGATATCCTTAACTAATATTTTTGAATTTGAAAATATCAAAATTACAAATGTTTAAAAAAAATAGGCTTCTGGTAGCTGATTCAAAATTGAGTTGCGAAAATGGTTGGGTCGGAAACTGTAATTATTAATGAATTGCTTAAAAACGAATTGGAATTTAAAAATTATAAAATTTAGCAATTTCAAATTTTAAAGTCTATCCAATTCCAGCAAATAATACACTTTTTATCAATTCAGAAAAGGAAGAAATCACCAGTATTCAGTTATTGGATAGTATAGGTAAAATATTGAATTCAATTGAAGTTAATACAAATGCTTATTCGTTCGAAATATTAAATTATACAAAAGGAATTTATTATTTAAAAATAGAAACTAAAACAGGCAAAAAAAATATAAAAATTATTAAAAATTAAAAATGAACAAAATGAAAATTAGAGAAGCAAAAATTGACGACATCAAACAAATTCAAATAGTTCGAAATGCTGTTACTGAAAATACATTATCTAACCCAGATTTGGTCACAGACGAAGATTGCAAAGAATTTATTACAGTAAGAGGAAAAGGTTGGGTTTGCGAAATTAATAATCAAATAGTTGGTTTCTCAGTTGTTGACTTGAGAGAGAATAACGTTTGGGCTTTATTTTTAAAACCTGAATTTGAAAAAAAAGGAATAGGTAAACAACTTCACGATGTTATGATTGACTGGTATTTTAAACAAACAAAAAACAATATTTGGCTAGGAACATCTCCAAATACAAGAGCCGAAATTTTTTATAGAAAAGCTGGCTGGATAGAAATTGGAATACATGAAAATAACGAAATTAAATTTGAAATGACCTATACAAGCTGGATAAACATAATGTTAAATTAAAATCAATAAAAATGAAAAATTCAATCTTAAAATCAGTTCTTTTGTTATTCACAGTAATAACATTTTCGTCATGCAGTAATAGTGATAACAACTCGAATAATCCTCCATCAGGCAGTAGGAATGTAAAATATGAAATAACAGGAAATGCAATTGGAACTTTTGATGCTACTTATGCCAATGGATCTGGTCAAGCAGCTAATGAAATGCCGCTCACAATACCATGGTCAAAAGACGTTATTTTTCAATCTAATGTTACTACTGCATCAATTTCATCTGCTGTTACAGGTGCAACTGCTGGGCAAACCATTACTACAAAAATATTTGTAGGTGGTGTTGTAAAAAAAGAACAAACCGCAACAGTCCAAGCAAATGGTGCTGCAATAATTCCTGCATTAACATATGTTCTTAATTAGATTTCTTAAATCGATAATGTGAGATGATTTAATCTTTAGTTTTAAAAAAATTGTAGCTTATTTTCAAAAAAACAAGATTTACTGTTCATTGGCTAGAATTTGATCGAAAACTTATTTATACAGAAATCTGAATTAATTTTTTAATATTATTATTATGAACAAAGAAATAGAAAATTGGAAATCAAACGGAAAATATTTTAATTTCAAAAATAATAATATTTTTTATTACCAGGAAGGTACTGGAGTTGATTTATTAATTATACACGGTTATCCATATAATAGTTTTGAATGGAAAGATACAATCGCTGAATTATCAAAAACTTTTAAAGTTACCGTTTTTGATTTAATTGGAATGGGATTTTCAAATAAACCTCAAAATCACAAATACAGTTTTGAGGAATATTGCGAAATTACAAATGCCTTATTAACAAAATTAGGCATAGCTGAAACACATATTTTTTCTCATGATTTAGGTGTAAGTATTGCACAAGAATTAATTACTAGAAATGCTGAGGGGAAAAATAACTTCAAAATAATGTCATCCGCATTTATGAATGGCAGCTTATTTATTGACGTTTATAAACCGAGATTTATTCAAATATTGTTGTCGAAATCTCCAAAATTAATCGGAAAAACTTTGAGTAAGTTGATGACAAAAAATATGGTCAACAAAAGTGCAAAATCGGTCTTTGGTCCTTTCACAAAACCATCAAATGAATTTTTAGAAAAGCAATGGGAAATTCTAAATTTTAATCAAGGTAAAGAAATTACTTATCTCATAGGAAGATTGGTCTTTGAAAAATACAAATACCTCAACCGTTGGGTCAATGCAATGCAAAAAACAACTATTCCAATGTGTTACATCTGTGGCTCTTTCGACCCAAATTCAGGAATTCACATGGCAAACCGCTACGAAGAGTTAATCCCAAATCCAAAGATATTTATTCTTGACAAATACATTGGTCACTGGCCACAATTAGAAGATAAAGATAATGTGATTAAATGCTATTATGAATTTATAAATAGTCTAAATGAATAGAATATAAATAATTCAATCCCAAGACTATAATTGACTAAAATGTAATAAAAAAATAAAGATTGAACCCAAAAGTTAATATATTACTTTCAGATTTAAACGAACAACTAAATTTCACCGATTTAGAAATTGACGACCCAATCAAGCGTTGTGAAAGTGCTATTGATATTATTTTGAAATCAATACAAAAGCTAAAAGTATTATTTGAAAAAGAAAAAAATAACTCACCAGAACAAGAAATAGATTTTTTCAAGATTGTAAAACCAAAATTTACTTCTAAACTCATTTATTACAATGCAATTTTTAAAATAGAAACAAAGAAACCTCATGGCGGAGAACGGATTCTTAAAAAATACCTTAATAACGAACTAGATAAACTTAAACGATACTTTGATAGCAACTTAGACTTCTACAGATACTATAGAACAGGAAGCAGCTATTTAGATCATAAATATTTTGTACGAGGCAAATTCGATGTAAAATTAGCTTTGGATAGTTTTTACTTCGAAGCAGATCATACTTTTTCTACCTCACATGATTTTAAAGTGGCGAAGATTTTGGCGCACGATTTAATCCAAGTTTTTCTGGAAGATAAATTATTGATGATGGAAAATAAAGACCCAAAAGAAAAATCACAAGTCAATCCGAAGGTGAAGCAAACTTGGACTGGCTCTAAAGTCGCATTAATAGAGCTTTTGTATGCATTGCATACAGAAGGTGTGTTCAATAATGGTGCATCAGATTTAAAGGATATCGCAGAGTACCTAGAAGCAGTGTTTGATATCGACTTAGGGCAGTACCACAGGGCTTTCCTTGAGATTAGAATGCGAAAATCAGACCAAACAAAATTTCTCAACTCATTAAAAGAAAAACTAGTGAAGAGAATGGAAAATACAGACGACTTGCTTTAACACCAGTAAATACAATACTTTACATAAAAATCTATCACAACTTGTGATTGACTTGTGATATAAAACTATTCAAATACTACAATTTTGTACCATAACAATCTAAAACATACGTTATGGCAATCGAAGTTATTACTCGCGAAGACTTAAACGAATTTCGCACACTCCTACTTTCCGACTTAAACACAATGTTTAATTCAAAACCGCAACAACAAAAACAATGGCTCAAATCTATTGAAGTCAGAAAGCTGTTAAATATTTCTCCAGGAACTTTACAAAACCTACGAGTAAACGGAACAATCACATATACTAAAATGGGTGGTATCCTTTATTATGCCAGTTCCGATTTAGACAAAGTTCTTGAAACCAACAAAGTTGAAGCGACACCCAATTTATTCAATCGTAAATAACCAAAAAGATGAATTACATAAAACATCTAACAGGATTTTTCGAGAAAGTGGCTATTGACAAAACACTCAATCCAACACACGTAAGTTTGTATGTCGCTTTGTTCCAATTCTGGAACTGCAATCGGTTCAAAAATCCAATCAGTATTTCTCGTGATGAGGTAATGCGAATAAGTAAAATAAGCTCCAAAGCAACCTACCACAAATGCCTTAAAAATTTACATTCATTAGGTTACATAAACTACGAACCTTCATACAACCCATTCAAAGGAAGCCACGTGTATCTATTCAATTTTTCAGATGATTTAAAGCCAATTCCCAAAAGCGAAAAAATAACAACACTAAAAAATGAACCTCTTTTTGAACTGGTTAATGAACAAGTAGTGAACAAGCTCTGTACTAGTACTGGGACAAGTAGTGGGACTGGTACTGAACAAGCTCTAGTACCTTATATAAACAATACAAACATACCAAACATTTCAAACGATTTAAAGATTGCAAACTTGGGCGAGCAAGCAAAAAATTTTGAAAATGATGATGGTTTTTTTAAAAGCGAGGCTGCTGAAAAAGAAAAAAAGTTGCGCAAAAAAAAGAAAGATGAAACACCAAATATAGAAAATGTCAAAGCTTATTTTCTCGAACATAATTTTCCGGAAATCGAAGCCATTAAGTTTTTTAATTACTTCTCCAGCAACGGTTGGTTAGTTGGTGGCAAAACCCCAATGGTTGATTGGCAAGCCGCAGCACAAAATTGGATATTAAACGCACCTAAATTCATTTCAAATGAGCAACAATCCAACAGAGCAAAACACCTCAACTCAGGAAACGACAAAGACTATTCAGAGCCATTATAGTGGTCATTGCGAGGCACGAAGCAATCTCAAACTTATGCTATGGAAACAGAAATAAAGACTCATTACAACTACCAAGAAATAATTATTTGGTTAGAAAAAAAAGGAATTGAACTATACGGAAATCATTTCAAAATCCTTGAAAGTGATTATACAATAATTTATAAACTCATTGCTTATTTTCTAAAAGATGAAGCTACTTGTTTTCAATACGGTATTAACCTCAATAAAGGAATTTTACTTTCTGGTCCAGTCGGTTGCGGTAAAACATCACTAATGAATTTGATGAAATACCTAACACCAACCGAACATAAATTTTTCGTAAAATCGTGTCGAGACATAAGCTTTGAATTTATCCAGGACGGCTACCAAATCATTCACAAATACAGTAAAGGAAAACTATATGAATCAGAACCCAAAACAATATGCTTCGACGATTTAGGAACAGAAAACAACCTAAAATACTTCGGAAACGAATGTAATGTAATGTCAGAAATTCTATTAAGTCGCTACGATATTTTCACAGCTAAAAAAATTCAAACACATATCACTACAAACCTTTCGGCAAGTGAAATCGAAACCCATTACGGAAATCGTGTCCGCAGCCGAATGAGAGAGATGTTCAATTTAATTGCTTACGACAAAACCATAAAAGACAAGCGATGAACCAAATAACTAACTTCTGGAACCACTTCAAAGAAAACAACTTCGTTTTTCTGTTGTTAAACGAAATACCTAAGGACGAACTCAAACTACATTTCGATAAGTTAATCAATCTACTCCATCAATACAATAAAGACCTTGACCTAATCATAAAAAACAAAAATAAACATGCAGAACTAATCATTACAGCAAATGGCAATCCTTATCTTTTCAAAGAAGTAGAGTTACTAGTACACCTCGCTCCAGTTGTAGAACGTTGGAAGATTACAGCTTTTCTTCAACCGGAACAAAATATTACTAAATACCAAAACGGTACAGATAAACCACTTGAATATTATGGGATAACTTTAAGAATAAGCGAAATCTATTTCCAACCTCTTAAAATTCAAAACAAACCTTTAGAATTAGGAATTAGAGTTTACATCAAAAATTACATAGTTTACAAAGACAACCCAAGATTAAGAGAGGCTGTTTATATTCAATTGGAATATTTGCTAGGAGAAAAATCATTTGCAAATGATATTAGCTTAATTGATATTGCAGAAATACCAAACAATTATGATAAATTAGAACTTACTGAACTCTATAGTATAGCATTTTACATAAAGCATTTATTAGTGCTTAAATAAGGATTAGCTTAATAAATATTTAGTTGAAATGATCTAAAATTTTTGATTTGTATTTAAGCTTAATTTTGATTTCTTTCTTAAAATACATTTCATCAAAGATGTTTTGCAACAATGGATCTGGAATTATAAAAGCATCATCAGATATTAGCTTTTTTAGCACAATAGAATTTTTTAAAAACATAGCACAAATATCTAATTCATCAGCTGACATAATTTTACCATTTAGTGACTGTCTAATTTCTAAATATTCCTCAAACTTCCTGTAAGGATTATTGAATTTTTTATATAAACTCAAAAGGAATATTTCTAAATCATCTATGAAAATTGATAGTGGATAATAATCTTCTTCATTTTCTTTTTCTAACAAAAGACTTAAATCAGTTTGTATTGCTCCATATCTTTCAAGGGTAACGACAATTGAAAACACATTTGAAATATGATTTGTATCAATCTCAACTTTTTCGTTTTTGGTTTCAATAATGATTTTATCATTATTGAATATTTCATTTTCAACTCTCAAACATTGATTATACCCTTCCTGAATAGAAGTCTTAAAATCTTCTTTAATTCTTGTATATGCCTTTTCAGTGTTTCTTAAGGGCTCTCTAAATTTGGATGTTTTACATTCAATAATGTATGCGATTTTATTATGGATGATTAGTATATCTTGTTCACAACCATTTAGGTAATAATTGCGAAATATTTTAGTGTTTTTATCTTTAAAAAAGTTCTTGAAAATTTCTAAAGTTTCCTCTTCAAAAACTAATTTACCTCTTCGTTGATATAGTTGGGTTAGTGACTTTTGATTATCTCCAAGAATAGTAAAAAGATGATTATAAATCGAAGTTGGAATTTGCTTTTGAAAAATGTTTAAATATTCATTATCGTTCAACTTAACTATGGGTTGTAGATCAAGTGGATTCTTTTGTGTGTAAAATGTAAAATCAATTTTATTTTCTAAGTCTATTGAAAATATATTGAGTAAGTAATCCAACTTATCTGCATCAATGAATTTAATAAAATCTGATTTTGTAAAAACCAAGGGCAAATGTGGTCTTTCATGAAAATCAAGAAACTTTGATTTTGTTTCTTCAGATAATTTATTCAAATCAAATCCACTCTTATCTGTTACAGCATAATAAAAAGCTT
The DNA here is from genome assembly GCF_031422135.1 of Flavobacterium sp. Taxonomy (GTDB): domain Bacteria; phylum Bacteroidota; class Bacteroidia; order Flavobacteriales; family Flavobacteriaceae; genus Flavobacterium. The sequence goes on along the minus strand of NZ_JANOQD010000090.1, from coordinate 25,171 downwards.
TATCTAATAAGAACGATTGCGTATCATAAACTTTCTCTTTATAAACTTTTTCAGTTAAATAATAAAAATTAATAAATGAATACAAATCTAATCCGGTCTTTTCCTTAATCTTTTCATCATAAGGACTAAACATATTTATGATATGATTGATTTCTTGTTCAACAAAATTTAACACACCATTTTGGAAGTAATTTTTAAAAGTAGTTTCGTGAATGAAAAGGTCATATTTGACCTGTGAGCCTTTGTGCAAATACTTTTCGGTATAATTAGATGCTAAAAAGTAACTAACAATTTCATTAATTATGTCAGCGATTCTAAATAAGTCCTTTTTTGTTTCTTCATTAAATTCAAAGTGTATAGATCCTTCATCAGTTGATAATCTTAATGCAATTAGATATAAAGAATCCTTTAATTTTGATTTTATTTTTACTGAGAACTCTTCAAAACCTCTGATAGTATTATTTCTTATAAAATCTGCAAAAAAACCAATAAAGCTTTCTTTGGTGTAAACAGAAATAATTGTTTTAATTTCTGATGATTTTTTTTCTAGATCTATTTGAATCATATTTTAAAGTTAAGTAATAATTAAAATGTCAATTTGTCACATTATCAATTATTTAATGACAAACAATAGGTTTTATGAACACGGGTATAATTCTTGCTAATATTAACATAAATTTTTATAATTAGTGTAATGTTTTCCGCTATTTAAAAACTCTTAATTATAATCTATGGTAAAAATTATTCGAAACTGTTTTATTAGTTATCATCATAAAAACGACCAGAATTATTTAAATGAGCTAAGGCTCTTAAAAGAGGGTATGAAAGTCGCTGATTACTCTTTAAAAGATGATGTTGGATATTTAAGTGATGAAACTATTTACAAAAAAGTTCGTGATAAAATGCGGAGTTGCTCGGTTACAATTGTACTAATTGGTTCAGAAACCGGATATAGAAAATGGATAGATTCTGAAATCTGGGCATCATTAAGAGGATATAAACATCCTACAACATCGTTAAAAAGCTTTAGGCCCAATGGCTTATTGTGTATTTTTTTACCAGGTCAAAACCATTCTATACCTCCTCGACTACAGGATAATATTGATTCTGGTTATGCTGTATCTATGCGTTGGAGTAATGTTCAGAGAGATTTTGAAAGCAAAGTAAATTATGCAATTTGGAAGAGAGATAACTCATTTGACTCTATTGTCAATTCAAGAGTTAGAATGAAAAGAAACATATTAAAAAGATAAAGAGAATGGCTGGAATTAATAGAGCATTATCGTTAAACGAGAGTAGAGCAAAAATAAACTTTAGCACAAGTGTAAAATGTGTTTTTATAAGTCATCAAAAAGATGATACGATTTATTGCAAAAAAATAGCTAATTATTTAATGGATGCTGGTATTGATGTCTATTTTGATGAATTTGATAGCGACTTAAAATTTTATAGACAAACAAATAATCCAAATGGTATAGTATTATCTATAAAAAAAGGTATAAACATGAGTTCTCACATGCTATGTGTGATTTCGCCTAAAACATTATATTCAAAATGGGTTCCATGGGAGATTGGTTATGGTCACGAGAGTACAATACAAGGAGCAATAACAATTAAAGGTATTAAAGATGAAGATTTACCAGATTATCTAAAAACAACAAATATGTTAAGAGGAACTAAGTCTTTAAATAATTTTATACAGAATCTAACTGGTCAATCTGAATATATTCTTGAAAATTATAATCTAATAAAAAAGCACACAACATTATCACATCCATTGGATGATGTGTTAGATTGGAATCAATAAAAAACAAAAAAATATGAGTAAAATAGTAGAATATTTTGTTTCTAAATTATCCTTTGAAACAGCAAGGCAGTTGATAGATAATGTACAAGCATTTTCATATGATAATGAAAATCTAAATGATGAAGGCACTAAAGATAGAAATTGGCTGGTGGGTAAGTCAAATAGCGGTTATACCATTTCTGCTTTAGATAAGAATAGTGAAGGAACTTGGGTTAGGTTAAATAAATTCATCTATAGTAATGGATATTTTACTTGGAATGTTTCTTTACCAAAAAACATTACTAAAAGACAAACATTCATTAGCTATTATCATCACGATAATGAAGATGAAAGAAAAGAATTCGATTTAAGATTTAAAGATCTAATAGTAAATCACTCTGTAAAAGACGGTGATATAGATTCTGAAAATAGTGATGGTTATATTCATAATTTAATTAATAGTGAATATATGCTAAATGTAACAGTTTTAATAGTTCTATTAGGTCCGAATACAAAATGTAGAAAACATATTGATTGGGAAATTGCAGGTGCATTAAATTATAAAGTTGGGAATAGGTATTCAGGATTACTTGGTTTAAGACTACCTACTCATCCTGACTATGGACAAACTACTTATGATGAAGATGAATATCCCGAAAGATTTATTAAAAATGTAGAATCTGAATATGCTATTTTAAAGGACTGGACTGAAGACAGGCATCTGTTGCAGCAGTATGTCGAAGAAGCATTTGCAAATAGACAATTTGATGACAGAATTATTAATAAAGGAATAAACCTTTTAACAGATGACCTATGCGAGTAGATGAGCAAAAATTTATAAGTCCATTTTCAATTTATGTTGTTTGGCATCCGGAATTTATAGAAGGAAAATTATATGCTGAAAATATTTTTTCCACGTTTTGTAGAGAATTAAAATCTCCTTTGGCAAGAGCAATCAATATACCTGTTTACTTCCGAAGTAAGCCAAAATCTAATAACAATATTCCAATAGAAATTAACTATGAAGAATCTCATAAAAATGCTGTTGTAATATTGGTAGACGACAAAATGGTTAATGATGATCATTGGAGAAACTATATACAAGAATTAGTTAAAAATCTACCCGAAAACACAAGAGTATTTCCAATCGCATTTTCTGATTACTCATATTATATTGACCAAGCCGGTTTAAGCAAAATACAGTTTATCAGAGCTAATGAAATTAACGGAGTAATTGATAGTGAAATTTTTGACAATAAATGGAAGCTTATCAAATCACGTTTACTACATGACGTTGCCAGACAATTAAAGAATGAAAAAGAAGTATATAATACAAAGAAAACTGATGATGCTCCTGTAAAACTGTTTTTAAGTCATACAAAAAAAGATGGCGAAGATTTAGCTAAAAAATTTAGAGATTATTTAGAAAGCTATACTAAATTAGACACCTTTTTTGATACTAATGATATTGCCGATGGTCATGATTTTGAAGAACAGATTAAAACAAATATAAATAACTCAGCAATTATTGTTTTTAATACTGATGAATTTTCCAATAGGGAATGGTGCAGAAGAGAAGTGATAATTGCCAAAAGATTTGGCTGTCCTATCTTATGTGTTCATAGCATAAAAAAGGGAGAAGCGAGAAGCTTTCCATATCTAGGAAATGTTCCTACTTTAATATGGGAAGATAATATTGAAGAAATTATAAACGATACATTAATTCAAGTAATTCAAATTAGTTACAACAAAGAGTTACTAGACTATTGTAAAAAAATGTATGAAATAGACACAAAGAATTATTGCATAATTTTACCAAAAGCACCTGAATTATTTAATTATATCGATATTGAAAAATATAAATTTGAGAATGTTAAAGAAACTAAAGATTTAATCGTGCTATACCCTGAGCCACCATTAGGAATTGAAGAAATAAATTTACTCAACGATGTTGATAGTAAAATCAAATTTTTAACACCAGTTCAACTCCCAAATTACATTTAATATGATAAATAACGATAAAAATAAGCCGGAAGATTTTGAAGATTTTTTAGTAAATGAAGTCATTGAAGAAAGAGATGAAATGAAATCTAAGAAATTCCTTTTCACTAATAAAAAAATTGCAATTTCAATTAGTGAAAGTGAAAATTTAGAAGAGCTTGGATTTTCCAAAATTCACCAACAAGATACAATTTTAGAGCTAACAAGATATTTAATTATCAATGGTGCAACATTGTTGTATGGTGGAGATTTAAGGTCTGAAGGATATACTTTTTTGTTTTCGGAAATTGTAAAACAATATACTCCTCACAAAGACAATAAAAAGTATTACGAAAATTATTTTAGTTTTCCCATCTACTTAAATATACAGGAAAAGCAAAATTTAGACTTCATCAAAAATGGAGTAAAAGTTAATAAAGTACCACCTCCTGATGAGTTAAACTTAAATAAAAATGAGTTTTATCCACCTATTGGAAATGACAACTTATTTATTTGGTCAGAGTGTTTGACAAAAATGAGAAATCAAATGAATGATGATAATCATGCTAGAATTTTCATGGGTGGTAGAAAAAGCAATTTTAAAGGAAAATATCCAGGTTTATTAGAGGAAGTATTACTATCATTAAAATCAGATAAACCAACATTTTTAATTGGCGCATTTGGAGGTATAACAAAGTCTATTATAGATGCTATAAATAATGAAAAACCAGAAGAACTATCCGAAGAATGGCAAAAAAATCAGAACTCTGAATATGGTAAATTTGTTGATTTTTATAATTCCAAAGAAAATATCACAAAGATTGATTACAAAGAGAGTTTAAAATTCATCAATACTTATTCTTTAAAAAAATTAAGTGAAAATAATGGATTAAGTGAAAGTGAAAATCAAAGATTGTTTGAAACTATTCATCTTCATGAGATAATATATCTTGTATTAAAGGGATTGAAAATATCTTTGAGTTAAGGTTGTAAATTTCTTATAAGGCATAATTTAATATCAACTATGAAAATCCAATATTGCTCCGACCTACATCTTGAATTTCCAGATAACAAAGAATATATTCTCGATAATCCAATTGAGCCAATCGCTGACATATTAATTTTAGCTGGAGATATTGTGCCTTTTAAAATAATGGGGGAGCATAAAGATTTCTTCGATTATATTTCAAGGAATTTTAAAACTACTTTTTGGATTCCCGGAAACCATGAGTATTACTACTACAAAGTTGATAGCAGCAGAATTTTAGACACACAAATTAGAGAGAATCTCATTTTAGTAAACAACTGCGTTAAAGAAGTGTCTGGAGTTAATCTGATTTTTTCTACGCTTTGGTCAAACATTTCTCAAGCCAAACATTGGACAATTCAACAGGCAATATCCGATTTTAAAGTAATCAAATACAATGATCACTTATTCAATGTTGATGACTATAATTTACTGCATAAAGAAAGTTTAGAATTTATACAAAAAACATTAGCCGTAAAATCAGATAATAAGACAATTGTTGTTACACATCACGCACCTACTTTTGTAAACTATCCAGAAAAATATATCAATAGTAAAATCAACGAAGCTTTTGCAACTAACTTAACAGAATTAATCGAAGGTAACGATATTGATTATTGGATTTATGGTCACCATCATTCTAACGTTGAAGATTTCCAAATTGGAAATACTAAATTAGTAACCAATCAATTGGGGTATGTTAAATACAATGAGAATATAGGTTTTAATTCTAAAGCTTATATTAAAGTATAAACAAGTTTACATTTACACATAGTTTAATGTACTTTATACATTAATAAATTGATATTTAATATAATAAACCTATATTTGCACAATAAACCTATCAAGTTTATTATAACAATTATTAGTTTATTATGGAAAAATTAAAAGAATATATCCATCAAATACTGGGCAAAGACCTTGAAATAAAAGAGTTGCCAAAAGAGTACACAAATAAATTACCGTTCATTTTCAAGAACAATTTTAATTTTTATGTAACTCACTTACACAACCACGAATTAATCTTAGTACAGATTAATAAAGAAGATGCTTTTAATGCGTCACAATTAAGACAACAAGTAGTTGCAATCCAAAAAGTATTAGATAAAAGAATTATTATTGTTACCGAAGACATCACGGCTATAAATCGAAAAAGACTTATTGACCAAAAGATTAGTTTTATTGTTCCAGGAAAGCAAATGTTTCTCGCAGAATTACTTATTGATATTCAAGATTTTAATATGGACAAAGCATTTCAAAAAGAATTCCTGCTGCTTCCTTCAGCACAATTAATTTTGCTATATCAAATACTGCACAAAGAAGATAATTTAAGTCGATACACCTTCAAAGAGTTAGCAGAAAAATTTCAGTATACACAAATGGGAATAACAAAAGCAATTGAAAACTTGAAAAGATTAGCTATTGTTGAGGTTGTTGGAACCAAAGAAAAAAATATTGTGTTTGAAAACGATGTGCAAAAACTTTGGAAAAGCATAGAGAAACATCTTATAAATCCAGTCTTTAAAACAGTTTATATAGATGAAAAACCAACAATAAAAATGTATTGCTCTAACGCTACGGCATTGGAAGAATACAGCGACATGAACCCAAGTAAATTGGAGTATTTTGCCATAGAAAAAAACAAATTCTATGAGTTAGAAAAAAACAATCAATTAGTAAATCTAAACAATGAAAGCGGAAACTATGGATTAGAAGTTTGGAAGTACAATCCGGAATTAATCACAAAAGGAATAACGAAAAAAAATAATGTAGATCCATTGTCTTTATACATTAGTTTAAAAGATGGGTTTATTGATGAAAGAACAGATATGGCATTAGACCAAATAATTGAAAAATACATATGGTAAGAGGTTTAGAAATTTTCAGACAACATTTTAAAGATTTCACAGATAATTATATCATCATCGGTGGAACTGCATGTGACATCATTATTGACAATGTTGGACTAACACCTAGAGCAACAAAGGATATAGATATCATTTTAGTAATCGAGGCATTAAGCCCAGAATTTGTAGCACATTTTTGGGAATTCGTAAAACAAGGAGATTATGAAGTCAAAGAGAAAAGTGAAGAAGACAGAAAATACTATCGTTTTCAGAAACCACAAGTAGAAGAATTTCCATTTCAAATTGAATTATTTTCAAGAATTCCCGATTTGTTAGATTTAGATGAAGGAACACACCTAACGCCAATTCCAGTTGACACAGAGATATCTAGTTTGTCGGCAATACTAATGGATAATGATTATTATAATTTCACACTCCAACACAGCCAATTAGACAACGGAATACATTTAGCAAATACAGAAGCTTTAATTGGCTTAAAAGCCAAAGCATTTCTAGATTATAAAACTCGAAAAGAAAACGGAGAAAAAATCGATGAAAAGCAATTGAGAAAGCATAAAATGGATATTTTCAGATTACTACTATTACTAACTCCAGAAGATAATTTTACCATTGCAGAAAGCATTAAATTAGATATTGCGAATTTTGTAGAAGTGGTAAAAGATGATTTACCAGACAAGCAAATTTTTAAAGAAATGGGTGCAGGTAATGTTGATGTAAAAGAATTGTTTGGATTGCTGACTGGAGCATTTAATATATCAAAAGAAAAATAATGTATATATCAAAAGTATCATTAGTGAATTATAGAAATTTTGCTAATGCAAATTTCAAATTCAATAAGGGCATTAACACTATTATTGGAGAAAATGGTTGTGGTAAAACAAATTTATTCAGAGCAATGAGATTGCTTTTGGAAGATGCATCATACCAATTTGCTTATAAATTAAATGAGAATGATTTTAACCGAAGTATTGGAGATTGGAGAGGTCATTGGATTATAATTAGTATGGAGTTTGATGAAATTACTGACGATGAAGCAATACAAGCATTATTTATTCACGGATCAGGTGTTGTTGATGTTGAGAATAGAGTAAAGAAAGCAACATATAATTTGTTCTTTAGACCAAAAGCTGACATCCGATTAAAACTTTCTGAATTGAAGGAAGGAGATAAAGCTGGACTTCAAACTTTACTAGATTCTCTTAATGTCAATGAACATTATGAAACTTTTTTTACAGGAAAGAGCACTGTTGATTTTAATGATGTAGAAGTTTATAAAGATCTAGTCGGTGATTTTGATAATGTGAAATTTAATTTCAATATTGATAATTCTAAGTTTGGTATAAAAATTCCACATCAACTATCTGTTGCAAAAGAAATCTCTTTTACTTTTATTCAAGCGTTGCGTGATGTAGTTTCTGATTTTCATAACAATAGAACAAATCCGCTTTTGACTCTTTTGAAAAATAAAAGTGGAGAGATTAAAGAATCAGATTTTGAACCTATAAGTCAACTCGTGAAAGATTTGAATAAGAGTATTGAAACATTACCAGATGTTCAAACTATAAGAGATGATATTAGAGAAACTATAAAGGATGCGGTTGGAGAAACTTATTCACCATCATCTTTATCAATAAGGTCAAGCTTGTCTGACGAAGCAGATAAACTTTTGCAATCTTTAAAATTATTTATTGGTGAACCCGGAGAAGATTATGAAGGAGGCATTCACGAATTAAGTTTAGGTGGCGCCAATTTAATTTTTCTTACATTAAAGTTGTTAGAATACAAATATCAAAAATCTAAAGAAACGTTTGCAAATTTCCTAATTATAGAAGAACCGGAAGCGCATATTCACACACATATTCAAAAAACACTTTTTGAAAATCTTGATTATGGTGATACACAAATTATTTATTCAACTCATTCAACTCATATTTCGGAAGTTAGTAACGTAGCGAATATAAACATTCTTGCAAAAAAACAAAATTATGCAGAAGTTTATCAGCCATCAACAGGGCTTTTGCCAGAAAACATTAATGAATTACAAAGATATTTAGACGCAGTCAGAAGCAATTTACTTTTTGCTAAAGGAGTTATTTTAATTGAGGGTGATGCAGAAGAAATTCTTTTACCTCTAATGCTTAAAAAAGTTTTTGGTATAAGTCTAGATGAATTAGGAATAAGTTTAATTAACATTAGAAGTACAGGGTTTCAAAATGTAGCTCAATTATTTCATGATGAGAGAGTCAAAAGAAAATGTAGTATTTTGACTGATCTAGACAGTTCAATAATTGATACAACTATATTAGACGGTGATTCGGAGAAATTGCAATCATATAAAAAAAAGGTTGAAAATTCAAGTAAATCTGGAATTGAGCGGAAAGCAAAGTTAGATGCTTTTATACTAGATAATGATTGGTTAGAAGTATTTTATGCTATCCACACTTTCGAGGTAGATTTTGTTAAAGCGGGAAATTCTTGGGAGGTAAAACAAATTATAGAGGATGTTTATATTGACCCACCAACTAGAGAGTTGGCCAAAACAGAATTAGATTCCAATGAAGTTGCTGTTTATGGGAAACGTGTTTTAACAATGGCAAAACAAGAGGGAAAAGGTTGGTTTGCTATAATGCTGGGTAAGCACATAACTAAAGATACAATTATTCCAGACTATATAATCGAATCAATCATTCACGCAAAATCAAGTTTCAGTATAGAATTAATCTCTGATGTAATTAAATACAGAATTGATGTAAATTTCAAGGACGATGACAAACTTGATTACACTGAAGCAAAAAATATACTTAAAGAATTCCGTAATGGTAAAGCTCAACCGCTAGACATCATTAATGCTATAAAAAAAGTAACTCCTGATGATCAAATAATCTCTTTTCTTAACCTTTATTATTTACTGTAATTATGTTTATCTGGAATAAAGGAGATTTAAATACCGAACAAGAAGATGCTATTTATGAAGAAAACAGTATTATACTAATAGCTTGTCCCGGAAGTGGAAAAACTAGGACGCTAACTTATAAAATTGCTTATGAGCTTTCAAGATTAAAATCTGAAAAAGAATATATAATAGCAATCACTTACACAAACGCTGCGGCTGATGAGATAAAAGAACGAGTTGAATTACTTGGTGTAGATATCAGGCAACTTTGGATTGGTACAATTCATTCTTTCTGTTTAGAATGGGTTTTAAGACCATATTCATTATACCTAAAAGAACTTAAAAATGGTTTTCGAGTTTTAAATTCTCATGAATCTGAAGAAATCATTTCAACTTTATGTGAACCTTATAAAGCTCAAAAAGTAACTTATTATGATTGTAGTTTTATTGCTAAAAAAGGGCAATACTTTCTAACATCAAGTACCGAAGCAAAAAGGACTATTGTCGAATCAATTCTTTTAAAGTATTTTGAAATCTTAAAAAATAACAATCAAATTGATTTTGAGCAAATCTTATTTTATTCCGATAAGTTGTTGAAAGAGAATAAAATTATTAATAACATTTTATCAAAAATATTTCCGTTTATCCTTATTGATGAATACCAAGACACAAAAGAGATTCAATATGATATTATTTCTTCAATTTTATCTGCTAATAATGGAAATTCAAAAGTTTTAATTGTTGGAGATCCAAACCAATCAATTTACGAATCATTGGGAGGCTTTCCTATGAGTAAAATTGATTTAGAGATATTACTAAAATTTCCTTTAATTGAATATTCTCTATCTCAAAATTATAGATCATCAACAAAAATTATAAATTACTTTGATTATTATAAAACTTACGATAATTCAATTGTTCCATCAGGAAAAGACAAAGAATACAATAGTATTATAACATTTAATCAAACCGTTGCAAGAGAAAATCTTGTTGATGAAATTGTAAGGATTATTGTTTATAATATAAATGAAAAAGGAATTTCTCCAAACGAAATATGCATTGCAGCACCACAATGGATTCACCTCGCAAGTTTAACTCGAAATCTAATGATTAAATTACCAGACTACAGCTTTGATGGGCCAGGAATGGCTCCTTTCTCAAGGGACATAGATAATTTTTGGTATAAGCTTTCTAAAATTGTTTTGACAGAACCTTCTCCTAATTTGTACATAAGGAGACTTCGGTGGAGTAGAGAAATATTAGAAGATTTTTATAATGCAGGAGTTGATATATCAATTTCAAATAAAAGCTTCTTAAAGTTATGTAATTCCATCACTTTTGATGAAGAGGATGGATTAGAATATTTAAAACTAGTATTTGCAGAAATTTGTAGTGTATTAAAGGTTGAATTAAAATTATTCTCAACGCTACAAGAACATTATGATTCATTTTTTAATAGTTCCGAAAAAAGGATAGAAAGATTAGTAAAGGAAGGTAATGAGTTTATTGGTAGTATAGAAAATTTCAGGAAAGTATTCAAACAAAGAGAAGGTATTACAGTTTCAACAATTCACGGAGTAAAAGGTGAAGAATACGATACAATGATTGGATTTGCTCTTTTAAATGATTATGTCCCTCACTTTACTGATAATAATGGCATAGTCAATTCAAAAAAAATGCTTTATGTATTAGCTTCAAGAGCTCGAAAAAATTTACACCTTATTTCAGAAAGAGGCAGAGATGTTCATGCGTATTACAATCCAACCGGAAAATTACCTACATCACATTTAGTAGATTATACGTTTAAATACGATTAAAAAATCATTTCATTTCTAACAACAATTGATTTTCGTTCGATGGTAAAGAACGTTTTATGTTTCAGAAGCCACTCCTTTGCCAACGCTCCAAAAAATTACTGACACAGTTTTTAGAAAAAACACGTATGCTTCGCAACTTGCGCCAGTAATTTTTTTCCCAAAGCTGTGTTACATAATTGAGTATTATAATTCATCACAAAGCGAGTTTATTGTTTTTTGGTTTTTGCAATGAAGTTATAATATCATTTATGTAAAACAGCCGCTCCTGCCAACGCGCTTGCCAGTGGCTCCAGGACAACATTTTTTGCAGCTCCCATCGCATCACCCAACTACAAAAAACACCGTCCTTCGCCACTGTCTTTAACAACGTTCTCTATTCCATCGGAAACTTTACGGTTGTACTTGCTTTAAAGAACTTTTACGGTAACTGTTTTTAGCAACTGTGTGGTTTAATCGGTAGTGTTTGCATTGCTTTTGTAAGTAAAAAAATGGCTTAATAAGTGTAGTGGATTTGCCTATGGTAAAAGCCATTTTTCTACCCACAAAACCAAAAATGCCAGCAAGAGTATCTTTTTTTTGCTAGAAACACTTGGTAAATTAATTTTCCATCAGCTTGATGCCTAGCGGTTTCAAAAGACTATTCACATTAAAATCAAATCTATCATTTTCAGGAAGTGTTGGCATCAAGCCGATAGTAAAATCAATCAGAAACATCTCGGTAAGCAAATAAAAAAAGATACACTTGCTTTGAGCTTCTGCCAACGCACTAGGTAAGTATTTGCATTGTTTTTTGAAGATGCTTCCCATTTTCATAAGACAATATACTGCTAACTGAAAACTGTTACTTCTGACTGACCAAAAGGCATCCTCAAAAAATCAAACGGTAAGAAAGAGTATGAAATTTTAATGGCGACATAAAAGCGTTGTTATTGTTTTTAATTTTATGCACCAATAAAATTTCATACCCTTTCCAAAGAACCTCATCTACTTCATCAACATTTTTAAATCAGTCTTCAATAGAAACTTCTCGGATTAGAAGAAAATAAAAAAATAATAAATAAAAGAAAGTAAAGGTAAGTTCCGGTTTCAAGAAAAAAAAGTTCAAGCCCTGCGGGTTTTAGAAAAAATCTCCACCCATAACGTTTCGCAACAACATTTACTTCCGATTTCACACCTACATTTCCGATGATGTATCGGGTAGTATTTTTTCTAAAAAACTTGTTTTTCTTGAAACCTCCACTTGATAGATGACTTTCTTTTTTTTCTTTTTTTTTCTTTTAAAAATTTTATGTGTGGCTTGTGGTAACGAGGCACATCATCTTAAAAACCGAAAGTATGCCGAATTTTATCATCAAAACGCACAGAAAAGACACATTATACGCCAAACCTCATTTATTCATACTTAACAAAGGGATGAACAGCGGAAAGCCACAAAACACGCCATTTACTAACAGCTTTGTGGTTGTTTTTCAAAACGAAACAGATTGCGAAAGTATTTATTTTGTCGCTTACAGCTTATGGCAAACCTAGTTTTGGCATCAGTTTCTTTGCGGTTCAGTAATTCCATTTTTACGCCTTCCAGACTTCAAAAACGAATTTAATCCAAAAGCTAGCTTAATGATGCAAGAACACGAAGAGCATCAGAAAAATGTTGCGGCACTAAAACTTTTAGAGCAAAAAGAAAAACAATTTCACGAAAATATAAACCTCATAAATGACTTACGCAGAAGCATTTTATACAGGTATTGCAGAAAATAATAACTAATCTTAATCCGCTATTATGAAACTATTTATTTTGTACCAAACCGACAATTGGAAGTCCAAAGCATCAAGAGTATGTTTTGGCATTTTCGACACTAGAGCCAAAGCCATTGACAGCGCAAAATGGCAAGAATTATACAATCATAATTCCGAAGTTGTGGTTTTAGAAGTAACACTCAATTTGTTTGAGGAGATTTAATAAAAAAATGCCCAATCCATTCGGAAAGGGCATTTTCAAGTTTAACCCAAAGGTCACCACAACTAGAGTTAAACTATTTTCCGTGCTTCTTTGTTAGGCATTTGAGTAGTAGCGATATCGTAAAACTTACAATGGCTCCAACGGTTGCTAAAATAACCGTTTTTACAACATCTTCGGATAAGATATTCGGTACAATGCTCAAAAATGTGCCGCCAGCAGTACCAACTAAAGTTGGATTACTTTGCGCTTGCATCTTTTTGAGTTGTTAATTGGCTAACTGCTGAAACAACTCCACCAGCAACAGCTAAATAACCGCCAATTGTGGTAACCACAACTGGCAAAGCTACTGGAGCAGCTAAAATCGTTCCGCCAACTGTAGCGATTACCAAACCAATATTTCGAAGCACTTTAAAAAATTTCGGAGTGGGAGCTTTCGCTCTTTTAATAACATTCATAATTTTTTTTTTTTCTATTCAACAATTAAAATGGACTGCGAATACAACCAAATCTTTTATTTGTCGGTAGTTCAGTGTTTGGATCAATATAACCTGGTGGTTCAACACCACCTCTTCCTCCAATATCAGATGGTTTTTCTAAACCACTAGTAGAGTTCTTTCCTCCAGTATCAGCAAAAGAATATTCTCCAGTATTTGTGCTTGTACCTCTACCGCCTGTGTCTATATCGTCCCAATCATCTGAAGAGTCTATTTGACCAGTATCGCTTGAAGTTCCTTTTCCTCCTGTACCACCACCAATATCTGAAATAGAATATTCTCCAGTTCCAGTATTTGTTCCTCTACCACCAATATCGTTTGAAGTGTAATTTTCGGTTGAATTAGTATTTCTACCTCCAATATCGGAAACAGCATACTCGCCAGTTGTGCCTTGATTACCTCTTCCTCCAGTATCAGAAGGTTTTTCTAAACCGCCATTAGAGTTTTTACCTCCGCCGATTTCTTTAGTAGAATACATTTCACAAATGCGTCTAGGAGGCGTTTGTCCTCCACCAATTCCACCGATGTCAAAATTTCGTCTTTCTTGACCGCCATTTCCACCAATACCAAAATTACTTTGTGCACCTTGCAAATCTGCTTTTGCAATTAATTCAGTTTCTGGCGAAACTTCCGATTTTGATTGGTCTTTACAACTTGTAAAACCGATAGCTACCAATACAATAAGCATCAAAAATTTGAAGCTTCCTAAAATTCGATTTGTTGGAGCAATTGCTCCGATTAAATTTTTCATATTATTTATGATTTAATAATTAATAAAACTGTTTCTGTGCTATCCAAAGCACCGTAAACCAAGTTTTTCAACTTGGCAAATGCCAGTCTAGATTGCAGACCTAATCCTGGTCCGCATATTTTCGTCACTGGCGCAATACATCCGTTTAGTTCTTTCAAAGCATTATTGGCAGGATGAAATAGAATAAACTTTCTATTTTTTACATCAATCACTTCCAAATGCCATTGAAACTTGCGACTGTATCGCTTTTTAATAAAATACTTCCCATCTGGAATACAGGAAACCTTCGTTTCGTTATTCTTCCAAGGCAATTCAATAGTGTAACAAATCATTTTGCCCTCGCATTCGAGTTTGCCGTTTGTTCCATCTGGGAAATAAGTTCTCGATAGTTCTAAAACCATCTTACAATCCGCTAACTTGCACTAGCGATAATGGATTGTATGCACCATTTTTAAGTGGGTACATTGCACCATTTACTTCTTGATAAAACTCAACGCCTAAAGCCAAGAAAAGTGGTTTGGTACTCGCTGGAGTAACCGCATTAACTTGAGCAATAGCAACCGTAGCAACTGCATCCCAAGGTAAAATTGCAGTTTCCGAATTGGCAACTACAAATGTTTCAGCCTCAAAATCAATTTCAGCTCCAGCCGAAATAATTTTATAATGCGTAGTTCCACTCGGTGCAGCAATCATATTAATCGGAATAAATGGAGCTAAATCCACAGTAATATTTCCAGTAACTCTGTCAATTGCACCCACAAAAGGAGCAAATAAACTGGTTCCTAGTTTACCTCGAATATTGAACTCAAACCCAACAAGCAATTCAGCTTCGCCGTCAATCACGTTTCGCAAACCTCTTTCGTTAACCAAATCAGCTTGGATAACTTTTACCATTTGTTGGGTTAAACGGCTTACCATTCTACCATCAGCAGAATTCAAAAGCAGCGCTCTCAAAGCAGTTCGCAAAACTTTACCTGCCTTTCCAGCTCGTCCAAATTCCGAACCATTTTCACGAGTTCTTTGAAACGCTGGATCACTCGCAATTCTGCTCGCATCGATTCCTCCTTTTTCACGAGCCAAGTGTCCGTCTTGGGTTTTGTAAAAAGTAATATCTCCAATAGTACCTTTCAATTTAATTATGCCTTTCTGTCTTGCCATAATTTCTAAAATTAAGATTAATAATTACTCTAAATCATCTTTCTGTTGCAACATCTTCCGATTGATTTCGAAACAAATTTTAGCCAATTAAACAGAATAAAAAAGGTGTTAATGTTCAATATGACACTTTACAACGTAAATGGCAGAAATGACCGCAAATGGCAATATATAAGCCTCTCAAACAGTCATAAATCACAGATTATTACACAAAGGATTTTTTTTCTAATTTTACACAATGCAAAAATTTGGATTATAGGCTTTTGAAGTAAGTCAAGGCCTAGTCAAAGGCATAGATAATGTATGAAAACAGAAAATAAGAGATTATGTATCTACCCAAAGGACATACAACGCATTACTGGAAAGAGTTATCGACAAAGCATTAGATTGTTGCAAAAGATGAGAATTGAGCTTAACAAGCTTGAAAATGAGTTAGTATCAATCGAGGAGTTTTGTGTTTACACCAGTTTAAAATATGAGCAGGTAGAACCTTTGATAATTGGCTAGAAAAAGTTACATAAGATTACTAAAAACTGAACTTTAGAAATCTGCTAACTAGACTATTAACTAGTTCATTTTTTGATAATGTTTCCGCCTGAAATATTTTGTTTTAACTACTTAATTTTGTACTTTTACAGTTCACAAATTAACAGAATTCAAAAACGATAAAAAAGGGGGTAAATTCGGTTACCCAAATTTAATATCAATTATATATTACTGGTTTATAATGCATTAGAAACGAGGATTAAATCCCTCTTTATCTAGACGAACCTTTATATATTATTAATGGCGTAGAATACAATGAAGAATCACTTTTTGGTAAAAACCCAACCAGCCCATATTCGCCATTAGACCAACAAGATATTATAAAAACAACCATTTATACTGGTCAAGAAGCTATAGTAAAATATGGTGAAAAAGGTAAAAAAGGAGTTGTAATCATTATAACTAAAAACGGAGAAGCTAAAACTATAAATAAAAAATAACAGTTATGAAAAATTTAAAATTTCTATTTTTAATGATACTGTTTTTTAGTATCCAAAATGCATTTTGTCAAAATTTGAAAACCATCAGTTTATCTCAAGGTAACAAACCCATGGTTGTTTTTAACAATAAAGTAGTACAAGATGATTTTATGAAAAACTTAAAACCTGAAAACATTGCGGCTGTAAAATCTTTAAAATCATCAGATGGGGTTGCAAAATATGGTGAAAAAGTAAAAAATGGCGTTATAGAAATTACTTCAAAAAACATATCAAAAAATCAAATTCTAGACTTGCAACGATTATATGCACTTGAATTTTCCTCAAACGAAAAAGAGAAAAAAATTCTTATTTCTGGAGTGATTACCGATTGTGAAAACGTTAAATTATCAAATATTTTAATTAAAAATTTAAATACTCAAAACACTACTTTATCCAATAATGAAGGTTATTTTGAAATCGAAACTAACAAAAACGATGTTTTGGAATTTTCTGCAATTGGTCTTGAATCACAAAGAATTTTAGTAAAAAAGAAGACTAAAATTTTAATTAAGTTAAAAGAAATTCCAAAAATGGCAGATCAAAATATTAGAGTTTTAAAACCCGTAATGTATCTATATCCAACTGAAAAAATGGAGGTAAATGTAACTTTTAATTTTGATGGAAAATTGCAAACTACATTTCCAGAATACAAACAAAAATGGGAAGTTACAGCTTATCCAAATGGACAACTATTTGAAAAAAATACAAAGCGATTTTACAATTCATTATTTTGGGACGGAGAAATTAATTACCCAGATAAGCACTTTGATTATAAAACAGGTTTTGTAGTTTCAAAAAACGATTTAACATCATTTTTAATTAACAAATTAGAATTTATAGGACTAAATAACAATGAAACTAATGATTTTGTTCAATTTTGGTTGCCAATTTTAGAATTAAATAACTTAAATTTTATTCATTTTCGGCTCAATAAGGATTATGATGTCATCTCAAAAAATCATATAAATCCAAGTCCTACAAGCTCAATTCGAGTTTTTATTGAATTTTATGGAATTGATCATAAAATTTCCATTCCAGAACAAGAATTAGAAAAAACAGAACGAAAAGGTTTTACACTTGTAGAATGGGGTGGAAGCGATGTGTCTTCTAAAATGAAAACAATTAACAATATCAATTAACAATATGTTCACAGACCAAATAGGAATCAACCATATTTTAGAAAAAACACCAACCCGAATTATATCACTTGTGCCTTCACAAACCGAATTGTTGTATGATTTGGGCTTGGAAGAAAGCATAGTTGGAATAACCAAGTTTTGCGTTCATCCATTTCATTTAAAATCTACTAAAACTATAGTTGGAGGTACTAAAAAAGCGAATTATGAAAAAATTAAAAAACTAAATCCTGATATTATTATTGCCAATAAAGAAGAAAATACGCTTGAAATGGTGACCGAACTTCGTAAAATTTGTCCAGTTTGGGTAACTAATATTATAACTATTGAAGACAATTTGAAAATGATTGACGATTTTGGACAACTATTCAATAAGAGAGTAGAGGCGCAAAAATGGATGGACAAAACCAATTTTGCTTTACAAGATTTCATTCATTTTATAAAAGAAAAATCCATTCAAAAAGTAGCTTATTTTATTTGGCGAGAGCCTTATATGGTTGTTGGTTCAGATACTTTTGTAGATTATATGTTAACGTTGAATAAATTTCAAAATATATATGCCAATCAAGGTCGTTATCCTGAAATTGAATTGTCAAAAATGCGATTGGAAGGCGAACCAGATCTAGTTTTTCTGTCTTCAGAACCTTACCCATTTAAGGAAGAGCATGCCTTTGAGATTGGTCGATTTACCCATCATGCCAAAACAGTTTTTGTAGATGGCGAAATGTTTTCATGGTACGGAAGCCGACTAGTAAAAGCCTTTGATTATTTTAAATTATTGCATAATAAGTTAAATTAGTTCAGATTCAATTAAAAAGTATATTTTTGTAAAAAAATAAGTTTGATTAGTTATACTATTTATAAAAATCCAGAAAGTGACCAATGGGTAACTTTTGTTCACGGCGCTGGCGGAAGTTCTTCTATTTGGTTTAAACAAATTAGGGATTTTCAAAAATATTATAATGTCTTGTTGCTTGATTTGCGTGGTCATGGAAGCTCTAACGATCAAATTAAAAAAGCTTTTCATAAGAAATATACTTTCAAATCTATTGCTAACGATGTTCTAGAAGTTATAGATTATCTTAAAATAGAAACTTCTCATTTCGTAGGTATTTCACTTGGTACTATTGTTATTAGACAATTGGCCGAAATGCATCCAAATCGTGTAAAAAGTATGATTTTAGGAGGTGCAATTCTTAAAATGAATTTTCGCTCTCAAATACTAATGCGATTGGGGAATATGTTTAAATATGTTTTGCCATATTTAGTTTTATACAAGTTTTTTGCCTTTGTGATTATGCCCAACAAAAATCACAAACAATCGAGATTATTGTTTATTAATGAAGCTAAAAAATTATACCAAAAAGAATTTATTCGTTGGTTTAAATTAACAGCCGAAATCAACCCAGTACTTAAATGGTTTCGTCAAGTAGAATTGAATATTCCAACGCTTTATGTAATGGGAGAAGAAGATTACATGTTTTTGCCTTCTGTTAGAAAAGTAGTTGAAAAACATTACAAATCATCTAAACTATTTGTAATTGAAAAGTGCGGCCATGTTGTTAATGTAGAACAGCCATTATCATTTAATAATGCTGTTATTTCTTTTATTAAAAGTACATAAATTTTATTTTAAAGTTAAATATCTACTTAATTTTACGTTTAAACGATTTTTATTACTTCTTTAACGATTTTATTTTCAATATAGTTAGTGAAATTATAAATTTGATTATAAATTATCAATTTTATGAAAAATATTTATTCAATATTGATTTTACTGTTTTTTTGTAACCTTACAAATGCTCAAGATAAGGAGGTAGATTTTAATACTGCTATAAAATCTCATATCAAAAAATATAATATTCAAAGTGATATTGCTCATGAGAATAAAGAAACAGAAAAAGCTCAAGTTTTATTTGACTCTCTTGTTGCAAATCATCTTGTTGGTACAAAATTTGAAGATTTTAAATTTAAAAGTTTTGGTGTAAAAAATGTAAAATTAAGCTCTTACAACAAACCTGTTTTTATTTTAACCTATGCTTCTTGGTGCATTCCAAGTAAAGGAGAAATTCCGGCTTTGAATAAATTGGCTCAAAAGTATGCCAAAAATGTTAAGTTTATTATTCTTTTTTGGGATAAAAAGTTCAAGGTAAAAGATATTGCAAGAAAATTTAATCACAATATTGCAGTTTGTTATGCAAACGAATCTTATAAAAATGATGCTACAATTGTTTCTAATTTAAAACACACCCTAGGTTTTCCTACTTCATATTTTTTAGATCAAAATTTAAGAGTAGTAAATATAAAAAGAGGAGGTGCACAACCACCAAGTAAAAGTAGTTATGTCAAGGCATATACTATGAACTACAATGCTTTTAGAGAAGGTTTAGGAAGTTTATTGATTGAAAAAAATATCTCAAACGAACAACTTACAACGAATTAATTATTTCTCCAACAACATTTTTCCTGCTATTACGATTAAAACGATACTGAAAATTTTCTTTAGTGTTTTTTGGTCTAAATTCACTGCAAATTTGCTGCTAAAATAACTTCCAACCACAAAGAAGGCAGCAATTACTAAAGCATATTTCCAATTGATGTGCCCAGCTTTGTAATAATTAAAAACCGCCAAAGCAGTTACAGGAACTACCAATACTGTTAGACTTGTACCTTGTGCCTGATGCTGTGTAAAACCTAGCATTAATATTAGAAGCGGCACCATAATTATTCCACCACCCACACCTACTAATCCACTTAATACTCCAGCCAATAAACCAATAATGGCTAATGCTACAATTGTTGATGCTGTCATATTTTTCATTTTAATTATTTGAAATTGGAATTTCTATTTGGTATTTTTTTCTTAATGTATTGTCTAATTTTTTATCTCGCAACCATGGATTGTAGTATTTTAAAATTTTATAATTTACACCTTGTGTTTTTGCAAAACTCGACAAATTAATAATAGACGAATCTATTTTGATAATTTTAGTTAATTTATTTTCATACAAATCTTTAGATTGAAGATTGAAACCATATTTTACAGGATTTTTCATTATTTCTTTCAATGCCAAAATCCTAAATACATAGCGAGAAGTTTCATCATTCAACAATAAATCATAGTAATTATTTACTTCTTGAAATTCAATTTGTTTAGTTATTCCAGCCATTCCGCCATTATAAGAAGCTGCGGCTAAAGTCCAAGAACCAAATTTTTCTTTTGCAATTAAAAGGTATTTACAAGCTGCTTCAGTCGATTTTTGCAAATGGTAACGTTCGTCAACAGTTTCTGTAACTTCCATGCCTTTTTCGCGAGCAGTTTCGGGCATAAATTGCCAAATTCCTCTTGCTCCAGCGCTAGAAACTGCATTTACCAAAGCACTTTCTATAACGGCTAAATATTTAAAATCGTCAGGAATATTGTTTTTAGCTAAAATAGGTTCAATTATAGGGAAAACTTTATTGGCTCTTTTTAAAATAAGTAAAGTTGAGGAATGTAAATGAGTATTTATTAACAATTCACGATCCATTCTTTCGCTTACATCTATAATTTCTAATGGAACGTTTTCATTTGCAAAATTCATTTCTGTTGGTATTCCGAATAATTTTATATAAAAATTAGTGTCTTTTTTAGCATTAATTAATAATCCACTAGTTATTATGACTATTAAGATTATACTATATTTGATTTTTTTTGTCATTTTGAGATTTGTAAAAAGTAAAAGTAGTTATTTTGAATAACTATTTCAGAATAATTTCGGGTAAATTGCTGTTAAACCATCTAAATCTGCTTAGAATCATAATGTGAGTTCCGCCTTTAATTACTATAGGATCTTTAATGTTTTTAATAGGAAAAACTTCGTCTGCATCACCATGAATGTGGATTAAGTTTTCGTCGGGTTTTATTTGTTGCCAGTTTATAATTTGCTCAATAGACCAGTCCAGATAAACTTTATCTCTCATGCACATATATTTTTCGTATAGTTTTAATCGTTGCTTTATAATACCTCCAAACGCAAATTTGGACAAAATTTCGATATTTTGTGCCATTCCAGTTGGCAAAAGCTTGTAGGCTTTGGTGGTTTTGGCAATTTTCATGCGCGTTGGAAGTTCCTTATTAGACTTTACACTCGAAATTAAAATTACTTTTTTAACGTCTAAAAACTTTGCCATTTCTTGTACTAAAACCCCACCAAAAGAAACGCCAATTAAAACTGGTTTTTTATGAGTTACTGATTTTGCCATTTTTTTAGCATAATCTTCTAAAGATTCTGTTTTTTCGGGCATAAACCAATCCAATAAATGAATTTCAAATGTTTCTTCGGGTAATTTTATCTTTTCAAAAATTAATGAACTAGCAGCCATTCCTGGCATAAAATAAACATGGATTTTACTCATTTTTTTCTATTTCTGTAAAATAAAACTTTATTATTTGTATTTTTGTATAAAATTAAGTGTTTAGTTTAATTTTTGCTATTATTTAAATGTTATTTTATCAAAATGGAAATCAAAGACAACACTTTTTCAAGACAATTTGAAACCGCTTACGAAGGAGGGATTGTTACAGTTGAATATTCATTTCAAGAAAAGAAGATATTTTTAACCCGCTTAAATGTTCCAGAAAATTTTGATAATGAAGATTTTATATCCGATTTTTTAAAAAACATAATGGCAATTGCTTTAGAAAGAAAGTTGAAAGTAGTTCCTATTTTGCCGAAAATAGTTAGTTTTTTTAAAAAAAACCCAGTTTACAAAGAATTATTACCTCCAGGAATAAGATTATAAGTTGTTTACAAAGTAACAGGACCTTCCCATTGCACAAATCCTTCTGCTAAGTTATAAGTAGTTTCAAAACCTAGCTGATTCATAATATTACAGGCTTGTCCGCTTCTTCCTCCAGCTTTGCAATAGATATAATAGTTTTTTGATTTGTCTAATTCTTCGATTTGATAAATAAACCCTTGACCTTTATAAATATCAATGTTAATTGCATTTGGTATAATACCTTCTTCACATTCTTCGGCAGTGCGAACATCTAAAATTATACTATTTTTATCTTCTTGGGCTTTTGTCCACCAATCGTTTTGAGATAAATCCATTTTATTTATTTTAATTTTAGGCTAAAATATGCTTTTTATGTTTATTTAAGTAAATTTTTTAGATATGCTTCACTGATTTGGTTTTCCATTTCAAACAATTCTTTTTCTTCCATTTCAATGTTTGGAATAGCATTTTCAGAATATTTAAATAATTTCCATCTTTTATTGTTGTATTCTAATGCAGTTAAGTTTTCAATCCAATCGCCTGAATTTAAGTACAATGTGTTTCCAAATTTATTTTCTACAGTTTTTATTTTTGGTTCGTGAATATGTCCACAAATAACGTAATCATATTTTTTTTCGATGGCTAAATCGGTCGCAGTTTCTTCAAAATCACCAATAAATTTCACTGCTTTTTTAACACTACTTTTTATTTTTTTAGAAAATGAATAAGGTTCTTTCCCCATTTTATTCAAGCACCAGTTTACAAACCGATTTATTAAAATAAGATAATCATAACCCAATCCGCCCAATTTTGCAATCCATTTTGAATGTTGCACAGAAGCATCAAACACATCACCGTGAAAAATCCAAGCTTTTTTTCCATCTAAATCCAATAACAATTTATCTTGTAATGAAAAATTACCAACAAAAGTATCACTAAATTTTCGCAACATTTCATCGTGGTTTCCTGTTAAATAATGCACTTTTGTACCTTTAGAGGCACAATTTATAATACTTTTTATAACTTTAAAATGATCTTTAGGAAAATATGATTTTCTAAATTGCCAAATATCTATTATATCTCCATTTAAAATTAATGTTTTTGGCTTTATGGAAGATAAATAATTGACTAATTCCTTAGCATGACAACCATAAGTACCCAAATGTACATCAGAAATAACCACAAGTTCAACTTTTCGCTTTTTCAATTTGTAACAATTAGAAGTTTTGCAAATAACAAATACCAATATGAATTAAACTAAAAGAATAGGTTAACAAATTGCGGTTACTTAATAAGATTTTAAACTTTAAACTTTTAAACCTTAAACTAAAAAGTTACATTTGTTCAAAATAAAATTAAAATGGCTGGAAATAGCTACGGAACCATATTCAAACTAACTACTTTTGGCGAATCTCACGGAGAAGCTTTAGGTGGCATTATTGACGGTTGTCCACCAGGAATTACTCTTGATTTTGACGCTATTCAAATAGAAATGCAGCGGAGAAAACCTGGTCAATCTAACATAGTTACACAGCGTAAAGAAGAAGATGAAGTTCAGTTTCTTTCAGGAATTTTTGAAGGAAAAACTACAGGAACTCCAATCGGATTTATAATTCCAAATACCAATCAAAAATCAGATGATTATTCGCACATAAAAGACTCTTACCGCCCAAGTCATGCCGATTATGTCTATGAAAAAAAATACGGAATTCGGGATTATCGGGGTGGAGGTCGAAGCTCAGCTCGTGAAACATCTAGTAGAGTAGTAGCTGGTGCTGTTGCAAAACAAAGCATACCCGACATTAAAATAAACGCATTTGTCTCTTCAGTTGGATATATTTTTATTGACAAAATGTACCAAGATTTAGATTTCAATTTAATAGAAAGTAATCCAGTGCGTTGTCCAGATTTGGCAACAGCCCAAAAAATGGAAAATTACATCAAAGAAATCAAAAAACAAGGAGATACAGTAGGAGGAACCATAACTTGTGTCATTCAGAATGTACCTATTGGTTTAGGTGAGCCGGTTTTTGATAAATTACATGCCGAATTGGGCAAAGCCATGCTTTCTATTAACGCTGTAAAAGGTTTTGAATTTGGTAGCGGATTTTGTGGTGCCAAAATGAAAGGAAGCGAACACAATGATTTATACAATACTGATGGAACAACTAAAACCAACCTTTCTGGTGGAATTCAAGGCGGAATTTCCAACGGAATGGATATTTATTTTCGTGTAGCCTTCAAACCAGTTGCCACACTTATTCAAAAACAAGAAACACTAACAAATAACAATCAAATTATTGAGCAACAAGGCAAAGGTCGTCACGATCCATGCGTTGTACCTCGCGCTGTTCCAATTGTTGAGGCAATGGCAGCACTTGTACTTGCCGATTTTTTTCTACTAAATAAAATATACAATAATCATTAGAAGCTATTCCCGCTATCCGTTCCAATCCACGCAAAAAAACGTGGGATTTCCACTTCTATCGGGGCTAAAAACCCAATAACACCAACT
>NZ_JANOQD010000089.1:0-8254 GCF_031422135.1 Flavobacterium sp. | reverse complement strand
GCGTTCTGTCATTCGTTGAGAACCTGTTAGCACTACTTCGCGACCTTCACTTACCGCAAAATAAGCCGTTAGAAAACGCATTGCAGTTCCTGCATGGTGAATGTCTATAAGTTGGGTGTTGAGTTTTGAGTTTTGGGTGTTAGGCACAAGTGCTTTCATCATCACTTCAGAATCATCAGAGTTTGAAGTATTGGCAAGAGTAATATTTGGAAACAACGCTTGAAGCAACAACAGTCTATTGGTTTCGCTTTTGGAACCTGTTATGGATAACGAAGCTGGAAGTTGGAGGCTGGAAGCCTGTATAGATAGATTCATTTTTTTGATTTCATAGAATGTGCAAAGATAAGCATAGAATCGTAAAACTTCCAACTTCTATCTTGCAACTTATTTGAGTTTATCGTTGTTTTTGTGTCGGTCTTTGTCTCGAACGGATTTTAAATCCATCTTTTTGTCAAAAGCGGCTTGTAAATCGATTCCGGTTTGATTGGCTAGACATAAAACTACAAAAACTACATCTGCAAGTTCTTCGCCAAGGTCTTTGTTTTTATCACTTTCTTTTTCGGATTGTTCGCCATAACGACGGGCAATAATTCTTGCTACTTCGCCTACTTCTTCAGTAAGTTGTGCCATGTTTGTGAGTTCGTTAAAGTAACGCACACCGTGTTCTTTGATCCAATTGTCTACGGCGAGTTGGGAGTGTTTTAGGTTCATTGGTTTTTATTTTTTATCCTGTCAGGGTTATTTACAAAACTATATTTTCTTTAAAACTATTTTCTCGTTTTGTTTGTCAACTATTTGCTGGTAAAACGATTTTAAAGCATCGTAAAAATTTGCCGAAACCATGGCTTTGTTCATCTCTTCTGTAACCTGAATTTGAATTTTATTACCTTCAGTTGAAATGTTAAATAAAAACATGCCTACATTTTCTCCAGTTGTTAGTTTCAATGGTTTTGGCATTGATTCTACAATGTATCCTTCTGGAATTTCTATATTTATATTATACTTTTCCTGTTTTGGATACCCAAAATATATAGGCATTTGCCTATTATTTTGTTCGAAAGGATTTCTGGTTTGGGTATAAAAAAGCAAAGGATTAATATACAGTTTACCTCCTATAATTTCACATTGATTCTCCGTGTTGAAAGTAAAATTTTCTATAATAGGTTTACTATTATCACTACTATTATCAATTGAATAGTCACTTATCAAGATTCCATTCATTTGATTTTCAAGTTTTTCTAGGTAATTTTCTTTATTAATCCCTGTGTATTTCTCTCTAAAAGTAAGTGCATCATAATCCGTTTTTTGGATTCTGATTTTACCATTTATTTTTCCTGTTGCATCAACTGAAACCATCATATTCATGGTTGTTTTTGATGGTTTTGTTGGTAATAAATTAATTTCTTCGGATGTTCCGTCTTGTCTAATCAATCGTCCATTCCAGTTTAAGTTTTCTAAAGGAATAATATCTTGAAGTGTATATTTATTTGTTGCATCGAGCAAAACTCTTTTGTTATCAATTTCTACAGCTGCAATTACATGATTAAAACCAGTTCTATTTGGAAAAACTGGGATGCCGTTATCAACAGTGCTCAACAACACTGGTTTTGCAATGATGCCAGCATAATTTAACATCGAAATCAAAATAAAATTTATTTCGGCAGTATTTCCTGTGTTTTCTAGGTATGCTTTTTTTACTCCTTTACGAGTTGTATATCCCTGAAGTTTATTCCAATTCATTTTATGCTGTACAAATTTAAAGATGACATCAACTTTTTCGTTTTCTGATAGATTTTCTTTTATAATTGTTTTTAAATCTTGTTCAAAATAAGATCGTGCATTAAGTTCGTCGCCAAATTCTTTGTCTTTATATATAGTTTTGGCTACACCTTCCCATGTTTGTGCATAATCCTTGACTGGTTCTTCATAAAACTGTGTTTTTTCTAATTCGTTTTTAATTGCTAATCTATAATTTTGAATGTTGTCTACAAATGGTTCCGTTTTTAAAGCAGGAATGTTGTAGGCTGTGTATTTATTATTTATTTGCTGAAAAGTAACTGAATTACTTTTCATTCGGTCAAATTCATCTGCAAAAGTTAGATATCCTGGTGCAATTTTAGACTCTGTTTTTACCTCTAAAAAACCTTTTGCGAGAGCTTTATATACAAAAAAACCAGGTATTTCAGTTGTATATTCCGCCTGTTTTACTGGGATTTCATATTGAAAATCAAGGTCTGGAAATTTTACAATGTCCTCTGATTTTAAAGTATATTTGAATTCGATAATTGAGCCTACTTTTGCATTTGGCAAAGTAATCAAGGCTTTATTCCAATATTTATTTATGTTATTCTTGAATTTTCCTTCACTATTTAACTTTGTTTTTACAATAGTGCCATTCTCTAAATTATAAGTAACACCATTAGAAAACTCTACAGAATCATCATTGTAATTTTCGTAACCCACATAATATGGGACTTCAAAGTTAGCCCAACTTAATCCTTCTTTTTTATAAATTTTTATCCTAAATGTACATTCACTTTTTATACTAAAGCCATTTTCTCGATGGTATTCAAAAACGGTTTTTCCTTTTTTGAATAAAATAGCTGCAACTGCACTAGTATCAATAGGATGAAATTTTTCTTCTAATTCTGCAATAGAAACTTTGCCAAACTCGAGTTTTTGTGCACTTCCTTTTATAAAAGAAAGTAAAAATAATAACCCAATAAGTGATTTAATTTTCATTGAATTATATTTTCTTTAAAACTATTTTCTCGTTTTGTTTGTCAATCATTTGTTGGTAAAAAGCTTTTAGTACATCGTAATAATCCTCAGAAACTATGGCGGTGTTTATATCTAAAGTGATTGAAATTTGCACTTTATTTCCTGTGGTTCCTGTAACATATTTAAACGATCCTATATTTTCACCTGTAGCAATATTGATTGGAGCTGGAAGCGTTTCAACTATAAAACCTTCGGGAATAGTAATGCTAACATTATATTTATTCTGAAATGGATAACTAAAATCGACTGGATATTCTCTTATTTCCTGTTTGAATGGGTTCTCTTTTGTCGCTAAAAATAGCAAAGGTGAAACATAGATTTTGTCATTGATGATTTCTATACTTTTTGAATCTTTAAAAGCGTATCCTTCTACAATAGGTTTTGATAAATCGAGATCGTTTTCTCTCACATAATCGCTTATTTCTATGTTATTGTTTTGGTTTTCTATCCCTTCAAGATAAGTATCTGTTGTAGTTATTAGGTTTTTTTGTCTAAAAGCTAGCGCATTATGATTCGATAATTGTATTCTAATTTTACCGTTGATAACTCCATCTTTTCCCAAAATCAAATTCATATTGGTCACTTCTTTGGATTGAGTTTGTGGTGTCAAACTCACTTGGGTCGAAGTTCCATCTTTTCTGATAAGTCTGCCAAACCCGTTTAGATCCTCGACAGGAAGTACATTAGGCGATGCATATTTTTCGGTAGCATCAAGCAATACTATTCCTTCTTGAGTTTCAATAGCGGCTATAACATAATTGAATGCTCTAATTGAAGGGAGTAATGCAATACCTTTAGAACGAGTACTAAGTATTACGGGGTTAGCATTCAATCCTGCATAGCGCAACATTGCTGTTAACATTAAATTTATTTCGGCTACATTTCCAGTTTTATCTTTGTACGCTTTTCTTACGCCTTCATCACAGAAAAAATCAGTATATTGATTCCATTTTACTGACTCTTTTACATGCTCAAAAATCGCTGTGATTTTTTCATCAGGAGTATTCAAACCTTTTATTAGTGCATCTAAATCATCCTCAAAATAATCAGTTTTATTGAGTTCATCATCAAAACTCTCTTCTTCATAAATCGTTTTTACTACTGCATTCCAATCTGTTGAAAATTCTTTATATATTCTTCCAGGCACATTTATTATTGCAATTTCATGATTTAAAGTGGACTTGTAATTATCAATGTTATTGACATAAACTTCCTTATTGATTGCTGGAATGTTTTCTAATAAATAAGTAGTATGCGTGTCCATATTACCTTTCTTATTTTTAGTTATTTTAGGTATAATAAAACCTTTGAAACTAGTTTTAAAAACTAAATTATCTGAAATTGTAGTCTCATACTTCGAATAATTCACAGGAATACTCGATTGAAATTGCCATTCTAGAGGAAATCCATAACCCTCTGATTTCATTTCGTACTCAAATTCTATAACAGAACCGACTTTTACATTAGGCATTGTTATTTTTTTTCTAAACCGGTATTTATTAACTACTTCGTTGAATTCCCCATCACTCTGTAGTTTTGTTTTTTCAATTTTTCCATCAACTAAATTATAGGTCACTGCATTTGTAAAAATAACGGGCTGTCCTTTAAAATGTTGAACTCCTTGATTTGCAAATTTATATCCCTCTTTTTTATAAATTTTGATACGTGTTTTTACTTTGGTTATTGATGATAATGCATAAAAACTCTTCCCCGTTTTAAATAATATTGCTGCTACAGCACTTGTATCAATTGGATGCACTTTTTCTTGAAGTTCTGCTAGTGAAACCTTGCCCATTTCAAAATCTTGAGCCTTTGTTTTTGAAAATGAAACTAAAAATAATAAAGCGATTAGTGATTTTTTTAAAAACATATTACTGAATTTTTGTAAGTATTATTTTAGCATTATCATTTCTAGAAACTTGTTCCATAAAGAGTCGAAATTCATCGTATTCTTTGCTTGTATACAAGCCTTTTTTTACAAAAAAAGTGCGTTTGTAAACTAAATTTGAACTGTCGCTTTTTATAACCTCGGTTTTGTATTCCACAAATTTACTGGTCAATTCTGTTTTTTGGGGTATAGATTCAATGGCAAAACCTGAAGGTAAAGCAATTGTGATTTCATCTGAATCATAAGATCCTCGAGTGATTTCGAAAGGGTTTTTGCGGTTGCGAATTCTTTTTATGCTTCCGGTTTCTTGACTGAATGCATTCACTACAAAAATCATAGTGTTGCTTGTTATTTTACCATAATTTTCGGCTGAAATGTCTAGGTTTTCGGCAAAGCTTATTTTTTGCTTATCATTAGAAAAAGTAATTTTATTTAGTTTCAAATTACTAATATTGTCCCAATAGTTTTTATAATGTGCTTCCTTATCTGTGGGTTGCAATTTTTCGACACGCACTTTTGAACCGTATTGTGAACCTTGAGAAACCATTGTTATTGTTCCGGTAAAAGTGCCATCTTCAGACAAGGTGTATTTCCCCGTATTAACTTGAGTATTGTCTTTGTCTTGGTAATTCTTGGTTCGTACAATTTCAGCACCATCCGGTTTTATGACTAAAACATTCCTGTCATCGGTAAAATTGGCTTGATACCCAAAAGGATCGTCCTGACTAGTACATTCGAGCCAAATGTATTTTTCTCCATCTGGAATTGTCAATATCATGTGATTTCCTTGCATGGATACAAAGTCTGATTCTATATCAATTTTTTCTCTGCCTCCATATAAAATTGTATTGTAAGTTGGCACATCAACAACGTTTAAAAGTGCTTTTGTATAGTTCGTCAATGCTTTACAATCGCCATAACCAAGTCGGTCTACATCATTTGCATACATAGGTTTCCAACCGCCAATTCCTACTTGAATGCTTACATATCTTGATTTTTCTTGTACGTAATGGTAAATTATTTTTGCTTTCTTGATTGGATCTGTTTCGTTACCGACCAATGCTTTTATTTTTATTTTGGTTTCATCGGACAGTTCTGTTGTTCCTGTTAAAATTTTGTCTGAATACCACTGCCCAAATTCTTTCCAGGTTTTTGCATTGCCGTCAACTCCTTCAATATTAAAAACTTCTAAACCCAACATAAGTCTGGGAAAACCAACATAAACAGGGCTGTAATCCTCCTCTTTTTGAGCTAATAAATTTGTTGCTATATAAGAAAGATTTGTTGCTGTGTCTGCGGTTTTTTTAATTTTAAAGTCCGTGAAATTGAACTCTTTCTTTTTAAATCCAAGATTAGAGGGGAAATTTACATTCAAAACACATTTTTCAATACTTACAAAATTTTCATTCAAAGGAATCCATTGTGGAATAAATGCGGTATTTGATGTTTCGACTTCGCTTTCGTAAACAATTGTAAAAGGATATTGTGTGGGTGTATATTCTAAATAAATAAATCGACTGTCAGAGAAAATAGTAATCCCATCAAGCATGCATTGATCTCTAAAATCTTTCCGTTTTGCTTTCTTAATTTCATTGCCTAAAGCATCATAAATAGTGGCATGAATTTCCTTAACTGTAGTTTTCTTATCGTAGTTTTCGTAGGCATTTATCGCGTTTTGCCCTTTCTCATTCAAAACCGTAACTACTCTTTTTTGCTTAACATTCATGCTTCGTTGCGAAGCAATTACAATATCCATTTGATCTAAACGCACAACAGTATTGGCATTTTGCTTTAAACTATCAGGAATAAAAAGTGTGGAATATTCTAATTTTTGAGCGTAAATTGAAGTAGAAAATAAAATAATAACAACCAAAGAAATAAGCGTTTTCATCTATAAATGTTTTCTCAAAAATATAAAAATTTTAAGAATAATCTTAATTTATTCTTTGTTTTTACTATCAATTATTATCGTAACTGGACCATCATTTACCAGAGCCACTTTCATGTCAGCGCCAAAAACTCCTGTTTGTATTTTTTTTCCTAATTGGGTTGCTAGTTTTTGAATAAAATCCTCATAAAGTGGAATCGCAATTTCAGGTTTTGCAGCTTTGATATAGCTGGGACGATTGCCTTTTTTGGTCAAAGCTTGGAGTGTGAATTGAGAAACCACAATAATTTCGCCATCAATGTCTTTTACCGAAAGGTTCATGACATTATTTTCATCGCCAAAAACACGAAGGTTGGCGATTTTTTGGCAAAGCCAATTGGTGTCTTCTTGCGAATCAGCATCTTCAATTCCTAGTAAAACCAGTAAGCCATTTTGGATTTTGGCTACGATTTTAGAATCGATTGTAACGGAGGCAGAAGAAACTCGTTGTAAAACTACATTCATTATTTTTTAAAATATATTTAGACGCGATAAATCGCGTCTCTACTATTTCCTCGTTTCATCACTTGCTTTTCGGTCTTCGTTGTGAATATCTGTTCGGTAATTTTCGTCGTCGCCTTCTAGGATTTTCAGGTAACTTCTATAACGCGACCATGCGATTTCGTCTTTTTCCAAAGCGTTTTTGATAGCGCAATGTGGTTCGTCTTTGTGCAAACAATTATTGAATTTGCATTGGTCTTTTAGCTTGAAAAATTCTGGAAAATAACCACTGATTTCTTCTTTTTCCATATCGACAATTCCAAAACCTTTGATTCCTGGCGTATCAATTATTCGAGCATTAAAACTCAAATCATACATTTCGGCAAAAGTCGTTGTATGCTGTCCTTGCTTGCTGGCTTCGGAAATGGTTTTGGTTTTTAAATCTAATGAAGGTTCCATTGCATTAACCAAAGTTGATTTTCCCACACCAGAATGTCCCGAAAACATGCTGACTTTACCAATCATCATTTCTTTCAAAGCATCTATTCCTTTTTTCTCTGTAGAAGAGGTTCTCAAACATTGGTACCCAATTTCCTGGTAAACATGTTGCATGTACAATTGTTCGTCGAGTGTGGCTTGGTCAAAAGTGTCTATTTTATTAAAAACGATTATGGTTTCAATGCCATACGCTTCGGCAGTTACCAGAAAACGGTCTATAAAATTGAAAGTTGTAGGTGGATTATTGATGGTAACTAATAAAAAAACGCGATCGATATTCGACGCAATGATGTGCATTTGATGCGATAAATTCACAGATTTTCGAACGATATAATTCTTCCTGTCGTGGATGTTGTGAATCGTTCCTGTAACGGTATCGGACGATTCTTCGAGTTCATAATCTACTACATCGCCCACAGCAATTGGGTTGGTGCTTTTAATTCCTTTGATTCGAAACTTCCCTTTCATACGACATTCGATAAAATCGCCTTGCTCGGATTTTACGGTGTACCAACTTCCTGTAGATTTATAAACGAGTCCTGTCATAGAAGGATTTTAGATTGTAGATTAACGTCCCGACTATTCGGGATTAAATTTTAGATTTATAACCTAAGACATTGCAAAGATAAAATTTTGTTTCTCGTTTAAAGTTTAAAGTTTAAAGTTTTTCAAAATCCTAAAAAAGCAAAATCCCAAAACATAAATGCCTTGGGATTTTA
>NZ_JANOQD010000088.1:0-1843 GCF_031422135.1 Flavobacterium sp. | reverse complement strand
TGCTAGAACTGGATTGCAATTTTGCGGATTAATGATGGGCGATCACAGTAAATGCGGCATCAATACGATGTTCAACACAGGAACAGTAATAGGTGTAAGTGCCAATATTTTTGGTTCTGGTTTTCCGCGAAATTTTGTTCCTAGTTTTTCTTGGGGTGGAGCAGCTGGATTTACAACCTATTTAACTACTAAAGCTTTTGAAACAGCAAAAATTGTTATGGCGCGAAGACAAGTAGAGTTTACCGATGAAGATGCTAAAATTTTAGAACATGTTTTTGAATTAACTAAGAAGTACAGAAAAGAATAAGTATAGATTTTTTTTGTAAGTTTACGCCTAATTAAATATCTAAAAAACAATGAAAAAAAATTACTATTTTATTTTAACTTTACTTTTTAGTGTACTTTCTTTTGCTCAAGTAACACTAACACAAACTACAACTGAAAATGTTACAGCAGGAAGTATAACCTGCAATAGTGCTGGAGTACCAAATGACAACACTTTTTATAGAGCTTTTAATTTAACTGCTTTAGGTTATACTCAATTTACTGTAAATAGAGTTGATTTTGGAGTCGAAGGTTTTACAAATACAAGTGCAATTCCCTTTGTAATAGACTTAATTATTTATAGTCATACTGGCGCCGCTTTTCCTGGAGGAACTTTAACTCAAGTCGGAATTCAATCGTATACTCCAGTAGCTGGTGATGTAGGAACTATAAAACAGCTAACATTTACAACTCCTGCATTAGTAACAACAAGTACTTTAGTTGTAGCTTTAAGAATTCCAAATTCTCTAGCAGCTGCTCCAGGTACAGGTTCACTTGCTACATTTTTTCCTGCTAGTAATGGAGATGGACAAACTGCTCCAGGATACATAACCGCATCATCATGTGGAATAGCTACTCCGACTAATCTTGCTGGAATTGGATTTCCTAATATGCATTTAGTTTTATCAGTAAATGGTTCGCCAAATTTATCAGTTAACGATAATGAACTTGCAAATAATATTAAAGTTTATCCAAATCCTACAAGTAATTTCTTGAATATTGAACTTGCTAATTCATTAGAATTGAGAAATGTTGAAATTACAACTATTACAGGTCAAAAAGTATTAGAATCAACAGCGTCAACTATTGATATGTCTGGTTTTCAAAATGGTGTTTATTTTATTAAAATTGTTTCTGATAAAGGTGTTCTTACTCAAAAATTTATTAAAGAATAGTAAAAAATATATCTTAACAATAGAAAGAGCGTTTTTTAAACGCTCTTTTTTTATCTTTGTAAACTTCAATTTAACAAATGATAAACAAAAAGAAAGTTGCCTTCTACACTTTAGGTTGTAAACTCAATTTCTCAGAAACATCAACTATTGCTAGAAATTTTCAAAGCGAAGGTTTTGATCGAGTTGATTTTGAAGAAGTTGCCGATATATATGTCATCAACACCTGTTCAGTAACAGACAACGCCGACAAACAATTTAAGCATATCGTAAAAAAAGCCATGAAGCTTAATGATAAAGCTTTTGTTGCTGCTGTTGGATGTTATGCGCAATTGAAACCCAACGAATTAGCTTCAGTAGATGGTGTTGATTTAGTTTTGGGCGCTACCGAAAAATTCAAAATTACCGATTATATCAACGATTTATCTAAAAATGATTTTGGAGAAGTACATTCTTGCGAAATTGAAGAAGCCGATTTTTATGTAGGAAGTTATTCTATTGGCGATAGAACTCGTGCTTTTTTAAAAGTACAAGATGGTTGTGATTACAAATGTACGTATTGTACGATTCCTTTAGCACGCGGTATTTCTAGAAGTGATGCTTTAGAAAATGTGTTGAAAAACGCA
>NZ_JANOQD010000087.1:0-19901 GCF_031422135.1 Flavobacterium sp. | reverse complement strand
CAAGAAAAAATAGAGGAATTAACTTTGTATTTGATTCAACAAAACAAAGAAATTGAATTGTTAAAATCTAAAAACAAAGAGTTAGAGGAGCTAAAAACACTTGTAAAATCGTTGATTGAGAAAAATAAGTAATCATTTAATTTAAAAATAAGTAAAATGAAAAACTTATATATTTTTCTGCTCCTGTTGTTAGGAGTTGGAAGTTTTGGGCAGGTATTGCCTGGCGTAGAAACTAATTTGAGTCCTGGCGGTTTGCTAGAAAATGTTTTTGACAACTATGGCAATAAATACAGTTTGTCTGACATAAAAATCAACACCGCATCAACATCAGAAAACAGAGCTGTTTCAAGTAGTAGTATTTTGTGTACCGCAGGAATGTTTGAGTTGTATTTTGAAACAGGTAGTGGTATGTCAAGCACCACCGATGCCGCAGAAATAGCTCGCAGGACTGTTGTTTGTCAAGTTTTTACTGATTTATCAAATTTTATAAACTCCCTATTGAAAACAAATGGACAAAACAATAAGGTACGGATTTGGGTTCGAAATATAGGGAATATTAATGGAGTTCCTGCAAATGCATTGGGACTGGCTTCTTCTTTTTATAATATGCCAAAAAATACAGCTAATGGATTTGGTGGTATTATAGACAATGAAATATGGAAAACAATTACATTGGGTAAAGATTCCTTTACTAATGTAGCATCACCACTTTCTATATATAACACAAGTCCTAATGCATCTGGAGCATTTTATCACGGTATGATGGCGTTTAATTTTTCAGATGTCACTTGGAATACAAATTTAGCGATTAATTCTCCTATCGGACAGTATGATTTGTATAGTGTTGTATTGCATGAAGTAACACATGCTTTGGGTTTTGCTAGTTTGATAAGTAATACAGGTTCATCAAGATTTCAATTTGGATTTAATTATTACAGTAGATATGATGGATTTCTAAAAAACAATGCTGGCACACAATTTTTAATTACTAATGGAACTACTAATTGTTCAACAATGTACAACTATAGTTTTAATACAAGTTATTTAAGCACAACGGTACTTCAACCTAATACAGCATCTTGTATTACGCCAAATACGACCACTTGCGCAAATGCTGTAAAATTTATCGGCACATCGACTACGCCCGTTTACACTCCAAATTGTTTTATTGAGGGTAGTAGTTTGAGTCATTTTGAAGATTTGTGTGTTGCGCCGAATGTTAATGATGCGTATTTTGTTATGAGTAATTTATCCTCTAATGGCTCAACAGTTGGCTCAGTTAATACAAAACGATTCTTAAAACCAGAAGAACGAAACACATTGTCAGATATTGGATATAGCCTAAACACCACTTTTGGAAATAATAGTACAGCTTACGAAAGTTTCAAAAATTATGGAGGCACTTTAACAACGGGAATAAATGTCGCAGGAATAAATGATGGTATAACTACGACAGGAAATTATGCGTTTATGGTTAATTCAGGAGCTACAATATTCATAAATGATATATTGAGTAACGATAGTAATGCCACTAATTTTGAATGTTTACAAGATGTATATTCTACTGCTACGTTGCCAGTAATTTCTGGAAATTCCACGACAAATATATCTTTTAGCTCAACTGTTTCAGGGCTACATTTACTTCGTTATGTGCCAATTAACGCTACTGGTAAAAAAGGAAACATAACTTATATTTATGTTTATGTTTTAGATAGTGGTGCTTGTACACCTGTCCCAAAAGTTTGTGATTTGGTTATGAATGGTAATTTTGAACAACACAATGGATTTCCCACAGACGGAAGCCAATTGAACGGAATAGTTTGCGGATGGAATGCAGCTCATATATATCAATCTAATGAGTATTTTCATTCTGAAAATGATCCATCTCTTCAATTGGATGTGCCTTGTAATAGTAATGGTTATGAAAATGATAACCAAAATGGTAAAGCATATGTTGGAATGTTTAATCAAGAATACAATGGTAACTCATTTAGCGAAACAATTAGAACAAAATTGAAAAGCCCTTTACTAGCGAATACAGCATACCAATTGAGCTTTGATGTTTCTTTAGCTGAAGGTTATAGTTTAGGAGCTATAAAATTTCAAGCCTATTTAAGTACAAATTTATTTGTCCCAGCTGGAATTTCATATATTCCTATTGCTAATGAGCAAATGCTATTCACAAATCCAACATATTCAACAACTAGTAATGGTTGGGAAAGAATAACTTTTAACATTCCTCCAAGAAATATTGCAGGAGAAGAGTATCTGTATTTAGGTGGTTTAACCTCCGCTAAAGGGCCACTTTTGTATCCATTACCAGCTTCAACTCAAATAGCAGGGTGTGGTCCATCTCCATTTCTTGTGTTTCCATATTATTATCTTGACAATGTAAGTATTATTCCATTAAATGGGTCTTCTTTTAGTTTACCATCGCAAATTTGTATAGCATCGTCAATTTCTAATTTGAATACTTATCTTACTGCAACTCCAACAGGAGGCATTTACACTGGTAATGGTGTTATAAATTTAAATGGCGCATATTCTTTTAACGCTACACTAGCGGGATTAGGAGTTCATCAAATTACCTATGCTTACACTAATAGTTCTGGCTGTATCATTCAAATAACTAGTAACATATCCGTAATTAGCAGTAGCATTATTACAATATTTAATCCTGTAGCCCCAATTTGTTCAGGATCATCATTTCCTACACTACCTTCCATTTCAAATAATGGAATTACAGGAACTTGGTCACCAGAGCCTAATAATATTACTACAACTACATATACTTTTACGCCTAGTATTAGCAATGAACAATGCGCTTCAGTTACTAGTTTAACAGTAATCATTTATCCTCCTAATATAATCCCTACTTTTAATCTAGTAACTTCCATTTGTTCAGGAGCCACACTTACGGAGTTACCCACAATATCAGATAATAATATTACAGGAAGTTGGTCGCAAGCTCTTAATAACACTGCGACTACAACGTATACTTTTACTCCCGCTTCTGGACAATGCGCAACGACAACAACTGTAACAATAACCGTTTTGCCTTCTAATAATCCAGCATGCGCAGCTAATTGCTTGCCTGATTTAACATTATTAGGGCTTGAAATTAATAACGATGTTGTCTACCAACGTCAAGACTGGATTATAGGAAGTAATTATGGTGTTTCAGCAAATCAAGATGTAACGTTGAAAGCGGGAGATTATATTTTATTGAAAGGCAATACAAACACTTTTGTTAAAGCAGGTTCTTTATTTTTAGCACAAATTGAAGATTGCGAAATTTCAAATTCAAGAATAATTAATCCTAATTTTGAAAAACAAAGACTTGACAATCGTGATAGCAAATCTATTATTACTATTTATCCTAATCCAAGCAAAGAGTATGTAACTATTGATTCTGAAAGTTCAAAAATTAAATCAATAACAATTTCATCAATGGAAGGAAAGATCGTTTTCTTTAACGGCATTATAAACAACAATTCGCAAGAAATCAATATGAGTAATTACCAAAACGGAATTTACATTGTCTATATTGAAACTTTTGATGGTGAAATTTCAAGACAAAAACTAGTTATTGAGTAATCAAATCATACCAATTTTACAAAAGCGTTAACGAAAGTTGGCGCTTTTTTTGTGTATATTTGTGTATCAACAATCAAATCTAAAATTATTATGAACGCTATTAGACAATTTATTGAAGTAAAAAACAATACGTTTCAAGTAATTTTACCTGAAGGTTTTACCGCAAAAAATGTTGAAGTAATTATTATGCCCGCAGAAGAAAACAACAACAGTATTGCTGAATGGCAAAAAGAAATCATTAGAGATAGAATTAAAAATCCGCAAATACCAGTAGATGCTTTCGAAATGATGAATGAAATTGAAAAAAGCATTGAAAAACTATAAAATTATTGCTGATCCTAGGGTAAAACTCGATTTGCAAGATGCAATGGAATTTCTTAAATCAAAACGAAAAGATTTAGACTCAAAATTTTTATCCGATTACAAAAAGAGATTAAGTATTTTGAAAACCAGTCCGTTTTTTGAAATTCGTTATGACATTATTCGCTGTTTGCCATTAGAAACATTCAAATATATGATTCATTTTACAGTTAATGAACAAACTAAAATTGTCCATATTTACGGTGTGATTTCTACATATTTAAATCCCGAAGAATATTGGTTAAAACATACAAAATAAAGCAATTAATTTCTACAAATACCAAAAGCACCAAACGGCGTTCCTACTTTTTTTTTACCTTTACAAAAAATAATTCTTGATTACTTCATCAGACCTTTTCTCTATTTCAAACCAAAAGCAATTTGAAAAAATAGCTTTGAAAATTTTTCGATATCAGTACGAGAACAATGCTGTGTATCGTGATTTTTGTGTGCATCTTAAAGTAGAAGTTCAAAAAGTAAAAACACTACAACACATTCCGTTTTTGCCTATACAGTTTTTTAAAACCCACGAAGTGGTATCTAATTCAAATCCTGTTCAGGCAACCTTTACCAGTAGCGGGACAACAGGACAAACCACAAGCAAACATATAGTAACGGACGTTTCTGTATATGAAGAAAGTTACCTGAATGGTTTTTCACAATTTTATGGAGATATTGAAAACTATGTTGTTTTAGCCTTGCTCCCTTCCTATTTAGAACGGGAAGGTTCCTCGCTTATCTATATGGTGAATGATTTAATTAAAAAAACGAACAATCCAGAAAGTGGATTTTATTTGAACAATTACAAGGAACTGACTGCTAAATTAATTGCACTGGATTCTGATGGGAAGGATGTATTATTAATTGGGGTAACCTATGCTTTGTTGGATTTAATAGAAACACAAAAATTTCAACTCAAAAATACCATCATTATGGAAACAGGTGGTATGAAAGGCAAACGCAGAGAAATGATTCGTGAGGAACTACACGAGCAACTTTGCGATGGTTTTGGCGTTAATACAATACATTCTGAATACGGAATGACAGAATTATTATCCCAAGGATATTCGTTTGGAAATGGCGTTTTTGAATGTCCAAGCTGGATGCAAGTATTGGTTCGCGAAACGGAAGATGCTTTGACGTATGTATCACATGGTAAAACTGGAGGGATTAATGTGATTGATCTTGCCAATATTAATTCGTGTTCGTTTATTGCCACGCAAGATTTAGGGAAACAACATTCAAACAATTCTTTTGAGGTTTTGGGTCGTTTTGATACCAGTGAAATTCGGGGTTGTAATTTGATGGTGGTATAATATTTATTTCTATGAAAAACATTCTTATTCTATTACTTTTTACAACATCTCTATTAGCACAACTAAAACCAATAGAAGTCACATTAAATTCAATAACACACGACGATTCAAATCCTAAAAAGCGAACTTACTTTATAACATATCAAATAGAAAATAAAACCAACAATGCTATTTCGTTTTTTCTAACACCCAATACACTCATCGCCAATGCAGCAAGTTCAATGACTTTGTTTCCTATTTATAAAATTTATATCAATAGCGAATTCACGCCTTTAGACGGTCCGTTTTTTGAAAAATACGGCATTGATTGGGAGAGTTTTCTTAAAAAAAACGAAGGGTTAGACAAGAAATCGCTTCAAAAACTAGCAGAAGAAACTTTAGCCGATTATAAAAAAGCCAACCAAGTTATCATTGACAATTACAAAAATAATGGCGGCGTAATAACAGAAGACCATTGGATTTTAGAAAATGACAACCTTATGAAGTCTAAAATCAACTTAAACCCTAATGAAATAAAAACACTGGTTATAAAAACAAGTTGGAACAAAGACCGCTATTTCAAACAAGACGATTTAGAATATTATTTGGACGAAAAAGACAAATACGAATTTGAATTGATACTTGATTTAAAAAAGACGGCTTTCAAATCGCAGTTATCCAATGATGAATTTGATACAATAGAAAAAGATAAAAATTTTATCGAAGGAATTTTTACTTCAAATAGAATTGAAATTAACTTCAAATAATTTCATAAAGTGTGGCAGTTTTACACACTGATTACCCATTTTACACAATTTTTTTTCTTAGATTTAATTACAAATACCTTATAAAACCTTTAAAATAAGGCTTTTTTTATAAATTCCCCTTTTGGCACGATAATGTATTATAGATTAGTGTACAGAAATCTAAAATCTATCATTATGAAAAAGTTCATTCTATCAGCCGCAATACTTCTAGGAAGTTTTACAGCATTTGCTCAAGACGCTAAAACTGCAAAAGCTGAAAGTGCAAAACAGGAAACTCAGGAAAAGTTTAAAGAAGTAAAAGTTGAAGAACTGCCAGAAGCAGTTAAAACAGCACTTAAAGCAGGATATCCTGATGCAACAGTTACAAAAGCCTATATAAACGACAAAAAAGAATACAAAATGGATATTGCTGTTGGTGACCAAAAAGGGACTGTTCACACAGATGCATCAGGGAATTGGTTAAAAAAATAAGTTTAGGGGACTTATAATTTTGTTTCTGAAAGGGAGATTGTTTTTACAGTCTCCCTTTTATTTTACAAAAAAATTAAGAGATTTCTATTTAAAGAAGTTTATATTAGCCATAAAGTTGAAAACCAAATGGTTACTATATTATTAATTGAGGACGACATTGCTTTCTGTACTATGTTAGAAAAATTTCTAACTAGAAAATCGTATGCAGTAACGACCGCTTTTTCTGCTGAGGAAGCAAAAAACGCCACAAAAAACCAAAAATTCGATCTTATCATAACCGATTTGCGATTGCCCAATTACGACGGTATCGAACTTATGTTGGAATTTAAAAATCAGTTTCCTGAAGTACCTGTAATTTTAATGACGGGCTATTCTGATGTGAATACTGCTGTAAAAGCTATAAAAAATGGTGCTTCCGATTATATTTCCAAACCATTTAATCCTGAAGAAGTTTTGTTAGTTATCAAAAATGCATTACAAAAAAACGATTCTTCAAATACCACTCCTTCGAAGGAAACAATAGAGCCCAGAAATCTGTCTGATGATTTTGTAATAGGCATTTCTAAAGCATCCAAAAAACTTGCCGAGTACATAAAATTAGTCAGCCCAACCGATATATCAGTTTTAATTGTGGGTGAAAGCGGAACAGGCAAAGAGGTTATTGCCAAAAAAATTCACGAAAACAGCACTAGAAAAAACAACAATTTTATTGCCGTCGATTGTGGTGCTATTCCAAAAGAATTAGCAGCTAGTGAGTTTTTTGGTCATATAAAAGGCTCTTTTACAGGCGCTATAAATGACAAAATAGGTTGTTTTGAAGCCGCAAATAAAGGCACTCTATTTCTTGACGAGATAGGAAATTTATCGTATGAAAACCAGATTCAATTATTGCGTGCCTTGCAAGAACGCAAAGTTAAACCCGTAGGAAGCAATAAAGAAATTGAAGTCGATATTAGAATTATTACTGCAACCAACGAAGATTTGCGTGAGGCTGTTAAGAATGGAAATTTTAGAGAAGACTTATACCATCGAATCAATGAATTTTCAATTCA
Source organism: Flavobacterium sp. (assembly GCF_031422135.1). Lineage (GTDB taxonomy): Bacteria > Bacteroidota > Bacteroidia > Flavobacteriales > Flavobacteriaceae > Flavobacterium. Next base: position 12,359 of record NZ_JANOQD010000087.1, on the reverse strand, counting down.
ATCGCCTTCATTAGTAGATCGAAATGAAGATTTGATGATTTTTGCCGATTTTTTTCTTGAGAAAGCCAATCAGCAATTGCATAAAAATGTTATCGGTTTTTCTAAAGAAGTTATAGCTGTTTTTCAAAGTTATCATTGGCCTGGAAATGTTCGTGAGTTGCAAAATATTATCAAACGGGCAACGCTATTAACTTCAGGTGATTTTATAGAAAAAAATGTATTGCCTTTTGAAATTTTCCAAGCGGAAACCAAAAAAGAAAATGATTTTTCATTGGCAGAAAACGAAAAAGACACCATACTAAATGCACTCGCAAAAACAAAAAACAACAAATCGGAAGCCGCAAAACTGTTAGCTATAAATAGAAAAACGTTGTATAATAAATTGAAGCTATTTAATATTAACTGATCAATATTTCTTTTTCTAAAATGCTAAAAAGTTTCTTAATTCTCATTTTTAAATCTTTATAAATAAGATTTCTTTCTGAAGTCAAACTGTTTTTTAATTCCAATTCTTGTAATAAATCGCTAATTTCTGCCGCTTGAATTTGTTTAAACATTGGGTACATTCTGTGTGCAATTTGTTTTACTTCTTCAGAATTATGATCCAAAATAGCTTTTTCAAGTGTTGCTAAACTTGCCTCGGTATTGGTTACAAAAAGAGTTAAAACATCTTTAATCGCCTCATTTTTGTTCGGCAAAAACAACTTCAATGATTGTAGTGAATAGCCGTCTTTAAATTGATTTTCTTCCATAGAAACACTAATTTCATTGGGGATTTGATGATTGTTGACAATGGCGTTCACCACTTCAATTAGAAACTTTGGCGAAAAGGGTTTTCGTATAACCGATGTAAATCCAAATGTTTTATAGGCTTCATTATTTAAATCCGATTTTCCAGTAATCGCGATTATTGGCTGGTTTTTGTAGTTTGACTGTTTTATTCTTTTAACAAATTCAAATCCATCAATATCTGGCATTTGAATATCAGTAATCAAAATGTCATAATCAGTATTTATTATGGCTTCTAAAGCTTGGTTAGCATTTGTAAAAGCTAGAACTTCACAATTGTTTTGTTTTAAAACTTCGGTTGTAAGACACAATAAATTAATATCGTCATCAACAATAATTACAGTTAAATCTTTAAGATTTTTTGTGTTTTTTATCTCTTTCAAATTAGTTTTTTCAAACTGCAAAGGCAATACAATTTCAAAAATACTTCCTTTGCCATATTGACTTTTCAGAGACAACTTACCTCCTAAAATTTCAATTATTTTCTTAGAAATAGTCAATCCTAAACCAGTACCACCATATTTTTTTTCGATATTTTCGTTGGCTTGGGTAAACTCTTCAAAGATCAATTCTTGTTTTTCTTTTTCAATACCAATGCCTGAATCTTCAATTTTGATATGTATCAATCGAGTTTCTAAATCAGGCAAAACCGAAATCTTTATAAACCCATTTTCGGTAAATTTATAAGCATTACCAATAATATTTGACACAATTTGTCGCAGTCTAAAAGGATCGCTAACTATGCGGTTTAGTTTATGATCGGTTTCGATACTAAGTTCAATAGGTTTCAGGCTATAAACAGATTGTATGCTTTGGGCAACTTCAGTAATCATATCGTTTATTGAAAAAGGAATGTTTTCAATCGTGATTTTTCCAGCTTCAATTTGTGTGAAATCGAGCAAATCTTGCACCAGTTTTGAAATATATTCAGACGAATTTTTAATGTTTTCAGTAAAATAATTTTGTTTTTTATTCAATTCCGAATTGCCTAATAATTCTGTGTATCCCACGATGGTGCTTAGTGGTGTTTTTAGATCGTGACTAACGGTTGAGATTAATTGTTCACGGTTTTTAAGTAGTTTTTCGGTTTTTAAATTGGCGACTTCGAGTTGGGTTTTATAGGATTGTGTTTTAGAGAAATCGGTGATAATTAAAATAGAGAAAAAAACAGTAAGCAGTAACCCAATGATGGCTGCAATAGTAACAATATTATTGGTTTTTCGGAGTGAGTCTTCTTTTTCAAAATTATTATTTGTAGTGTTTATAATGATTTCTTGTTCGATAATATTTAATATCTTTCGTAGTTGCTCCGAAATGGAAAACTCATTTTCAAGCAATTTTTTTTCTTCAACACTTGCTGCAAATTTTCTTTTGGCTGTTTCTCTTTTTACATTATTCAATAATCTTTTTGAAGCAAATAATATGGAGTCCGAAGCTTTTTTGGTTAATGTATTGGTACTATCGTCTGGGATATTTTGGTTTAAAACCGTTACGTATTTTTTAAGCACATTTAACTGATAACTATTCATTGAAGACGGATTTTGAACCAAATCTTCTATGCGTAATTTACTTAAAGACAACTCCATTCGAGTCAAATTGTTTATGGCATTTTTTACCGAAACTTCACTATTGGTTTTGTTTTTTATAAGTTTTAATTGTTTTATGTTTTCGGTTTTTTTAGACAATAAATATTTCACACTATCCAATAATGTTTTTTGATATTGAGTTGTAAGTAATCCTTTTAAAGAATCTATTTCGAGTTTTAAATAGGTAGTTTGTTTGGTATAATTTTCAAAATCACTTTCGGCGTTAGACTGAATGGTTTGCCTTGCCATACTTTCCGTTTTGTATAAGTTAGAAAGTAAATTGCTAATTCTCAGTATTTTCGTTTTTTCGTTTTCAATTTTGTTTTCAGTAACAGAAAAAACTTTGTTTTCAGAATACAATTTCCAACCCACGATAGCCACAAGCAAAGCCAAGGCCAAATAACTGACAATTATTTTTACAGGGATAAAACTTTTTTTGGCATTCATTTCATTATTAAACGTTTAAATAGGTTAAAAATTATGACAAATTATAATTGTAGGTATTAGATGTCTGTTACAAAATATAGTTTACAGTACAATGAATTCAAAAAAACAGTATATTTATAACTATAAAGTTATTGAATTGTTACACTAATTTTTAAACCACCATAATTATGAATGAACGTAGAAATAATTTCGGAAGGAAAACAGAAAAAACTACAAGTAGAAAATTGAAATCTAGAGTAGATTTAACCGCAATGGTGAGCATTTCATTTCTACTCATTATTTTTTTTATGGTTACAAAAGAATTGTCAAAACCTCAAGCATTATTTTTAGGAATGAATGAATCAAGTTGCGGCCCAATTAGTTGTTTTTTTGGAGGAGATCGCTTTTTTACACTCTTGTTGGATGATAATGATAGAATAGTAAGCTACTCTGGATTTCCTTCATCTCCAGAGGCATCTCCAAAAGAACTAAAATATGGCAAAGAAGGAATTCGTAAAGAGTTATTAAATAAAAATCTTCAAGCCCAAGCCTATTCAGGAGACCCGAGAAAAGGTCTCATTGTAATTATAAAACCTAGTAAAAAATCTAATTTTACTAATTTGGTCGATGTTTTAGATGAAATGAATATTACCAAAATAACAACATATATGGTTGTAGATGATTTTTCTACTGAAGAATCGAAATTATTAGCAATAAATTAAAATATAATAATTTATTGGAGTAATAATTCCTAGTTCAATACAATGTCGTCTATAATAACATTACACCGTTGTCCACCGCAAATGTTTGTATCTACCGACCAATTAAATTTTATTGCTAATGGAAAAACTGCTGTAGATAAATTGATATTAGAATTGGCTGGCAAAGCTTGAAATCTATAACTATCTGGCGGAAAATCAGGAGGCAAAACGGCATTATCAATAATTAATTTCCAGCCTCCACAACAGGCACACAAAGACGAATCTTGTCCAGTTATTGCACCTGTTGCTTCATAAACGATTCGTTTTTCATTGCTTTTTTCTTCGTTTTTAGTACAACTTGAAATAACTAGCATTAATACTAAAAAAATGATTGTTTGAATTATTGTTTTCATCTTAATTGTGTTTTGTGATAATATGCAAAAAAATAAAATGGTTGCGTTTTTAGCAAAAAATCAAAATTAAAGAATCAAATACTTAGTTAAAAGACACTTTTATAACCAACAAAAAAATGGTTAATAACCTTACACTTTCAGACTTAAAAATTTATGTCAGATTGTCCCAAGATTCTATGAGATAATCTGACATAAACTGACTAAGTCAATTTGGGATATTTATGCAAGGAAATCGAAAAAAATTTTATTTTACAATCGGACAATTTACTGTAGCTCCAGCTGGCATACTAGTAAAACTTGTAGCCGTTGTTAAGTTGTTTACCGATGAAAAATTTGCATTTCCTAAAACTTGAACACTCCATAATGGGGAATAACCCGAATCAGCAGGTATAGTTCCAAGCACATTGTGAGTCTGCATAGTACCAGTTTCTTGTTTAAATCCCGAAGCTGGTCCCGAAGCAGGATTTGCAGAATCAGGATCTACATTAAACATCACATATATTGGAGATGTTGGTACCATTCCTGATGATGTTGCTGTAATTGATGCTTCACTGAAGTTAAAATAAGCCACCGCTTTTCCATTATACCATCCTAAAGTTAAAGTGCTTGAAACTCCTGTAGTATTGCTTTTTGCAGCTGTAGAACCAAATGGTACAACTGGACAATTTACAATTGTTGTAGTTGTTGTTTTTGTGTATGGAGAAGCTAAGATTTCAGCTTTACTTGTTATAGAATTAGGAACATAACTATCATTAACAACCACTTTGGTCACCACCCAAAAATCATTGTAACCAGAATCGCCAGGAATTGTACCGATAATATTATTCTGACCTGAAACTGGTGTGCTGCCATCTGCCTTAAAAAAAACATAGATTGGCGATGGAGTTGTAGGTTGCACATCAAAATTATAATATTTTGCAACTACACCCATTCTATCAAATCCAGTGGTTATAAATGGAGCGTTGTCAAAATTAACTGGGGCATTCGCTCCAGGTAATCCATTTGAAGTCGTTCTTACCATAAGGTGTCCAGCGGTTACACTAAATCTATCAACACTAACTTTTACAGCTGTATTAATATCTTTTGAAATTGGCAATATTGGAATTAGCGGTATATTTTCATCGTCATTACTGCACGAAATTGACAAGAAAGAGAACGCTAGCATTAAAAAAAAGAGATTTTTCATGATTTTAAGTTTTAAAGTTGATATAAAATTATCTATTCAAAAACTCAAATTATGTTAGCCATCTAACAAAAATAAAATATTATGATTTCTTTAAGACAATATTTTTTCCATTAAAGTCTAAGTAAGCATCCGATTTAAGTTGGTTTAATAAAATGTTCAGAGTGGGGCGAGAAATCCCTATTAAAGTCGCTATTTCTTTTTGTGAATATGGGTGTTTAATTACAAGTTCACTCGTTATTTTATTTTCAAAACCATAGTCTATCGATAATTCTTTAATAAATTCTTTTAGTCTAGTTTTGGAATCCTTGAAAAGCATTAATTGTATTCTTCTCTCTAGTTTTTTAAATCGATAGCCAATAAATTTATAAATTTTCAAATTAAAATCATTATCATTTAGAAGTAAAACATTCATCAAATCAAGTGAAATTATACAAATTGACGTGTTATTCTCAATTGCTTGTGCAAATTCATTACGTTTTTCTTCTCCTAAGATTGCTTTTTCTCCAAAAATTTCTCCTTTTGAAAGTATTGAAGTTATAATTTCTTCCCCAGATTCTGTTACATATCCTATCCTGACCTTACCAGAACTAATTAGGAAGATTTTGTTTGCCGAATCATTTTCAAAGTATACATAATCTGTTTTTTTATAATCATAAAATTGGTGTGAGTCTTTGTATGCATTATATTTATGCGGACAAAGCAATTGGAAAACATCCACATTCTCAAAAAACCAAATTGAATTATTCATAAACAACAATTTAACCAAATATACTGAAATTATCAATTAAAAAATAGTAGCCTACAAGTAATGAAAAGCAAATCACTTTTAAAGCAATTTATGCCATCAGTATGTGTTATAAAACACCCAAGGAATTATTCAATTGTATAATCTAAATACATAGTTTACACAATAAGGCCTTTTCAGCTTTAAAAAAAGAATAAAAAAACCCGAACAAAAGTTCGGGTTGATTTCTCCTATCGTCGAAATGACAAATATTGTCTAAATCCGACTAGTATCTGTAATATTCTGGTTTAAAAGGTCCTTCAACACCAACACCAATATAATCAGCTTGGTCTTTACGCAACGTTTCTAACTCAACACCTAATTTTGCCAAGTGTAAGAATGCTACTTTTTCATCCAAGTGTTTAGGCAACATATATACTTCGTTGTTATAGTTGGCACTATTTTTCCATAATTCAATTTGAGCCAAAGTTTGGTTTGTAAACGAGTTACTCATTACAAAACTTGGGTGACCAGTAGCACAACCTAAGTTTACCAAACGCCCTTCAGCCAAAATCAAAATTTCAACACCATCAATAGTATATTTATCTACTTGTGGCTTGATTTCAACTTTAGTATTACCATAGTTTGTGTTCAACCAAGCCATATCAATTTCGTTATCAAAATGACCAATGTTACAAACAATCGTTTTATCTTTCATCATTCTGAAATCTTTTTCTAGAACAATATCTTTATTTCCAGTAGTAGTAATTACAATATCAGCATTTCCAATCACTGTCGATAATTTTTTTACTTCAAAACCGTCCATCGCAGCTTGCAAAGCACAAATCGGGTCAATTTCGGTAACCGTAACAATCGACCCAGCACCTCTAAACGAAGCTGCAGTACCTTTTCCAACATCACCATAACCACAAACAACGACACGTTTTGCAGCCAACATCACATCGGTAGCACGACGCACCGCATCTACAGCAGATTCTTTACAACCGTATTTATTGTCAAATTTCGATTTGGTAACCGAATCATTCACATTAATCGCAGGCATAAACAACGTTCCCGCTTTCATTCTTTCATAAAGTCTGTGAACACCAGTTGTAGTTTCTTCAGAAAGACCTTTAATTCCAGGAATCAATTCTGGGTAACGATCAAAAACCATATTGGTCAAATCGCCACCATCGTCTAAAATCATATTCAATGGTTTTCTGTCTTCACCAAAAAATAATGTTTGCTCAATACACCAGTCAAAATCAGGTTCGTTCAAACCTTTCCAAGCATACACTTGAATTCCAGCAGCAGCAATAGCAGCCGCAGCTTGATCTTGTGTTGAGAAAATATTACAAGAAGACCAAGTAACCTCAGCACCCAAAGCAATCAACGTTTCAATTAAAACCGCAGTCTGAATCGTCATGTGTAAACAACCTGCAATACGAGCACCAGCAAGTGGTTGTTCGTTTTTATATTCCGCACGAAGCGCCATCAATCCTGGCATTTCCGCTTCTGCTAGTTCAATTTCTTTTCTTCCCCAAGCCGCAAGAGAAATATCTTTTACTTTAAAAGCCACGTAAGGCATCGTTTGTGTACTCATATTTATAGTATATTTGTGTAAAATTTTTGCAAATTTACGTACTAAAGTTGGAATTTAAAAATAATTACATCTTATTTAACTTTGGTAAAACTTTGACAATAAATAGAATAATAAATATATCCTGAGCTTGTCAAACTGAGCTTGTCGAAGTTAGGAGCTATTTCCCGCTATCCGTTGCAATCTTTTTTGCAATTTTACACTTCGACAAGCTCAGTGTGACAAATTGCAAAAAAGGATTTCTACTTCTATCGGGGCTAATAATCAACATTTTAGTATGCCTTTACATTCAATCATCAATCCAAATGCCACTACCCAAATTTACATTTGGAAAATCGAAGAAACCTTCGAAGACCTGTTCGACGAAGTGGCGCTAAACGATATTAACCTTCTTCGGTTAAACACTATGAAATCCGAACAACACCAACGTGGCTTTTTAAGCGTTCGCAAACTATTGCAAGAAGCAGGTTACTCCGATTTCGATTTGCATTATTCTCCTGAAGGAAAGCCACATTTAAAACCAAATAATCGTCTTACTGAGCCTGTCGAAGTATCAATATCCCATTCACACTCCTTTTCAACCATCGCCATAAGCGACAAACCTATTGGAATCGATTTAGAAATTGCTAAAGAAAAATCTCTTAGAATTGCCCATCGATTTATGGATATTACACATTTAGAAAATCTTTCAGAAAGTGATAAAATCAAAAAAGCAACTGTAGTTTGGGGCATCAAAGAAGCTATATTCAAAATCAAAAACGAAAAAGGAATCAGTTTTCCCGATCATATTTTTGAATCTGAATTTTCTTTATCCGACCAAAAAACCACAGCGCAATTGCGATTTAACAACCTCATCGAAAATTTTGAAATCCGCTTTGAAGAAATCGAAAATTTTATTTTAGTCTATGCATTTGAAGCTTAGCATTTATAGAAAAAATCCGTTTTAATCAGCTAAAATCCGCGTCATCCGCGTTCCAAATTAATGACAAACATCTACAATCAAATACTACAATCAAAATCAAAAAACGAGAAACTTCTCGCCATTCTTCTCGATCCTGATAAAATCGATTTAGAAAACATCGAAGTTTTATCCCAAAAAATTAACCAATCGCCAACAACCCATATTTTTATCGGCGGAAGTCAAGTAAATACTAATATTATAGATGAATTAATTTTAAAAATTAAACAAGCTTGTACTCTACCCATTGTACTTTTTCCAGGCAATCCTTCGCAAATTTCTGACAAAGCTGATGCCATTTTATTCTTAACTTTATTATCGGGTCGAAATTCAGATTATTTAATAGAGCATCAAGTAAATGCCGTTCCGATTCTAAAAAAAACAAATCTCGAAATCATTTCTACAGGTTACATTCTTATTGAAAGTGGCACAGAAACCGCAGTTGAACGAGTCAGCAAAACCAAACCACTTGACAGAAATAATCCTGAATATGCATTACAAACGGCAAAAGCTGGCGAAATGCTAGGCAATAAACTTATTTATTTGGAAGCGGGAAGTGGTGCAAAATTGTCAGTTCCATTACAAATGATTACTTTGGTTTCTCAAAATATAAAAATTCCACTAATTGTTGGTGGCGGAATTCGTTCCAAACAAGAAATTCAAAACGTTTTTAATGCTGGAGCAGATTTAGTTGTAATTGGAACTGCTTTTGAAAATAATTTGGATTTTTTTAACCCATAACTCACAACTCATAAAAAAATTTATGATTGACTTTTTCCTTAACGCCTACAAAAACGCTTCAACTACACAAATAATTCTAGAATTTATTGCTTTTGTATTCGGCATTTTAAGCGTTTGGTGTGCCAAAAAACAAAATATCTTGGTATATCCAACAGGTTTAATTGCCACAATAATTACTGTTTATTTACTATTTATAGCAAAGTATTTAGGTGATATGATGATTAATATTTACTTTTCAATAATGAGTATTTATGGTTGGTACAATTGGACTAAAAATAAGAATCAAGAGAACAGCTTACAAATAACACGTACAAATAGTAAAGAAAAAATAATAGGTATTGCCTTATTCTTAATTACAATTTTTGTAGTTTTCGGTATTTATAATTATTTCGATTATGAAATAAAAACGGAAAATTATTTTGATATACTTGCTGCAGGAATATTTTTTACTGCGATGTGGTATATGGCGAATAAAAAAATCGAAAACTGGACGCTTTGGATCATTGGTAATATAATAGTAGTCCCACTTTATGCCTATCGTGGGTTAGGAATGCTGTCCTTGCAATATGTGGTTTTTACAATTTTGGCCATTTCGGCGTATATAGAATGGAAGAAAATCTTAAAATAAAAAGTAGTTTAATTGAAGAGCAAAAGCTTACTGAAGTTCACTTCAAACAAGTGGAAGCTTATGGAATAGATTTGAATAAAATTGCCGAAGAACTTCAATTATTTAAAACTGGAATCCCAAAGGTAGTTGTAGAAAAACCTGCAACAAAAAATGATGGTATTTTGGTTTTTTCTCCAAATGAAATGGAGACGTTCGCTACCAAATTTGATACAGAAAAATCAAAATTTAGTCTCGAAAAATTTGTTCCCGCTTCTGGTGCGGCAAGTAGAATGTTCAAGTTTTTGAGTGCGTTTTTATTAGAATTTAATCCAGAAAAGGAAACCATCAATTCCTATATCAATCGTAAAAAAGAGACTTCATTACAAGCTTTCATTATTGGAATGGACAAATTCCCTTTTTTTACAGCGGTGCACAATCGATTAAAAGAAAAATATACTAATTTTGATTTGTGGAAACGAGACGATAAAAATTACTTTTTTATCAAAATTCTATTAGACCCTAACGAATTTGACTTTGCAAATAAACCAAAAGGAATATTGCCATTTCATTTGTATACTAAAGCTATTGAAACTCCAATTGAAGAGCATTTAAAAGAAGCTTTGCTTTATGCAAAATCAAACGGAATGGCTAAAATACATTTTACTATTTCTGGAGAACATCAAAATGATTTTGAAAAAATAGTATCACAATTTAATTCGAAAGAAATTGAAGTCACCTACTCTGAACAGCTAAAAAAAACAGACACCATAGCAGTTGATTATAACAATATTGTGCTAAAAGAAAACAATGAATTGGTTTTCAGACCTGGTGGTCACGGAGCTTTGATTTACAATTTAAATCAAATAAATTCAGACCTCGTTTTCATCAAAAACATCGATAATGTGAGTCATAACAATTTAAATGAAATTGCATTGTACAAAAAAGGATTAGCGGGTTATCTAATCGAAATTCAAACTACTGTTTTTGAAAAATTAAGAATTCTTGAACGTGATAAAGTTAGCAAAGAGTTGATTGTTGACATTCAAAATTTTATTGAAACCAATCTAAAAATTGAACTTTCAAAAGATTTTAAAAATTTTAAAAAAGAAAGCAAAATAAAATACCTAAAAACCATTCTCGACAGACCTATTCGGGTTTGTGGTATGGTTAAAAATGAAAACGAGCCTGGCGGTGGACCTTTTTGGATTCGTGACAAAGAAGGAAGTATTTCGCTTCAAATAGTTGAAAGTTCTCAAATTGATGTTCAGAATGAGAATCAAGTTCAAATTTTTAAATCGGCTACCCATTTTAATCCAGTCGATTTGGTATGTGGACTCAAAAATTACTATGGCGAAAAATTTAATTTATTCCATTTTGTAGACAATCAAAGTGGATTTATTGTCGAAAAAAGTAAAAACGGTATTGATTATAAAGCCTACGAATTACCTGGTTTATGGAATGGCGCAATGGCAAACTGGATTACCTTATTTGTAGAAGTTCCTTTAGAGACTTTTAATCCCGTAAAAACAGTCAATGATTTATTAAAATACAACCACCAACCTCAATAGTTTTGGAAACAGAAAAACTCCTACAAGAATTACAATACAAAGCTGTGCGAAGCTCGGGTGCGGGTGGCCAAAACGTCAATAAAGTTTCGAGCAAAGTCGTGCTGTCTTTCGATTTGAATAATTCAAAAGCGTTATCTGATGAGGAAAAAGAACTAATTGTATTGAAATTATCCTCAAGGTTAACTTCCGAAAATATCTTGATTTTAAACTGCGACGAAGATAGAAGCCAACTCAAAAACAAAGCAATTGTTACTAAACGTTTTTTAGAACTACTTAAAAATGCTTTGATAATTCCAAAAATCAGGAAAGCAACCAAAATCCCAAAATCGGTTATTCGAAAACGAATTAAGGACAAAAAGAATGTGTCTGAGATTAAGAGTAATCGAAAGAAACCGGATTTGGGATGAAAATATAAAAGCAGCTTTAAAGTACTCTAAAACTGCTTTATTATTTTACTCTAAATTCATTTTACTGTTTTATCATAATATACTCTCCACCTGGAATACTTAAATAACTTGGTGTTTGCACCGTACCGTTAATTTGAGATGGTGAATTACGAGATGACATAAGGTTATTGCTGGTTTGATGAATGTATATTTTAATTGCATCTTGACCATTATGGATAATTTTTCTTATTACAACACCCCCATACGCAGAACCTTCTAAAACACTAAGTCTAAGTCTTTTTTCATCAACGCCACAATCAGGACAAGGAGGTTTATTGCTGGTTTTTAAGATACTATTTCCTTTTATACTATGCATCCACTTATAATCATAACTTTCATTTAGTTTTGCGAGCGTATTGACTTTTGTAATATTATTTTCTTTATACTCATATTCTCCAATCATTAAATCTTCATAAAACTGTTGATTGTAAGCGAATACTTTTTTCTGTAACACTATTTTTAAATAAGTTCCACCATTGGAGTATATATATTCTCCTTCGAATGGATTGAGTAGATTATCAATATCTTTGTAGTATGCTCCAATTATTCTGTCTCCTATAGATTGATTTTTAATGTTAATTATTGGGTTTTGGGCCATACTTACTACAGAGATT
>NZ_JANOQD010000086.1:0-163402 GCF_031422135.1 Flavobacterium sp. | reverse complement strand
AATCTCTGTAGTAAGTATGGCCCAAAACCCAATAATTAACATTAAAAATCAATCTATAGGAGACAGAATAATTGGAGCATACTACAAAGATATTGATAATCTACTCAATCCATTCGAAGGAGAATATATATACTCCAATGGCGGAACTTATTTAAAAATTGTGTTACAGAAAAAGATTCTAACTAACCATGGGAACTATTATGAAGATTTAATGATTGGCGAATATGAGTACAAAGAAAACAACATTACAAAAGTGAATACGCTTAACAAACTAACTGAAAACTTACTTTATAAGCAAATGCATAGCATAAAAGGAAATAGTATCTTAAAAAAAAGCAATAAACCACCATGTCCTGATTGTGGTGTTGATGAAAAAAGGCTTAGTCTAGGTATTCTTGAAAGTCCAGCATATGGTACTATAGCCATTAGAAAAATTATTCATAATGGTCAAGATGCAATTAAAATATACATTCGTCAAACCAGTAACAACGTTATGTCATCAAGCAATACGGGAGTAGTACAAATTAATGGTACGGTTTCAACCCCTAGTTATTTAAGTATTCCTAATGGGTATTATATTTTGATAAAACAATAATTTGGTTTTAACAAGGCAAAAAGCAGTTTTAGAGTAATTTAAGACTGCTTTTTACTTGTATCCCAGCACCTTGTACTCAAAATTTTTAAAAAATGAAAAACGTATTAAAATACCTAGTTATTATTATTTCGATGACCTGCGCAGCTCAAAACCCAGTGATTAATATTAAAGATCAATTTGTTAGCGACATAATAAATGGCGCCTACTATAAAGATGTAGACAATCTTCTCAGCCCATTCCAAGGTGAATATGTGTTTTCTAATGGGGGTACTTATTTAAAAATTGTTTTACAAAAAAAGGTTCTTGCAGACAACGGGAACTATTATGAAGATTTGATGATTGGAGAATATGAGTACAAAGAAAACAATATTACTAAAGCTAATACACTCAGCAAACTTAATGGAAACTTACCTTATAAGCTTATGCATATAATACATGGAAATAGTATCTTAAAAAAAAGCAATAAACCACCATGTCCCGATTGTGGCGTTGATGAAAAAAGGCTTAGTCTTGGCATTTTAGAAGGTTCAGCATATGGTACTATAGCTATTAGAAAAATTATTCATAATGGGCAAGAGGCTATTAAAATGCACATTCGTCAGACGAGTAATAACTTAATGTCGTCTCGTAATTCAGGATTAGTTCAAATTAATGGTACGGTATCAACTCCAAGTTATTTGAGTATTCCTAATGGGTATTATATTTTGATAAAACAGTAAATAGAGCTTCTAAACAAGATAAAAAGCAGTTTTAGAGTGATTTAAAACTGCTTTTTTAATTACAATAAGCCTAACTACTGGTACAAATACGTAGTTAGTTTAAGGCAAAATTTCAATTTTAACACCAATTTTCACATTCGTAAATAATTCATCTATTTCATTATTAGTTACTGCAATACACCCCGCAGTCCAGTCTGTATACCGTTGGAATTTACCCAGAAAACCAATTCCGTTTCGTAAACCGTGAATTTTGATATCGCCACCAGCAGATTTCCCTAATGTTTTGGCATACGCCATATCTTTCTCGTTTGGATAGGAAACCCCTAAATTTTTGTAATAACCACTATTCGGGTTTTTATCGTTAATATAGTAAATACCTTCGGGTGTTTTGCTATCGCCTTCAAATTCTTTATGACCTATCGGGTTTTTACCTAACGAAATTCGATATGTTTTTAGTAATTTACCATTATTGTATGCTAAAAGTTGCCTTTTAGATTTATACACTTTGATGTGATCAATAACTGAATTTGATGGTAATTTTTTTTCGGGATAAAAATAAAAAATCAATATTCCGACTATGAAAAGTAGTAAAACGAGGAGTAAGATGGTTTTTTTAGTCATTTTTTATTTTGAATGGAAGTAAAAATACAATTTTAGACTACAATATATTAGCGTAACTTTGTAAAAAAACAATGAAAATAAATCCTAAAAACGGAATCGACCAACTTCTTTTCGGAATGAAACAAAACGATGTTGTATCAATTTATGGAAACCCTGACAAGCAATATAAAGATGACGATGATAATGTGATTTTTTTATATAATGATAAGAAACTAAGACTTACGTTCTACCAAGATGAAGCGTTTAAATTGGGTTATATGATTTCGTCGCATCCAGATTTAGAATTGTTTTCAGAAAAAATAATTGGTAAAAATATTCCAGATGTTGAAAAAATAATTACTTCAAAAGGTATAAAATCACTCGAAATTGAAAATTTTGATTCCGTTGATAATTATTTTAATGAAAGTAATTGGATGACTTTTCAGGTCGAATATAAGGAAGTTATTCGTTTTGAATTGGGTGCAATTATTAACGATAACGATGAGTTTGACTGGAAGTTTAAGTAGGCTAATTGAATTTATTTTATCAATAAATTTTAAGTCCAATAATCAATTGTAAAATTTTGGAATTGTCATAAAAAGAGACAAATTCAGGCGATGTATTTATGGTGTATTTGTTGTAAATAAAAGTTGTTCCTGCAAATAGACATAAAGTCTCATTCAGTTTATAATCAACATTAAATCCGATTCTAAAATTATTACCATTTTGATTCCCAAATCTATATTCACTATAAGTTATAACCGAATAACCAACACCAATATTAGGCATAAAGTCTATCTTGTCAGTTAAGGGTTGTTTATAGGATAAATTTATATAGAAGTTTTTCAATTTAGTTGTTTTTACATCACCAGCACGTGTAACATCTGTAACGTTATAATGTGAATAATCGATACCACCACCAAATATAAAATTTCGATATTCTAATACGTCTAGATTAAGCCCAAAGCTAAAATTACTTTTATTTGATTCTGCCAAGAAATTACTACCAAAATGAATAGGATGAAAAATTTTCATTCGAAATTCTGCATCAAACTTAGGTTGTGTTTCAATTTTTACCGAATCTATTTGTCCAAAACAAAAACTATTACTCAAAACTAAAAAAAATAAATATCTCATAATTAATAGGTTATTGTAAATTCTTCATTGTTATCTAAAATGGATATATTTTCTGAAAATTCTTGAATAACTCCATTATTAGCGAAGTCTATTAGTTTATATTTCAAAATTACAGTTTGATTTTTTAAAACATTATAAAACAAAACTTGATTGTAATATGATTCAATATTTTTAGGGTTTAGATTTACAATCGTTTCATTTTGAATACCTACAATCTTAATGTCTTGTATTGTTTTATTTAAGTTTGTATTATTCAAATTAATACGAAATTCTACTAAATCAGTTTCTTTAAAAACGCTTATTGCATTTAAATTGAGTTTGTAATTAATGAAATTCGAGTTTTTAAACAGAATTGTTTTTGTAGGATTATATTTTTCGCCAATTTCAATGCTTAAATTATTTTCAACTTTGGGTGAAGGAATTAGAAACTGAAACTCACCTTTATTATTTGTGACACCAAAAGATATCAATTCATTATATAATCCGCCACCTCCATAAATTATAGAATCATCACCTAATACATATATATTTATTATCTCATTTGGAACTGGATTTCCATTTTTATCAATCAATTTTCCAACAATTTCAAGTTTTGTTTCACCGTCATATTGTATTCCACAACTATAAAAAATAGCTAAGGTTATTGAAAGTAAAAATCGATATTTCATAAGTTTTATTTTATTAAAGAGTACAAGTAACCCATTTGGTTGCGCGATGTGTTTAAATTATTTAAATAAAATCGGATATGGTTTTGATTATTGTTTCCAAATCAGTTTTATAATCAAACCAAACTGTATTTTCGGTTCGTTTGAACCAAGTCATTTGTCGTTTTGAAAATCGACGCGTATTTTTTTTGATTTCTTCAATGGCGAATTCTAAGCTAATTTCGTTGTCAAAATACTGGAACAATTCACGATATCCAACAGTTTGTAGAGCATTTAAATCTTTATTTGGATATAATTTTTCAGCTTCTTGGAGCAATCCTTCTTGCATCATTATATCCACTCGTTGGTTGATGCGGTTGTACATAATTTCCCTTTCGGCTTCAAGAGCAATAATGATAGGGGTGAAGTTTCGGGTGTTTTTTTCTTTGTTTAAAAAACTGGAATACGGTTTTCCAGATCCAATACAAACCTCAACAAACCGCATCATTCGTTGCGGATTTTGCAATGTCTGTGGATTTTCGGATTGTATTAAACTGTAATATTTTGAATCTAAATCTTTGAGTTTTTGTTGTAAATAATTTATTCCGAATTCCTCATAATTAGATTGCACTTCTTCCCTAACTGATTTCTCTATTTCTGGAAATGTATCAAATCCTTTTAAAATAGCATCAACATAAAGTCCTGAACCGCCAACTAAAATAGCATAATCGTTGTTCTCAAATAATTCGTTGAGTTTTGCAATACCTTCTTTTTCGAAATCACCAACAGTATATTTTTCAAGAATAGATTTGTTTTGTATAAAATGATGTTTGGCTTGCGACAATTCTAAATTTGATGGTACTGCGGTGCCAATTTTCATTTCTTTGAAAAATTGTCTGCTATCGCAAGAAATTATTTCGCAATTAAAATGTTGCGCCAAAGCAATGCTCAATGCAGTTTTACCAATTGCTGTGGGGCCAATTATAGTGATTAGTTTTTTCAAAAATCTATTATCTGTTTGTATATACTAGTTATAGTCTTTTTAAAAATTGATTATTTTTAAAAATTTACTTTTCCTGATATGACTTTGTAAAATATTCTTAACATCTCGATTGTTTTGCATAGGAGTTATTATATTTTTCAATACCTCTGGATTGTTTATTTGATAGTTCAAATCGAAAAATGCAAATCCTTTATAAACACCATTTTCAATTAAAACAACACTTTTTTCGGATATTTTTCTCCCTTTATCAACAATTATCATATTTTGGTTTTCGAATGAATTTTTATTGATAAATTCTTGAACTCTAGCATTGTACTCTTCGACAGAAATAGCACCAATGCAAGCACCATCACATTCTTTTATTTTATATTGAAAGCATTCTTTTTTGGTGATATACAAGCCAGTCAGTTTTTGACATAGCTTGTAATGCGCTGTTATTCTATACATTGCATTTTTAGCTTCGGATAATGATGAAAATGAGGTAATCTCTTTTCTGCGACCGTCTGTTTTTTGAATTTTTAGGTTCAAATACCCTTTTTCATCGGGTTCGACTGATAATGCTAAATTGAATAAACTCTTGCGTTGCGCTCGATTATAAATAGGTTTATTGATTTTTATTTCTTCAGATTCTTTGAGCAAAGCAATCAATTCTGAACCCGTTTCTTCGTAAGTTACAGTGAATGCTTCAGCTTGAATTTTGAGAGATTTTTTGTCGGTTCCTGTAAAATGTTGGTTGATTCTTTTGCGGATATTACGACTTTTACCAATATATATTAATTTTCCGTTTGGGTTATAAATATAATAAACACCTGTTTTGGAAGGCATACTTTCCATAATATCTCGCAATTTTGGTGCGATTCCTTTTTCGACTTCGGATTTGATCAGCTCGTTCAAGATTATTTTTTCAACATCTTTGTCTAAAAGCATTTTGAATAATTTGACGGTTGCCAGTGCATCGCCAGTTGCTCGGTGTCGATCTGCCATTGGAATTCCAAGAGCACGAACTAATTTACCAAGGCTATGCGAAGGTTGTTCGGGCATCAATTTTTGTGATAATTCGACTGTACAAAGATTTCGACTATTATAATCGTAGCCCAAACGTCGAAATTCCGTGCGCAAAACCCGATAATCGAAACTAACATTATGCGCCACAAATATGCAACCGTTAGTGATTTCGATAATTCGTTTGGCAATTTCGAAGAATTTCGGTGCGCCTTTCAGCATTTCGTTATTGATACCTGTAAGTTTGACAACAAAAGGCTGAATTGGTTTTTCTGGATTGACTAAACTGATGAATTGATCCACGATTTCATGTCCATCATATTTATATATGGCGATTTCGGTAATTCCTTCTTCGTTGAATTGCCCTCCTGTGGTTTCTATGTCGAGAATTGCGTACAAATTTCAGTGTTCGGTGTTCAGTGTTCAGTTTTTTACTTCATAAATCAAAAATCGTTAATCAGCAATCTTCAATCTTCAATCAAAAAATCAATTTCTTGTTCCAAAGATACTACTTCCTATTCGAACCATAGTACTTCCACATTCAATCGCGAGTTGATAATCACCAGACATTCCCATAGAAAGAGTTGATAATTGACAATTGACAATGGATACTGATTGTGTTTTGTCAAAAATAGATTTTAAATTTTGAAATTCCTTTTTAATCTGATTTTGATTTTCAGTAAATGTTGCCATACCCATTAAACCAACAATTTTGATGTTGTGCAACGATTTTAATTCGGTTGATGACAATAATCCCTCTAATTCATTTTCATTTAATCCAAATTTTGTTTCCTCTTCGGCAATATGTATTTGTAACAAACAATCAATTATCCTGTTGTGTTTTTTGGCTTGTTTATTGATTTCTTCTAGTAATTTCAAACTGTCCACTCCATGAATCAAACTCACATATTCCCCCATAAATTTGACTTTATTGGTTTGAACGTGACCAATCATATGCCACTGAATGTCTTTTGGCATTGCTTCCCATTTCTCAGTCATTTCTTGGATTTTGTTTTCCCCAAAAATGCGTTGACCCGCATTGTAGGCTTCCATCAAATCGGCAACAGGTTTGGTTTTGGAAACTGCTACTAATGTTACATTTTGTGGAAGTTGGGATTTTATTTGGAGGAGGTTGTTTTTTATTGACATTATTACTATACTTTATTTTCGTAACTATTTTTTTAAACACAGATTTAAGAAATCAATAAAATTTAAAATCCCTCTAATTTCTTAAATCTGTGTTTCTAGATGTTTTATATTTCTTTTTATTATAAAATCACAATTCATAAACCATCAATCCACTTCGAAACTTCGGTTCAATATAAGTGCTTTTTGGAGGCATAATCAAATTATTGTCTGCAAGTGCTTTTATTTCTGAAATATCACTTGGAAATAACATAAAACCCACTTCAAACTCTCCTTCATCAACCAGTTCTTTTATGGTTGCTATGGATTGTTTTCCTGGAATATATTCTATTCGTTCGTCATTGCGTAAATCTTCAATTCCAAGAATGGGTTGCAATACTTTATCATATAAAACTTGAGCATCTAGATTCTCTAGAATTTTCTCGACTGCACTTGAACTAATAGAATTACTTAGTTTATAGAATAGTGCATAAAAATTGCCATCTAAGTACATTCCAAATTCAAATTTACTTTGCGGTTTCCACAATTCTTGATCTTTTGACTTTATGATAAAATGTTCAGATAATTTCAAAATAAAGTCTTCTTTGGAATGGCCATTCAAATCCCGAATTATTCTATTGTACTCATAAATTTTCACATTACTTTCGGCAATCAAGAAACTCATAAAATAGTTTAAATTTGGGTTTTCCAAATGTTTGTATTCATCATAAAGCAATTCTGCTGAAGCTGAACGGTGATGTCCATCGGCAATATACAATTCTGGAATTTGTTCAAATTGAGATTGTAACCAAGCAATTTCTTCAGTAGTTTCTACTTTCCAAAGTGTGTGTTTTTCTTTATTGGTTGTCGAATAATTATAAATAGGTTGTTCCTTTTTCTTTTTAAAGATCCAATTATTTAGGGCTAAATTATCGGGATAGGTTATCAAAACGGGTTCGGTATTAAAACGGGTTTGATGCAAATAATCTTTGAATAATTCGACACGATATTGCAGAGTATCTTCGTGTTTTTTAATAACATTATTTTTATAATCTTCGATGGAAGTTCCTGCAACAATTCCTATAAACGATTGATTTTTTGTTTGAATTTGATATAAAAAAAATACGGGATTTTCTTCAGACATAAAAACACCATCGTTTTTAAAATCTTGGTATTTGTGTGCTACTCCTTTGAAACGCTTGTCCAAAGTGATTTTTTGGGAATGCATATACGCGGGATTGATGACGTGTAAAAACGAATAGGGATTAAAATTCAACCACGCAGCTAATTCCGCTGGCGAATAATCATCGTAGTTTCTACAAGTTACCAACCCAATTTTATCAGGCGTGGGACGTACTGCTTTGAAGGGAATTATTTTGCTCATATTTATTTAATATTCAGTGTTCAGTGCTCAGTACTCAGTTGCTGAATACTGAACACGGAATACTGATTACTTTAAAAATTGCTTTGCAATTTTCTCTGCTTTTTTACTTTCACTATAATCATAAAAACCTTGTCCCGATTTTACTCCGAGTTTTCCAGCCATAACCATATTTACCAGCAACGGACAAGGTGCGTATTTTGGGTTTTTGAATCCGTCATACATTACATTTAAAATAGACAAGCACACATCAAGACCAATAAAATCGGCTAGCTGTAACGGTCCCATCGGGTGTCCCATTCCGAGTTTCATTACTGTATCAATTTCCAAAACACCAGCAACGCCATTATATAAAGTTTCTATAGCTTCGTTAATCATAGGCATCAAAATTCGGTTGGCTACAAATCCGGGATAATCATTAACTTCAGTTGGTGTTTTTCCGAGTTTTTCGGACAATGTCATTATAATTTTGGTCACTTCATCAGAAGTTGAATACCCACGAATGATTTCGACCAATTTCATAATGGGCACAGGATTCATAAAGTGCATTCCAATAACACGTTCTGGATGTACGACTTGCGCTGCAATTTGTGTAATGGATATTGAAGAAGTATTGGTTGCTAAAATTACATTATGGTCGCAAACTTCGCTCAATTGTTTGAAAATATTTAGTTTTAAGGTTACATTTTCTGTAGCGGCTTCTACTACTAAATCACAACCTGTTACACCGTCATTAATATCGGTATAAGTAATAATATTACCAATGGTTTTGTGTTTGTCATCTTCGGTTATTGTTCCTTTTGTAACCATTCGGTCAAGGTTAGAAGCAATAGTTGCCATTCCTTTTTCGAGTGATTTTTCGGAAACATCAATTAATTTAACGGTAAAACCGCTTTGTGCAAAAGTGTGAGCAATTCCGTTGCCCATTGTTCCTGCGCCTATTACAGCTATTATTTTCATTAGTATAAATTTGTTTATTTTTTTAAGTTTCAGGTTTTAGTTTGTTAAATTGAAACTTTAAACCTGAAATAATTTTTATTTATTCTGCATACGATCAATTATCATATAAGCCACTCGCAAGGCTTCTGTGGCTTGCTCTAAAGTAACTACTGGAGTTGTATTGTTATTTATAGCATCGGCAAAAGACTCCAATTCGTCAAGTATAGCGTTATTGGACTCTACAGTTGGGTTTTCGTAATATATTTGCTTTTTTACGCCTTCTGCATTTTGTAAAATCATATCGAAATCGCCAGGAGTTTCTGGAGCATCTTTCATTTTTACTACTTCACAAATTTTATCTAAAAAATCAACAGAAATGTAGGCGTCTTTTTGAAAAAAACGAGATTTACGCATGTTTTTCATCGAAATTCTACTGGCTGTAATATTAGCAACGCAACCATCTTCAAACTCAATACGAGCATTAGCAATATCTGGGGAATCACTAATTACGGAAACACCACTTGCAGAAATATTTTTTACTTTCGATTTTACGACACTCAAAATAGCATCAATATCGTGAATCATTAAATCTAAAACTACAGGAACATCAGTGCCACGAGGATTAAACTCGGCCAAACGATGGGTTTCAATGAACATAGGATTTTCAATCTTGTCTTTTACTGCTTTAAAAGCTGGATTAAAACGCTCTACGTGACCAACTTGACCTTTAACATTGTATTCTTTGGCTAAAGCAATAATTTCTTCAGCTTCTTCGACAGTGGTGGATATGGGTTTTTCGATAAACACATGTTTGCCTGATTTTATAGCTACTCTTGCACATTTATAGTGTGAAAGTGTTGGCGTAACAATATCAATGACATCGACTGAGTGAATTAAAGTGGCAATTGTTTGAAATTGTTTATAGCCAAATTCTTTTTCTATTTTAGCTCCGTTTTCTAAATTTTCGTCATAAAAACCAACCAATTCATAGTTGGAAGATTGATTAAGTAATCGTAAATGTATTTTTCCAAGGTGTCCAGCACCTAAAACTCCAACTTTTAACATAGAAATCTATTTTAAACAAAAATAGGAATTAATTGATAACCTATTATTGATAATTGCCAATTTGTTTTCTAATTTTACAAAAAATAATTACCATTCAAATTGAAAGATACTGCCAAACATCAAGGACTTCGCAATCAACTAGTGAAACAACTTCAAGAAAAAGGAATTAAAGACAAGAATGTATTGGATGCTATTGGTAAAATTCCGCGTCATTTGTTTTTAAATTCTAGTTTTGAAGATTATGCTTATCAAGACAAAGCATTTCCGATAGATGCTGGGCAAACGATTTCGCAACCGTATACAGTTGGATTTCAAACGGAATTATTGGAAGTGAAAAAAGGCAATAAAATTTTAGAAATAGGCACTGGTTCGGGCTATCAAACAGCCGTTTTATGTACTTTAGGAGCTGTTGTGTATACTATTGAAAGACAAAATGAATTGTTTAAAAAAACATCCTTATTATTGCCGAAATTAGGCATTCGTCCGAAGCATATTTCTTTTGGCGATGGTTATAAAGGTTTGCCAAATTACGCTCCATTTGATGGAATTATAGTCACAGCTGGAGCACCAGAAATACCAAAAGCATTGATGTCACAATTGAAAATAGGAGGAAAGCTAGTCATTCCTGTTGGCGACGAAGTGCAAGTTATGACGTTAATTATTAGAAAAGGAGAAACCGAATTTGTAAAACACGAGTTTGGAGATTTTAGATTTGTTCCTTTGTTAGAAAATAAGAATTAAAACTCCTTTTTTATTCTATCCAAATCACGTTTATTGTCTCTGTCTTTGATGGTTTCTCGTTTGTCGAAGTTTTTCTTTCCTTTACAAAGTGCTATATCCAATTTTGCCATTCCTTTTTCGTTAGTAAATAACCGAAGCGGAATAATTGTAAGTCCTTTGTTTTGAACATCTTTCAAAAGCCCTTTAAGTTCCCTTTTGTTCAAGAGTAGTTTACGCTCACTTTTGGCTTTGTGATTGAACTGATTTCCAAAATGATATTCCTCAATATTAGAATTGATTACAAATAATTCATTGTTTTGAAATTCACAAAAACTTTCGGTAATACCTGCTTTTCCAAGCCGTATTGATTTGATTTCGGTTCCTGTTAAAACCATTCCAGCCGTATATCGATCAATAATTTCGTATTCGAATTTGGCTTTTTTGTTTTGTATGTTGACTGTTTTTAGCATAGGATTACAAAGGTAGCAAAAAATGAAGTTCAAGCCAAAAGCTTATTGCAGTTTGAGTAGTTTGTGAGAAACTTGATTTTCAATTATAGTTACTATATATAAATTGCCAAATTGGGTTTCGTCAATTTGAGTGTAAACTTTTTCATTAATCAATCGGTTAACTAAATCGGGAGTACTGTTGCTGTGACCAACAATAAGAACGTTTTTACCTAACGTTACTTTTTTTAAATTTTCGATATCTAAATCTTTTGGAATGTATTTTATAATTTCTAGTTTTTTTTCTATCGCAGTAGGATTAACAGTATTTGTGGTTCTAATAAAATCTTTACTATAGATGTAATCTAATTTTATTTCTGAAAAAAGATTTTTATAATTTTCGGCTCTTATTTTTCCTAAATCAGATAATTCGGGGTTTTTGGAATTATCTACTTTTTCGGCATGACGAATAAGGTAATAGTTTGTAATTTCATTTTGACTAAAACTATTTTGTGATATTATTGAAAATAGTAGTATAGTAATGATTTTCATAATACTTGTATTTTTAACCAAATATAATCATAAATTAAATATCTATTTTTCGTAGTGTGTAATTCATCAGTTTTTAATGCTTTTTAACGAATATTAAATAATTTATATAAAATTTTATTAAATTCGTATTACAACCAATAAAAACCAACAAAATGACAAAAAAAGTATTAAAAATCTCAATTTTATCTTTATTGATTTTTTCGTCTTGTAACAATGACGAGCCTATTACAGAGTCTTCGGTTATTCAAATTTTGCAAAAAGAGCCGTTATCAAAAGAACAAATTAACTCAGAAATTAAGGAGTCATTAGATTCAAATACATCTTTTAATTGGAGTTCAGAATCAAGCCTTATGATTTGGAGTGCTATAAATCAAGGACAAAGTATTGCTACCATTGGTTTTGGAAATTCAAAAAATGATTTTGATAGAAGCAAATTAACAGACAATAAAAAAATTGAAAATGAATTATTGCAACTAATTTTAAAGTATGAAAAAAAACCATTAGACAAAGTTTTGATTTCTTCAGATCCCTTTTTAAATTTAATTGATGTTGTTATTGAAAAACAAGAAACAGTAATTGCTATTCGAAACAGCAAATTCACACGATATATTGAACCAGCAGATTACAGGTATTTTCAAGAAGAAGAGCTACAAAACGAAAGATCTGCAGTCACTTCATCCGGTTGCGGATTTGATGCTGAAACGCTTGCAACAGAGGATTATGTAAATGTTTTGCCAAATAATGCAAAAGTACCATGGGCTTTTTATCAGCACAATATTCCTACAGCTTGGAATAGTAGTACTGGTAGTGGAATAACAATAGGTATTATCGATTCAGGAACTTCGTCAGAGCAAACGCTTTTGGGAAGTAACTTTAATGATGGATATTCTGCTGGAAGAACAATTCAAAAATATGGGACTTATGTTGATTCTATTTGGCCTTGGAGTTCCACTACAGACGGTGCAAATGATAAATGTGGTCATGGAACAAGTATGGCATCGGTAGCAGCAGCACCAAGAAATGATAACGGATTGCCTGTGGGCGTGGCTTATAATGCGAATTTAGTTACATATCGTGCTGCAGCAAATGTGCTTTTAGAAGGATATCACGAACATAATGGTGTTAAAAATGCTTTTACAGCATTAGGAAACAATAGTAATGTTAAAATTATATCGATGTCTATGGGATACATTTTCTCAGTTGGTAAAATTGAAGATGGAATTAAGTATGCTTACAATAGAGGAAAACTTATTTTTTGTGCAGGCGGAACATCAACCACTTTTACAACATTTGTAGGTGTTATTTTTCCAGCTTGGATGCCTGAAACTGTTGCAGTTACTGGTGTAAAAGAAGGGACAAATTTTCAAAAATGCGATGTGTGTCATACTGGTGGTAAAATAGATTTCACAATTGTAATGCAAAGAGCCGCTTCTGGAAATACAATGCCAATAAATAGTTATTATAACAATCAATCGGATTATGTAGGAGGATCATCTGTGGCAACAGCAACTACTGCTGGAATTGCTGCTTTGGTGTGGTCAAAATATCCTACTTGGACTAGAGACCAGGTTTTGACTAAGATGAAACAGTCGTCAAGTTTTTATCCTAATAAGAGTTCAGATTTTGGATATGGTAATGTTAATGCTGCTCTAGCAGTTCAATAGTTAACTTTAGTGTTATAAAAAAGGCTTTTAACAGTTATGTAAAAAGCCTTTTCTTTATTTATATTAATAATAGTATTTAATTCTTAATCAGTTGTTTATAAGCTATTTTTTGATCTTTAGTAATCAATTTAAAAATATAAATACCCGATGGTAAATCAGATATATCGATTGTTTTACTATTTATTTTGAATTTTTTTACTAATACACCCGTGTTAGCATAAATACTTACTTCTCCAAAAGACATACTGGAATCTATAGTTACCAATCCAGATGTAGGGTTTGGATACAATTGAATGAATTCTTTTTCTTCTATTAATGATTCTCTTGAAAATACTGGAGGTGCAATAATGCCACTT
Organism: Flavobacterium sp.; assembly: GCF_031422135.1. Lineage (GTDB taxonomy): Bacteria > Bacteroidota > Bacteroidia > Flavobacteriales > Flavobacteriaceae > Flavobacterium. The sequence goes on along the minus strand of NZ_JANOQD010000086.1, from coordinate 149,454 downwards.
GTCCAATCGTACCATATAGTACCTGTAATGTTGAGAATGTTTGCTGTTTGGTTCGTTCCTAAGCCACTATTACCATTATTAAAAATAATATTGACTGCATCAACTCCAGTAAAAGTGTACTTATACCATCCACCTGTATGAGCAGTCATATTTAAACCCGGCCAAATAGCATTGGCTAAACTTCCTGTTGGTGTTGCGTTCCAAAAATATATTTTTCGGGTAGTCCAAGAGGTAGGTGATTTGAAATATACCGTAAAAGTCTTTACTGGTGTAACAGTTGTGAAATTATAGTTTTCCGTTCTTATGATTGAACTTACCCCGGTATTGTCGCTCGTAAATGCTTTTAAGGTTTTGGTGGTTGTAATTGGAATAGTTACATTACCTACAGCTGAAGTTGAACTTGTAGTTGGTGTACTTCCGTCTAAAGTGTAATAGATAGTTGGCGCTGGACTTGCATTGTCTTTTGCGCTCAAATTAACATTAACAGTAGTGTTAGCATTAAATGTACCGCCAACTGGTGTTACGGATAAACATGGAGTATTGAAATTTGTTGGTTCAGTAATCCAACTTGAAGTAGTAAAATTATACCAACCATTAGCGCTAGCTGTAAGGTCAGCGGTTTGGTTTCCATTGCCACCACTACCATTGTTGAATATTAATTTGGTGGAAGCAACTCCCGTAAAAGTAAATCGGTACCAACCATCACATTCTGGTGTCATTGCAATACCTGGCCAAGTCGAAGCTGTTAATGAACCTGCTGGTAAAGCATCCCAATAGTGTATTCTTGGACTTGTCCAAGTGGTTGGCGCTTTAAAATGTACTGTAAAACTGGGTACAGCTCCAATAGTATAGGTTTTTGAAGTAATTCCTGATTGATTACCATCAACATCAACAGCAAAAGCTTTTATAGTTTTAGTTTGTGCCACATTAATAGTGATTGATGATATGGCCGAAGCAGAAGCTAAAGTTGGTATAGTACCATCAGTAGTATAATATATTTTCGGGCTTGGATCGTTACTATCAGTAGCATTCAAAGTCACATTAATGGGAGATGGTGAAAATTCTGCACTCGAATTAAAAGTTAAAACTGGTGAAATATTTAGATTTTTCCCTACCCAAGTGTGTTGAATGGCTGTTTTGTTAATATTTCCTTTTGAATCTGTAATTTCGATATAGTAATCTACTAATTTCTCAGAAACTCCATTAATTTTTGCATAGTATTGTGTTGCAATTTTAGTAGGAAGAATAAAGAAACTAATATTAGGGTTATTCGTTACATTGTCTTTTGGAAATATTCTAGAGTTCATTGGTAAATTAATCCAATTTCCAACTTCAGACCCACCAGCATAAGTTTCATTTTGATTGCTAGTTAACGGATTAGTTCCATTTCCATCAATACGGTATTTCAAAGTAGCTGTTTGAATGCCACTGACATCATAAGCTAATGTCCATACAGTAAAGTCAGCCGTATTTAGTTTTTGTTGGTAGGCATAAGTTGGTCCAAAACCCACTTCACCTGGATTATAAGGATAACGTTGTGGTACAAAAACACTTGGTTTAGTTGTATCCACTCCTGGATTTGCATTCAAGGTTGGTTGCGCAAAACTAATCGCATTGTTGGCAGCCACTGTCGCTTTAATTTCTAAGTCCAAGGCATCACCATAGTAAGCGTTACCGCTATCTAATCCTGGCATATAAAAATGCCAAGCTTTTTCTGCTGGTGATGCTGTAGCTGTTGGGTTCACAATATCAGCAATTTGAACATTTCCTTCAAGTTGTTCAGCCATAATGCAATGATTTTCTGCTGCAATCATAACCGCTTGATTTCTGATGTCTTCTGTCCAACCATTAGCATTAAATTCGTAAGTAGGAGTAAACATAGGCCATACCCAGTTGATAAATTGAGGTGATCCCCAATCGTTTGCAGCATTTACCCAAGAACCATCTTCTACGTGAATTAAATCAGTGGCTGGTACTGGAAAATCTGATAAATATTGCTGAATAGTAGTTGGTACATAACCTGCAGCTGCAGCTTGTCCAGTAAAACCTGGAACAGCTTCGTCATAATAACTAGAGCCACCACCCCAAGCATTATCACCATCATGCGCTAATAACATTAATGAAGGTCTACTGATAGGTGAATAAGGGGCAATATTAGTTTGTAAATTACCAATTCCTTGTTGCGAATAACCATCTCTATAGCTATCTAAATCAGCCATAGGTACAATGTCTAATTTGTATTCGGTACCAGTATTTGGATCAACATATTTAGCCTTGTGAGGCGTAAAACAGTAAGGTGCAGCAAATTGTCCGCCACGACCATCAATTTGACCATTATGCCAGTTGGTTCCATTTATTGTAGATTTATCAGCCTTGTTAGGTGGATCAATGTTGCAACCATTTGTTCCAAAAACTAAAGGATAATCCGCTAAAGTTCTTGCTAAATGGCTATTGGCTACGACTGACCATTCAATACCTTCTTCAACCAACACTTTAATGTTGCGTTCAGAAAAAGCGCATTCCGCTGGCCAATATCCCTTGGAAGTTTGACTTCCAAAAGTTTGAGCAGCATAAAATTTAAAGGCCTGAATTTCTTTTTTCAAAACTTCATCGCTTAACAGAGGTGATAACGAATGATGCATTGTGAAATTTACTAAATCCATTCTGGTTTTTCCGCCGCTAGTTAACCAGCTTTTTGCAGTTATAATATTGCTAGCCCAATTGGGTTGATAGCCCCATTGTCCTGTTGTTGCTATGCTATTGATGCTTTCTAAAAGCGAACCACCATAAGTAATTTGTGCTCCGGCTTTTGGAAACTGTCTTATGGAATTAACTGCATTTTTCCCCTTAAATTGATATGCATTAACACGATCAGCCAAGCTAAATATTTCCTCCAAGTTGTTTGTAGGATGCGCTATTCCATCGCTATAGGTGTTTTGACCTGAAAGCTTTAGATCTTGTGATTCTTTTAAAAGTTGAGATCTGTTTGGATTTGACTTACTTTTATCTCCCCAATAAGTGGGCTGATGCATGTGCCACAAGTACGTTGTTTGCACTTGCGCCTTGGATTGTATTGCAAAGCCTAGCAATGCAATAATTAGATTTTTTTTCATAGTTTATTAGTTTTAAAACAAAGATTACAAAAAAAAAGCGCATATTTTTTTAATATGATAAGCTACAACCTTTTCGTGTTAATAAATTAATAATTACATTATTCGTAATTAAAAATGAAAATATAAAACTTATAAAAAATAATGAGTAAATCAGAGCAGTTCAATAGTTAATCAAAATAGTAAAAAAAAGAACCATCAAAGTCAAATTTGATGGTTATTTTTTTATACTATGACAATGTTGTATTTTTGTTTTATGAAAAATAGCGAAAATAAAGATCCACTTCACGGAATCACTTTGCAACAAATTTTAGAGAAACTAATCGAGTTTTATGGTTTTGATACGTTAGGAGAATTGATAAAAATTAAATGTTTTAACGAAAACCCTACTATAAAATCTAGCTTGACTTTTTTAAGAAAAACAGATTGGGCTCGTAAAAAAGTAGAAGAATTATATGTAAAAAGTTTGAATAAATTCTAATTCAATCGATATGAAATCATAATTCCACCTCGATACGGAATAAATTCACTACTCTTATTGTAGCCATTTGCTATATCGTAGCGAATACCAGAATCAATATCATATCCTTTATATGACGATTGAATGTTTCCGCCTCCTAGAAAAAAATCTAAGTTAATTTTGTCAGAAATTTGTTTTTGATATCCAATTGTTGCGCCAATAAAATAACTAAATCCTTTTTGATACAAATTTAAGTCTTTGTAATTCCATTTTTTTAATTTGAAAATAGCTCCACCTATATGAGCTCCAAAATACCAACCTTTGTACTTTTCTTTTATATAATACCGTACTTCAGGAGTGAATAATGCGAATCTTAATGGAGCACCATCGACAGATTTCCAGAACGAAGCAGATACATCAAACTGAAAAGTCATTTTATCTGACAAGGAAGTTTCTACACCAATATGCGGTAATAATGCAATTGCAGTAACTCCATTAATTTTGACATAGGTTTGACTGTAAGATATTGTCGATGCTAAAAAAAACAAATAAAAAAAATATTTACTCATGATACGTTTTATATTAAGTAAATATAATTATCTATTTATCATAATGTGTATTTAGCACCAAAATAAATGTTTCTACCAGCTGAATTTATTCCTGATGAAAATGTTCTATACTGCGTATCTAAAATATTTTCAATTCCTGTAAAAAGGCTTAATTCTTTGATAGGTTTTATTGCACCTTTAAGACTATAAGTTTCCCAAGATGGCATTCCATCTACAGGAGCATACTGCAGGTTATCTTCTCCGCTTGTGGAATAGTCAACCAAGTATTTTGTGCCATTATACAACATAAATAAATCTAGATTTACCCATTTGTTTTCATAATTCATTCCTACTTTTCCATAAAACGGAGGAATGTGATCTAATGGTTTTAAACCCGTTTCGGATTCTAGCCTACCTTCTGTAAAGTTATATGTTCCGTAAATGTTGAAGTTTTTTGTAATTTTTGATTTCAATGATGTTGAAAATCCAATAATATTAGCTTTACCAAGATTTTGATTGGCCACCACATTACTTAAATTACCATTAAAAACGATTTGACTTTGCCCGTTTAACTGAAATGCATTGGTCTGAATTGCGTCAAACAGTTTGGTGTAAAAAAAGGTATTTTCAACTACAAAAGTATCATTGTTAAATAATGTTGCGCTAATATCAGCCGTTACTGTTTTTTCTGGTTTCAAATTATTATTTGGAACAATAAGTAAATTTTTGCTTGCATCCGATTCAAATATTTTTGCTAAATCATCAATATTCGGGGTTCTAAATCCTGAAGATAAGTTGAAAGCGAATTTTAAATGATCCGTAGCTTTAGTTACAATTCCAGTTGCAGCACTATAGGTAATGTTTTTTTGGTCTACAGAAGAATAAGGTAATTTTAATATTGAATTATCCACTATATCACTATGCAAATTATTGAAACCTGTTCTAGCTCCAAAATTGAATGAAGTTTTTTTGCTTATGTTTCTAAAATAGGTAGCAAACACTTCACTTCTATATGTATAATTCTTTCCGTCTGGGTATCTTGTGCTAGCAGGAGTTATTGTGCCAGTTGTTATATTTTTATTATCTGCGGTTGATTTTAAATTGTCATAAAAAGCATCTATTCCATAAAGAAAATCTGCTTTTCCGATTTTTGTTTTCAAGTCAATATTCAAACCGTAAACACTTACTTTTTCAATTCTTGAAGTTTCATTTGGTTTTCCAAGATCTCGGGTGATTCTACTTTCTTCGACATTTTGATAGTTAGCCCCAATGGTTAAATCGCTATTCAAGAAAGCTTTTTCTTTATTGAACTTATAGGCAGCTAAAATTCTTTTTTGTGGGCCATAATTCCACGTTGCTGTTTTAAGTTTATTATTTGCTATATCCGTTAGTCTATCATATCTAGGAATATCTGTCGTGGTTGAAAGCTGCAAGTTCAAACTGTGCATTATAGTATTGTTAGGACTATAGATGATTTTTTGCATTGCATTGTATTGCTTATATCCAGAAAATTTTTGAACTAATGGATCAGAGTTATTTACTATTGCATCTACACCGTTTATAGTTTCTACATATTTTGGTCGTTCTCCAAACAATGGATTTCTTCCATTCTTACGACTTCCCATTTTTAAATCGTCAAAATCATTGTAAGAAAATGCAGTTAATGTTGCCCATTCATTACCAGAGAAACCGAAATCTAAATATGCAGATTTCTCTTTGTTTACTGTAGAATAACGGGTGTTAAAATTAGAACTAAATTTTTTAGTGTTTTTATTGGATAGCAGTTTAGCATTTTTGGTTTGCAAGTTTATTACACCACCCAATGCATCACTTCCGTATGCCGTGGAAGAAGATCCAAATAAAACATCTGCATTTTCTAACATATTTTCGTCTACGGTTATTACATTTTGTAGATGTCCTCCACGAAAAATAAGATTATTCATTCTAACGCCGTCTACAAGAAGTAATACACGACTAGATTCAAAACCTCTAATCACTGGGCTTCCGCCACCTTGCTGAGATTTTTGAACAGATAATGTTCCTGAATTGGATAATAAATCTGCTGTGTTTTGAAAATTTTGAAATTCAATTTGTTTTTTAGTAATGGTCTCAAATTGTTGTGAGTTACTATTTTTTGATTTGGTGTAGCGTAAGGTGTTTAACTTTATTTCTTCCAATGATTTTATGCTTGTAGTATCAGTTTGACTGTAACCATAAAATAGACATATTAACAGTAAGTACTGTAAAATTCTTTTTGTAATCATAATTGCTTGGTTCATTTTGCTTATGAACAAATTATCACAAAAATTATGCCGTTATATTATTTTTTTAATTTTTATTTAACAAAGAATAGATTGCAGAATCCAAAAATTTTCCATTAAAAAATTCATTTTCTATAAAATGGGCTTCTTTTATAAATCCATTTTTTTCTAATACCCTCGCCGAAGCCAAATTTTTAGGATCAATTATACCTTCTAAACTGTGCATTTTCATTTGGTTAAAACCATAATCTATAAGCAAATTTATAACCTCGGTTACGATACCTTTTCCTTGGTACTCAGGTAAAATCATGTATCCAATTTCTGATCTAAAATGTTCCCATTTTATCCTGTAATGTCCCACAATCCCGATTAGTTTATTATAGCCTTTTAGGGTTACTGCCCAATTGATTCCTTCGTTTGTTTCTATTTTTTCCTGAATCATTTGGATATGACCTAAAGCTTCATCAATAGTCGTTACTAATGGTCTAGGAATGTATTTCATAGTTTCGGGATTACTTCTCAAAGCAAAAACTTCATTGATATCATCATTTGTAATTTGCCTTAAAAGCAAACGTTCTGACTCTAAATTTTGAAAAGGTAAAAAGGAGAAATCGTTCATAGTTATGGTATTTGTACGGTAAATGAAGCATTAAATTGCTCCTTAATATCTAAAATTTGTATTCCTTCTTTTTCAAACAAATTCCCAGTTGAATTTAGGGAATCAGCATAACCAAACCAGGGTTCAATACATAGAAATGGAGCATTTTGATTGGTCCAAATTCCAAGATTTGGAAAATCATTAAAATTTACTTTAACACAAGGTAGGTTGTTTTCTAAAATTGTTATGGATTTTGAATTTAATTTTTTAAAAATCAAAGCATCTTTTCGGAATAAATCGTAATTTAAACCTAATTGTCTATCGAAAGTTTTAATTTCACGAGACTTTCCAGACAATAATCCTTTTTCCAATTCGAATGTCACTAAGTTTTCTTCTTTATCAAATAGTAAAGAGTGGTTTTCAAAATCAGAATTTATCGCAAAAGCTGGATGAGCTCCAATAGAAAACGGCATTTTTGTTTTTGAATTATTTTTAACCAAATAAGAGACTACTAATGTATTATTTTCTAACGAATACTTCACTTGCAATTCAAAATTAAATGGATAGTTTTGTAATGTTTCCTTATTTTCTGACAAAGAAAACACCACTAAATTTTCATTTTTCTCTATAATAACAAACTCAAAATCTCTTGCAAAACCGTGTCTTGACATTGAATATTCAATTCCATTGAATAAATAAGTGTCATTTTTAATTTGACCAACAATAGGAAAAAGAACAGGAGAGGTTTTATTCCAAAAAGCAGTATCCACAGTCCAAATATAGTTTTTAGACTCTTTAAACAATCCATTTAACTCTGCTCCAAACGAGTTTATAGTTGCTGACAATTGATTATTTTGAATTGTAACTAACATTTAATTTTCTGTAAAAGTTAAAATAATTATGCAATATAACCATTACATTAATTTTTTTTTTATTTTTTTGTAACATAAATACATAATCCGAGTCAAACACACAAATCAATTAATACAAACACAATGAAAAGTACTATTCTTAAAATTGCAAGTATTTTTATACTGCTTTTTGGAGTTTCTATCAAGGCACAAGAAACAAAGCCAAGCGAATCGAAATATAACTACCGCGATGCTTTTGCTCCTGCATTTTATACCAATAATGGAACAGGAACTCGTTCTGCAAGCGGTCAACCTGGACATTTGTATTGGCAAAACAGAGCCGATTATAAGTTAACTGCAAGTGTAAATGAAAAAACCAACGAAATTATAGGAACTGAAGTGTTGACTTACACCAACAATAGTCCTGATAAAATTGGATTTGTTTGGATGAATGTGGATCAAAATTTATTTGCTAAAAATTCACGTGGAAATGCGATTATACCATTAAATGGAAGTAGAAACGGTGCAGATGGCGAAAATTTTGATGGTGGACATAAAATTAAATCAGTAAAAATTGTTAGTACTGTTGGTGGGAAATCTGTTGAAAAAGAGGCGAAATTTTCAATAACGGATACAAGAATGCAAATTATTCTTCCAGAAGAATTAAAAGCCAATGGTGGTTCTGTGAAATTAAAAATTGATTTTTCCTTTGTTTCTCCAAAATATGGTTCCGACAGAATGGGAGTTTTAGAGACCAAAAATGGTAAAATATTCACTATGGCACAATGGTATCCTAGAATGTGTGTGTATGATGACCAACAAGGTTGGAACACCATACCGTATATGGGTGCAGGAGAGTTTTATTTAGAATATGGAGACTTTGATATTGATATTACAGCACCAGCAAATCATATTGTAGTGTGTAGTGGAGATTTAGTAAATCCAACAGAAGTATATACTGCTGAACAACAAAAACGTTGGGCTGAAGCAAAAAATAGCGATAAAACAGTAATAATTCGTTCTGCAGAAGAGGTTACAAGTTCCAATTCTAGACCAACTGGAAAAGCAACTTTGACTTGGAAATTTAAGATGAAAAATTCACGTGATGTGGCATTTGCTTCCTCAGCTGCATTTATTGTAGATGCTGCAAAAATCAATTTACCATCTGGCAAAAAATCATTGGCTGTTTCAGCCTATCCAGTAGAAAGTAATGGCGGAAATGCTTGGGAGCGTTCAACGGAATACACTAAAGCGTCTATTGAAAACTATTCTAAAAGATGGTTCGAATATCCTTATCCACAAGCTATTAATGTAGCAGGTAACGAGGGTGGAATGGAATATCCAGGTATTGTATTTTGCAGTTGGGAATCAAAAGGAAAAGATTTATGGGGTGTTACAGATCATGAGTTTGGACACATTTGGTTTCCTATGATTGTGGGTTCTAATGAGCGATTGTTTGCTTGGATGGACGAAGGTTTTAATACATTTATTAATTCCTTAAGTGCTGAAGATTTTAACAAAGGAGAATATAAAGATCCAGCAATGAATATGCACCAAATGTCTGAAGTAATGACAAATGCTCAAATCGAGCCAATTTTTACAGCTCCTGATGGATTGAAAGAATCAAATCTAGGTATTTTGGCTTATTTGAAACCTGGTTCTGGACTGACTATGTTGCGGGAACAAGTACTTGGGAAAGAACGTTTTGATTTAGCTTTTAGAACTTACATCGAGCGTTGGGCATACAAACACCCAACTCCAGACGATTTTTTTAGAACTATAGAAAACGTATCGGGTGAAAGTTTAAACTGGTTTTGGAGAAGTTGGTTTATCAACAATTGGCGTTTAGATCAAGCAATTACTAAAGTGAAATATGTAAAAAATGATGCTTCAAAAGGCGCAGTTATTACTATTGAAAATTTGGAAAAAATGCCAATGCCAGTAGTTTTAGATATTAAATCTAAATCTGGCAAAGTAACTACTATTAATTTGCCTGTTGAAATATGGGAACGTAATACTTCTTGGACTTTTAATGCAAATACTACAGAAGAAATTGAATCTATTACTATTGATCCAAATACAGTATTACCAGATGTAAATTCAGCAAACAACGTTTGGACAGCAGGAAAAAGTGAACTGGAAAAAGCGGTTATTTTGGATGGTTATTTAGGTACATATTCAAGCAAACAGATTCCTATTAAAATTACTTTTTCGGAAGAAAACGGAACGCTAATGGGACAAGTAACTGGACAGCCTGCTTTCCCTCTAGAAGTTTCAGGAAAAGACAAATTTAAAATTCCTGGAGCACCAGTTGAAATTATTTTCAATGAGGCTAAAACAGAAATGACATTAAATCAAGGTGGGCAAAGTGCTCTATTTACAAGAGAATAATAAGAAATTTTGATTTTAATATTTCAAAAACTTCAATCGAAAGGTTGAAGTTTTTTTGTTAACTATAAATGTAAAATTGCTAATTGTTATTATTTCTATTTAACTAAATTTGTAATAATAAAATATAAATAATTATGAGTTTTTTAAAAAATATATTTGGAAGTTCAAATGAAGAAGTTTCAACTCCAAAAATGGATTGGATTTTGCTAAAAGATATTGGGCAACTTAATGAAATTGTTGTTGCTTCAGAATCAAAGCCTGTTTTAATATTCAAGCACAGCACACGCTGTAGTATTAGTAGAATGGCGTTAAAACAATTTGAAAACGAATTTAATTTTTCGGAATTAATAACACCCTATTATTTAGATTTATTGAATTATAGAGATATTTCTAACCAAATTGCAACTAAATTTAATGTGATGCATCAATCTCCACAAATTGTTTTGATAAAAAATGGTGTTTGTATCTATAGTGAAACGCATGAGAATATAGATGCTAAGTTACTCGCTTCAAAAATATAAACTAAAAGGCTTTCATTTTATTTTGAAAGCCTTTTTTTAATTAAATTGATTCAGGTCATTTTACCTCCTAAATCTATTTCTAGTGATTATACTTTTTAATTTCACTTTTAAGTCCTCACCTGAGTCGTAAACCATTTGTTCATTACTTGGAAATGATACGGCTCGATTATTAAAATAATTCATATAACTATCGTCACAAGCACTTCTGTCTCCATTATAGGTTGCATATATATGCTCAAAAACAAACTCACTCGATATAGGAAATGCATCGATTAACTGATTGTTTCGAAAATCAATATAATCAACTTTTGCAGTAACTTGACAGGATTTGAATTGTTTAAATTCATAAATATTGACACGAATATTCTTGAAATTATCCACTTTTATTGGTTTTCCCAAACTGTCTTTCACCACATTCCCTTTGGAGTCCAGCAAGGTTTTAGTCCCGTCTTTTATTTGTTTTTCTTTAATAAATTCTTTTTCCTTTATTTGTTCTGGTGAAATATTTATTTGTCTAAAATTTACAATCATTCCATAATCATAAGAAACATTCTTAACTTTATTACTATGATAAACCGTCCATTTATCATTTAATCCAAACGTACTAAAATCGAGTAAATCATCCTGTAATCGTTTTGGGATTACCATATTTGTTTCATTCTTTGTATATACATTTACAAAATCAGTCCCTTTAAATTGAGCGTCTGACATCAACTTTTTTACATCTTTATAACCTGGATTTATGCTTTCTAGATAGCTAAAATCATCATAAGATTTTCTAAAATCCATTTTATTATTTGATTTTAATAACAAACTGGCATTGTCATATAGGTATTTGGACAACGAATTTTTGCTACTTATAATCTGATCTGCGTAATTATCCATTGGAAATTTTGCTTCACGTCCTTGTTTTAATAATTGCAAAGGGAGTAATGGACGAATTTTTTCTTGACGCGCATTCAAATCCAAGTACGTAGTATAAATTCGTTCAAAATTTGCGGGATTAGTATCTTTTGCAAGACCATCAATTGTACTTAAATCTCGATCTTTAGCTTTAGCAAAACTTTCTTCGAGCAAATACACATACTGTTGTTTTCCTTTTGAATCTTTTTTGTTTCGTAGTGCTTCAATAGCTTTATTAATGGCGCCATCATAATCACCGCCAGTCAACATAGACTGAGTTTGTTTTACACCACACGCATTTAGGATAAATAAAAAAGAAAGTAATGAAGTAATTTTTTTCATAAATTGTTTTCTAGTATACAAATATAATTTTTTTATTCTGTTATGCAATTATAGTCAATTCTCTTATTTATTTTCGGCTAATTCTATTTGTGCACAATAAAAAATGCCAACTTTTTTTAAGTTGGCATTTTTCTATCTATTTTTTAAAAAATAGACGGTAACAAAAATAAAGTGTGAATAACATACTTTAAAATCAAAAATTTAATAATTTTATTAGATTAAAATTAAGCAACTACTTTCTACTATTTTTAATCTAATTTTCGGAATATTGTCAATAAAATAAATCCTTAAAAATTTTATCTTGAATTAATGAACAAATTGCTTTATTGCCAGTGGTTTAATATTAATTTAAAGATGGAAGCAGTTAATTCTTGCTAATCGAATCTTTTGGTTCAACCATCGGGGCTATTGTATCATTCTCTAGACTATCAATTATTTCGGATGCTATTTGCTCATCTGTTGTTTTGACTTCTAATGAAGTTTCCACTTTTTTATTACAACTTGTACAAAACAAACCAAATGTAAGAGCGACAATTAGAAAAAAATTCTTCAAACATTCTTTTTTTAGGTTAATAAATCAGTGAGTGAATTAATAATTTTGAATCAATGTAAAAAATTGATTTTCAATACATTAAAATTAATTTATTTTAGAATACAAAAATGTTAAAATTTCATTTATTTTTAATATTTAACATTTACCTTTAATGGTTTGTAATACATTTCTACAATTGTAATTGGATATTACTATAGTATTTACTGCTATTTAAAGCCAAATATTATTTTAAAAAATAGATGAATTCTAGAATAATATGTTTATTATTGTAGTGTATTAAAAATTAGAAATTTTATATGGAAACAGAAAAAAATAGTTTGAACTTGAAACCAATAGTCGCATTATTGGTAATTTTATTATCAGCTTCTTTATTTTATATTTATAAATTATCGGGAAAAAATGATGGTTTAATAACAGAAGTAAAAGTTATTAAAATTGACAAACAAGTTGCTTTAGATTCACTCTCACTTCTTAAAGCCACTTATGATAAAGCACTGGAAGACAAAGCTTTTATTTCGGAAGAGTTAATCGTAGAGCGCAATAAAGTTATTGAACTTATGGAGGATCTTAAAAAATCTAAAAATGATTTGCAATCGATGTCAAATTTTAAAATTAAGTATGAAAAATTGCAACAAAATTTTAAATTTTTGGTTAATAAAGATGATGGATTAAAAAAAATTAATGAAATGCTTTTAAAACAAAGGGATAGTACTTCAGGAGTTTTAGACAATCAAAAAAAGTCCCTTGATACGCTTTCACAACAAAATAATTCTTTAAAACGAACTTTAGAGAAAGCTTCAAAACTCGTACTCACAAATATTAAGATCACAGCTATAAAAGAAAGTAGCTCTGGAAAACAAGTCGAAACACAAAAAGCTAGTAAAACCAATAAAATAAAGATTTGTTATACTATAGCTGAAAATGACGTTGCAAAATCAGGAGAAAAACTATACCATATACAAGTCATTGACCCAACTAATAATGTTGTAGGTGGTGTTCCAGAATCTAAAATTTTTGACACCGAAATTTTAAACTATAGCTTCACTTCAAAAGTTGTTTTTAAAAATAAAACTGTAGACATTTGCGAATTTTTAGGTTCTAAAGAAATTGAGTTTAAAAAAGGGCAATATTTTGTAAATTTGTTTGATAAAAATGAATTGGTTGCAAAATCGTCTTTCACACTTAAATAATTTAATTATTTAATTTAAAAAAAAGAGGCGTTTTGCCTCTTTTTTTTAAAATTAAATTAGAAAAAATATTTTGTTAGTACTAAAATTTTAATAATGAATACAATAAACTGGCAAGTAGCCAAAGAATTTGAAGATATAACCTACAAGAAATGTAATGGTGTCGCAAGAATAGCTTTCAATCGTCCAGATGTACGCAATGCTTTTCGCCCAAAAACTACTTCGGAACTTTATCAAGCTTTTTATGATGCGCAGGAAGATACTTCAATTGGTGTTGTATTGCTTTCGGCGGAAGGTCCATCAAGTAAAGATGGTATATATTCGTTTTGTAGCGGAGGAGACCAAAGAGTGCGTGGACATCAAGGATATGTAGGCGATGATGGACAACATAGATTGAATATACTTGAAGTCCAACGATTAATACGGTTTATGCCCAAAGCCGTTATTGCTGTGGTTCCAGGATGGGCTGTAGGTGGTGGACATAGTTTGCATGTGGTTTGTGATTTGACTTTAGCTAGTAGAGAACACGCCATTTTTAAACAAACGGATGCTGATGTAACTAGTTTTGATGGCGGATATGGTTCCGCTTATTTGGCAAAAATGGTTGGGCAGAAAAAAGCTCGTGAAATTTTCTTTCTTGGAAGAAATTATTCAGCTCAAGAAGCTTTCGAAATGGGAATGGTAAACGCGGTGATTCCTCACGACGAACTTGAAAATACTGCCTACGAATGGGCTCAGGAAATACTAGAAAAATCGCCAACGTCAATCAAAATGCTGAAATTCGCAATGAACCTTACTGATGATGGAATGGTTGGGCAACAAGTTTTTGCAGGCGAAGCTACCCGATTAGCTTATATGACTGATGAAGCCAAGGAAGGTCGTGATGCTTTCTTAGAAAAAAGAAAACCAAACTTTGAAAAAAAATGGTTGCCTTAAAATTAGTTATTAAAGCTTAATATTTACTGGTTGAATTTTTCATTCGATTAAACCGATAAACAATTAATCATATAAAATATAAAATGAAACACTGGATTCAAGCCGCAAGATTAAGAACTTTACCACTTTCCGTTTCTGGAATTTTGGTAGGAAGTCTGTACGCACTCGCAAACCCGACTAATACTGTTTTGACGCCAACACAAGTGTTTAGTTGGACTGTTTTTGGATTGGCTATAGTTACAACGCTTGGATTTCAAGTACTTTCGAATTTTGCTAATGATTATGGTGACGGAATAAAAGGAACCGACAATGAAGATAGAATCGGACCAATGCGAGCCATACAAAGTGGCGTAATTTCACCAGCAGCAATGAAACGTGCTATGATAATTACGTCTGTTTTAACTCTTTTTTCAGCGATAGCGTTAATTTATTTTGCATTTAAAGATGATAATCTACTATATTCCCTCTTTTTTTTAGCATTAGGACTAGTTGCTATTGGTTCTGCTGTTCGTTATACTGTTGGTAATTCAGCTTATGGATACAAAGGATTTGGAGATGTATTTGTATTTGTATTTTTTGGATTAGTAAGTACTTTAGGTGTTAATTTTTTGCATTCAAAACAATTGGATTTGCAATTACTTTTACCAGCTTCAGCCATTGGGCTTTTGAGTGTAGGAGTTTTGAACTTGAATAATATGCGTGATGAAGCATCTGACAGAAAATCAGGAAAAAATACACTAGTTGTAAAAATGGGAGGTGCAAAAGCAAAGAAGTATCATTTTTTTTTGATTAGTACAGCAATGATTTTGGTGCTGCTTTTTGCATTTAATTATAATGGTGTTGGATTCAGAATCGATCAATATGCCTTTTTAGTAGCCTATTTTCCATTGATGAGTCATTTGCGAACTGTTTATTATTGCCCTGAACCAAGAGCATTGGATCCGCAGCTTAAAAAATTAGCCATTAGCACTTTTTTATTGTCTATTATCTTGGCAGCAGTTTTAATTTTTTAAAGCAATTTCTGGGTTTTATTTCCTCGATGCAATTAATAAATCAAACATAAAAAAAATTGTTTTCTTAATTGAATAAAAATCCCAAACGATTTTAAAAATATAATATAAAATGAAAATTTTCAAAATAACATTTCTTTTCCTAACAACGATGTCCTTTGCACAAGACGGATATTGGGATAAAGAGCGAATCACGTCAAAAGAAATCCAACTTTCAGCTGGTGAGCGAACAATCGTCAAATCAGAAGACTTTCCTGATGGTACAACGGAGTTTGTATATAGAATTACTTTGCTAGACGAAAATCAAAAATTAGTTTCTGATTTGGCATCGGTTTTAAAAGCCATTCCAGATCCTTATTTTATAGGAAAAGGAACAGGTGGAGCTATAAATTTAGCATCGGCCATTTCAGGCAGTGATAAGTGTACTTACGCCATTTTTTCAAATAATACAAAAGCAAAGGACTATGCAAAAACGGCTAATATAAAAACGGCTTGTTTGTATCAAAACAACCCCGTTAGTAAAGACGCAAAAGTAGTATCTGTCGAAAAATCGACCTGTTTGAACGAGTTAAATCAAAACATTTGGTTTGGTTTTGAAAGTAAAAATTGGATTTTAGGTCAAAAAATTATTCTTGAAATCATTCCGTGGATTGATAATAAAGCCAGTATGACTTGGAGCGATGGAAAAAAACAAATGGCATTGCGATTTATTAAAAGAAACGCTATTGCTCAAAAACTCCCTAATTCCGATGCTTTTAAATATAATATTGTTGAAAAACTGCAGAATGAATATAAATTTTCAATTTTTCAAAAATTAGCCTCTATTGAAAAAGATCAAGCCATAAACAAATATGAAATTATTGCTTTAACCGAAACCAACTCCATCGAAATATATAACAAAGTGATTCGAAAAGAGATGTCAGTACTGGTTGAAGCAGGAAAATTGGATGATGCTATAACATTAATTAATCAAAAAGTAATTGATAAGGGTATTGGTAAGGCATTAGATTATAATGCGCTTGCTGAATTGTACCTGTATACAAAACAATACGAAAAAGCATTTCAAAGCCTAAAAACAGCTGAAAAAGCAGATGCAGCTGAACTTGCAATTCAATTGAATTTGGCTCACGTATATTTGTTTTTAGAGAAAGTAAAGGAATCTAAAGAAATTCATAAACGTTTTATGAATCAAAACATTTCCGCGACCCAAAGTTGGAAAGATAAAACGAATCTTGATTTTGAAAATTTTACTAAAAGGAACTTGCCAAATACTAATTTTAAGAAAATCTCAAAAATTTTAAAATAATTTTAAAAAGTAATAATTAAGTTAAATTGAAAGCAACGTATCAAAAATACATACTCGATTTCAAAAAACCTTCAGGAACATCTCGCGGTGTTTTGACCCAAAAAGAGACTTGGTTTTTAGTGTTGGAAAAGGAAGGAAAAAAGGGAGTAGGGGAGTGTGGAATTTTGCGTGGATTGAGTTGTGATGATCGACCAGATTATGAAGCAAAATTGCAGTGGGTTTGTGCTAACATCCATCTTGGCGAAAAGACACTTTGGGAAGCATTAATTGAATTTCCTTCAATTCAATTTGGGGTCGAAATGGCGTTCCTATCTTTAGCTTCAAGTAATCCTTTTTTGTTGTTTCCATCCGAGTTTACTTTAGGTCAAAAAAGCATATCGATTAATGGACTAATTTGGATGGATGATGCCCCAAATATGAAACTTCAAATAGAACAAAAACTGGAAGAAGGTTTTGGTTGTTTGAAACTCAAAATTGGAGCAATAGATTTCGATAAAGAATTGGAATTAATCCACTATATTCGTCAAAACTTCACTCCCGAACAGATAGAAATTCGTGTTGATGCTAATGGCGCTTTTAGCAACACTAATGCGTTAGATAAATTAAATAAATTATCTGATTATCAATTACATAGTATAGAGCAACCTATCGCAAAAAACAATACTGACACGATGGCAGTTTTGTGTAAATCAAGCAAAATTGATATTGCTCTTGATGAAGAATTAATAGGGGTGTTTTTATATCAAGAAAAAGAAGAATTATTGCTCAAAATCAAACCGAAATACATCATCTTGAAGCCTAGTTTTGTAGGTGGTTTTCGAGGTACAAACGAGTGGATTTCTATAGCTGAAAAACAGCATATTAAGTGGTGGATTACCTCAGCTTTAGAGTCAAATATTGGACTTAATGCTATTGCTCAATTTGCTTTTTTGAAACAGAATTTGATGCCGCAAGGTTTGGGAACTGGAAGTCTTTATACTAATAATTTTGATTGTCCTCTTGAAGTAAAAATGGGTAAATTATTTTATAATTCTGAGTTGAATTGGGATGTTAAATTAGATCAATTTTTGATGTAATTATTCGAGTATTACTTATGAATTTATTATTATTTTGGTTTATGTTTTTTTGATTTTTTTTTGGAATAAATAGTGATAATTGACTCACTATTTTTGATTTTTTTCTATATTAAATTGGTTTGAAATACACCTAATACAAAATACAATTATTTTTCTAAGGTATTATTTTCCTTTTTGTGTAGTTCTTTTTTTTGCTTCATCGGTATGCGCATGGCTTTCTTTTCGGGTAATTGTTTTAATGTATTTCACTTTTCTAAAACGCAAAGCGCTCCAATCTGAATCAATAGCTACTTGGCGAACTGGCTCTAGGTTATATTGTGCAAGATTTTTCCAACCATTGTCTCTATTAAAATCACATTTATATTTTTTTGAAGTTCCTTTTGGATAGCAAAACCATAGGATAACATCCCCATTTATTTTTTGTTCAATATCTTTTGCAAATGCATCAATTTCTGTTTGTTTGGTAGCAAAAACCATTGCAAATGTGATATCGTTAATTTCATTTAGATTTTTAACGATTTTAGTTTCCTTTTGCATTTCTTCTAATTCTGAGGTAAATGATTCTGGAGCGTTAATAGCTACGATAGATTTTTGACCCTTGTAATTCATTTTTTTAAAAAGTGGTGTCATTTTTGAATTTTAACTTTGCTTTTCAATATAGTTTTTCAATGATTTTTTAGCACCTTCCTGAATTTTATTTTTCATAAAATTCGTCCATCCCAACAAAAAACCTTTAAGACCTAACGCTTGTTTTGACCATTTGTAAATATCAAAATTATCCGTATGTTTTATAATTAATCCATCTTCAAATTCAAATTTGGCGTCAATTTTATTAACTACTTTTCTTCCTGTTTGACTAAAAATATAGTTAGCAACCCAAATCGCAGAACCTGTTTTCTCGTTTGCTTTAACATCGAAAAAATCAATTTGTATGTTTCCTTTGCCTTTTTCTAATAACATTTTCCACATAGCAACAGGTTCGTTTTTGTTCAAAACCCCAAAAGCGGGATCTTGAAATTCTATGTTTTTATGATAACATTCAGACATCTTTTGAATGTCATTTTTACCGAAGGCAGTATAGAAATTGTGAATTAATTGTTCGTTTGGATTCATATTTTAAGTAATAAATTTGGATTAGGACAGTTTTCTAAATAATATTCTAAATCAGATTGACTGCATACTCCTGGATAATCGCCAAACCAATCTTCAATATTT
Source organism: Flavobacterium sp. (assembly GCF_031422135.1). Taxonomy (GTDB): domain Bacteria; phylum Bacteroidota; class Bacteroidia; order Flavobacteriales; family Flavobacteriaceae; genus Flavobacterium. The sequence goes on along the minus strand of NZ_JANOQD010000086.1, from coordinate 130,186 downwards.
TTAATAATCTGAAAATGTAAATGTGGAGCATAATCACCATTGACATTAGCCTCACCTAGAGTGGCGATTTGCTGGCCTTTTTTGACAGTATCCCCAATTTCTATATCTTCAATACTTTCAATAGACAAATGACCATATAGGCTATAAAACCTAACGTTTTCTATACTATGCTCCAGAATAATTGTTGGGCCATAATCACCCAAACCAGTATTATAATCAAAACTATGTATTTTGCCATCAAGAGCAGCTAAAACTGGTGTTCCAGCTTTTATCCATAAATCTAAACCAATATGAATATTACGTTCTTCAGATTTTTCATCATTAAAAATAGTACTTCGTTGGTATAAATTTCTTGTTTCATTATAGCCTCCAAAGGCTACTTTAGCATTATTTTTTGATAAATAAGCGTCTATATGATTTTCAAATTTTTTTGAAGTATCTATTTTAAATGTAGTAAAAGCACTATTCGAAATCGATAAATCGATACCGATATAATCATTGTATTGAATTGTGTCATCTAATACTTTTACGTTTGGAATATTTTGCAAAAAAGTTTCAAAAGATTTCATTTTTTTTTATTTCAAAAGTAAAACAAAAATCAGAAAATTTTAGAAATTTCTTTGGTAGTTATGGAAGTAACTTTGTTTTCAGAATTGACAATAACTTTGAGTTCACGTTTGAATAATTTTTTTTCGTAAAGGATGTCAAACCTAAAAATAATCTCATCATTAATATTGTCTTTAAGAGTTTCAAGCAACTTTATATCTATGAATTTCCCATTGCGTTGGTTTATTTTTTGACAGGTTTTTGTTATGTTCTCTCTAGTTGCATTTGCTATTACAGTTTCTGTTGCTTCGTTTGTAGTGAAGGGTGTAAATTTTGAATTGTTACAGCTTTCTAAAAGTCTTTTACCCAATGAAATGGCTCTATTTTGTTTTAGCAGTAATTCTTCTTCGTTTTCGATTTTCAAAACTGTAAATCTATCCTCAATTTCTTTTTTTTCTTCTTCTTTACTCAATACAGTTGATTTTTTACTCTTGCAAGAGGAAAGGCAAATTAGGAGTAGTAATGTTAGTATCCATTTCATAACTATAAAAACTTATTTTTCTTGATTTTAGTATAATGACTTTGTTTTTAATTTATTTGATATAAAAAATCCCAGCTATTTTTAAAGTAGATAGGATTCAATTATAGGATACAAAATTTATTCTTTTCCTCCATCAAGAGTATTCTGCCAGTCTTTTAATTCCTGCCATTTCCCTTGATAGGCTAGTAAAGATTGTTTTGCCCAAGTTCCAGGGTTATGAATTGTGTATCTATCACCAGCTGCGTCAAGTATGGCTTGAGATTTTTCTATAGGGGTTTCTGAGAGCGCTTTCCATGTTTTGATTCCAGCATTGTGATATAATGCTTCAATTTTTGGACCTATACCTTCAACAATTTTTAAATCATCTTGATTTACTTTTTTGCCATAAACTGATTTTGCAAGATTTGCATCAAAAAGGGATGAAGTATCAGCTTTTGGGGCAGATGCAAATGATTGTACATTAGTATTTCCTTTAGCTTTTAACCCATCAATTTCTGCTTGCAATGACGAGATAGTTGCACTTAATTTTGAACTATTAGCTCTACAAGCCTCCAGATCTGCTTGGAGATTTAAGTTGCCTTCATTATTATTTTCTCTAGATAATTTTCCTAATAAATATCCCAAAAGTGCACTTATAAGCCCTACTAATATTGGTATTAATAAACATATATTCATAATATTTTGATTTAGTTTGTTATTTTAAGTTTACGACAGTTCGTCTGTTTTTAGCTTTTCCTTCAGCAGTATTATTAGCTGCAATTGGTTCGTCGGGACCTTTAGAGGAGCTTTCAATTCTATCTGATATAATTCCGTTTTTTGAAAGATACTCTTTTGCAAAATCTGCACGCCCTTGCCCTAATTGTATATTAGTGTCTCTATTCCCTGTTCCATCAGTATGACCAACGCAGCTAATTTTTGCTTCGGGAACATTATCAAGGTAAGTGCTTAAATCTGCAATTTTTTGACGTTCTTTGGGTGTTAAATTTATTTCAGATTGGTTGGTATTGAAATATAAAATCAATGGATTGGCATTTATTTTTGCTTTCAAAGCATTCCAATCTTCCGGTTTTTCTGTAGCAACTTCTTCACCTTGTTTGATTCTAAAATCTACCGCTCCTAGCACAGTATCATTTTCAACCTTCCAAACATCACGAAGTTCTCCTAATGTTTCAAATCTATTGGCAGTAAAGCCTTTAGATACAAAATAATTTTTGACATCATTGGCTCTTGCAATTCCAAGATTTGGATAGGCTGAAGTATTTTTTTCAGTATTTAAAGCATAACCAGTAATTACCAGTTTTTCTGTTGCATTTTTATCAAAATAAGATTTCAATTGTTCAATACCAACGTTTATAGAATCGTTAATAGGTTGAATGTTTTTGAAATTGTTTGACAAAAACCTGAAGTTATCGTGACAGGTGTAGTTAAAATCATTTCCACTTAAATTAAAAATGTTGTAGTCTCCCATTCCTGTATTATCTGTTAGGATTTGAACCGTTTTTTCGGTTTGTTCTTTACAGCAATCTTTGCAACAGTATTTATAGTACAAATAAGTACCAATAACAATTGTTGCTAGAATGCCTAAGAAGTAAAGTGTTCTTTTTGACATAATTAGTAAGTTTTTTAGTATTATCAAATTTAGTGAAAAATAATTAACAAATTATAAAATGCTGAAATTTAATTTGTTAACTCATTTTGTTTTTGGTAAGAGAAGTATCAGTCCATATAAAAAAAACGTAAGCTTTAATTAAATTAAGGCTTACGCTATTTTTTGTGGAGTCGCCGAGAATCGAACTCGGGTCCAAACAAGCAACTAAAGAGCTTTCTACATGTTTATTTCTTGATTAGATTTTCGACCGTGTGCTATGCCAAGAACAGCAACACAAAGCTTAGTTTTATCAATGTCAAAACGGATTTAAAACATTACCGTTTCTAGGTTTACTTTTACGGTTCTCCTGAACAAAACGCCATAAACCAAGGCTTTCTAGGAGAATCCAGCTTCTCTACCTGGTAGAGACTTGGCAAATCGTACTATAATTCGGATTAAGCAGCTAAAGCGTAGTTATTTTCGCCGTGTAAAATTTTGAGACATTATATTAATGAGCAACACCTCAATGCTCAACATGCTTACAATTCAATTCGACTTGCTGTCAAAACCAGTCGACCCCATATTTGGAATGCAAAAGTAATCATTTTATATCAAATTTTATTCCAAACTATCATTTTTACTTTTTAATTCATAAGGATATTTTCCAAATAAGCTGGAAAGTAGTTTTATTTTATAAGTGCTACGAGTGTATTTGTTTGATATACATATTAATGTTGTTTTTTCATCTTTCAATTTGAAATAGGATGCAGTATTTCCATGCCACCATCCGTTGTGGTAAAACATTTTTTTGCCATCTTCCCATTCCATCATTCGAATACCTAGACCATAATTACGTGTTCCTTTACTTTCATAACTATACCCTTTATAGATTTCGGCAATTAACTTTTTGTTTAAAAAGTTTGGATTGTAGGTTGCTAAATCGAATTTCAGTAAATCTCTAGGTGTGGAATAAATGTTTTTGTCTCCATAAATGGCATCAAGGTAATTGAATCCATATTTTACTTTATTTCCTTTGTAAGATTGACTAACGGTATCTTTATGCTTTAAATCAAAAACAAAGGTGTTTTTCATCTTTAAAGGTTTAAAAATAAGTTCTGACATAGCATCAGTATAGTTCATTTTAGTTATTTTTTCAATAATCGATGCCAGAAAGGCATAGTTGGTGTTGCAATAACTAAAATGGGTGTCTGACTTATATTCTAAATCAATTTTATTTTTATTTATCACAGTAATTAAATCACTATTTTGTAACGTATTTTTCTGATTCCAAATGGTTTTTTTATCTGTAAAATAACTGTAATTGCGTAAGCCACTTCTGTGGTTTAAAAGGGTACGTATAGTGATTTCTGGGTATGGAAAATCATCAAGAATTGTATTGACTTTTTGGTCAAGAGTTATTTTTTTTGAGTCAATTAGCAAAAATAGTGCTGTCGCCGTTAGGATTTTGCTCAAGGAAGCAATGTGAAGTGGCGTTTCTTTTGTAATTGCCTTTTGCTGTTCAAAATTTGACATTCCACGATAACATTCATAAACAACATGTCCATTTTTAGCCACTAGAAAGCTACCAGAAAAATCATTAGGAATGTAATTGTCGTTATAGAAAGTTTGAATCGTATTTTGTAATTTTTTCTTTTCGGAGGTTTTTATTTCAGGAAAATTAAGCTCGTAAGGCTGCATTGTGAACAAGGAACCTACTTTACTTTCTTCTTTTGTTTTAATTTTAACAACATCATTTTTGCATGAAAAAAATACGAAAACAGTTAGTAAAAATAGAAATATAGAGGTGTTATTTTTTGAAGTCATTTTGTATTAGTTATAGGCAAATATAAATAAAGAAAGTACCAATCAAAATAGGTTTCAACTTTTTTTTTATCTTGTTTACCGTCACTATTACGTTATATTTGCAATAAATTAAGAAATAAGCATTACAATGAAGTTTGCACTCATAAAAGAAAGAAAAAATCCACCAGACAGACGTGTCGTTTTCTCACCAACGGAATTAGTTCAACTCAAAGTTAATTTTCCTGAGGCGGAAATTAAAATAGAATCGTCAGATATACGAGTTTTCAAAGACAATGAGTATAGTGATTTGGGATTTGAAGTAACGGATGATGTTTCGGATTGTGATGTGTTAATTGGGGTCAAAGAAGTTCCAGTTGAAGCATTAATTCCAAACAAAAAATATTTTTTCTTTTCGCATACTATAAAAAAGCAATCCTTTAACCGAAAATTGTTAATTGCTTGTTTGGAAAAAAATATCGAATTGTTCGATCATGAAACAATCGTTGATGCAAATAATAATAGACTAATTGGTTTTGGTCGTTATGCAGGAATTGTAGGCGTTTATAATGGAATTCGTGCTTTTGGTATCAAATATGAATTGTTCAATTTGGCCAAAGCCGAAACATTAAAAGACAAAGATGCCTTAGTCGAAAGGTTAAAACGAAATGTACTTCCAAATATTAAGATAGTGTTGTCAGGTCACGGAAAAGTAGGTCTTGGAGCCAAAGAAATGCTTGATGCTATGAAACTGAAAGAGGTTTCTATAGAAGATTATCTAACTAAAAACTACGACAGACCCGTTTATACTCATATTGATATAGATGATTATAATAAGCGTATTGACGGAAAACCTTTTGATAAAAAAGATTTTTATACCAATCCAGTAAATTACACTTCCAATTTTGAACGATTTACCAAAGTTTCGGATATTTTTATGGCTGGGCATTTCTACGGAAATGGAGCTCCAGTAATTTTAACGCAAGAAATGCTAAAATCGGCTAGCAACAAAATCAAAGTCGTGGCTGATATTTCCTGTGATGTTCAAGGACCAATTGCTTGTACACTTCGTGCTTCGACAATTGCAGAACCTTTGTTTGGTTATTTGCCAAGTGCGCATAAAGAAGTCGATTATAATCATCCAGGTGCTATAGTTGTTATGTCTGTTGATAATTTGCCTTGTGAATTGCCTAAAGATTCCAGCGAAGGTTTTGGAGAAATGTTTTTAAAACACGTGATTCCAGCATTTTATAACAAGGATAAAGAGGGTATTTTGGAACGAGCAAAAATTACCGAAAATGGAAAACTAACGGAAAGGTTTTCTTATTTGAAAGATTATGTAGAAGGTAAATAGTTTTAGAAAGTTCTAGTTTTTGATTAGAACTTTTTTATTATATTAAAAATGTGATTATATTTGATAATAAATCTTACATTTTGAAATCTAAAGTTTTAAAATTTTTATTTTTCTTTTTTCTTTCCTTCACTGGATATTCACAAGATTTGTTACCATTTGTTGATAATTATAACAAATACAATTACCAAGGCGACAATCAAATATGGGATGTAGTTCAAGGCAAAGATAAAGCTATGTATTTTGCAAATAACCACTATTTTTTAAGATACGATGGTGTAAAATGGGAGAAATACACTTTACCCAATAAAACTATAATTCGTTCTGTTTATGTTGATGGTAACAAGATTTATTCAGGCTCTTATAAAGAATTTGGTTATTGGTTTAGAGAAAAAGGTAAAATGATTTATGTTTCTATTTCAAAAGACAAAAAATTATTTACTGACAATGGAAATGAAGAAATCTGGAAAATATTTACTGTCAACTCTAAAGTTTATTTTCAATCATTCAATCAGATTTATATTCTACATAAAGAAGAAATTACTAAAATAATATTACCTTTTCAAATATCATATTGTTTTCAGGTCAATGGTGAATTGATTCTTGCTTCCACAACTGATGGAGTATACAAAATGAAAGGAATTTTTTTTGAAAAAATTAAAAACTGGAATATTCTGGATAATACCATTGTACATTCTATAGAAACCAAAAATAATAAAACATATATTTTTACTCAAAAAAAAGGTGTTTTTATAGCAGATAATGAAGGAATAAAAGAATGGAATCATCCTTTAAATAGTACTCTAAAAACGGCTATTATTAATGTAGCAAAATTTGCAAACCCAAATCAACTCATTATTGGAACCGCTAGTAAAGGAGTTTATACTGTTAATATAAATGATAATTCATTTTTAAACATTAGCAGAGAAAATATATTAATAAACAATTCTATTTTAAGTATAGGTTTTGACTCGGAAAAAAATTTATGGTTGGGATTAGATAATGGAATTGCTCATATCGAAATCAATTCGCCAGTATCCATTTTTTATGATAATTCTGGAGTTTTAGGCTCGGTTTATTCGGTAGCATCAACTAAAAAAGGTTATTTGATGGCGTCAAATCATGGTATTTTTAAATATGAAAATAAAAAACTGTCATTGCTTCCTAATTCTCAGGGTCAAGCATGGAATATTAGTAAAATTCAAAATCAATACTTAATTGGACACAGTGAAGGCACTTTTTTGTATGAAAATAACATATTGAAAAAAATTAATTCTATTAGTGGAGGATGGAATTTCACAAAAAGTAATTTGAATTCTAATTTTTTACAAGCAACATACAGTGGTGTAGTAGTCTATCACACTGAAAAAGATTTTTCTCAACATACTCAACTAAAAGATTTTTACAAACCTATTCGATATGTTGCTCAAAATAAAATAAATGAAGTATGGGCTGCCGATAATTATAGAGGTTTGTATAAAGTTTTATACGATGAAAATTACATAAAAATTAAATTGGAAAATATTGCTCAAAAAAACAATATAACCAATGATTTTGGTGTAAAAATTTTTGAGTTTAGGAATGAGATTATTTTTCTACTCGATAATATATGGTATACATACAATTCAATCACAAACTTACTAGAGAAAAACGAACTGTTCAACGACCATTTTAAAAATATTTCAGATATCATAGCTATTGATGACAGTAATTTTTTAGTGCTTAAATCAAATCTTCTTTATATGATTAGAACTTCTGGAAATAAATTTATTTGGAATTTTATTCAAGAAAAATATTATAGAGGAAAAATAATAAATGATAATTTGAGATTGTTTCGAAACGAAAATAAATACCTCTTAAATCTTGATGATGGTTTTATTTCTTTGCAATTGAGAAAAAACAATAATAATTCTATTCCAGTTATCAAAGTAGAGGCTCACAATGAAAATAGATTTATTACAAATCGATCTAAAATCAAACATAATACAGAATTAAAGCTATACATTATTTCGGGTTTGTATGGTGATGCAAAACCAAACTTATTTTATACAATTGATGGAGATAAAAATTTTATCTCCACGTTTGAAGGTACTTTAACTTTTAATAATTTATCTAGTGGATTGCATAAAGTCTCAGTATATTTTAATGATGGATCTAAACTATATATGGTTTCAACTTTTGAATTTACAGTAGCAAAACCTTGGTATTTTTCTTTTTGGATGATTATAGTTTATTTTTTAACAATAAATACTATTCTTTATTTATATTATAAATGGAATAAAATAAGATACAATCAAAAACTTGCATTACAAGAAGAAGAATTACGGCATCAGAAAAATATATTGGAAATGCAATTAAAAGCAGAAAATAAACTCAATATACAAGAATATCAAAAACATATTTTAGAATTAGAAATTCAAACTAAAGCATCCGAAGTAGTAGGAAAATCACTCTCTATTGCAAAGCAAAATGAAATGATTGAAAATATCCAACAAATTTTGGAAACAGAAAAAGATATTGATAAACTCAAAAGTGAAATCAAAAAAGGCATTAAAATAAATGCAGTAAACAAAAATGAATGGAAAATCTTTGAAAATAATCTAAATCAAATCCACAATAAATTTATCATTGATTTGTCTAAAAAACATCCCAATCTTACCTCAAAAGACATCAATCTTTGTATTTACTTAAAAATGAATTTGTCTTCTAAAGAAATTGCCCCTTTAATGAATATTTCGTTTCGCGGTGTAGAATTACATCGATATAGATTGCGTAAAAAATTAGGGCTTCGTCAAGAAGACTCGTTGTCAAATTTTATGATTTCAATATAAATTTAGTATTTTTTTTAAAGATACTTTAATTTTAAATCTAATTTATTGTATTATTCTAATACATCATTATTACATCAAGTCCTATTTTAATATTATTAATAAACACTCACAATTTCTTTTAAACATTCATATATATTAATCTTATTTTAATTTGATGTACTCGTGTAGTGTTAGTTTTTAACATACTACAACGTTGTAATTATATACTTTAGTGCCAACTAATTCAACAAATCAAATTTTATGAGAAATCATTTTCTAAGTTTATTAGCATTATTACTAATGCCAGCTTTAATGTGTGGACAAATTATAAAAGGAAAAGTGTTAGATCAAGATGGTAAAGCCATACCTGACGTTATCATTTTAGCGCCAACATCTAACACACAAACCATTGCTGATTTTGATGGAAATTTTTCAATTAATGCCAAAGAAGGAGAAGAACTAAAATTTTCGATGATTGGTTTTAACGATTTTTCTGCAACAGCAGCGGCAAAACCAATGACAGTCACTCTAACCCAAAGCAAAGAATCTTCTTTAAACGAAGTAGTTGTAGTCGGTTATGGAACGCAACGGAAAGCCGATATTACGGGAGCAATTGCAGTAATTGGCAAAAAAGATTTAGAAAACAGACCCAACACAAGCGCAATAAGCTCTTTGCAAGGAAAAGTTTCGGGTGTAATCATTACAAACTCCGGAAATCCTGATGGGCAACCTAATATTGCTATTAGAGGTATTGGCAGTATTTCTGGAAGTCAAGTACTTTATGTTGTCGATGGTGTTATTACAAACACTATCGATTATCTCAATCCAAACGATATTGAAAAGATGAGTATCCTAAAGGATGCTTCAAGTTTAGCAATTTATGGAATTAGAGCGGCAGGTGGTGCGGTGATTATTTCAACCAAAACAGGATCAAAATCAGGTAATGAAACCATTAACTTCAATTACGATTCTAGCCTTGGAGTGCAAACACCAACCAATGTCCCTAAATTTGCTAATGCTGCTGATTATGTAAGATTATATAACGAAAAACTTCAATTTGAACAAAACACAAATGCACCAATAGGTACAATTTCATTAGCACAATTTAATGGTGCCGATACCAACTGGTTTGACGAAGTTTTAAGAAAAAATTCAGTTATAAATTCCCATAATATTGGAATGGTTGGATCGTCAGAAAAAGCCAATTACGGAATGGGAATTGGTTATTTTACTCAAGACGGATTAATTAATGCAGGAAAAGGAGTGAGTTCTGGCGAAGATTTTAAAAGAATTACCGCTCGTTTAAACGGAAATTTTGATGTATCAAGCAAGTTTCGATTAGGTGGAAATATGGTATACACTAAAACAGATAGTAACGATGCTAGTTTTCCATTTCAATTAGCACGCATCACACCACCAGTAATTCCCGTTTATAATTCAGATGGAAGTTACGGAACAACACCAGTTGGAGCAGGTTTAGGTACTGCAGGAAACAACAATCCCCGTTTGGCTTTAGATTTATTTAGAGGAAAAACGGACGAAACTAGAACTATAATTGGTGGTTTTGCAGAATACGATTTTGCTAAAGGATTGACTTATAGAGTAAACATGTCAAGAGATTTCAGGACTCGTTCATCATATTCTTATACGCCTGAAAACACTCCAATTGGCTCAACAACACTTTTAAACAGTAGACTCACCAAATCAGACTCTACAGTTGACGATTTATTATTTGAAAATACTTTAACATACAGTAGAACTTTTGGAAAAAGCAGAGTTGTAGCTTTAGCTGGAGCAAGTAGACAAATAACAAAGTCTAGAAATTCTTCTTTTTCAGCTATAGATGTTCCGTTCAACGGAAGTGATGCTACGTTGTATTTGAATTTAGGAACTGGATTAGTTAATTTACTACAAAGACCTGGCGAATCAGGTCTTGAAGGCAGTGAAATAAGACTGCAATCGTATTTTGGAAGAATACAATATGCTTTTAACGATAAATATTTATTAAATGCTACAGTTCGCCGTGATGGTGCTTCGGTATTTAATTTTGATGGCGACCAAAAATCGGCCACTTTTCCATCAGTTGGATTGGGTTGGGTAGTGAGCAAAGAAAATTTTATGCAAAATACTGGCTTAGATTTCTTTAAAATTAAAGCAAGCTGGGGAGAATTAGGTAATGCAACTATAATAAGACAATTTGATCCAATTGCATCTATTCAAGCACCTGCCTTTTTCGGAAATCCGTCTCAGTTAAACACCTCTATTTCTATAACACAATTAATAGACCCTACAATAGAATGGGAAGTGACTACCGGTACAGATATCGGATTTGAATTGAAAACTTTACAAAATCGTTTGTCTGTTGAAGCAGGTTACTACAAAAAAGTTACCGAAGATGGTACTTTAAGTATTACTAATTTACCAACGTCTGGTTTAGGTGGCAATTTATTTACCAATGCAGGTTCATTCGAAAATAAAGGAATAGAATTTTCTGCTACCTGGAATGATAAAATCGGCGACAAATTCACGTATGGTTTCTACGGAAATTTCACAACAATCGAAAATCAAATTACTGAGGTTTTAGGAGGTTCTTTTTTAAACACAGGTCCAGGATTGTTTGGAAACAACATCAAACGCTACCAAGTCGGTGAAGAAATTGGTGCCTACTACGGTTTTCAAACGGATGGTGTTATTCAAACTCAAGCAGAAGCAACTGCTTTAAATTCTAAAGTGGGAGCTTTTAAATTTAAAGATTTAGACGGCAATGGAAGCATTGACGATAATGACAAAACCTTTTTAGGAAGCCCAATTCCGAATTTAACCTATGGTTTTGGATTGAATTTAGGCTATGCTAACTTTGATTTTGCAGCAGAATTTCAAGGGGTTGCAGGTAACGAAATTTATAACTTCAACCGCAATTTACGTTTTGGAAATGAAAATTGGGATCAAGACTTTGTAGACAATCATTGGTCTCCAACCAATCCGAGCAACACTTATCCGGCAGCAAACTCTGATCAATCGTCGTCAAGACCAAGTTCTTTTTATGTAGAAAAAGGCGATTATTTTAGAATCAGAACGTTGCAATTGGGTTATTCTATTCCATCAGCTTTTTTAACTCGCGTAAAAATTCAAAAATTAAGAGTGTATGCAAGCGCACAAAATCCTTTCACTTCATTTAAATACAATGGTTTCTCTCCAGAATTAGGAAATCAAAGTGTTGAAAATTTAGGAATTGATAATGGTGCGTATCCACTTTCAGCGATATATAGTTTTGGTATTAATTTTAATTTTTAATAATATGAAAAAAATAGTATTTGTACTTTTTAGTATAGTAATTTTAAGTTCTTGTAACGAAGATTTTCTTCAAACTACAGTTGAGGATAAAATCGAAAGTGAAAACTTTTTTAAGACTCAAGAAGATGCAGTAGCTTCGGTTAATGCCACTTATGGAAATTTAAGAGCTTGGCGATTAGCAGCTTTTGGACCACTAATTTTGTCTATTGCAGGCGATGATGCCGAAAAAGGAAGTTCCGCAGGTGATGCGGCATTCTTTAATGACATCAACAATTTTGCTTACACGCCTTCGGCATTTATCATCAACGATTATTGGTCAGGTCAGTTTTTCGGAATCAATTTGTGCAACCAATCCATCACCAATATTCCAAATATTGTTATGGACGAAACACTCAAAACCAGATTAATTGCAGAATCTCGGTTTTTAAGAGCGCATCATTATTTTAACTTGGTACGTACTTTTGGTGGTGTTCCTATTTTTAATGGATTGCCGGCCGACAAAAATTACAACATCCCAAGAAATTCTAAAGAAGAGGTATATGCTTTTATTTTAGCAGATTTAGATTTTGCAGCCCAAAATTTACCAATGAATTATGGTGGTTCTGATATTGGAAGAGCTACTAAAGGAGCAGCCAAAGGCTATATCGCAAAAGTGAATATGTATCTCGGCAATTGGGCACAAGTTCTAAGCGCAACCAACGAAGTAATCGGAATGGGTTATAATTTATTACCAAATTACAACAGTGTTTTTAGAATTGCTAATGAAAATAGCGTAGAATCCATTTTTGAAACGCAAGCCACTTTTATCTCAGGAAATTGTGATGCTTCAAGTTCTCAATATTCTCAGGTGCAAGGCGTAAGAGGACAATACGGTTGGGGATTTAATGTGCCAACACAAAGTTTATCCGATTCGTATGAAAGCGGCGATTTACGTAGAGATGCAACTATTATTTACCGTGGTGAAACTACTCCCGAAGGCGATTTTATTGCTGTTATAGGAGACAATCCAATGTACAATCAAAAATCATATGTGCCATCTGGACAAATCGGAAATTGTGCAGAAGGTTCAGAACAAAACGTAAGAATTATGAGATTTTCAGACATTTTGTTAATGAATGCCGAAGCTGCAAATGAGCTAAATGATATTCCTCAAGCGTTACTTTCTGTTAATAAAGTAAGAGTTCGTGCAGGTTTAACACCATTAGGAAGCTTGTTACAAACCCAACTTCGTGATGCTATTTGGAACGAAAGAAGAGCAGAATTCGCAATGGAAAGTGAACGATTTTTAGACGTTGTTCGCCAAGGAAGAGGTGCCACAGTTTTTGGACCATTAGGATTTACAGCAGGTAAAAATGAAGTTTTTCCTATTCCTTCTGAATCTATTTCTTTAAGTAACGGTGTTTTAGCTCAAAATCCAAATTATTAATTTATTAAAAAACCTTACTTTATAAATTAAAGTAAGGTTTGTAATCTTTATATTTAAAAGTATGAAAAAGTTAATTATAATTATTTTTTTATCATTTATAAGTTGTGGCTCTAGCGATGAAAAAGCTACAGTAACACCAATTCCTTCACCACCGCTTACAGCTGTTGTACTTTCTGATGAAGAACTTTTAAATCTTGCTCAAAAAGATGCACTAAAATATTTTTGGGAATTTGCAGAGCCTAATTCAAAATTAGCTCGAGAAAGATACCATACTGACAATACAAGTTTAGATGCAAATATTGTTACAACTGGAGGATCTGGTTTTGGATTAATGACAATAATAACTGGAATCGAAAGAAACTTTATCCCGAGGTTAGAAGCTGTATCAAGATTAACAATAGCATTAAATTTCTTAGAAAATGCAGATAGATTTCATGGTGCTTGGCCACATTGGATGGATGGAAATAATGGTAATGTAATTCCTTTTAGCCCTATGGATAATGGCGGCGACTTAGTTGAAACAGCATTTTTGTGTCAAGGATTAATTACTTTAAGAGAATATTTTAAAAATGGTACTGTTCAAGAAAAAGCATTGGCACAAAAAGCAGATACTTTATGGAAAGGTGTTGAATGGGATTGGTATACTAAAGGCGAAAATGCTCTATATTGGCATTGGTCTCCAAACTTTGGTTGGCAAATGAATTTTAAACTTGAAGGTTATAATGAATGTTTGTTGGCTTATACGTTAGGTGCAGCATCACCAACTCATCCCATCACTTCTCAAGCATACAATCAAGGTTGGGCTCGAAACGGAGCTATTGTAAATGGTAATTCCCAATACGGAATTCCCGTAGTTCTAAACTATAACGGAGCAACAGGAAATGTTGGACCTATGTTTTGGTCGCATTATTCATTTTTAGGTTTAGATCCTAGAGGTTTGTCTGATCAATATGCTAATTATTGGACATTAACTCAAAATCATACTAAAATAATGAATAAATATTGCATTGCAAATCCACAAAATTTTACTGGATATTCAGAAAAATGTTGGGGTTTAACTGCAAGTTATACACGAAATCCCGACGGTACTTCTGGTTATACTGCGCATCAACCTAATAATGATACTGGTGTTATTTCACCAACTGCTGCGTTATCTTCTTTTCCATATACACCAGTCGAATCGATGAAATTTCTTAGATTTTTGTATGATGAAAAGAAAGCGCAATATGTAGGAATTGCTGGGCCTTATGATGCGTTTTCTCCAAAATTCAATTGGGTTACTCCAAGATATCTTGCAATCGATCAGGGAACAATTGTACCAATGATCGAAAATTATAGAACTGGATTACTTTGGAATTTGTTTATGCAGGCACCAGAAGTTAAAACAGGACTTATCAATTTAGGATTTACTTCTACACAACACGGTTTTTAATAAATTTTAAAAAAAACAACACTCTATTTATAAATTGAGTTTATCATCCTTTTCGAGTTGATGATATATAAATAAGTGATGCAATTATAATCAAAATAATTTCTGTTGTACAACTAGATATAGCTATGTATATTCCAGAAAACAATAAAATAATTATGAAAAACTGCCTAACAATCCTATTTTTATTTTTTTCTTTATTTTCTTTCAGTCAAAAAAAGAAAGAAGTCAAAATCGTCATAAAGTCTAAAAAAGAGTTTGTTGCCGAGTTGATGTCAAAAATGACAGTTGATGAAAAAATTTATCAATTGGTTCAATTTACTTCAGATGGAACTACAACCGGTCCAAAAACAGGCAATAATTATATTTCAAGAATCAAACAAGGAAAAGTTGGCTCGGTTTTAAACGCAACCGGAGCAGCCAACAATCGCGAAATTCAAAAAATAAATCTAGAAAATTCAAGACTCAAAATCCCATTGCTTTTTGGTCACGACGTTATTCACGGTTTTAAAACTATTTTTCCAATAAATCTTGGAATGGCAGCTTCATTTGATCCAAAAGCAGTAGAATTAGCAGCACGAATTGCAGCCGAAGAAGCTTCTTCAAGTGGCATTCATTGGACATTTGCACCGATGGTTGATATTGCTCGTGATCCACGTTGGAGTAGAGTTTCAGAAGGTTCGGGTGAAGATGTTTTTCTCGGAACCCAAATGGCAATTGCTAACGTAAAAGGTTTTCAAGGGACTGATTTATCTAAAAAAAATACCATTTTAGCTTGCGCCAAACATTTTGCCGCTTATGGTGCTGCCGAAGCCGGACGCGATTACAACACTGTTGATATGTCAGAAAGAGTTTTGAGAGATACTTATTTGCCACCTTTTAAAGCATTAGCTGATGCTGGCGTAAAAACTTTTATGACTTCGTTCAACGAAATTTCTGGAGTACCATCAACTGCAAGTAAATTTTTATTACGAGATATTTTAAAAGGCGAATGGAAATTCAACGGAATGGTAGTTTCTGACTACACCGGAATCAACGAAATGATAGCACACGGTTTTGCAAAAGATGAACAAGATGCTGGACAATTAGCCTTAAATGCTGGTTTAGATATGGATATGGTTGGAGCTATTTATATGAACACTTTAAAAAAATCGTATGATGAAGGAAAAGTTTCGTTATCTGTAATTGAAGATGCATGCAAAAGAGTTTTAGACGTTAAATATGATTTAGGATTGTTCGAAGATCCTTATCGCTATTCGGATGAGAAGCGTGAAAAAGAAACCATTTACAAATCAGAATATTTGGACGCTGCTTTAGATGTAGCCAATAAATCAATCGTTTTATTGAAAAACTACAACAACATTTTACCACTCAAAAAAGATCAAAAAATTGCTTTTGTTGGTCCTTTGGTGAGTGATCAATTTCATATTATAGGATCTTGGGCAGCTTTAGGTGACAGAGATGGTTTTGCTACAAGTGTCAAAGAAGGTGTAACTAAATTGTTAGGAGATACGAATAAAATCACTTTCGATGAAGGCGTTGAAATACAAAGCACAAAAAGAGAATTGATGCAAAAAGCAATCGATAATGCCAAAAACGCTGATGTTATTGTTGCGGTTATGGGCGAAAGAGAAAACATGTCAGGCGAAGCAGGATCACAAACCAACATCGATTTACCTGGTTTGCAAAAAGAATTTTTAGCCGAATTAAAAAAATTAGGAAAACCAATTGTACTCGTTTTAATGAATGGAAGACCTTTGACCCTTTCGTGGGAAAATGAAAATATGGATGCCATTTTAGAAACCTGGTGGTCAGGAACTCGTGGCGGCGATGCTATTGCGCAAACATTATTTGGAGTCAATAATCCGAGTGGAAAATTGCCAATTACTTTTCCCAGAAATGTGGGACAAATTCCACTTTATTACAATCATAAAAATACCGGAAGACCGTATTTAGGGGCAGCCGATTCGGAACAAAAATACAAATCACGCTACACCGATTCTGAAAATTCTCCTTTATATTCTTTTGGATTTGGATTGAGTTATACAACATTTTCGTATTCGAATTTAAAAATTTCTTCTTCAAAAATTAAATTCAACGAAAAATTAAAAATCAGTGTCGACGTGACCAATTCTGGTAATTACGAAGGAGCAGAAGTAGTGCAATTGTATATTAAAGATATTGTAGGTTCGGTAACAAGACCTGTTCGAGAACTAAAAGGTTTCGAAAAAATAAATCTTAAAAAAGGGGAAAAGCGCACTGTAACTTTCGAAATAACATCTGAGGATTTAAAATTCTACAACATAGCAATGAAAAATACAGCTGAAATAGGTCAGTTTGAGATTTTTGTTGGAAGCAATTCTGATGCAAAAGATAAAGTTGAATTCGAATTAATAAACTAAAATATAGAATTAATCATAAGATAAAAATGCAATCGTTGGTTTTTATATTTTGGGAATAACCAGTTGATATATTTTTAATACCCAAATAACACATAACTTAAATTAATTCAATATGAAAAAAATTACCCTTAAAATTGTTTTGTTTTCCGTTTTTGTTTTTACTAAAACGACTGGTTATTGTCAAAATGTAGTTTTAATGACCTGCGAAGATGGTACTTTTAATAAGCTTTCATCAATGGGTGTGTTTGGTAACGGAAATGGCGAGTCAGCTGCTGATGTTACCATAGTAAATAATCCGAATGCTACTGGTGTAAATACAAGTGCAAAAGTGGCAAGATATGTAAGAAGAACTGATGCAAGCGCAACACCTTTTGCAGCTGCATTTTCTGGAATTACAGATCCCGATCCAAGTTTTACAGTAAATAAATACGTACACGTCAAAGTTTTAAAAACAAAATTGTCACCTGTTAAATTCAAAATTGAAGGCGGTCCAGGTGGAGATTTTGAAGTAGCCAGCACACTACCTTATGCTACAGCTGGCGTTTGGCAAGATATGGTTTTTCACTTTCCAACAGCTACAGGCGTGTATCCAACTGTAATATTTTTTCCAGATTTTGAAGATCCTTTAACGCTCAATACGGGTAATATAATTATTCATTTTGATGAAATTTATGTTAGTAATAGTCCAACACCAGATAATTCTTCGTTAGCTGTAAATTCAAATTTTCTAAAAAGTAAAGTTAGTATTTACCCAACTCAAGTAACAACTGTTTTAAACATAGTTACCGAAGAAAACCTGGCATCTATCAGCATTTTTAATATACAAGGTGCAAAAATTTATGAATCTAAAAATTTGAAATTGGGATCCAACCAAATAAATACCTTGGCTTTAAGTAATGGTTTATATATTATAAATATTTTATCACAAAACGGCGAAAATTTTAATCAAAAATTATTAAAGATTTAAGTATTAGAAGCATTTAAAAATGCACGGTTTGCTATAATTTTTAAATTGATTGACTTAGATTTTAACCAACTATTTTGGTTAAAAATTACAATACACATTATTACACAAGTTTTAAAATGTTAAAATTAGTATCATAAATCTTAATTTTTAAAAAATGAAAAAAACCAAAAACCTATTTAAAACTATTTTGCTTTTATTGGCATTGCAGTTGTGTTGTGGTAATTCTTTGATGGCACAAGCATTGCCCACTACTGTTTTATTTCAGAATAGTAGTCAGTTATACAAAAACATTCGAAAACCTAACGGCGTTTACCTCGATGCTTTAGCTTTAAATGGTGCACCAGATAAACCAGCAGGTATTGCAGCTGCAGGTGTCGGACTAATTTATTTATGTATGTCAGATGCAATGTTAATTAAAACTGGCGACAGTGGCAATTGGCAAGATACTGATGCTCGAGTAATTCAGACTTTAGATGCGTTTATTGGTTTTAGAACTGCCGGCAAAACAAATGGTGCAGGAATGTTTCCTCGTTATTTTAATTTTCAAACCGGAAATCAACAAGGCGATTGGTCTTATGAATATAGCACTATGGATAATGCCATATTTGCTATGGGACTAATTATGTGTAAAAATTATTTTGCCAACACAACAATAGACAATAAAGTTACAAGTTTATTGAGTACTATGGATTATACAAAGGCAATTCAACCAACGCAAATTGCACTTGTTTTTGATCAATCCGGAAATAATGGACTTTCGTTTACCAATCCTTTTAACGAATATATGTTAGTGGCTTGGTTAGCAAAAAATGCTAAAACGACTAATGCAGGGTATACAAAGTCACAAACTTTTTGGAATAAATATTTTGCAAATCCATTAACAGCGCCTGCACCTGTAACGCGTCCTAATTATTTTGGTGTTGCAACTTTATCAGATGGAGCAGGATGGCAATCATCATTCGTGCCACAATTCTGTTATTATTTTGTAAGAAATTTTAAAAACAATGCTAACTATATGAGTTATTTTTCTGATTGGTTAACAATAGATAAAAATTATTGTGCGAATGCTGGTGCTACAAATACGAACGAGTGGGGACTTGGTGCCGGAGAAATTCCTGGTGGTGGCTATTCTGCGGATAAAGTAGAAAGCAATCCAGACAAAATTGTATCGCCACACATTATCGCTGGATTTATACCGATAAATGCCTCAAATTCTAAAGCTACTTTAACATATTTATATAACAATAACAAAGGTATTTACACACTTCCAGGAACTACCAGAAAAGTGTTGTGGCGTTACAAGCGTGAAAATCCCGCACAAAAGGCAAATTATATTCAAGCGATTGATTATAGTACGATGCTTTTCGGATTAGCAGCTTTGCCCGAACATTTAGGAATTAATTGGTTTTCTAACTATAACAATCCTGTAAATTCTGGTCTTAAAAGAGAAAGTACGATTGAATTGACAGAGAATATTAGTCAAGAAATTAGTGTATATCCAAATCCATTTGTAGATGCAATCAATATTTTGGGAGCCAAAAATGTGGGAGCTACTATTAAAATTTTTGACACTACTGGCAAACTAATGTTTCTTTCTAAAATGAGTGATATAGCTCAAACTATTGATTTATCAAAAGAGTTTGCACCTGGCATTTATATTTTAGAACTGAATACCAATGAAGAATATTCAAGAGTTAAAATTGTAAGAAAATAATAAAACCATTAAAATATATTCGAAACAAGAAATTTTAATATGTTGTTAAATTTAATTTTGACTCCAATATTATACAAAAGTTTGAGTTAGTTAATTGATTATTTTGAGAAAACTTTCTGGCTGAGAACAGAAGGGTTTTTTAATCATTAATTTATTTTCACTATTTTTATCGGCTATAAAAATCAAATTATGAAAACTATTTCTTCTATTTTTCTGCTACTAATTTCCACTATGCTTTACGCTCAAATCACAGAATCTCCTTCAAAGGAAATTAGTTTACAATTTCAACTTTCATCCGAAGGAAAACCAACCTATTCTGTACTTTATAAAAATAAAATTGTTGTCAAAGATAGCGGTTTGGGTATTGTACTCAAAGATGTACCTTCATTAGAAAGCGGATTTAAATTAATAGCCACAAACACTAAAATGGTCAACGAACCTTGGAAACCTGTTTTAGGCGAAGTTTCCGAAATTCAAAATAAATACAATTTAGTAGTCTATCATTTACTACAAGAAACCACCAAACGCAAAATTGATATTTCTTTTAAAATTTATGACGAAGGTGTTGCGTTTCGATATGAATTTCCCAAACAAGAAAACCTCAATTATTTCATCATTTCTGACGAAAAAACACAATTTAATTTAACCGACAACCACAAAACATTTTGGATTCCGGGTGATTTTGACAGTCAAGAATATGTGTACAGCGAAACAAAAATCTCAGAAATTGACAACAACAAATTAGATTTAAACAACGCCATTGCCCTTAAATCAATTGCAGGACGCTACATTGTTCAATCGCCGTTAATGATGAAATCGCCATCCAATATTTATCTCAATATTTTTGAAGCCACAGTAGTCAATTATCCCGTAATGCATTTAGATGTCGATATTAAAAATTTCAGTTTCACTTCTCATTTAGTTCCCAATGCCATTGGTGACAAAGCCTATTTGCAAACGCCAGCAGTTTCACCTTGGCGAACAATTATGGTTGCTGACGATGCTCGAAAAATTGTAGCTTCCAAAATGATTTTAAATCTAAACGAACCGTCAAAAATCGAAGATACTTCGTGGATAAAACCAATGAAATATGTCGGTATTTGGTGGGAAATGCATGTCGGAATTGCCACTTGGGATTATGCAGGTTCACAAAATGCACAAAACTCACTATCGCAAGAATTACTTCCATCCGGAAAACACGGCGCTACCACCAAAAACACCAAACGATATATCGATTTTGCTGCTAAACACGGCTTTGATGGCGTTCTTGTCGAAGGTTGGAATGTAGGTTGGGAAGATTGGTTCGGCAATTGGAAAGAAAATGTTTTCGATTTCACAACGCCATATCCCGATTACGAACTCAAAGAAATCAATGAGTATGCCAAGTCCAAAGGTGTAAAAATGATTATGCATCACGAAACATCAGGTTCTGTTGCCAATTACGAAAGACATCTTGACCGCGCTATAAACCTTATGAAAGACTACGGCTATCCAGCAGCAAAATCGGGTTATGTAGGGCGAATTATTCCTCGTGGTGAGTTTCACGACGGACAAACTATGGTCAATCATTTCAATTTTGTAGCCCAACGTTTTGCCGACAACAAATTAATGATCAATTCTCACGAAAGTTCACGTCCAACCGGATATTCCAGAACCTATCCTAATTATATCGCAGCCGAAGCCGCTCGTGGCAACGAATTCAACGCTTGGAGCACCGGAAATCCGCCAGCACACGAAACCATTTTACCCTTTACCCGACTTCTTGGCGGACCAATGGATTATACACCAGGCATTTTTGAACTCAAAATGAATGTCTACGATAAAGCAAAAACAACACAAGTTCACACCACTTTAGCCAAGCAATTGGCGCTTTACGTCACCATGTATTCACCGTTGCAAATGGCGGCAGACTTGCCAGAAAATTACGAAAAGTACCCAGATGCTTTTCAGTTTATAAAACACGTTGCAGTCGATTGGCAAGATTCAAAATACCTCGAAGCCGAACCAGGCGATTATTTAACCATAGTTCGAAAAGATAAAAATTCAGAAAAGTGGTTTCTCGGAGCTATTACCGACGAAAACGCGCGCAAATCAAAAATCAATTTAGACTTTTTATCGCCTAACAAAAAATACAAAGCCATCATTTACCAAGACGGAAAAACGGCCGATTACAAAACCAATCCCATCAACTATCAAATCCTTACAAAAACCGTTACCAACAAAGATTTTATACAACTCAATCTCGCCAAAGGTGGCGGAACTGCTATTAGTTTCGAACCTATAAATTAATTTTTTTATGAGCCAAATCCTGCTATCCATTGCAAGCAATCGTCAAAAAAGCTTTTTTTTTAACGCCCAAAAAAGAGCTTCTATGGTCGCTTTTTTTGGTCGAAAAAAAATAGCTTTTTCTTCCTCTTGGCTTTCCATTGCTATCAGGGCTAGTTGCGTAGTGCTAATTATATTTAGTAGCACAACTTTATATTCACAGCAAAAAACCTATTGCAATCCCATCAATATTGATTATGGTTATTGTCCTATACCTAATTTTGTAACCCAAGGAAAGCACCGAGCCACAGCCGATCCCGTTATCACTAATTTAAAAGGCGAATATTATCTTTTTTCTACCAATCAATGGGGTTATTGGCACAGCAAAAATATGCTAGATTGGAAATTTATTTCCCGCAAATTTCTTCGTCCCGAACACAAAGTTTACGACGAATTGTGTGCGCCATCTTTATCTTTCGTAAACGATACGTTACTTGTTGTAGGTTCCACTTACAGCAAAGATTTTCCCATTTGGATGAGCAACAATCCCACCAAAAACGAATGGAAAGAACTTGTTCACAAATCCGAAGCTGCAGCGTGGGATCCACAAATTTTTTGGAATAAAGATAAAGACGAAGTTTACGAATATTATGGATCGAGCAACACCTATCCACTTTATGGCGTACAACTCAACCGAAAAACTTTTCAACCACAAGGACAACCCGTTCCACTAATTGCACTCAACGACGACGAACACGGTTGGGAACGTTTTGGCGAAAACAACGACAATACTTTTTTACAACCGTTTATGGAAGGCGCGTTTGTCACCAAATACAACAACACTTATTATTTGCAATATGGCGGACCAGGTACTGAATTTAGCGGTTATGGCAACGGAGTTTATGTCAGCAAAAATCCGCTTGGTCCTTTTGAATATCAATCGCACAATCCATTTTCTTATAAACCTGGCGGATTTGCACGTGGCGCTGGTCACGGTGCAACCTATCAAGACGAAAACCAAAAATATTGGCACGTTTCGACCATCGGCATTTGTACCAAAAACAATTTCGAAAGACGCATTGGCATTTGGCCAGCAGGTTTCGATTCAGATGGCATTTTATATTCCAATACCGCTTACGGCGATTATCCTACTTTTCTACCTTCCGAAAACAAAAATCATTTGAACGAAAATTTCTCAGGTTGGATGCTTTTAAATTACAACAAACCTGTTCAAGTTTCATCTACATTCGGAGGTTTTCAGGCTAATTTTGCTGTCAATGAAGATATAAAAACGTATTGGTCGGCACAATCCGATAAAAAAGGCGAGTTTTTAATTTCAGATTTAGGCGAAAAAAGTACGGTAAATGCCATACAAATTAATTACGCCGATCAAGATGTTACGTTGATGGGAAAACCAGAAACCACTTTGGGTCACAAATACATCTTATCCTATTCTAACAACAACAAAAATTGGAAAGTTTTTGTCGATAAAAGCAAAAACACCAAAGATGTTCCACACGATTACATCGAACTCGAAAAACCAATTGAAGCTCGTTACATAAAAATCGAAAACATTCAAATGCCCACAGGAAAGTTTGCCTTGTCGGGTTTTAGAATTTTCGGAAAAGGAAAAGGAGCCAAACCCAACGCAGTACAAAATTTTATTCCTTTGCGCGCAGAACCGAAGAAAAAAGGGGAACGTCGAAGCGTTTGGTTCAAATGGCAACAAGAAAATGTGGCAGATGGTTACGTGATTTATTTCGGAAAATCACCAGACAAATTGTATGGATCTATAATGGTGTATGGCAAAAACGAATACTATTTTAATGGTTTAGACAAATCAGAACCCTATTATTTTCAAATTGAAGCTTTTAATAACAACGGAATCGGACCAAAATCAGAAATTAAAAAATCAGAATAAAAAACCTTGTTTAAATCGCTTCAAATAAAGTTGTTTTTTTGCTACACTTTATAAATCAAAAATCGCTACTTCTCAATTACTTTCCTCTAATCAATTTGTCTTGAAAAAAATATTACCAAATCGAGGATGGAAAATGAATTAATTCTTCAAAAATTAATTTTTTATATTGATATAATCAGCCATTAATTCATCACACAGGTTACATTTTTTGTTTCCTAATAGTTTTCTTGCAGTTTCAAAATTCTGAATCACTTCATTCGGCTTGTTGTCAAGAATGTTGTAAACTGCAAATTGCATAATGATATTGTAGTTGTCATCATCATTGAAAGCATTTTTCATTGCGTCATTTATATAATGTTGTCCTAAAAAGAGGTTTCCATTTATATAATTCAAATGCGCTAGCAATTGTAATGTCTTGTGGTTGTTTGGTTCTATAGCTCTTGCTTTGTTACACCATTCTTCGGCGTTATCATAATGTTTTTCATATAAATGGCATTTTGCTAATTTCAAATAATCATTTGAATATTTTACATCTAGTTCTTGTATTTTAATTTTTTCTTCTAAAATTTTTTTGAAGTTCAAATCGTCTTTTTCTAAACCGTATAAAGTGATTAGCATATTATAAGCTTCTGTTAAATTGAAATCACTAGTTTTTTTGCTTGATGGAAAGATTTGAATTGCTTTTTTGTAATATTCTATTGCTTGTTTGTTGTTCTTCAATAGAAAATTAGTAAACCCCAAACTCTTATAGGCACTGTATTTATTTAATGTTTTTTTAGTTAATCCATTGAGAAAATAGTTTTCTAAATTTTTAATTTTTGAAATTTCATAATTATTGTATTCTAAGATAACCTCATCATTTTTAGCGGATTCAAAAGTTGAAAATTTCAACATTAAACCAAGTATGTCAGACATCTTTCGTATGTTTTTTATTTCAGGTTTCGATCCATATTGAGCATAATATTTATCAATAATTTTATAATCGATTAATTGATCGTAATGGGTGTTTTTATTTTTTAGTCGTTTAGTAATGTCCAAATTTTCGGTCATTAGAAATTGAAATTTTTCAAAAAACACAGTCATATTTAACATTAGAAATGCAAATGATGTCATTTTGCCTTCATTTTCTAAACTATTAATACATAATTTTTTAGATTTTTCAAATTCGCCTTTTTGTATTAATAGCATTGGATAAAATACCATTGCAATGGAGTCGTTAGGATTTATTTTTAGAGATTTTTCAATGTCAGAGATGGCATCTTCCTTCTCTAAATTCATTTTTAAAACACCACGAAAAGAATAATAAAAGGCACTGTCTTTGGCAAAATGCTTTATGGATAAATTGTTATATGATTTTGTAAAATATTCTTTTGCTAAAGCAGTATTTCCTTTACTTCTGTAGTAATTTCCAAAGTCATTTATGACCAAAGCATTTAAACTGTCTTTTTTTAAATTCGAATTTATTTTTTTTAAATAATTTTCATCATAATTAGTATTACTTGACATTTCTGTAAATGATTTTGTTATATCATTCGAAGAAATGTTATAGGATAATTCATTATTCATCCCAAAGATTCGTTTGGTCATTCCCAAAAAATCTTTTTTATCACTTTGGTTAAAAGTCTTTTTTATGGAATAAGTTTGACTATAAATAACGTGTGTGATAAATAATAAGATAAATAACTTTGAATATTTCATTGTTCTTTTTTTCAATTTAATGTAAAGTAAATATATGTAATTTGAAGCTGCTTTAAAAACTAAATTTTAAAAAAAAACGACTCAAAATAATTGTTTTGAGTCGTTTTAATATATAATTATTCAATTATTTTTCCCAATCAATTTGTCTTGAGAAATACATAACCAATCCTAAAATAGCAAATAATCCAATACTGCCTACCAAAAGAGCGTAGTTTTCCAGTTGAATAATTACAAATATAAAAGTGTACAATGCTGTGAGTGAAAGCCCTATAAATACTGGAAATTTCTTTATTTTTAATATCGAAACAGCATACAGGGTAATCATTATAATTACAGCTATTGCAGCAACAAGATAGGCAACTATAAAACTAGAATGCTCTGTTATTGAAATCAATAGTGTGTAAAACATCACTAATGCTAATCCTATCATAGAGTATTGAAATATGTGAATGTTGATTTTGCTCACAGATTGAATCAAAAAGAAAACCAAAAAGGTAAGCCCAATAACTAAAAATCCATATTTTGAAGCACGCTCATTTTGTTGGTATTGATCCACTGTTTCAATAAGTTTTACACCAAATGTATATTCGTTCAAATTGGGTAATTTACTAGTATATTGTTGCGAAAAGGAACGATTGATGTCTAGGATTTTCCAATCCGCGTGAAACCCTTTTTTATCAATAGTTTTGGTGGTATCGTTAGCAGCAAAAGTACCTTCAAAACTTGGTGATTCCCAATCGGAATCTATAGAAATAGTAGTGGTTTTGCCAACAGGTATAAACTTAACGCTATTGCTTCCGTTGTATTTCATTTTAAAATTAAAGTTAATTTTATCTGAGTTTACTAACGCTTTATAATCAAAAATAGAAGTTTCCAACGTTCCATAATTGCTATCGTCATCAGATTTTGATTCAAATTCCAATGATTGCTTGTTTAGTTTGATGTTCAAATCGCTTTTAATACTTTTTAGATTGGTCGTTTTAACCATAATTGTGGCTTTGTCCCAAAGTAAATCGGTTTCAGGAATACCTAATTTTTCAATATTTGGTTTTGAAAAATGACCTTCAAAATCCATACTGGCAGTAAAAACAACATTGTTATAAATACCTCGTTTTAGTGCGCTGTTTTTCTTAATGTTTGATTTATTATTTAACTTTTCAGGAAAAAAGTATGCATAATCTATACTTGCCTTTTTCTGAATGGTTGTTACTTTTGTTTTCTCATTTCTAACATTGTATTCTTCATACGTTTTGTATGGAATTTTGAGTATTGGTCCATAAAAGTAGACATCTTTTCCCCAAAGTTGTGACACTTCTGAAACAACTTCTTTTTTGCGTTCAGAACGTTCAAAAATTAATTCTTGAACATACGTTAGCGGAATTAGTAAGAACAATGTGAGCAAACCTACCATAATCATTTTGGCAGTTGTGGATTGAAAGAAAGAATTTTTGTTTTGACTGTTTTGTGTTTGATTTTCCATTTTTAATTAGATTTAGTGTTAAAGATTATTTTTTTTGATGTATAGAATAAATAGATAAAAATTCCGAAATGAACTGAAAAAAGTATCGTCTTAGCGGTTATTAGCTGCAAGCCAATATCAATAACTAACTGTTTTGGATTACTAATAATATCCCAACTGTTGTATCGTAGAATCCGACCGAGATAAACTCCAAATCCACATAAGAAGCATAGTATTGGAATTATAATAAGAAGCATTTTTTCATTATAAAAAGTCATCGCAATCTTTTCAAACTCAAATATGGATTGTATTCCTATAAAAAAACCCACAAAGGCAAAAGAACTTATAAGCGTTAAATCGAACCAAAAAGTGGATGGATGTGATTGAAAAATATGTACTAAATCAGTTATTATGTAAAATGAGTTTGGTAGAAATGCCAACCAAATGGCTATTATTAAATAAGTTTTTATTTTATTTTTTCTAAAATCATCCTGTATTCTCAAATAGATGATTAACAAATATGGAATTAGAGCTAGAAATAAATTCCAAATCAGAAAAAACAAAAATATGTTTTGAGTAATTTTTGCCCTAACAATTAATAGTGATAAACAATAAATAACCATCATCAGTATTGCCATATTATTTTTTTTATTGCTATTGAAAAGCTGAAGAATAAGTTTCATATTATTTAATTTTAAAAGTTTCTTGAATTCTTACTATTGGTATTTGAAGCATCTTTGAATAATCGATATAGTGAAATTTGTGAGCACTTTTACCTCGTTGGTATTTATCAATAAAATATTTAATTTCAGTAGGGTAAAAGCATGTTCCAGAAATCATTACCAGATACAAGTACAAACTTCGTTTGCCATTTCCGAAAAGATAATATTGCATACCAATTTCTTCTTTTACTGAAATTCCAGTATTAGTAAGCACGTGAATTACATCGTGATCTTCTAGTTTTGGTTGGATTTCAAAATTGTATTTGATTAAGAAACAGCCCAAATGAAAGCCCAAACTCTCTTTTGGTAGTGTCAGTAATTCACTTTTTGAAATTGTCCAAGGTTTGTTTTTCTTGAAGAATTTCTGGTATGGTTTTTTGCTTATTTCGTAAAGTTTTTCGATAAATAGTTCTTTCATATTTTATTTTAAATAGTTAAAAGTACTTTGAAATTCAAAGTATAATGATAAAAAAATAGATTAATATTTCTTGATTAATTTTTCTAAAGCTTCAATATGTTCACTAAAAGCTTTTCGTCCCGTTTGGGTCGCTATATAACTTGTATTAGTTTTTTTACCAATAAATTGTTTCTCAATCACAATATATTTTTCACTTTCAAGGGATTTAGCATGCGAAGCCAAATTGCCATCAGTAACGCCCAAAAGTTCTTTCAAAGTATTAAAATCAGCAGATTCGTTGACCATCAAAATCGACATAATTCCAAGTCGAATTCTATGGTCAAAAGCTTTGTTAATATTTTGTATTATATTTTTCAAGGTTTAATAAGTATCAATAACAGTTTCTAAAATCTCTGAATCAACTATTTGAGAAGGTGCCACAACGGCTTCTTCCAACGGAATGTTGTTTCCGTATCTTTCTTTCAAAATAGTTTGGACTGTTTTGTTTTTTAAATTAAAATGCTTCAATTTTTCTAATTTACACAATTCAATTCCTGCACCATTTTTGTATATTTTCCAAATCAATTCGGAACAGTAAATTTTATCGTCAGACCATTCAAAATACAAATCGTAGTTTTTGTTATTGAATTGTTGTCCATAATTTTTCATATTTTTCACTATGGAAGGAGTCAAAATAGTGGAAGCATTCTTTATTCTTTTTATCACATATTTATTATCTTTTCCGTGTGTAATCCAATCATCAATTTTGGTTAATTTCACAGGTTGTACTGCTTCATAAACAAATTGTTTGCCATCAATAATATAGATGATGCCACAATGCGAAAATTTTGAATTTGTTGCAATTCGCACTGCTTCGCACTGACTCGATTCCGAGGTTTGAAAAATTATATCGCCATCTTGAATATTATTTGAGTCAGATTGTGCAATTTTATTTGAAGATTGATTTTTCTTCTCAAAAACAGAATTGACAATTTTCAATGCAAAATAAAAACTAATTCCAAGAGTTACAATTGCGAAAATTATTTTAGTTGCTTTCATTTCTTTATATCTAAAATTTATTTACTTCCTATCGTATTTAAAATACATCATACTTCCATACAAAATGTGGCAAACACCAAATCCTAATGCCCAAAATTCTAAGGCATAACCAGAAAATTCAGTGGCTATTAATCCAAGAATTGTAATAGTGATTCCTAAATACCTTACATCACGAAAAGTATATTTGCTAGCATTGACACACGATAAACCATAAAATATTAAAGTTACAGGTGCAATCAATCCATAAATTTCATTTTTAATAAGGAGCAATGCAAATACACCACCAGTAACTAATGGAATCATAAAATTGGTCAGCATTCGTTTAGAAGTAGCATTCCAAATGGTTTCATTCTCTCGTTTCGCTTTGCTAATAGTTAAAATTGCAGCTGTTAATAAAGATAAAATTAAAACTGAAACTGCTGTTACTACAATATATTTAAAAGTGGTACTTTCTAAAGTGATATAATAACTGGTGTGTTTGTTAAGAAGCATATTGGCAATAAAAGCTCCAATAAGAGCATATATTCCAGCTAAAACTCCAGCTAAACCACTAAGTGAAATAAATTGGGTTGATTTACTCATCAAGTTTTTGATGTCTTTTAAATCGTCTAAATAATTTTTATTTTCCATTTTATAAAGTACTTTGAATTGCAAAGTTAAAAATAATTTCCACCCAACCAAATATTTTTTTATTTATTTTTACAAAATGAAACCAGCTCAAGAATACATATTCAATCAGCCGAAACACTATCAAGAAATTATATATTATGTATGTTCTGTTATGGAGCAAGAATTCCCAGAAGCCGAAATGCTTTTCAAATGGAATATTCCTTTTTATTATTTAGGAAAAAAACCATTTTGCTACATCAATGCAAGTCACAAGAAAAAGTTTGTAGATATTGCTTTTTTTTATGGAAATCAAATAAAAAACCATCAAGAATTTTTAACATCAGAGAACAGAACGCAAATTAAATCACTTCGCTATTTTGAATTAGATACCATTCCCGACAAAGTTTTGCGAGAAGTCATTCACGAAGCTAAAGAAGTTTACAAATAATTAGATTCTAAAAACTCCTCCTATTGTAATTATACGTTGCAAAAACCAAAAATGATGCCTTGCCTTGTCCGCATCATCAAACGTAGTTTTCACATCATTCATCTCAATAAATCCACCTTTAAGTTCCGTTTGAATGAAAAAATGTTTGAAAAAAGTAAAATTCAATCCCATTTTTGCTGATACTCCATATCCTGAAATATGAAAATCGTCGTGACGGGTTTTGCTCAATACCTTAGCATTTGTTTTTGGGTATAAAATACCAGCACCAAGACCTTCAACAAGATTTATCTGAAACTTATCCGTATTTGGCAAACCAATATATTTGGACAAATCATCATATCGAGCCACTTCTGCATTCACATAATTCAAACCATCCGTGTGTTCAAAAGTCAAAAAATCCTCCGTTAAAACTTTCGGATTGCCATTGTAAATTCCATTGTGAATCGCCGCAGGATCCTCATTAGGCAAATTTATAAACCCATTTATTTTCGCCGTTTGATTCTGATTCATCACATATTTCATATGATCCACCCCAATCGACACCGCATATTTATCCGAAATAAAATACCCCAATCTAAAATTAGTTTGAGGAATTGTCATTCTTGCGGGATTAAAATAATCAATATGCCAACCTTTAGGCTTGTCGTTTGCACTAGCATTTTCTACTGTAAAATTGTAACCATTCCCAGAAAAATTAATATCTGATTTTGAAAATGATTCCCTATTTCCGCCCCAATACACAAAGAATTTTCCTTTGTTGTGAGCCGTATATTTTGTTTGTAATGAATCTTGTGAAAAACAAAAATTAGAAATAAAAAGTAAAGTAACTAGAAGTATTTTTTTCATAATAATTTGGAGCCATTCCTGCTATTCGTTCCAACTCCTCGTCAAAAAACTTTTTTTCTAATGTCAAAAAAGGAGCTTCCTTTGGTCGCTCTTTTCTGCCAAGAAAAAATAGTTTTTTTCCTGTGGGGTTTTCACTACTATCAGGGCTAGCTAGGGTAGTAGTAGGTTAAATTAAATTATTTGGGAAATTAAAACTGATTAATTGTTTGGCGAATAGCCACTAATTTGGTCATTAAACCTTCAAAATAATCTAAATGTAGCATATTGGCACCATCACTTTTAGCATTAGCAGGATCAAAATGGGTTTCTATAAAAATGCCATCTACGCCCACAGCAATACCCGCTTTGGCAATGGTTTCTATCATATCAGGTCTTCCGCCAGTCACGCCAGCCACTTGATTGGGTTGTTGCAACGAATGTGTCACATCTAGTACCGTAGTTGCCATAGTTTGCATCGTAGGAATTCCTCTAAAATCGACAATCATATCCTGATAACCAAACATAGAACCTCTATCGGTAACCATTACATTTTGGTTATTGCAATCCAAAACTTTCTGCACAGCGTGTTTCATGCTTTCCGGACTCATAAATTGTCCTTTTTTTAAATTGACAGTTTTTCCAGTATTTGCCGCAGCGACAACTAAATCAGTTTGACGCACTAAAAACGCAGGAATTTGCAATACATCAACATATTCGGCAGCCATAACAGCATCTTCATTGGAATGAATATCAGTTACCGTTGGAACTCCAAATTCTTTAGCTACTTTCTGTAAAATTTTCAATGCTTTTTCATCACCTATTCCCGAAAAACTATCAATTCTAGAACGATTGGCTTTCTTGAACGAACCCTTAAAAACATAAGGAATTTGTAATTTATCAGTAATACCTACTAGTTTTTCTGCAATTCGCATTGCCATTTCTTCGCCTTCAATTGCACAAGGACCAGCTAGTATAAAGAAGTTTCCACTCTCTAAATGTTTGATATTCGGTATGTTTTGTAAATTCATAGTTGTGAAATTTTTTGCAAATATAGTATTAAATATTGTGATTCAAATACTCAACACTAGTAATGAAATGTTAAATTGGGATATATAAAAAAAGCTGCCCAATTGAGCAGCTTTTTAAAAATTTTATTTTTGAATTATTGTAAGTTGAAATATTCTTCATCAGACATTTCACCTGATTGTATTCTTCTTAACTCATCTTCGTGTAATTTAATAATTTGATCCATTTTTTCGCTATATCCAGCAGGTTTAGCTTTACGATATGTACCATTTTTTACACCTGTATAATAGTAGAAAAAGTTATAATCAAAAGAAGTAGCACTTAATTTTGAATTTGCAGGATCTGCTAATAAGAAACCTAATCGAACTGCAGATCTTCTTTGTGCTGGTGTGCCATGATGTCCTGGGCTTGTCACATTATTATCACCAATAGCAAAAGCTGCATCATATGCAGTTGCTATTGAAGCAAACGTTGACTTTCCGTAACCTCTTCTTAAATAGTATCCTGCAAAGCCATCAGCTTCAAGTTCATTTGGTCTTACAGTACTTTCTGAAACAGATGGTAGTCCAAAAATATATTGTAATTGATGACCATATTCATGAGCTAAAATCATTACATTGATTAAGTTAGAACTATCTCTGTTGTAAGCCCATTTGAAAATAGCCTCACCAAAATAAATTTTACCATTACCGTAAGAAATTGCATTAAAAGTAGAACTTGGTGTTGTTAAATCTCTAACAAAACGGAATGTTGGTGCACTTCTTCCCCAAAAAGAGGCTATTGAAGAATTTTGAGTGGTCATTAGACTTGCTCCTGTTGTACTCCCTGAATTTGGTAATGTTGTGTATAAAGTTGCAGCCGAAGCCCAGTTGCCATCTACATAACTACATTCTTTATTTATAGCAGATGGTTGTTCTATACTACTTGCTACAGGTGTAAAAATTTCAGTATCTTCATTTTTGCTACATGAAGAAAAAATCCCTACTGTTAATAATGCTAATGCTAATTTGGTTGATTTCATAAATAATAGTTTTAATTGGTTGGTTGGTTGGTTGGTTAATATTTTTTAAAATTTACGTTGTAAAACTATTAATTATTTATGTATAATTTTAATTTATTGATTTATTCGCAATTTAATTTTGATTATTTTTTTATAAGATAAAACATTAAAATCGGTTTAAAGACATATTTTAACGATTAAAAGCGCATTCACAATAATTTAACAATGGTTAATTATAGTATAATTTAACATTAATTTAACTTTTAAACAAATACTAATGTTTAATTTATTTTGTAAATTCTTCAACAAAATGATAGATTTGATTATTTTTTGATAAAAATTTAATAAAAGAACTGCCAATTATTGCGCCTTTTGCATATTTTGTGGCTTGATCAAATGTTGATTTATTGTTAATTCCAAAACCTACAATTTGTGGATTTTGTAATTTCATATCGGCAATTCGTTTGAAATAGTTTTGTTGTGCATCACCAAATTCAGTTGAACTTCCACCAGTAACTGATGCTGAGGAAACCATATAAATAAACCCGTTAGAAACTGAATCGATGTATCGAATTCTACTTTCTGAGGTTTGTGGTGTGATGAGAAGTATATTGATTAATCCGTAGTTGTAGAATATTTCTTTGTAATTCTCCGCGTAGATATCTACTGGTAAATCTGGAATTATTAATCCGTCGATACCTATTTCTTGACATTTTTTGCAAAATTCCTCGACACCATATTGTAACATTGGGTTGAAATATCCCATAATAATTAACGGAATTTTTACGCTTTCGCGGATGTTGGAAAGTTGTTCAAAAAGCAATTTTGTAGTCATTCCGTTTTGTAAGGCGATGGTCGAACTTTCTTGAATAGTTGGCCCATCGGCTAGTGGATCACTAAATGGTAAACCAATTTCAATCATATCGACTCCAGATTTTTCTAGATCTTGAATGATTTGTACGGTATCGTTTAGGTTTGGATATCCTGCTGAAAAGTAGATGGATAATAATTTTTTGTCTTCTTGGAGTTTTTGATTTATTCGATTCATTTTATGTGTGTTATCCTAACAGGTTTTAAAAACCTGTTAGGTTTATTTTTTAATATTAATTTTTGTAAATTTTAATACCTAACAGGTTTTCAAAACCTGTTAGGATAATAGTTATTCTTTTGCGTTAGGGATTAAAGCGGTATCCTTTTTTGTGGCTTTTTCAGCCACAAAAAAGATATAGCGGAAAGCCCGACCCCGATTTTTCATCGGGGTAACGCCCAATTATAACTTAAAATAATCTATGTAAGTATTCAAATCTTTGTCGCCACGCCCAGAACAGTTAATAACCACAATATCAGTCGGTTTAAACTTCTTGACATCGAGAATGGCAAATGCGTGAGCAGTTTCTATGGCAGGAATTATGCCTTCGGTTTTGGATAGTTTGATACCCCAATTCATCGCATCTTCATCGGTAATGGCAATGAATTCTGCACGTTTGGTTTCGAATAAATGGGCGTGCATTGGACCAACTCCTGGATAATCTAAACCTGCAGAAATCGAATAAGGTTCGGTAATTTGACCATCAGGCGATTGCATCAAAAGGGTTTTTGAACCGTGAATAATACCGATTTTACCAAGTGCAGAAGTTGCTGCACTTTCGCCAGTATCGATACCTTTTCCTGCGGCTTCAACCGAAATAATATTCACTTCTGGATTGTCTAAAAAATGATAGAAAGTTCCAGCAGCGTTGCTTCCACCACCAACACAAGCAATGACATAATCAGGGTTTTCACGTCCTTCTTTTTCGAGTAATTGTGTTTTGATTTCTTCGGAAATCACGGCTTGAAAACGCGCCACCATATCAGGATAAGGATGTGGCCCAACAACGGAACCTATAATATAATAGGTGTTTTCAGGATTGTTTATCCAATCTCGAATCGCTTCGTTGGTAGCATCTTTCAAGGTTTTTGAGCCTGATGTTGCTGGTCGAACTTCTGCGCCTAGCATTTTCATTCGTGCTACATTTGGTGCTTGTCGCTTGATATCGACTTCGCCCATATACACAATGCATTCCAAACCCATTAAGGCACAAACTGTTGCGGTTGCTACGCCATGTTGTCCTGCTCCAGTTTCAGCAATAATTCTTGTTTTGCCAAGTCGTTTTGCCACTAGAATTTGACCAATGGTATTATTGACTTTGTGCGCGCCTGTGTGACACAAATCTTCTCGTTTGAGATAGACTTTTGTGTTGTATTCTTTGGACAATCGCTCCGCAAAATAAAGTGGAGTAGGGCGACCTACATAATCTTTTAGCAAATATTCGAATTCTTCTTGAAAAGATGGTTCCGCTGTTATTTTGAGATAATTTTGGCGTAATTCTTCTACATTTGGATAAAGCATTTCTGGAATGTATGCACCGCCAAAATTGCCGTAGAATCCTTTTTCGTTAACGTGGTATGTTGTAGTCATTTTTATAATTGTGTTATAAATTGTTGTAATAATTGTGTGTTTTTTAATCCTGGTTCAATTTCAAATTTGCTATTTATATCAATAGCATAAATTGGTAAATTCAATTTTTTAATCTTTTCAATTTCTTCGATTCCGATACCACCAGAAAGGATTAATGGTTTTTTCGATTTGTATTTCTCCAATATTTGCCAATTGAAAGTAACGCCATTTCCGCCGTGTAATTTTCCTTTGGTGTCGAATAGGAAATAATCGCAGACATTTTCGTATTTGGATAATTCTTCAAAATTAAAATCATCATCGACAGAAAAAACTTTTATTATTTCTAGATTATCATTCTTTAGATTTTCGCAATATTCTGGGGTTTCATTTCCGTGAAGTTGAATAATGTCTAAATTGTATTTTTTTATTTTTGAAATTATTTCTTTTAATGTTGCATTTACAAAAACGCCTACTTTCTTGATTGAATTTGGTATTTCAGGAATTTCGCCATCAAAATATCTTGATGATTTTTCGTAGAAAATAAAGCCAAGATAATCAGGGAGTAATTGGCTTACTTCGAGAATATTTTCGGGATATTTCATTCCGCAGATTTTTATTTTCATAT
Organism: Flavobacterium sp.; assembly: GCF_031422135.1. Taxonomy (GTDB): domain Bacteria; phylum Bacteroidota; class Bacteroidia; order Flavobacteriales; family Flavobacteriaceae; genus Flavobacterium. Next base: position 93,827 of record NZ_JANOQD010000086.1, on the reverse strand, counting down.
TATTATTTTTAGCCACGGATTTCACAGATTAACACAGATTTTTTATGAACTCAGTTGCAGCCAATCCTGCATTATCGGTTTTCATAAAGTTTTCGCCAATCAGAAATCCTTTGTAACCATAAGGTTTGAGTTCCTGAATTGCTTCTATTGATGAGATGCCACTTTCGGAAACTTTCACAAAATCGTTCGGAATTTCATTTGCTAATTGTTTACTGAAATCCAAACTGACTTCGAAAGTTTTTAGATTTCTATTATTGACACCAATCATATCAAGGCTTGGCATTATCGATTTTTGTAATTCTTCGAGATTATGAACTTCCAACAAAACTTCAAGATGCAATGCTTTTGCAAATTCGGATAAATGCTTGATTTCTTCGCGGGTTAAAACGGCTGCGATGAGTAAAATTAAATCGGCTCCGTGCGCTTTTGCTTCTACAATTTGATATTCATCAACAATAAATTCTTTTCTTAATAACGGAATATTTACTGATGCTCTTGCAAGTAATAAATCATCTAATGAACCACCAAAATATTTCCCATCAGTAAGAACAGAAATACCACAAACTCCAGCATTTTCATATCCTTTTACGACTTCTTCCACTGTAAATGAGTTGTTGATGTTCGGTTTTGATGGCGAACGGCGTTTGTGTTCGGCAATAATTCCTGAATTGCTGTTTCGTAAATTATTAGATAATGAGATTGTTTTTCTTTCAAACAAAACCGAATTTTCTAATTGCGAAATTGGAATTATTGATTTTTTGAGAATGACTTCTCGTTTTTTATCGGTTATTATACTATCTAAAATATTCATTTTTTTATTTTTAAAAAAGAAACAAAAGTCTCAAAGATTTTGCTATTCTTAGGTATTACAATTGTTATTAATTACTTAATTCTTTGAGTTTGTTTAATGCAATTAATCCTTTACCAGATAATAAACTTTCTTTTGCCAATTCAAATCCCTGTTTAATAGTCAAATTATTTACGGTTGCAATCGCCATTCCAGCATTGGCACAAACTACATTATTTTGGGCATCGGTTCCTTTTCCAGATAAAATATCGATGAACATTTGGGCAGATTCTTCAATAGTTTTTCCTCCTTGAATGTCAATTTGATTCAGTTTTTGCAATCCGAAATCTTCTGCTGAAAACATCGTTTCTTTGGTTTTGGAAATGGATTTTGTATTTCCTGTCAAAGAAATTTCATCGTAACCATCTAAACTATGCAAAATATTGAAATTGGTATCGGTATTTTGATACAAATAGGCATACATTCTAGCTAATTCGAGATTGAAAACGCCAACCAACTGGTTTTTTGGAAAACTCGGATTCACCATTGGTCCCAACATATTAAAGAAGGTTTTTACACCTAAATCTTTTCTGATTGGGGCAACGTTTTTCATTGCTGGATGAAATAAAGGTGCGTGCAAAATACAAATTCCTGCTTGGTCAATACATTTTTCAAGAAAACTAGCATCATTACTAAATTTTACGCCTAAATTTTCCATAACATTGCTCGATCCTGATATTGATGAAACGCCGTAATTTCCGTGTTTGGCAACTTTTATTCCTGCTCCAGCCGTTACAAATGATGCCAATGTTGAAATGTTGAAGGTATCTTTTCCGTCTCCACCAGTGCCGCATAAATCGATAGTATTATAAGCTGATAAATCAATTTTTATACACAGATCTAACAAGGCTTCTCTAAAACCCGAAAGTTCTTCGACGCTAATGCTTCGCATCATATAAACGGTTAAAAAACTCGCTATTTGACTTTGATTATAACTTCCGTTTGAGATATTGACTAGCACGTTTTTGGCTTCGGCAGAAGATAAAGTTTCGTGGTTGAAAAGTCGGTTTAATATGTTTTTCATTTTATTGGAACGCGGATGACGCGGATTTTGCTGATTTACAAGGATTTTTTAACTGAAGACTAATTGTTAACCCAATTTTCTAAAATTTTCTTGCCGTTTGGCGTTAAAACACTTTCTGGGTGAAATTGCACACCTCGAACATCGAATTTGTTATGTTTTAATGACATAATTTGTCCGTTTTCGTCGATTGATGTAATGATTAAATCGTTAGGAAAATTATCATTAGAAACTACCCACGAATGATAACGACCTACTTCAAATTCATTTGGTAAATCTTTAAAAAGAATAGCATCTGGATTGGTGATTTTTATATTTGTGGCAACTCCGTGATAGACTTTTTTTAGGTTTGTAAGGCTTCCGCCAAAGACTTCTCCAATGGCTTGTTGTCCTAAACAAACGCCCAAAATACTTTTGGTTGGCGCATACGTTTTGATCACTTCTTTCAATAATCCTGCTTCGTCTGGAATTCCTGGACCTGGCGAAAGTAGAATTTTATCGAATTGTTTCAACTCGTCAATATCGAACTCGTCGTTGCGAAAAACGGTGACTTTGCAATTCAAATCATCGAGATAGTGCACTAGATTATAAGTAAAACTATCGTAATTGTCTATGAGTACTATTTTTTTCATATTCTTTTTTTTAACGTAGAGATTGGAGGTATAGAGTTTTCAATTTTATTACTGAAATTAAAAAAAACTTTTTTTCTTTTCTCTATTTTCTAGATTTTCTCTGCTATTTCCAATGCTTTATTCAACGCTCCTAATTTATTATATACTTCTTGTAATTCGTCTTCTTCGGTGGAAGAATTTACGATTCCGGCTCCGGCTTGATAATGTAATTGATGGTTTTTACTCAAAAAGGTTCGAATCATAATAGCGTGATTGAAATTGCCTTCAAAATCCATAAAACCTATGGCACCACCATAAAAATCTCGATTTGTTTTTTCGTATTTTTCGATGAGTTGCATCGCTTTGTGTTTGGGTGCGCCAGATAGTGTTCCTGCAGGAAAAGTATCGGCAACAACTTGCATTGTAGTGGCACTTTCGTGTAATGTTCCAGTTACTTTTGAAACCAAATGAATAACGTGAGAAAAAAACTGAACTTCACAATAATTTTCGACTTTCACATTATTTCCGTGGCGACTTAAATCGTTTCTGGCTAAATCGACCAACATAACGTGTTCGGAATTTTCTTTTGGATTGTCTTGTAATTTCTTTGCTAAAATTGCATCTTGCTCATCGTTTCCTGTTCGTTTGAAAGTTCCAGCAATTGGGTGAATTTCGGCTTTTCTGTTTTTGACAACAATTTGTGCTTCGGGTGATGAACCCATAATTTTGAAATTTCCGTAGTCGTAAAAGAACAAATACGGTGATGGATTGATGCTTCGCAAAGCACGATACACATTGAATTCGTCGCCTTTGAAATTTTGAGTAAATCGACGTGACAAAACCAATTGAAACACATCGCCACGCTGACAATGTTTTTTGGCTAAGGCTACATTGGCTTTAAACTCATCATCAGAAAGGTTTGAAGTTGATTTTCCCTCGTTTGAATAAGTATAAGATGCAAAATTTCTAGATTGTAACAATTGCTCTATTTCTTGGATATTATTTTCACCGTTTGTTGAGTGACAAAAAATATAGGCTTCGTTTTTGAAATGGTTTATGGCGATTATGTTTTGATAAATGGCATAATAAACTTCTGGAATTTCCAGATTGTTTTCTTTTTTTGAAATTTCTATTTTCTCGAAATAGCGAACCGCATCATAAGAAATGTAACCAAACAAACCGTTATTGATAAACTTGAAATCGTTTTTTTGAGATTCGAATTGTGACGCAAAATTCTGTATCACTTCTGGAATGTTTATCGTTTTTGTTATATCAAATTTTGTTGAAGTTCCGTCAGGGAAATATTGGGTTACAATTTCGTTTTCGATTTTGATACTTGCAATCGGGTTGCAACATATATAGGAGAAACTGTTATCGTTGCCTCGATAATCGGAACTTTCCAGTAAAAGACTATTCGGGAATTTATCTCGAATTTTCAAATAAACGCTTACTGGCGTTATAGTATCGGCCAAAATTTGTTTGTGAAAAGTATTTAGTTTGTATTGCATCATTTTGATTTTTTTTAACAAAAAAAAGGCTTGTCGTGATTGACAAGCCTTTTTTGATATTTTTAATTTAAATATACTCATAAGTAGACTACTTCACGACGTTTGACGTAAATTGTTCCACCACCAAGTATTATTTAAAATTGTTTTCATAATAGAAGTACAATATTAGTAAATTTTATTTAAAAAAAGGCATTTATTTATTTTTTATTTATTGTATGCAAAACTTGAAGCATTTTTTATTCTAAAATCAATAGGTTTTTTGAAGTTTGATTCATAGAATATATCAATTTGATTGGCTGTTGTTATTTGAAAATCGGTATTATAGGCTAATTTAGTTGTAACAGTTTCGAATTTAGCAATTTTATTTACAGAATAGAATTGAACATTATCCAATATTATATTTTTTAGACCATCGTTAGTTGAAATTTTATCATCTAAAATCATACCTTGGCTATAACCATATACTAAACTATTCGTAAGCTTTAAGGCACAACCTTCAGTAATATAAATTGCCTCTTTAACTAATCCACTTGCATTCTCTTCAGTATTTACAAGGGTTACGTTGTTAGCAATTACAGAAGTAGCTTTTTTTGAAAAATCTGTATTTTCTTTTTTACTATAATTTCCAATTTCAAAACTTCTAGAAATAGCTGTATCTGAATTGTATGGATTTCTCAGTGCCAAACTGTTTGAAATAGTTGCTTGCGTTCCTTCTGTAAAATCAAAATCATCATCAGTTGATCTGTAAGAAACCAGATTGTTTAAAATTACATTTCCACCATACATTTCGAATGAATCATCATCAGAAAAACTAACTTGTATGTTGCTTAAAATGGTTTTCTTACCAACACCAGCTATGGTCAATCCATTAAATTCTTTAGATTTACTTACTTTTTTACCTGCAAATTCAATTCTAATAAAATTGATTACACCAGAGTCACTATCCGCATTGTTTCCTCCATAAATGCCACATTGATTTGAATCTACAACATCTAAGTTTGAAAACCCTCCGTGTGTGTTTATTGGTGCATCACCATATAGTATAATACCACCCCAATCACCAGGACGTCTTTGACCTGAGGGTTTATTTGAGGTAAAAATAATAGGATCGGTTAAATTTCCGTTTGCAATAAGTTTTGAGTTTTTTGCAATAAGTAATGTACCAATTGTTTCAACATCTCCGCGAATTACAGTACCAGGTTCAATAGTTAGTATAGCATTGTTTTTTACTACAACAGTTCCATTTAATAAGTATACATTTTTTTTATATAATGTTTTGTTTTCTGTAATGTTACCCGAAAGTATTTCATTCGCTTCATTATATTCAATGCTTTTCGGATTAAAATTGGTCCACAAGTTAGTCCAATTACTGTTTCCAGAAATCCCTACATTTTGTTGAGCTACAATGCTTTTGCTAGAAAATGTGATTAAAATCACTACTATTAACTTTTTCATATCAAAGTAATTACGATTACAGAATATGAAAGTACAATTAATTAGACTAAACGCATTGTTTTTTCGATTAAATGCTTAAAATTTAATTATTTATACTATTTAAGCTACAAATATATTATTAATTAACAAAAAACCTCGAACTAGTTCGAGGTTTTTGTTGATATAATATAAATTAGAATTTCAAATTAACAGCCAAATCAAAGTTGTCTGAAATAGTTTTGTCACCTAGATTTGAAAAGAAGCTTCCTGAACCGTATTTGATGTCGTATTTGGTTCTGTCAACTGCTAATTTAGCAGTAGCTACTGATTTGTTTAAAACTATATCGAAGGTGATTGGATTTGTTATTCCTTTGATGGTCAAATCTGCAGTTACAGTATATGAGTTTTTTGTTTTTGCTCCAATAGTTTTAAAAACCAAATTGGCTGTCGGATGATTAGCAACACCAAAGAAATCATCAGCTTTCAAGTGACCATCAAGATCTTCTTTACCTTTTCCAGCTTGCAAATCTGTTGTGTTAATACTTGTCATATCAACAGTAAAATCGCCACCTACTAGTTTTTTTCCATTGAAAACTAGGTTTCCGTCTTTTAAGTTAATTGTACCAGAATGTTGACCAGTTACTTTTTTTCCAACCCAGTTCACGTTACTTTTGGCAACATCTACTTTTTTTGTTGTTTGAGCTGAAACAGTAGTTCCGAATGCTACTAATAATGCAATTGCAATAGTTTTTAAATTTTTCATTGTTTTACTTGTTTGTTGTTAATAATTATAAATTGATAAATAATTCATTTGTTGATTTTCTAACTTTTTTATAATGCTGTGTGTCATCATCATTGTGGCGATAACCTATTGTTGCCACAACAGAAGCGTTTAACCCTTTTTCTGTTAGATTTAATATTTGATTGTATTTTTCAGATTCAAATCCTTCAATAGGAGTAACATCTATTTTGAGTTCTGCTGCAGCGTTTAGTAAATTTGCTAAAGCAAGATAAGTTTGTTTAGCAGTCCAAATAGTTGTTTGCTCTTCAGATAATGATAGTAATTTAGATTTCATAAAATCTGAATATCCTTGAAGATTTTCTGCAGGAATAGATCTTGTTTCACTCATATTTTTAACATAAGAGTCTATAGATTCTTCTGTAATTTTAGTTTCATTGACAAAAACTATCAATTGTGAAGCATCAGTAATTTGCGATTGATTCCAAGAAAATGGCTTTAATTGTTCTCTTACATCAGGATTCTCGATAATCAAAACTTTATATGGTTGTAATCCGTATGAAGAAGAGCTCAAACGAATAGCTTCTTTTATCGTTTCTAAATCTTCGGTTGATACTTTTTTTGTAGCATCAAATTTTTTGGTGGCATATCGCCAATTCTGGTTTTCTAAAAATGTGTTCATAATTAACTTCGGTATTTTTCTAATAATTTGTTTAATTGTTCTAATTCGGTTTTTGTAAGTTTTTCGGCAAAATGTTTTTCGTGAAGAATAACTAACGGATCTAGTTCAGATAGAATATCCAATCCTTTTTGTGTAATTAGAATTTCTATTTTTCGTCTATTGGCAGGACATTCTTTGCGAGTAACCATTTCTTTCAGCAATAATTTGTCAATAAGCCTTGTTGTATTACTGTTTTTTGCTATCATTCGATCTTGAATTACGCTCATATTGGCTGGTTTGCCTTTCTGACCTCTCAAAATACGCAACACATTATATTGCTCTCCTGATAAATCATAAGGTTTTATGATTTCCTGAAATTTATCACTTAAAACATTTCTTGTAAAAGAAATATTAAGCAATACTTTTTTTGCTAAGTCAATCGTTACAGTGCTTTTTATTTCTTCTTCGATTTTCATTATTACGTTTACAAAATTTGTATGTACAAATGTATAATTATTTTTTATTTGTATATACAAATGTGTATTAAATTTTTGTTAAATAATTGTACTGCTTATGAATTGAAATTCTTATTTTTGAAAAAATATTTTTTTATGAATTTATCACAACAAGATTGGACATCTAAATTAAATGATGACAATAACGCAATTATACTAGATGTAAGAACCGAAGACGAATGTGCTGATGGAATTATATCATCGGCTATAAATATTGATATCTATAAAGGACAAGGTTTTATTGAAGAAGTTAAAGTGCTTGACAAGACAAAAAACTATTATGTATACTGCAAAGCTGGTGGAAGAAGTGCGCAAGCTTGTGCCGTAATGAATCAACTAGGATTTGAAACAACTTATAATCTCGAAGGAGGATTTTCAAATTGGCAAGGTGAGGTTGCTTATCCTGAATAAAAAAGAGAAACTTATTGGGTTTCTCTTTTTATTATTTTTAAACTGCTCTTTGTACGACCTCAAAAATGGCTCCGTCTTCACACTTTAATGTTTTTGATGGATATTTCATCAACAACGCATAATCGTGAGTAGCCATAATAATGGTTTTTCCCTGAGAATTGATCTTCTTTAAAACCTCAAGAATTTCACCACTTGTTTGTGGGTCAAGATTTCCTGTAGGTTCATCTGCTAGAATTAATTCAGGATCATTAAGTAAAGCACGTGCTATAGCCACACATTGTTGCTCACCGCCTGATAGTTGATGCGGCATTTTATTTTTCATAGCATCCATACCTACTTTTTGAAGTACTTCGTCTACTTTATTATCCATTTCTTGAATGTCTTTCCAGCCAGTAGCTTTCAATACAAACAATAAGTTATCCGCAACAGTTCTATCTGGCAGTAATTTAAAATCTTGAAAAACCATTCCGATTTTTCTTCTCAAAAACGGAATGTCTTTGTCTATCAAACCATTCAAATCATAGTCTACAATTGTACCTTGACCATCAGTAAGTGGTAAATCACCATACAATGTTTTCATAAAACTACTTTTACCCGAACCAGTCTTACCTATTATATAGATAAATTCACCAGGATTGACACTTAGAGTTATATCTGAAATGATTTGATTACCTGATTGATAAATGTTTACGTCTTGAAGAGATAATATGGTATTTGACATTTTGATGTGTTTTATTTGGTAAAAGTAATAAGTTATGTTTCTTATTCAAAATAAAATTTCAGTTGTTGGTAAATTATGAATACTAAAGCCTTGTTTTCGTCGTTTTAAGATTAAGAAAATGTTATATTTGAAATTCTAAAACCTGATATCAATGCAAAAATTTTCATTGTCATTACTTCTTTTTTCGTTATTTGGTATAAGCCAAGTTTTTGCACAACAATCTGCAATTTACACAAATGATTTGGCAAATTATAATAAAGCATTGACTCTTTATAACAACAAGCAGTACCAATCGGCTCAAATTATTTTTGATAAAGTCAAACAACAAAATTCTAATCTTGAGATTCAATCCGATTGTGCCTATTATTCTGCCAATTGTGCCATCAGATTAAATCAAAATAATGCTGATGAAGCAATGGAAAATTTTGTAAAAAATTATCCAACAAGCACCAAACAAAATTTGGCATATTCTGAAGTGGCAACTTATTATTTTGAGCAAGGAAAGTATGCACAAGCAGTAGAATGGTTTGATAAAGTAGACGAAAGCACTTTGACATCGAGCGAGATGGAACGTTTTAGCTTCTATAAAGCATATAGTTTTTTTAACGCTGGTAAGAAAAAAGAAGCCAGAGAATATTTTAATAAAGTAGTAAACTCTCAAGAATATGGTTCGCAAGCCAAGTATTATTTAGGCTTTTTGGCTTATGAAGGCGACGATTATAAAGAAGCTTCTAAATATTTTGACCAAGTTTCTGGCGAAGAAAAATATAAAGAAAAACTATCATATTTTCAAGCAGATATGAATTTTAAGCTGGGCAAGTTTGACCAAGCAATTAAGTTAGGTCAAGCTGCAATGTTTGGTTCAAATGCAATCGAAAAATCGGAGCTCAACAAAATTATTGGTGAAAGCTATTTTAATTTGAAAAAGTATAATGAGGCAATTCCGTTTCTAAAAGAATATAAAGGTAAAAAAGGCAAGTGGAATAACACCGATTTTTATCAATTGGGATATGCTTATTACAAACAAAATGATTTTGAAAATGCCATAGCACAATTTAATAAGATTATTGGTGGTAAAGATGCTGTAGCCCAAAATGCCTATTATCACTTGGGTGAAAGTTATCTGAAAACCGATAAAAAACCTCAAGCATTAAATGCTTTCAAGAATGCTTCAGAAATGACTTTTGATTTAAAAATTCAAGAAGATGCTTATTTGAATTATGCTCGTTTGAGTTATGATATTGGAAATTCCTACCAAAGCGTGCCTGATGTTTTGTCTGGATTTATGACCAAATATACTGCTTCGCCAAATAAAACAGAAATCGAAAATTTGCTAATTAATTCATTTATTACATCCAAAAATTATGCTGGCGCTTTGATTTTATTAGAAAAAAATAAAGCTCCTGCCAACAAATTAACGTATCAGAAAGTTACTTTTTATCGTGGTTTAGAACTTTTTACCGACGGAAATTATAAAGAAGCCTTATCATTATTTAAGAAGTCTATTGCAGAACAAAAAGATGCAAAATTTACTGCTCGCGCTACTTTTTGGAAAGGCGAAACAGAGTTTGTACAAGAAGATTATACCAACGCTGTTTTGAGTTACAAACAGTTTATAGGTTTTGCAGAATCTAAAAATACGCCCGAGTTTGTAAATATCAATTATAATATTGCATACAGTCATTTTAAAATGAAAGAATATGAGCAAGCCGGCAATTTTTTTCAGAAATATATCGATGTTTCTAAAGATGATAAAATCCGTTTGACTGATGCCTACTTACGTCTGGGCGATTCTCGTTTTGTAACTACAAAATACTTTCCAGCAATGGAAGCTTATAATAAAGCCATCGATTTAAAAAGTATCGATGCTGATTATGCGGCTTATCAAAAAGCGATGAGCTATGGTTTTGTATCCAAAAATGACAAGAAAATTTCTGATTTTAATCTTTTTTTAAAGAATTTTCCAAAATCGGGTTATCGTGACGATGCTTTGTTTGAATTGGCAAATACGTATACTGCCGAAAACGAAACAGCATCAGCAATCAAAACCTACGATCAATTAATTACCGAATTTAAAGGCGGAAGCTATACTTCCAAAGCGATTTTGCGACAAGGATTAATTTATTATAATGGAGATAAAGACGATTTGGCTTTAGCAAAATTCAAAAAAGTAGTAGCAGAATTTCCAAAATCGGACGAAGCAATTGAAGCTGTAAAAACCGCAAGATTGATTTATGTAGATAAAGGTCAAGTTGATGAATATGCTACTTGGGTAAAATCGCTCGATTTTGTTGAAGTGACTGATGCTGATTTGGACAACGATACCTACGAAGCAGCCGAAAAGCAGTATTTGCAAGGAAATACTAAAGAAGCTATTAAGAATTTATCAAGCTATGTGAAGGGTTTTCCTAAAGGAATTCATTCGCTTAAAGCCAATTTCTTTTTGGCCGAATCTTATTATAAGGAAGAATCTGCCAACTCAATTCCGAGTTATGAGTTTATTATTAGCAAAGCTAGAAGTCAATATACAGAACAAGCATTGTCGAGATTGAGTCAGATATATCTAAAAAATACAAATTATGCAAAGGCAATTCCAGTTTTAGTTCGATTAGAAACCGAATCAGAGTTTCCTCAAAATAAAACTTATGCACAAGCCAATTTGATGAAAAGCTATTATAACGAAAAAGATTATGCTAATGCCGTGATTTATGCTGACAAAGTGTTGCAAAATCCAAAAACAGAAGATAAGGTAAAAAGCGATGCCCAAATTATTATTGCTCGATCAGCAATAAAAGTAAACGACGAAATAAAAGCCAAAGAAGCTTATGCAAAATTGCAAAAAATCGCTAAAGGAGAATTGGCTGCCGAAGCTTTGTATTATGATGCGTATTTTAAAAATAAAGATTCCAAATTTGAAGATTCAAACAAGGTTATTCAGAAATTGTCTAAAGATTATTCGGGCTACAAATATTTTGGAGCCAAAGGATTGGTTGTGATGGCAAAAAATTTCTACGGTTTAAAGGATAGTTTTCAGGCGACTTATATTTTAGAAAGTGTGATTTCAAATTTCAAAGATTTTCAAGATGTAGTTGATGAAGCTCAAGTTCAATTGAATTTAATTAAAACAGAAGAAGCCAAAACTAATTCCTCGATTACTAAATAAGATTAATAGACGGATAGATAATAGACGGATAGATAATAGACAGATAGATAAAAGACTAAAAAGAGAAGAAATAATATGACTGATTTCAAGAGACACAACTTTAAGAAACTCAAAATCTGGCAAATGGGAATGGAGCTAGCAAAAATAATTTTCGATTTAACAGATGATTTTCCAACTTCTGAAAAGTTTGGTTTAATTTCTCAAATGAATAGATGTGCTGTGTCAATTCCATCTAATATTTCTGAAGGCTCTAGTAGAACAAATAAATCATTTAGTCATTTTTTGGATATTTCTTTAGGATCATCATTTGAGCTACAAACACAATTATTATTGTCGAATATGAAAAATTTTATTTCAAATGAAAAAACTAATGAAATAGAAGTTAAAATCGAAGATTTTCAAAGAGCCACAATGTCATTTCAAAATACTTTAAATCAAAATTAATGATTCAAAATAAATCACATATATCATCGTCAGCAAGTCTATTATCTATCCGTCTATTATCTATTAGTCTCTTTTTAATTATTCAATTTTCTTTCGCCCAAAAGAAAGAAGAGAATATAGGTACCGAAGTCGTAAACGTTGTAAAACCGTATACGCCAACTGTTTCTGATGCTAATAAAATTAACGAAATACCTTCGCTTGAAGATACCGAAACCAATAAAAAAGAAACTATAAAATACCAGATATTTTCTTTTCCTGTGGCGTCAACTTTTACACCGTCAAAAGGAAAAGCAGCAGCAGTTGATAAGGCTATACTGGAACGTTTGTTTTCAAACTATTTGACTTTAGGATTTGGAAATTATGCCACTTTAAATGCGGATTTATTCGTAACTCACGAGTTGGATAAGTACCAATATCTTGGAGCAATGTTGCGCCATCAATCATCACAAGGCGGCATAAAAGGAGTAGTTCTTGATGACAAGTTTGCTGAAACAGCAGCAGATGTTTTGTATGGTTACCAAAGAAATGACACCAAGTTTTGTGCTAATTTAGGCTATAAAAGGGAAGGGTATAACTGGTATGGTGTCCCATTAGATAACACAAATTTCAATGCAAATTTGATTGGAAACTTAGATCCAAATCATCAATTTAACACCATAAATCTAGGTTCTGAATTGACTATTAGCAATAGTTTTTTTAACAAACTAAATGTAAACTTTGTTTCGTTTTCGGATAATTATAATTCCAAAGAAAACAGGTTTGTAATCAAGCCAGATTTTACTTTCGACTTTGGAGATGCTTCAGTAAAAACTAAATTTGGAGTTGATTATTTAAATACCGAATTTGATACTACTTATTTAACCGGAATAGCTCAGGTTGGAACAAATTCAAATATTAAAACATCCAATTTAATTTTTAACATCAATCCAAGTTTTCAAATTTTAAAAGACGATTTATCTGTAGAATTGGGAGCTGATGTGGTTTTTTATTCTAAAGGGAAAGATGTTTTTGGAGGAGTTAATAACAATTCAAGCAGTAAATTTTTTATCTACCCAAAAATTAACGCATCCTATAAATTAGTAAGTGATTTGATGATTGCTTTTGGTGGGGCTGAAGGAAAGTTAATACAGAATTCGTATGCGGATTTTACGAATAGTAATAAGTTTTTATCGCCAACATTGTCCATTCAACCAACCAATCAACAGTACGATGTTTTTGCCGGATTGCGAGGAAAGCTATCTAGTTCATTAGCATATAATATCAAAGCATCATATAATGCTACAAAAGACAAAGCCTTGTTTAAATCAAATCCGTATTTACTTCTGCCAATTGCCAATTACAGCTTCGGGAATTCGTTTACTGTGGTTTATGATAACGTAAGTACAGCAACAATTTTTGGAGAAATAAAGTCTGATATAAATAAAAATGTGTCTTTAGGATTAAGTGCAGAATACAATAATTACAACACCACTTTTGAATCAAGAGCTTGGAATTTGCCTGCTGTAAAAGCAACATTTACCACCGATTTCAATATTGGAGCAAAATGGTATGCTGGTTCTCAATTATTTTATGTAGGCGAACGCAAAGACGAATTTACGAATTTACCTTTTGCTCTAAATGCAGATGTTATAAAAACTTTAGATAGTTATTTTGATATCAATGCACATATTGGATACAAGTATAATGAACGATTAACAGCTTTCTTAAAAGGAAATAATCTTGCGAACCAAAACTACAACCGTTGGTTGAATTATCCCGTTCAAGGAGCACAAGTTATTTTGGGAGCGAGTTATAAGTTTGATTTTTAGTATTTGACCGTAAAGAATGCAAAGTCATTCGCAGCGTTTTAAGAGTTTTTAGAAACAATATTCTTTTATAAATGTTTTTCTTTGTGCGCTTTGCGAAAAACTCAGCTAACTTTGCGGTTAAACCAGAAAGAATGACTCTCAAACAAAAAATTCACCAACAATACCTTCAATTGGTTCAAGATAAAATCGATGTTTTTCAAGATATGATTTCCGCATTGACCGAAGATTCAAAAAACGATGCCAAAGGTTCTGCTGGCGATAAGCACGAAACAGCCTTGTCGATGATGCATATTGAACAGGAAAAATTGACGCATAAACTCAAAGAGTCAATAGATCAAAAAACAATATTAGATAAAATAGATGCTTCACAAGTTCACAACAAAGTAGCCATTGGTAGTTTGATAAAAACCAATAATTTGACCGTTTATATTTCTGTAGCTTTACCAAAAATTACAATTGACTCTCAAAATATATTTGCGATTTCTCCACAATCACCCTTAGGAAGTCAATTAATGGGAAAGCAAGTTGGATTTTCTTTCGAAATTAACGGTGTAAAATATATTATAGAAGAAGTTATTTAGTTATAAATATGTGAAAATTTCTCAATTTTATGTTTTTGTAAATATTTTATATTTACATTTGTTAATAAATTGAGATTTTTTCTCAAAAAAATATAAAATTATGTTACTAGAATTTACAGTTGGGAATTTTTTATCATTTAAAGATAAAAAAACTTTTAGTTTAGAAGCTGGAGGTATTTCTGAACTTAAGAATAATGTTGTAAAAGAAGGCAAATACAATGTACTTCGTTCGGCAGTTATTTATGGAGCCAATTCAAGTGGGAAAAGCAATTTTATTAGTGCTTTGGATTTTATGGTTAATACAATTAAAAATTCCTCTAAACTTAATTCCACTGATAAGTTAAATGCAAAGCCTTTTTTGTTAAGTACAGAAACAGAAAACAAACCTTCTTTTTTTGAAATACTTTTAACAGATTTGAATAAACGTTATCGTTATGGTTTCGAAGTAGATAATAATAAAGTAATTTCGGAATGGTTATATGTTTTAAATGATAATTCAAAAAAAGAAATTATTTATTTTACACGAAGTATAGATGGAATTGGTGTTGCAGATATTTTTGATGAAGCAAAAGGACTAGAGAATAAGACAAGAGATAATGGGTTATTTCTTCCATTGGTGGATCAGTTCAATAGTGATGTAGCAAAAACAATAATGCAGAATATCTCCAATCTATACGTTAGGTCGGGTTTAGAGCATAGGGACAGTGTGTTTGCAACTAATATGATGTGTGACAACGATAAGGATAGGGAAATATTAAATACTTTTATTAGAAAATTAGATTTAGGTTTTGAAAATTTTAGTCTTGAAAACATTGAAGGTTTAGCTTTTGGAAATAGAATTAAAACATTGCATAATGTTTATGATAGTAAAGGGAGTGTGATTTCAAATTATGAATTTAAGTTAAGTGATCAAGAATCATCTGGGACAAATAAAATTTTCGACTTATCAGGTTTTGTCCTTTTATCTATTCAGCTCGGACTAGTTTTAATTATTGACGAACTTGATTCAAAACTACATCCTATTTTAACTCAAGAAATCATCAAATTATTCAACAATCCAGAAACTAACCCGAAAAATGCACAACTAATTTTCACAACCCACGATACTAATTTACTTGGTGCAAATCTTTTTAGAAGAGATCAAATTTGGTTTACCGAAAAAGATGAATTTGAAGCTACTGATATGTATTCCTTACTGGAGTTTAAAGATGAAGATGGTAAAACCATTAGAAAAGATAGAAGCTTTGAAGCAGATTATATTAGAGGACGTTATGGAGCTATTCCATATATTTCTAATTTTGAAGGAGTATAATTATGGCAAATATTATTAAAATTGACAATGCCATTTTAAAACGTCATAATCGAGTTGAAAGAAAACGAAGAGAAAACACTAAAGAAGTTAGGGTTTATTTTTTAATTGTTTGCGAAGGAGAAAAAACTGAGCCAAATTATTTTAAATCTTTTAAAACCAATGTAAAATCATTTGTCTATACTATTAAAACCATTGGAGAAGGTTCTAATACAAAAGATTTGGTAAAAAGGACAATAAAAGCTAGAGATAAATCAAGTCAAAAATATGATAGTGTTTGGGCAGTATTTGATAGAGATAGCTTTAGCCCAAATAATTTTAATGGAGCAATTTATTTGGCTGAAAGTAATGGTATAAAAGTAGGTTGGTCTAATGAAGCGTTTGAACTATGGTATTTATTGCATTTTCAATATAGAAATACATCTATGTCTAGAGATGATTATAAAAAAGCAATTGAAAATGAAATAAATGCTAAAATTGTTGCAAATTCTAAAAGTAAAAATCTTAAAAAATTTGTTTATAAAAAGAATAGTCCAGAAATGTATTTAATTTTGGAAAAATATGGAGATCAAAAACAAGCAGTTTTGTGGAGTGAAAAATTAGAATCTAATCATTTATGTAATAATTTCTCAATTCATAATCCTTGTACAAGGATTCATTTATTAGTGGAGGAATTAAATGGAAATTCAGAAGAACTAAATGAACAAATTAAAAAAAGAAACGAATAATTCTTTTAGAATTACAAAATAACATCCTTTAAATTACAATTCCCAACTTCAAAATCATTTTTAAACACATTTAGTTTTAAATTTACACTAAAAACAGATATTAAGTTAGTATTCATAACTAAATTTACTTTATTGGTTTTAAAAAACAACTATAATCCGCAATTTTGTTTCAGTTATATATCGAATTATAAGTAACAGAATCAACAAATAAATATTATGTGCGGAATACTAGCCATCATCGGAAAAGGAAAAGATCAAGAATTAGTAAAACAATTATCTAAAAGAATGTCACATCGCGGACCAGACGAAAGCGATTTGCACGTTACTGAAAATGGACATATATTAAGTCACGAGCGTTTGTCAATCATCGACCTACATTCGGGACGTCAACCAATTCAAGGTTCTTCTTCAGCTTGGATGATTCACAACGGTGAAATATACAACCACCAAGAATTAAGAGATGGAATTTTAAAACACCATACTTTTAGAACCAAATCTGATTCGGAAGTAATCGTACATCTATATGAAGAATTTGGCTATGATTTTCTAGACAAGTTAGATGGAGATTTTGCCTTCGTTGTCATTGATGGCGACGACTATATTGCTGGGCGTGACCCAATGGGTGTAAAACCTTTATATTATGGTATGGATGAAAGAGGTCGTATGTATTTTTCATCAGAAATGAAACCTATTGCAGACCAATGTAAAACATTTTCAACCTTTCCTCCAGGACATTTTTATACATCAAAAACAGGTTTTGTAAAATACTACAAACCAGAATATGAGGATTATAAAAAAGCAACAAACGAATTAGATCTAGCATTAATAAGAGAAACTTTAACCGAAGCCACTCGCAAACGATTAATGAGCGATGTGCCAATTGGAGTTTTGCTTTCTGGTGGATTAGATTCGTCATTAACATCATCAATTGCGTCCCGTTTATTGAAAGAAAAAGGCAAAAAACTGCATTCCTTTTCTATTGGATTAGATGCCGATGCCCCAGATGCCAAAGCCGCTCGGAAAGTTGCCGAATTTTTAGGAACAGAACACCACGAAGTGCATTTTACCATCGAAAAAGGCATTGAAATTTTAGACAAGTTAGTTTGGCATCTTGAAACGTACGATGTTACTTCAATAAGAGCGAGTACACCTATGTATTTCTTGTCGAAAGCGATTACCGATATGGGAATTAAAGTAGTTCTTTCAGGAGAAGGAGCTGACGAAATTTTTGGCGGGTATTTGTATTTTAGAAATGCACCATCAACTGAAGATTTTCAAAAAGAAACCATCGAAAGAGTGCAGAAATTATTCACTGCCGATTTGCTTCGTGCCGACAAGTCGACAATGGCACACGGACTGGAAGCTAGAGTTCCATTCTTAGACAAAGCCTTTTTGGATGCGGCTATGTTAATTAAACCGGAAGAAAAGCAACCCAAAACTTATGAAGGTAAAGAGAAATATATTTTAAGAAAAGCATTTGATACGCCAGACAATCCATATCTTCCAGACGAAGTTTTATGGCGTCAGAAAGAACAATTTTCTGATGGTGTTGGTTACAATTGGATTGACCAGTTAATCGAGTATTGTGGCTCAAAAGTGACTGAGGAACAATTGGATTCGGCCAAAGAATTGTTTCCATACAACACGCCTACAACCAAAGAAGCGTATTTTTACAGAACTATTTTTCATAAATACTATCCACAACAAAGTGCAGCCGAAACCGTTCGTAAATGGATTCCAAAATGGCAAGAAAACCAAGATCCAAGCGGTCGAGCCAATGCGGCGCACGTAAAAGCAGATGTAGAAATCGCGAAAGCCGATGTGACTGTTTAAATTTCAGTGTCAATTTCAAAAGGCAATGACAAATTAAGAAACATTTTGATAAAAGAAATTCAAGTTTTCAAAAGGACTTTTAAAAAGTGTCTTTTGAAAACTTGTTATTTATTTTAGATTTGATTTTTGAAATTGTCATTGCCATTGATTTTTGCTATTGATTTTTTTAATAAACTGTTGATAACTTCATTACTAAATCATTGCTTTCAGTTTCAAAATCATTCTCAATAGTCTATATTTGCCTGTTAGACAAAAATTACATTTTTTAGAATAAATTTATATGAGCGACGAAATTAAGAAGGATAATTATTCAGCAGATAGTATTCAGGCATTAGAAGGAATGGAGCACGTTCGTATGCGTCCATCGATGTATATTGGAGATGTAGGTGTTCGTGGTTTACACCATTTGGTTTACGAAGTTGTCGATAACTCTATCGATGAAGCAATGGGCGGTCATTGTGATACCATTATTGTTGATATCAATGAAGATGGTTCGGTTTCTGTAGAAGATAATGGTCGTGGTATTCCAGTTGGAATTCATAAAAAAGAAGGAGTTTCAGCACTTGAAGTTGTTATGACCAAAATTGGCGCTGGAGGAAAATTTGATAAAGATTCGTACAAAGTTTCGGGTGGATTGCACGGTGTTGGGGTTTCAGTTGTAAATGCATTGTCAAACCATTTGCGTGCCACAGTTCACAGTAGCGATGGTAAGGTGTACGAACAAGAATACGAAAAAGGAAAAGCACTGTATCCAGTAAAGCAAATCGGCGAAACCACCAAACTTGGAACCATAGTTACTTTCTATCCTGATGAATCTATTTTTACGCAAACAACCGAGTTTTCTTATGATACTTTGTCAGCTCGTATGCGTGAATTGTCCTTTTTGAACAAAGGAATCACCATCACTTTTACAGACAAAAGAGAGAAAGACAAAGACGGAAATTTTGTTTCAGAAATTTTTCATTCTACTGAAGGTTTAAAAGAATATATCCGTTATTTAGATTCCAATCGTGATCCAATTATTGCGCATGTAATTTCGATGGATAACGACAAAGGCGAAATTCCTGTTGAAGTTGCCTTAATTTACAATACAAGTTACACGGAGAATATTTTTTCGTATGTAAACAATATCAATACCCACGAAGGAGGAACCCACTTGCAAGGTTTCAGAACTGGTTTAACTCGTTCGTTAAAAAAATATGCTGACTCCTCTGGAATGTTAGACAAACTGAAATTTGAAATTTCAGGTGATGATTTCCGTGAAGGATTGACTGCTATTATTTCGGTAAAAGTAGCCGAACCTCAATTTGAAGGGCAAACCAAAACCAAACTAGGAAATAGAGAAGTAGTTTCTCCAGTTTCTCAAGCGGTGGGCGATATGATTGAAAGTTATTTGGAAGAAAATCCAAACGATGCTAGAATCATTGTCCAAAAAGTTATTTTGGCGGCTCAAGCACGTCACGCTGCAAAAAAAGCACGTGAAATGGTACAACGCAAAACTGTTATGGGTGGTGGCGGATTGCCAGGAAAATTATCAGATTGTTCAGAACAAGATCCTGCAAAATGCGAAGTATTTCTTGTCGAGGGAGATTCGGCAGGAGGAACTGCAAAACAAGGACGTGACAGGGCTTTTCAAGCTATTTTGCCATTAAGAGGTAAGATTTTGAATGTAGAGAAAGCCATGCATCACAAAGTTTTTGAAAACGAAGAGATTCGTAATATATTTACAGCATTAGGCGTAACCATTGGTACTGCCGAAGATAGTAAAGCATTAAATCTTGAAAAATTACGGTATCATAAAGTAGTAATTATGTGTGATGCAGATATTGATGGTAGTCACATTTCTACCTTAATATTAACGTTCTTCTTCCGTTTTATGAAAGAATTAATCGAAGAAGGCCACGTGTACATCGCAACACCACCATTATACCTTGTTAAAAAAGGAAATAAAAAAGAATACGCTTGGAATGAAGTGCAACGTGATCAAGCCAATGAAAGAATGGGTGGAAGTGCTGCAATTCAGCGTTATAAAGGTCTTGGGGAGATGAATGCAGAGCAATTATGGGATACTACTTTGAATCCTGAATTCAGAACTTTACGCCAAATAAATATTGATAGTCTAGCAGAAGCAGATCGTGTTTTCTCTATGTTAATGGGCGATGAGGTTCCACCTCGTAGAGAATTTATAGAGAAAAATGCAGTATATGCAAATATTGATGCGTAAAATACCCTATTTATAAGTTTTAGAAAATGCGTTCAAAATTTTGAGGGCACTGAAAGCACCCCTTATTTTGATTACAGTTTTTTTGTAGTAATGTGCTGAAAAATAGGTACTTTATTTTAAAAAAATAAGTTGTAATATTCCATTGTTAATCAAAATAGTAAAAATGCTCTTATGGAGACCAACATTCTTTCAATATGATAATAGACTGCCTTTTTTATTTTACCTGTTTGCTTTATGGCTAAAGAAAATTCACTTCTAATTGGTTAAAATATATATCATTTGATAAATTCATTTTATTTGCTAATCCACGATTAATATCTAGATGATTCTTCAGATGACTTTTGGAATCTGTCAATGCTATTTGTAGTTCTAGTAATGTTTCTATTTTATAGATTATGAAGCATAAACTCAAAGTGCTTTTTATTTTTTAATAAGGAAGCCGAAGAAGTTTAGTGTTTATCAATATCTATCTGTTTGTTTATTAATTCTTCCTCCATTTATTTTATAATAATATTTTAAAAAAAAGTCGTTTTTCAGGAATTTATGTCGTTAATCAACAATTGAATTTATTATTATTACCATATATTTGAAGATTACTGTTTCATAAATTCAAGATATGTTATTTTAAAAAATATTATAATTCCCAAAAATTAAAAAACCTTAAATATGAGAAATCTACAATTACTATTACTACTATTTTTTAGTAATGTTTTTTTTGCACATACCATCAATCCAGACAATTTGAATTTGAGACTCTGGAAACTCGAAAAAGAAAATAAGATTATCGAAGGCTCATTTTCTATGATGAAAAACGGAAATGTTTATATTGAAGATGCCCATAACAATATGTTGCATTTTCCGCTAGCAGCATTTACAAAAATTGACCAAGAATTTGCCAAACAGAAAGCAAGTAATATTATTGCTTTAAACAATAAATTCATTAATCAAAACAGGGTTAAAACACCCAATGGCTTTTATGTTAAATACGGGTTTTTAGTTTTATTTTTAATTATTTTAACTTCTATTTTGTTCAAATATTCAAAAAAGAAAAAACTACTTTATTTGATACCTATTGTTGCACTAGGTACTTTATTTTCTTTATTTGGATTCGCAAAAAAAGCATTTTCTACTACAGATCCAGCATTTATGACAGCAGCTTTTGCTCCATTTGCATCAACAGTAAGTACAAATTACGACGCAAACTTTTTTTATGTTAATTCAACTGGAATTCCAAATCACACTATGATGGTCGGGATAGCGAGCAATGGTTGGCAACAACAAGTTCCAATCTCTAAATGTTATATCAACAGTAGTCACTGGACTATACCCTTAAACCCTGTTCTTGCAGCAACTCCAGTTGCGGTTTCGGCATCACATTTTACAAGAGGAGCCATTGCAATGGCAACCAATGGTGTTCCAATTTTTAATCCATATACAAATACTGGCGTAGATGCATTTTTGACTGGTCAACTTGACAACTATGGTGGACATTGTGGTCGTGGCGACGATTATCATTATCACACCGCTCCATTACACTTAATTACTTTAGGACAAACAACTTCAAATTTACCGATTGCATTTGGACTTGATGGTTATGCTGTATATGGAAGCTTAGAGCCAGATGGGTCAGCAATGGCAACACTTGACGCCAACCACGGTCACATTGGTTCTAACGGAGTATATCATTATCACGGAACACCAGCATCTCCTTATATGATTGGAAAAATGGTTGGAGTAGTTACAGAAGATGCCTCAATGCAAATTATTCCTCAACCACAAGGAAATCCTGTTAGAACAGAAAATTGGGGTCCTTTGGGAAATGCATTAATTACTTCGTGTGTTGCTAACGCCAATAATGGTTACAATACTGCCTATATATTAAACGGAACTCCAGGATATGCAACTAATTATACGGCTACAGCAACTGGCGTATACACTTTTCAATATGTAACACCAACAGGAACCACATCTACAAATTATAATGGCTCAGCACTATGTACAGTTCCAAATTTAGGAGCAGATCAATTTGTAGCAATGGAGCAAAATATAAAATTGTATCCAAATCCTGCAACTGATATTCTTAAAATTAATCTAGGAAATAATCTTTTAGAGTCGGAAGTTAAAGCTATTTCAATTTATAATTTAAGAGGAAGTCTAGTTTCTAAAACACCAAGATTTGAATCTTACTTAAATATTGAAAATCTTTCAAAAGGAACTTATTTTGTAAAAATTCAGTTTTCGAATTCGATTGTAACTAAAAAATTAATCGTTAAATAATATAAAAAATTAATTTATGACTTTTAAGTTGTATTTTTCATTTGCTCAAAGTATAAAAACAACCCGTTGGGTGCAATTATTGATAAACGTCAGTTCGAGTGTTTTTTGTGTAGTGTAACGGAACAAAAAATGTATCGAGAACCGTTTTTAATGAAATTTTTCTGGTTCTCGATACGATTTTTTTCAAAAATCACTCGAACTAACGAAAAATTGTCATTAAAAACTAATTACACCCAACGGGTTAAAAACAATGAGTTTGTAACTAGATAAGCTATGTGTTTTCAAATGTATTGTCATACAATTAGCAAATAGAATAAGTTAAACCTGATTCCTTTTTCGATAGTTTTCAGGAGTATCATCGGTCAATTTTTTAAAAATATGATAAAAATTACTATGGCTTTCAAAACCTAATTCATAGGCGATTTCGTTAATAGGGATTACAGTTTCTGATAATAGTGTTTTTGCTTTTTCTACTTTTCTAGAAAGTATATATTGATAAGGTGTTGAACCTAAGTATTTTTTAAAAAGCCTCGTAAAATGATCTTTCTTCCACTTGGTTAGCTTTGTTAACTCGTCAATATCTAATTTTTTCTCTAAATTAGTGTTTATATAACTAACAATTTCTCTCACTTTAAAAGGGATAGAATTTTTGTTTGGAGCATTTATAGTATTGGAGTCAATTTTTTTATGACTATAATTGTTTAATACAACAGAAATAGTTGCCAACAAATCTTCTTCTTTAAAAGGTTTCACAATATAACCTTTGGGTCTGGTTATATTTACCTTTTCCAACGTACTTTTATCTGAGTAGGAAGTAATGTAGATATATGGAATTGTATCTTTTTGTAATAAATAATTTCCAAGTTCGGTGCCTTCTTTATCTTTATTTAAATTAATATCTATAAGAACAAGATCTGGTGGCGATTGCTCTATATACTCTATAGCCTCTTCAACAGAAGTTATATCTATAGCTACATCATAATCGTGTTTTTCTAACACTTTTTTTATGTGCAATGCTATCAACAACTCATCTTCAACAACTATTATTTTTGTTTTCATAATTTAAAGTGTTACATTTTGAAATCGCATTGTAAAACATGTACCATTGGAATTATCTATTTGTGAAACGCCTTTTATTTGCGAGACTAAAAGTTTAACTATTTCAAGTCCAAGACCTTTATCATTTATTTGATGATCTGTGATTCCCAATCCATCATCACAAACAGTGAGTATAAATTTTTCATCATTTTGAATCAATTGAACCGAAATTAATCCTTTATCTTTATCATTAAAAGCATGTTTGTAGGCGTTATTGACCAATTCATTTATTATCAAACCAATAGGAATAGCCGTTTGTACATCAAAATAAACTTGATTTATATCAATTTGCAATTCTATTTTTTTTAAACCTTGGTATGAACTTAAAATTGATGCTGATAATTTGTTCAAGTATTCTTTGAAGTCGACTTTGCTTAAATTATTACTTTGATATAAATTTTCGTGTACCAAAACCATCGAATTTATTCTAGTTTCACTTACATTTATAAAATCTTCAAGAGAGAGTTCTTTAGCATCTAGCGATTGAATTTTGAGTAAACTTACCACCATTTGCATGTTGTTTTTTACCCTGTGGTGAATTTCTTTGAGCAGTGTTTCTTTTTCTAACAGTGATTTTTGAGTACGTGATCTTTCATTTTCAATTACTTTATTTTTATTTTTAATAGTTTTATTGGTTTTTATATAAAATAGGATACCTGACAAAGCGATTAATAATAAAACACCAATAAAAGTTATAAGATCTTTTTGATTTTTGTTCTCAATGGTTTTGATTATTTTTTGCTCTTGCAACGTTTTTATATTATAATCTTTTAGGGAAACATCAAAATCAGTTTGAAGCAATAAATTGTTTTCATTGTTTATTTGAGCGTTTATTTTGTTAAAATGATGGTTCATTTTTTGATAAAAATAAAGCGCCCGTTTATAATTTCTAGCATCTTCTTCAATTTTTGAAACGTTATGGTACAATTCAGTATTTCCAAATTGTTTATAAAACGAATCATGAAAAACTAATGCCTTCTGACTATAAAAGCGTGCTTTCTTTTTTTCTTTTTTTTGAAAATAAATATTACTTAATATGATAAAACATTCAATTTTATATTCCTGAATGGTATTTTTTTTATCAATTACTTTATTGATGTACGGTATGGCTAAATCATTTTTTTTTAAGTTATAATACGCATTGGCTATGTTGTATAAAATTAAATTATATTGCCACTCAGAAGTCATTTTAAACTTTAAGATCGATTGATAATTTTTTAAACTCAAATTTAATGCTTCATTATACCTTGACAATTTATTAAGAATTAATGCTTTTTTGGCTTCAACTAAAAACTGATAATTTGTTTCTTTATTGACAATAGAAAGGTCAATATAAACTAGACCTTTATCGTTTTGGTTTAAACAAGTATATTGGTCTGATATTCTTTGAAAAAAAATACTTTTTGAATCAGATTTTTTTTGAGACAAAAAAGGTATAGCTTTTTTATAGTAAAATATGGATTTGGCAATTGAATCTTGATAGGCGAAGTTATCCCCCATTAGTCTGTAGAAATCAATTATAATGTCATTATCCTTGTGGCTCAATGCAAGATTCAAATTATTTTTTAGTATTGAGTCGATTTTCTTAGGGTCTTGAAGTTGAACATAGTCCTTGGACATTTCTGTAATTGAATTAAGGTAATTGCTAATATCTTTATTTTTACTAAAAAAAGCAGCTGCTTTCTTAGAAAATTTTAACGATTCTGTGCCGTTACTTTTTGATAAATATATCCGAGAACGATTCAAATAATAAAAGCCGAAACCTCTACTATATTTGTGTTTTTTGGCTAACGCCAAAATTTTTTGATTGTATATATTTAATTTAGTTGTATTACTTTTATTATACTCTAAACAAATATTGTTTAAAGTATTAATCTGTGTTACAAAATCTTGATAGCTATTTAACTCCACCAACAGACTATCGATTTGTCTTTCGTTTTGTGAAAAAACAGTAGTATTGTTTAAAAATACTAATATGCAAAGTATTATTTTTTTCATAATCTATCTGATACAAAAATAGCAAGTTTAAATATAATCTTTTTTATCCTGAAACATAAAAAAAGCATAACCAAAAAAACCACCCCAGATAATTGGGGCGGTTTCCAAACTTAAAAAATAATTATTTAAAAATTATTACATTAAAACTAACAATACATAATTTTGGCATAGTAATTTTTTTAAAAAATGCGATAAGTAAAAATAATATCTTTATTGGTAGCGTGATTGTTAAAAAAACGACTTAAATTACTGAAACACGATATTATTTTTATAAATGATTATTAAATGATATTTTTTAGTGATTTATAATTGTTAAATTGATTAATATTTAGCAAATAATATTAAAATAACTTTTATTGATTTGGCATTTAATTGCTTACATCAAAAACGCTTTTCGATTCACATTCGTCACTTCGAGTGATTTTGGTACAGCAATCAAGATTAGTAGATATAAGTTCTTACCAAAATTGTATCGAGAAGTTTAAAGTGAGAATCATTCCATTACTTCATAATTACAATAACTTTAAAATTTACCCGAGTGACGTTTCTCATTATAAACACAAAACAGTCCCTGAAAGTAGGAGCGGTTTTACGAACATAAAACTATGAACCAAAAATTAAATTTGAGTGAGTAATACTATGTTAATTGTCAAGATATTTAGGTTATATTTTAGGACACTTCTTGATTAATTTAGTCTACTATAATTCTTCTAGCGGTTTTATTTTCTCCATTCTTAATGGTAACAATATAGGAACCAGATGAGATGTTATTTAACTGTAATTCTTGATTGAACATACCAGAATTTAAAAATGATTTATTGTAAATATTTCTTCCACTGATGTCATAAACTATAATTTCAATTTCGTCGTCGGTTTCTGGTGTAAACGATATTTTGAAACTTCCAGTATTTGGATTTGGGAATAAAGCAAAATTTTTGAACTCGAAATCATTGTTACTCAACACGTTTGTCTTAAACTGATTGGCAACAGCGTTGTAATAAGCTCTCATTCTAACGACTTGACCAGATGTAAACATAAATTTATTACTATCATATGTATAGTCCATATAATTCATTGTTAACGATTTTTCGCCCGGTACGCAACCCGCAACACTTCCTGGAGCAGGCCATCCGCCTGAACCAGTGCATTGTGGGGTGTCGTCAACCTCATCAGTGTTAGATGGTGCGCACACATTGCCACCTTGAACTCTTCCGAAAGTATGATGTACATTAAAGTAATGTCCTAGTTCGTGATCTGCATTTCGACCTTTGTTTAAGACCCAATATGGCACATATCCTCCTTCACATCCTGCACCACTCCCGATTGCATCTTTTTTTAGTACTATCAAATTACCTTCATCTGGAGTGCCTCCTGCATAGTAACCTATTGTTCCATCACAACATATCTCTCTGACAACAATATTCAAATAGCCTTTCCAGCGAATGTCTCTATTGTCACCATAGTGAGTATAAAGAAAAGCTGTTCCAAATGTTATTGCTTGTTGACCATCTGAAAGGCCTGCGTCTGATGGATGATTTTTGGTCGCAAGCACAAATTGAACATTAAAGTTACCCACATTAGTTCCTGGATAGAAGGCTTGTACTTGCGTTGTCCACAAAGCAACATCTGCATTGGTTGCATTAAAATCAGCATTTAAAATATCAATTTGATTTTGTGCCAGTTGCCTCAAGCATGGTTTGTCTGGCGAGTTTGCAACAACTTCAGGAAAATGAACCGCTACTGGGATAATAATTGTTGCATTGATACTTCTAGCCAATTCATTTTGTGGATCTTGAAGTTTTGCTAATTCAATTTCAAATCTATTTTGCAAATCTAGATATTTTTGTTTTGCAACTGGATCAGACATCATTTTTTGCATTTGCGCATCGGTTCCACAAGATTTGTGTTGAGAAAATCCTAATTGAAATAGAAGTAAGGCTAAGATTAATTTAATTTTCATAATTTAGTTTTTAATATGTTAATAATTTTTTGCGATTTTGGACTTTCAAAAAATAATATTTTTTTATTCTACAACAATCCTTTTCACAGTTTTATTTTCTCCATTTAATATAGAAACTATATATATTCCTGATTGGACTTTATCTAAAGCAATTTCTTGATTAAATATTCCTTTGTTTTGAAAGTTTTCAGCAAATATTTTTCTGCCTCGAATATCATTTATTGTTATTTTAACTTCTTCTGTATTATTTGTAACAAATGATATTTTGAAACTTCCCGTATTTGGATTCGGATACAAAACAAAATTTTCAAATTCGAAATCATTTATTGCTAAATTCGGTGCAATTGTAAATTTTGTTGTATTGACAGCGTAAAATAAATTACCAACAGATTGAACCATTAATCTGCAGTTTATAGAATTAATGTTGTTGGGAATGGTAATTATTTGCGAGCCATCGTTGGGAGTATTTGCCAAAAGTGTTGTTGGAAAAGTTAAGCCTTTATCTGTTGATAATAGTATATTAACCAACGAAGTGTTGATATTATTGGCTGTCGTTCCTGCCACATTCCAAGTAATAGTTTGCGATGAGTTTCCCGCCCACGTTATGCCAGTGGTGTTTTGCGATGTTACTGCAAATGGTCCTGCATTAGCATTTACTGTTAGTATCATATCATCGCGTCTCACATTTGAACCTCGAATAACAGCATTGTCTCGCACAGTAACAGCAAAATTTTGTACCCGAGATACGCTCGAAAGGCGTTCCATCCTTGTGTTTAAGTCTCCTGCAATAACTTTTTCAAGTGAAGGCATATAGCGATTTGGGGATTCTGTTGGTTGGTTAAATTTAAAATTTGGTCCAGATGTAGCCGATGCGCTAGTTTCTGGCTGTACACCTGTATCTAAACCTTCCCAGGAATAAGTATAACCATCTGAATTTGAATTAGTAACTGAGGCTTTTAGAACATAGGGAGTATCTCTTGGAATAGTGTAATCTGCACCAGCGCTTACAACTGGTGGCGCATTGTTTATAGTTATTAATGTACCACTAGTTGTTCGAGCCAAAACATTTTGTATCTCAGTTATAGTTGCCGTATGATAAAATGGATCAGAAAGAGGTTGCCATCCATCAGAATCTAACGCTAATCCTGCACATAATCTATTATATGATAAATAAGTATTACCTGCGTAAGGTTCTATTTGAATGGTACTATTTAAATTCGGACAGTCACTATTAGAATAGGTGTGATTCGCTCCTAAAAAATGCCCCATTTCGTGAGCGAAATTATTACTAAATTTGTCGTTATTGATGCCTTGTTGACCGTCATATTCTGTTACTCCCATAGTTTTCCAGTCATCAACTGCAATTGCGCCGAGCCATGCAACCCCTGCACCACCTGTACCCATCACGTGTCCTATATCAAAATTAGCATTGCCAATAATTGGAGTAATTTGGATCGATTCCTGTCGTAAAGTAGACATATTACCATTAGTAAAATTATCAGAGTCTACAAAAATAACGGCTTCTTGATTTGCTACTAGTATCATTCGTAACGATAAGTCTCTTTCCCAATCACCATTTAGTCGTGTAATCAAATGTGCCAATGATGCAACTACAACTCCTTTTTTCTGAGCTACTGTACCTGTACCCATTCCTGCTTGAGCAGCAATTACATTAGAAAATTCGACGGTTGTAGCCACCGCTAGTCTAAAAACTCGCAATTTTCCATCGGCGTTTATTTGGCTCGACTTTGGTGTTTTTTTTAATTTATCGAAATCTAATTTATCCTTTTCGTCGGTAACGCCACATACGAAGTCTGAGTTTGTTGCTGATGAATTTGAATTTCGATAATAAATTGAGTTTGGAGCTGCTCTTAAATATCTGTAAACAACATAGTTAATAATCGAATCGCTACGGTGCTTTTTTATTAAAAACGAACCCACTTTGCCAGAATTAGTAACAGCATCAAACCCAAGTGGAGTAATACTAAATCGAATGGATTGTGTTTTATCGTTAATCCCTTTTCCTACATAGGATTTAATATTCGGATAATTATTTGCCAAAGCTTGTTCCATAATAGCTACTTCAAAGATTTTGTAATTATCTAGTCCGCCGTCTGGATTTGGAAAGCTTACAATCACATTAGAATCCGTGGCAGAATCCATTGGTGCCATTGATAGTTGAGTGCTTAAAACAGAAAGATTTAAAGTAAAAACCTTGTAGCCAATTCGTGGCCTGTCTGATGCACTAAAAGCGGGCAGCTGATCAACTTGAGTTTGTGTCATAACCGTCCAAGCTGAGGTTTGACCTAAAGAGCTAAAAACAGAAAAAAGAAACATTGTAAATAATAATAGTTTTTTCATAATTTGATTTTTAATTTATTGATAATTTTTTTGGTGTTATTTTTATGAATAATAAAACTTGTAACTAATTTGATATTTGACAATTGCATCAACTTTATTTTTGTACCGCAAAATATTTAAGTTGGTTGCATAAAAATCAACATTCAAATATTGATTAAAAACTATAATTATTATCTAAAAATAACTTCTATGAATAATTCTCTTAAAAGTTATAAATAAAAAAATTAATTTAATTTTCATAATTTCTAATTTTTAATTATTTTAATGTATTTGTATTTATTGTCAGTTTTATCATTCAATATAACAAAATATAAACCTTGTGCATTCCCACCAAGATTTACTTCCATCAAATTATCTTCATTTTTTTGAAAGGCAGATGTTATAAATTTACCATCAATATTATAAATACTTATACTGTATTCTGAACCTTCTGTTTTAGTGTCTATTGTAAACAAACCTTCCGTTGGGTTTGGATAAGCAATAACATCTGATACTGATTTGGATACAAAATCATCAATTGCTAAAATTTGTTGTGAAGTCAAAGAATAACAAGAGTTTACAATTTGATAATTGCTTCCTGCACAAGGTGTCGATAATCTTTGTATGTATAATTTTTTATCAATTAGCATAAATTTCAATTTTCCGTTTGTAGCAGATTCTGAATATACATTTGGAGAATCATTATTTAAAACTGTCGATGATGTTGTGGAACCAAAATGTTTGTAATTGATTACATGTATTAAATTTTTTCCAAAATCGACATTCAAATATACCGATGCACTGGTGTTATTGCAACTGGAGTTTATATTGAGATTTACAAATACTCCCGCTTGAATTGCTACTAATGAAGTGAAATCTTTAACAAGATATGAGTTAGCATCAGTAAATGGTGTTGTAGAAAGTTGATTGTTACAATTACCTGGTTCTAGTGTATTGTCTATTCCGTTTTGATTGTCATCCATTGTAGAAAAACATGATGAGTTGACTCTGAAATTTGTGCCACCGCAAGGATCTAAAATTCTTTTTACATACAATTTTTTATTATTAATAAAATAATTAACTTGAGCATTTGAGTTTAATGTACTAGTTACCGAACTGGTTTCGTTTCCAGTTGTGGTCGAAGTAACTGTTGCTCCAAAATGTTTATAATCTAAAACATGAATCACATCTGAATTCAAATTAACGATGGCTTTTAAATTATTACTTGAATTGTTGCAAGATGTGAAAGTATTTAAATTTACATAAAAAAGTCCACTTGTTGCGTTTGCAAAGTTAGTGACCAATATATCACTATTGTTTGTAACCGATGCTGATTGAGGAATTGCATTATTGCATTTTTGTAATTCTACTAAGTCTGTATTGTCTTGACCAATATTGGTATAAGGTCTCCAACAAGAATTATCTAAAATAATTGTCATGTTAGATAAACCGTCATCAGTACAACGGTTACTGATATGATTTAGGTATAAAGTGTTGTTGATTAGTGAAAAACCAATTTGAGCCCAATTGGTTTTTACACTTGTTACAGTGCTAGTGTTGTCACCCCACAATTCTAAATAGTCTCCAGCAATGTTGCTAAAACGAATAACTTTAATTTTATCTGTATCTAAATCGATTAATGCAATTAAACTACCACTTCTAAAACCATAACAGAGCGTATGAAAATTTAATTTTACCAAAAATTTGCCACTTGTAGCATTATTAAAATTTGTTATTACTCCTTGAGAGGTTACTGGAATATTTGGGACGTTTGTAATATTATTTACGCAATCAAATTCGTAAAAATAATCGGAATTAGTTAATAAACAAATTGCGGCATCATAATTTACATTTACAAAATTAGTAACAGTCTTGGTATCTGATACTCCTGAACTATTAGTTACTTTTAGTGTAGCATTAACCGTTCCAGGTGATAAAAATTTCACAATTGGATCTCTTGAACCCGCAGTCGTTCCGTTTAAGTATATCGGTGTTTTAGAAAAAGACCATTCCCATGTCGCACCTGTGTAATCAAGAATGCTATAATCGTTAAATGTTACTTCTTGATTAACACATATGTCCTTAATATTGGTAGTAGGTTGTGCCACGGGAGCGCTTTTTTCATAAAATGCAACTTCTTGAACTCCCATATTACCTGCAACCCGCAATTTTTCTTTATAGTAAGATGCTTTAAAAAACATATTAAGTCTAGAAGTAAGAATCATTAAGTTGGATGAATAGTCAATCCAATCGGTCATAGTGTTGTTTCTGTAAAAACATTTACCTATTCTACCAGTTTGACCCATTAGATAAACCCCACCATTTGATCCATATTGGTGTATTATTTGTTTTGATTCAAAACCATTAAGAGTCGTTGTATTTAAGTTAGTCCAAACTTGTCCTCCATCAATACTTTTAGAAATTCTTGCATTTGAGTTTCCATTATTGTTTGTTATCCAAATTTCGTTTGCATTGGTTTGCGAAATATCTATGTAACAATCAAATCCGTTGGGTTTTAAATTAACATTATTTATCGTCATGTTACAAATAGTCCAATTGATGCCGCCATCAATTGTTTTCCATAACCCATCAGTTTGGGTTAGTACATATATTACTTTGTTATCTTTACGTGTGGTTTTGACATCCCAAACTAAAGAGTTAAAACTTTTCAAAACTTGACTATTCACACCATTATCATAAGAAACCATAACATTGTTTCCTAAACCAGCATAAATTATATTGCTATAAGTAGTATTGGACGTTGTATCGCTATTTCGAAATCCTCGATATGCAAGATTATTATCCATTGTAAAAGTGTGTGAACCAGTAACGTTAGTATTGTACTCAACATCAATTATTCGGAATTTTTTATCTAAACCATTTGTTGCATTTGGTCCAAAATAAGCCAAAGAATTGGGTCTACTAAAAATAGCTTTACCAGTTGCTTCCTCTGCTCCACCAAGTAGCAATGATTTACCATTGTTCCAATTTGGATTAAAAATATCATTCCCGTTGTGGT
The DNA here is from genome assembly GCF_031422135.1 of Flavobacterium sp. Taxonomy (GTDB): domain Bacteria; phylum Bacteroidota; class Bacteroidia; order Flavobacteriales; family Flavobacteriaceae; genus Flavobacterium. The sequence continues at coordinate 60,577 of NZ_JANOQD010000086.1, read as the reverse complement.
ACTTGCCACCACCCATTTGATCGGTGTTAAAACCAAGGTCAAAGCCCCAGTAATCAAGTGCATCTAAACCCCTACAGGTACTTTTCCAATTGCCAGAGCTACTAAAATTGTCTGTAGATTGACTAACTCCACCATCTGTGGCTACAACAACAGTATTACCAAACATTACAAGATCTTGAATATCAGGATGTATTTCGTAAGGTCCTGTATAACCACCAACAGCATTTAAAGTTAATCCGCCATCGACTGACTTAAATAATGATGTTACACCTATAAAAATAATATTGGTATCCACAGGTGAAATGTTAAAAACAAAATCATAAAATCCTTGTGAGAAACCAATATTATTGACGGAAAGTGATGCGAAATTTTCACCACTATTGGTACTTTTTATTAATTCTATTTTGTCTCCTGTTAAAAATGCAATAGTTACAAGGTTTGGATTTGCGCTAGAAACACCAATTAGAAATCCATCTTTGTTGGTGTTTTGTGTGTAATTTGTAGATTTTATTGTCCAGGTTAGTCCTCCATCGGTACTTTTATAAAAAACTCCTTGATCATTAATTGCATAAACTGTTGTTGTACTTCCGGGTTTATATTCGACATCCATAAAACTACCCGTTTGCTTTTGGCTAAATGTTAATCCGCCGTCTACGGAAACAAAAACACCATTAGTAGTAGCAGCAATAATAGTTGTTCCATTAGTAGACCATAAAATTTCATTACAATTTTCATTTATTGATAAAACAGTCCAAGTTGTGCCTCCATCAACGCTTAATCTAAAAGGTTTGCTGCCGTAAATTATTTTATTAGTATCATTAGGATGAAAAGCGGTAGGACCGCCCCATTCTCCTACACCACCATATCCGTTTAAATAGCTCCAGTTTTCGCCAGCATCAGTTGTTTTATATAATGCTCCGTTTTCTGTGGTTGCTAATCTAGTATTGGTCGAAGAAGGTGCAATACTTAAAAAATAAATATTGGTGTTCCCGACAATTTGTATTCCGTTTTCTATTATTTCTTTTGCTCCAATTTGTGACCAGTTGTTGGCCTGTGTGCTTTTTTGGTTTATTGTTCTTCCTTTTTTTACTTCATTTTCAGCTGATTTGAAAAAATCGATTTTTGATGGCAAACTAAGATTGCCTGAATCATCAATCCATTCGTTTGGAATAATTCTAATAAAACGCAAAGTAAATCTAACAATTGGTATTTCAGAAATACTTTCTTTGAGTTCATTTTCAAACTCTTTATCAGATACTTTGTTGGTTGCTTCGTCCTTTTTTTTATTTACATTAGCTTTTTTATTTTTGAGTTCAAGAAGTATCCAGTTGTTAAGTTCTTCCTTTAAATTTTTGACATTAATGATGTCAGGATTGGTATAAAACTGATTTGCCCAACTAGGAGTCTCAGCTGTTTTACTAGGTAAATCAGAAAAATTTATAAAGTTTTTGATGCTCATTTTGGTTTCTTGAGAAAAACCCAATTGAAAAAAGATCAAAGCGATTAGTAATTTGAATTTCATAATGATTAATTTAGGATTATACTACTAAAATATATAGCTAACAAATTTAATGACTTATAAAAAAAGCTATTGCTGAAAAACGACTTAAATTCCTAAAAAACGACTTTTTCTTTTTTAGGATTTTTTTAATTTTTTCACTTTAAATCGTACAAAATTTAAATCATAAGAAGTTGTAAAAATTTGTAATGTTAAAAATATTGATGTTACATCAAATAGAAAAAGCTTTCAACGTTTTTTATTATGAACATTATTAATGTTTTTTATTCATAATTAATGAAATTTTAATAAGATGATTAACAATAAAGAAACCATTTTCCTTAAACATAAAGTGGTATTAGAACAGATGGGAGAAAACATAAAGTTAGCTAGAAAAAGTAGAAAGCTAATTGCAATTCAAGTTTCAGAAAGAGTTGATATTGCTAGAATACATTTATACCAAATTGAAAACGGAATCCTATTGTGGTTATTGGTGCTTGATTTAATCTACTTTGGTTATTTAGAACTTCAAGATGATTCCTTAAAACTTGGAACAGATGATACTTTTGGAAGAGAACTACATAATTTAGATTTATCATAACAACATAAAAAAAATAGTTATTAAAATTATCGGTTTAATTTATTTTCTAAATCATTAAAAAAACAATAAGTTTGTAAAATCAACATAAAAAAATAAAAATGAAAGTTACCATAGTAGGAGCAGGAAACGTAGGTGCATCGTGTGCTGATGTAATTTCATACAGAGGAATTGCAAGTGAAGTAGTATTATTAGACATAAAAGAAGGTTTTGCAGAAGGGAAAGCTATGGATTTGATGCAGTGTGCAACAAATACAGGTTTCAATACACAACTTTCAGGAGTTACTAACGATTATTCTAAAACAGCAAATTCGGATGTTGTGGTAATTACTTCTGGAATTCCAAGAAAACCTGGGATGACTCGTGAAGAATTAATAGGTATCAATGCTGGAATTGTAAAAAATGTGGTAGAAAATGTATTAGTACATTCTCCAAATACAATTGTAGTAGTGGTTTCTAATCCAATGGATACAATGACGTACTTAGCTTTGAAGGCTACAGGTTTGCCAAAAAACAGAATTATAGGAATGGGTGGCGCTTTGGATAGTTCTCGTTTTAGATATTATTTATCAAAAGCATTAGACAAACCTTCAAACGATATTTCTGCAATGGTTATTGGTGGTCACGGCGATACAACTATGATTCCATTAACTCGTTTGGCATCTTATAACGGAATTCCAGTTTCGGAATTTTTATCTCAAGAACAATTAGACAAAGTGGCTGCTGATACTATGGTGGGTGGAGCAACATTGACTGGATTGTTAGGAACTTCAGCTTGGTATGCTCCAGGAGCATCGGTTGCGTATTTAGTAGATTCTATTTTAAACAACCAAAAGAAAATGATTGCTTGTTCAGTAATGCTGGATGGCGAATACGGACAATCTGACATTTGCATTGGTGTACCTTGTATTATAGGTAAAAACGGAATCGAAGAAATTGTAACAATCAACTTAAACGATAACGAAAAAGCATTATTTGCAAAAAGTGCTGATGCTGTCCGCGCTATGAATGCTGATTTGAAATCAGTTTTGTAAATAAATTTCGTAAATTATAAAGAAGACTGTTATTTTTACAGTCTTTTTTTAAGATTAATCCATAAATAAATTGTTTAATCATTTTCAGAATGATATATTTGCACGTTTTCTAAAAAAGCGATATTAAATATATTGCTTTTTTATATCACAAAAAAACCAAACTAGAATTAATTAATTTTTATACAGAATGCAGAATAGAGGACTTATTAAATTTATTGCAATACTATTTGCACTGGTAAGTATTTACCAACTTTCATTCACATTTGTTGCTAACAAAGTGAAAAGTGATGCAAAATCATTTGCTGGAGGAAACACAGAAAAAGAAGTAAAATATTTAGATTCCCTAGGGAAGAAAAGTGTTTTTAATCTTGGAATTTTAGAGTATACTTACAACGAAGTAAAAGACAAGCAAATCAATAAAGGTCTTGACTTAGAAGGTGGTATCAACGTGATATTGCAAATTTCTGTTAAAGATGTTTTGAAAGGATTGGCTAATAATAGTACAAATCCAGTGTTAAATAAAGCGTTATCTGACGCTAAAAAGAACCAACAAGGAAATCAATCTTTTCTAGATGCTTTCTATGAAGCTTTTGATGCTGCTTCTGCGGGAACAAATACCAAACTTGCTTCTCCAGATGTTTTTGGAAACAGAAGCTTAGCAGAAGAAATTAAATTTCAAATGTCTGATTCAGATGTTAAAAAAGTAGTTAATAAAAAAGTTGAAGAGTCTGTAGAAAGTGCTTTTAGAGTATTGCGTGAACGTATTGACAAATTTGGTGTAACACAACCAAATATTGTTAAACTTGGAAATACAGGTCGTATTTTGGTAGAATTGCCAGGTGCGAAAGATGTAGATAGAGCTAAAAAACTATTATCAAGTACAGCTCAATTGGAATTTTGGGAAACGTTAAAAGTGGATGAAGTAGGAAACTACTTAATGACTGTTAACGAAGCTTTAAAGAAAACAGAAAAAAATACTGCTGCAGTGGTTGTCGATACTGTAAAAGATAAAGATTCTGCAATCAATAAATTATTAGTTGACAAAAAAGATTCAACAGCTACTAAAAAAGAATTCAACCCTTTCTTTGACAAGCTAGTTAGTGGAGGTCAACAAGGAAGTCCAGTTTTAGCTTATGTTAACACTAAAGATACAGCTGTAATTAATGGATACTTTAAACGTGCTGATATCAAATCATTATTGCCTGCAAATTTGACTGATGCTAAATTTGTTTGGGGAAAACCTTCTTCAAAAGAAGTTGATGTTGTTGAATTGTATGCATTAAAAGGAAATAGAACAAACGTTGCTCCTATGAGCGGTGGTGTTCTTGTTGATGCTTCTGATTCGTTTGACCAAATGGGTAAACCATCGGTTACAATGCAAATGAATGGTGCTGGTGCTAGAATTTGGGAAGAATTAACTGGAAGAGCCTATACTCAAAAAAGTAATATTGCCATTGTTTTAGATAATATTGTTTATTCAGCTCCTGGAGTTTCAACAGGACCAATTGCTGGTGGACGTTCTGAAATTTCAGGAACATTTACTATCGAAGAAACCAAAGATTTATCTAATGTATTGCGTGCAGGTAAATTACCTGCAGCTGCAGAAATAGTACAATCGGAAATTGTAGGGCCATCTTTAGGGCAAAAAGCAATTGATGATGGTTTGATGTCTTCTATTATTGGATTGTTATTAGTCTCTCTTTGGATGTTAATTTATTATGGTAAATCGGGTTGGTATGCAAATATTGCTTTGGCAGTTAACTTACTTTTCTTATTTGGTGTAATGGCAAGTTTTGGTTTTGTATTAACCTTACCAGGTATTGCAGGTATCGTTTTAACAATGGGAACTGCTGTAGATGCTAACATTATTATATTTGAAAGAGCAAAAGAAGAGCTTCGAGCAGGATTAAGTCTTGATGAAGCGGTAAAAAAATCATTCAGTTGGACTGGTGCAATGCGTTCAATCATTGATGCCAATGTAACACACATATTAACAGGTGGTATTTTATATATTTTTGGAACTGGACCAATCAAAGGTTTTGCTTTGACTTTATTAATAGGTATTATAACCTCTTTGTTTACTTCAATCTTTATTACAAGAATATTCTTGGACAGAGCCGTTGCAAAAGGGACCAAATTAGAATTTGCAAATAGCTGGTCTAAAAATTGGTTTACAGGTTTCAACTTTGATTTCTTAAAAATCAAAAAAGGAACTTATATTTTCTCTTCTTGTGTAGTTATCATCAGTTTGATTTCTATTTTCTTTGTGAATGGATTGGATCAAGGTGTTGACTTCGTTGGAGGAAGAACGTTCCAAATAAAATTTGAAAAACCAGTAGAATCTTCTGCTGTTGCTGCTGAATTATCTAAAGTTTTTGGAAGTGCTGAAGCTAAAGTATTTGGAACTGATGATCAATTGAAAATTACGACAAAGTATAAAATTGAAGCAGAAGGTGTAAATATTGATACGGAAGTGAATCAAAAGTTATTCGAAACACTAAAAAATCATTTTTCACCAAATATGACGTATGACAAGTTTACCAATCTTTATGAAGGTAAGAAACTTGGAGTATTGCAAGCATCAAAAATAAGCCCAGCCATTTCAGCGGATATTAAAACAAACTCTTTTTGGGCTGTTTTAGGAGCAATGTTGGTTGTAGGTTTGTATCTTGTTGTTTCATTTAGAAAATTAGGATATTCTTTAGGAGCATTAGCTGCTGTGGCGCATGACGTTATATTTGTATTGGGTATTTATTCATTATGCTATAAGTTTATGCCTTTCCATATGGAAATGGATCAGCACTTTATTGCAGCAATTCTTACCGTAATTGGATATTCTATGAATGATACTGTAATTGTATTTGATAGAATTAGAGAATTTCTTGCTGGTAAAAGAAAAGGTAATTTCAATCAAATTGTAAACGATTCGATTAATACTACTTTATCAAGAACAATCAATACATCATTAACAATGTTATTAGTATTATTAATAATGTTTGTTTTTGGTGGAGAATCAATTAGAGGATTCATCTTTGCAATGCTTGTAGGTATTGCTATTGGAACGTATTCTTCGTTATTTATTGCAACACCAGTATTGGTGGACACAATGTCGAAAGCGGACAAAGAAGAAATCGAAAAGAGACACGAATAAAGCAAACTCTTAAAATTTTTCTTACTTTATATTTTAAAAATCCTTCGTTGCAAAACGAAGGATTTTTTTGTATTTTTAATTTTAGATATTTTATATTTGACTAAAATTTTTAGTATGGAAACAATAAATTGGAATGACTTCGAAAAAGTAGAAATGCGAGTGGGTACAATTATTGAAGTCAATGATTTTCCTGAAGCGAATAAACCAGCATATAAACTAGTTATCGATTTTGGAAATGCTAATGGGATTAAAAAATCATCGGCACAAATTACGAAACGATATGCTAAATTGGATTTGTTAGGAAAACAAATTGTGGCAGTAGTTAATTTTCCAGACAAACAAATAGGCAAGTTCAGAAGTGAATGTTTAGTGCTTGGTTCTGTAGGAAATGATAATGATATTGTTTTGCTTTCTTCGGATTTGAAAGTAGAAAATGGTTTAAGAATTGGATAAAAAAAGGGCTAAAACAGATAATTTTAGCCCTTTTTGTATTAAAAATGATTAAATATCATCAAAATCAATGTCTGTATAACTTTTTTCAGTTGAAGTTTCTTCAGTATTATTTTTATCAGAATTGTATTCTTTTTTAAAATCACTTTGATGGCGTTCAGAAATTACTTCCTCTCCTTTATGATTCAAAACATAAGAAGTCATTTCTTCCAGAATTTCACTAAAAGCCGTAAAATCTTCTTTGTACAGATATATTTTGTGCTTCTTGAAATGGAATGAACCATCTTCTTCAGTAAACTTTTTACTTTCGGTAATCGTTATATAATAATCATCTGCTTTTGTGGATCGCACATCAAAAAAATAAGTTCTTCTTCCCGCACGTAATACTTTAGAGAATATTTCTTCCTTTTCTAGCATATCATTTTCATTCCTGTTCATTGTAATGTTTTTTTAATTTTTAATTACATCAAAAATGAAAAAAAAAATAGAACTAAACAACAATTATAACATTTCTTTTTCAGCAATTTGTTTCAAATACAAATCTTTGTAGTATCCTTCTTGGTTTACCAATTGATTATGAGTGCCTTCTTGTACAATTTTTCCATTATCGAGTATGATGATTTTGTCCGCATTTTTTGCTGACGAAACTCTGTGACTCACAATGATAGTGGTTTTTTCTTTGGTTATGGTTTCCAGATTGTTCAAAATGGTTTCTTCAGTTTCCGTATCAACAGCGGATAAGCAATCGTCAAGCAATAATACTTGTGGGTTTTTTATAATAGCTCTAGCAATCGAAACACGTTGTTTTTGTCCGCCTGAAAGTGTTATGCCACGTTCACCAAGAATGGTTTCGTATTGGTTTTTAAAATCAATAATATTGTCGTGAACAGCCGCATTTTTTGCTGCTACAATAACTTCGTCGTCAGTTGCATTTTCTTTCCCGAATTTGATATTATTTTTTATACTATCTGAAAATAAAAAAGCATCTTGCGGTACAGCGCCTACACTGTTTCTTAAACTTACCAAATTGGTTTTAGGAAGTGCTATTCCGTCAAGTGTTATATTTCCTGATGTAGGATCGTATAGCCTGCTTATTAATGATAAAATAGTCGATTTTCCAGAACCTGTTCGTCCAATAATGGCGAGAGTTTCTCCTTTGTTCACCTCAAAACTTATATTATCTAGCGCTTTAATGTTAGTATCTTCATAAATTAAAGATACATTGTTGAATTTGATTGTGCCTTCAAAATTCATTGGTGTGAAATTTGTATTTTTAATTTCTGGTTCGATTCTCAGAAATTCGTTGATTCTTTTTTGTGAAGCTTCTGCTTCTTGTATTAATGAGGATACCCATCCTATAGAAGCTACAGGCCAAACTAGCATATTTACATACAAAATAAATTTTGCAATAACACCAATATTTTCAATACTTCCGTTGATGTACATTGTACCACCAATAAATATTACGATTAAATTACTAGCACCAATAAGTAATAACATTAATGGGCCAAACAGTGCATTCACTTTGGCTAATTTCAAGCTTTTGGCTTTGCTTTCACCAGATAAAGTTTCAAATTCAACTTGTTTTTTATCTTCAATGCTGTAAGCTTTTATGACTCTAATTCCAGAAAAAATTTCTTGAGTAAAACTGGATAGTTCCGATAAGTTTTTTTGAAAAATGGTACTTTTTTTGTTAATTTCAGTACTTAATTTGAAAATAAAATAAGCCAAAATAGGCAAGGGCAGGAGTGTGTATAAAGTTAATTTTGGAGACACACGATACATATAGTAAATAACAATTGTAAATCTAATAATGGTGTTTATAGTATACATTACGGCTGGACCAACATACATTCTGACACGACCCACATCTTCTGAGATTCGATTCATCAAATCACCAGTTCGATTCATTTTATAAAAATTCTGAGTTAGATTTTCATATTGTTTAAAAACTACATTTTTAAGATCAAATTCTACGTGACGCGACATCACAATTAATGTTTGACGCATTAAAAAAGTTAAAATTCCTGCAATTAAAGTCGTTACAATAACCCAAATAATGTTTTCAAGTAATAATGACTTGATTTCTTCAGGGCTTTTTGTTTCAGATTTCACAAATTTTTCGATGGATGCAATCGAATCTCCAATTAATTCGGGGGTGTATAATGAAAATATTTGTGCTATAATTGTTATAAAAATTCCACCTAGAAAATGTAATTTGTATTTAGCGAAATAGGTGTTTAAATAACTTAATTCTTTCATTTTGTGTAGCGTAATGTAAAAAACAATATATATTTAGTAAATAAATCTACTAAATCATTAATTTTTTTATGATTTATTTAATTATCAAATTCTTAAAATTTAATTAATTATTTGAAATAGTATTGCAAATTCTTGAATTAAAACGTAAATTCGCACCGACTTTTTAAAAGTTACAAACCTAAAATTCTTCTATATGATTATTGAATCTTTAAAAGCAAGCGAACTTCATAAAATAGATCCAGTCTTTGGACAATTATCATTTGATAATCACGAACAAATCGTTTTTTGCAACGACAAAGATACAGGATTAAAAGCAATAATTGGTATTCACAATACAGTTTTAGGACCAGCACTTGGAGGAACTAGAATGTGGAAATATGAAAACGAATGGGAAGCGCTAAACGATGTTTTGCGTTTATCAAGAGGAATGACATTCAAATCTGCTATTACAGGGTTGAATTTAGGTGGAGGAAAAGCTGTAATTATTGGCGATTCTAAAATTGACAAAACACCAGAGATGATTGCTAAATTTGGTCAGTATGTAGGTTCATTGTCAGGAAAATATATCACCGCTGAAGATGTTGGAACTACAACTGGCGATATGGATTTAATACGCTTGCAAACGAAACACGTAACGGGTGTGTCTATCGAAAAAGGTGGTTCAGGTAATCCTTCTCCAGTTACCGCTTATGGGGTTTATATGGGAATGAAGGCTGCTGCGAAATATAAATTTGGTTCAGATGTTCTTGAGGGCAAAAAAGTATTGGTTCAAGGTATTGGTCACGTTGGTGAAACTTTAGTCGATTACTTAACTGGGGAAGGTGCAAAAGTGATTATTTCTGATATTAACGAAGCGCGTTTACAAGAAATAGGCAATAAATACGGAGCTAAAATCTATCAAGGAGATGATTTGTATGCTGCTGATGTCGATATTTATGCACCTTGCGCACTTGGAGCCACAATAAATGACAATACAATTCATAGAATAAAAGCTAAAGTAATTGCTGGAGCAGCTAACAATCAGTTGGCTAACGAAAAGATCCATGGAGCAATCCTGCAAGACAAAGGAATAGCGTATGCACCAGATTTCCTGATTAATGCTGGTGGAATCATTAATGTATACTCAGAAATTGTCGGTTATGACAAAGCAGAATCCATGCGTAAAACCGAAAATATCTACAATACAACCTTGGAGATTTTTGATTATGCTGATGCAAATAAAATTACAACACACGAAGCTGCGTTGTTAATTGCTCAAAATCGTATTGATTTAAGAAAAAAAGAAAACGCAAAATAGCAGTATAACAAATATAAATGTACTTTTGCAATCTTATTTTTAATTAAAAGTTCTTACCTAAGTGTTAAACAGACGACATATTCGAGTTAAAGTAATGCAAACGCTATATGCGATGCATCAAACCAAATCTGATAATTTAGAAAAAGAAGAAAAATTCTTATTTCAAAGTATCGAAAATGTGCAAGATTTATATTTGATTATGATTTCGACCCTAGTTGAAATTCAAAGCAAAGAAGAAGAATATATCGAAATTTCTCGCAAGAAACATTTAGCCACTAAAGAAGAAAAGAATCCAAATTTAAAACTAGTTAATAACTCAGTTCTAAATTTACTTTCAAATAATACTTCTTTATTAAATGCGCTTGAGACAAGAAAAATTGACAATTGGAAGCTGAATGATGATTATATTATAATCTTGTTAAACGAAATTAAATCCAGTTCGTTTTATAAAGATTATATGGAAAATTCCAAATCTGATTTTGAAACTGATAAGGAATTTGTTGCAACTATTTTTACTGAAATAATAGCTCCAAATATAAAACTTTACGAATACCTTGAAGACCATAAATTAACTTGGATTGATGATATTCCTTTAGTAAATACGCTTATAGTAAAGCAATTAAAAGCTATTAAAAATACTGAGAACGGTAATTTTTCGGTGCCAAAATTATTTAATGATACAGAAGATAAAGAGTTCGTATCCAACCTGTTTCGCAAAGTGCTTTTGAACAATGAATCCTTAGCTAAAGAGTTTGCTGATAAAACTCCAAACTGGGAATCCGATCGTATTGCCGAAATTGATACTATAATTTTGAAAATGGCAATATGTGAATTTTTAAAATTCCCTTCTATTCCAGTAAAAGTTACAATTAATGAATATTTAGAACTTGCAAAAGAATATTCGACTCCTAAAAGCAGTATTTTTATAAATGGTATTCTAGATAATTTAGTCAAAGAATTTGAAATCAATAATAAACTTAAAAAAGTAGGCCGAGGTCTAATGTAAAATAGAGATTTATGTTTAATAAAGCAATGACATTACTTGCAGTTGTATCGGTATTAACAACTGTTTCTTGCAAAAAACAAGAAGAAAACGCAACGTTTAAATTGGATAAAAATAATAATATTATTGCCCAAGACCAACAGGTAAATGAGGTAATAAGTACCCCAAAAACAGCTAAAAAGAAAAGTGAAGACTATTCTTTTTTAAAATTGGAAGAAACAACTTTTGATTTCGGAGACATAAAACAAGGAAATAAAGTAGAACATATTTTTAAGTTTACCAATACTGGAAACGAAAATTTACTCATTATCAAAGCACAACCAAGCTGTGGATGTACCGTTCCAGAATGGACAAAAGAGCCAATTAAAAAAGGGGATTCTGGTCAAATAAAAATTGTTTTCGATTCCTCAGGAAAATCTGGAAAACAGTCTAAATCTATCCGTTTGACTACTAATACTGAAAATGGAAAAGAAGAAATTACATTTTCAGCTAACATAACTGACGTAAAACCATTACCTCAAATTAAATAAATTATTATGGCACAATTAACTCAAATATTACCTTTCCTTTTAATGTTTGTTGTAATCTATTTTTTTATGATTAGACCACAACAAGCCAAAGCTAAAAAAGAAAAAGAATTTGAATCATCACTGAAAGTAGGCGATAAAATCGTTACTAAAAGTGGATTGCACGGAAAAATTTCAGAACTAGCAGATACAACTGTTGTTATTGAAACAATGTCTGGAAAATTAAAAATGGAACGTTCTTCTATTTCATTAGAGATGAGCGATGCATTGAACAAAAAGTAAAAGCCTTCTAGCTTTTGTCTTGTTTGTTAATTTTCTTATAATTATACAACAAACTGGAAAATATCTCATAACGAATAATTACTTTAGCAATTCAAATCGTTATATGAGATATTTTGTAGTTTTATTTTTGTTGATATCCACATTTACTGCTACTTCGCAGCAAACTATTATTTCTGGTACTATTGTAAACGATAATAATTTTCTTCCACTCGAGAATATTAATATTGTAAACATTACGTTAGTAAAAGGCTCCATATCTGACGAAAAAGGATATTTTCAAATTCCTGCTAACGTTAATGATATTTTACTTTTTTCCAGTTTAGGGTTTCAAAATATTGAGATTAAAGTTACAAACGACTGGATAAAGAATGGAACTTCAAAAATCAAACTTACCGAAAAAGCCTATGCACTCGAGGAAGTTATAATTCCACCTTATGATTTAACAGGTTATCTTGAGGTTGATTCAAAACTCATTCCAGATCGTGAAAACTACTTTTATAATATAGCTGGAATTTCAAAACGATACGAATCTGGGGAATCTCCGAGTTCTTTTTCAAGAGTAATGGGTTCTTTATTTAATCCTGCGGATATGCTCTATAATTTCTTTGGAAAAAACCCCAAAGAACTCAAGAAATTAAAAGAATTAAAAAAAGACGATAATCTTAGGAATTTATTGCAAACTAAATTTGATCGTCAAACCATATATTTACTTCTAGGAATTAATAAAAAAGAGTTAGACGAAATATTGGAACGTTGTAGTTATTCTGAAACTTTTGCTCAAACTGCAAATGATCTTCAGGTACTTGATGCTATAAATGGCTGCTATGAGGAATACAAAGTTTTGAATAAAAAATGAGTTTGAGTTAGATTATATTTTTAGATTCTCCTCAAAGTAACGTGCTTCAATTCGTTTTATATCTTTAATAGAACTTTTTGCCCATTGCAACCGTTTTTCTAGTATTTCATTTTCGGATAATTTCCATTCCAAATCTGATTTTCGTAATCTTTCGGTTAGATTTTGTAATATGATTGCCGCAGAAACCGAAATATTCAAACTTTCGGTAAAACCAACCATTGGAATTTTTAAAAAACCATCGGCTTGATCCAACACTTCTTTAGATAAACCATTTCTTTCAGTACCAAAAAATAAAGCGGAAGGTTTAGAAATATCAAAATCTTCTAGCAAACAATCATTTTCGTGTGGTGATGTCGCAATGATTTGATAGCCTTTGTCCTTTAATGTACCAATACATTCATCAATAGAAGAAAAGCGGTTCACATCGACCCATTTCTGTGCACCCATTGCAATTTCGGTATCAATTTTTTACCATATTTTTCTTCAACAACATTCAATTCTTGAATGCCAAAAACTTCACAACTTCGCATTACAGCACTTGTGTTATGCAACTGGAAAATATCTTCTACAGCTACTGTAAAATGATTGGTTCTGTTTTTTAGAACATCCGAAAAGCGTTCTTTTCTATTGTCTGTCAATATATTTTCAAGAAAATGCAAATACTCTAAATCAACCATTTTATGATTTTTTGACAAAAATAGTAAAACAATTAATTATCTTAGCTTGATTAAAATTAAAATCAATAATCCACTACATTATTCTAAAAAATGAAAAAAATAGTCCTTTCTTTCTTTCTTTTATTTCAAATACATTCCTTCGGTCAGCAAAATTTATTTTCTCAAACAAAATTTAAAAGTATAGGTCCCACAATTATGAGTGGGCGTGTGGTGGATATAGCTGTAAATGAAAGCAATACTCAAGAGTTTTATGTAGCGTATGCGTCAGGAGGACTTTGGTATACGAATAATAATGGTAATAGTTTTGAGCCCGTTATGGACGTTGCTTTAACCCAAAATTGTGGGGCCATCGCTGTGGATTGGATTTCTGGAACTATTTGGGTTGGTACAGGTGAAGTAAATTCTTCACGATCTTCCTACTCCGGTATTGGAATTTTAAAATCGATGGATAAAGGTAAATCATGGCAAAATATGGGTTTGCCAGAAAGTCATCACATTAGCAAAATTTATATAAATCCGAAAAACGCTCAAGAAATAATTGTTGGTGTTTTAGGTCATTTGTATTCAAAAAATAAAGAACGAGGCATTTACAAATCAATTGATGGTGGGAACACTTGGAAACAAACACTTTTTGTAAACGATGAAACGGGAGTGATTGATATGACAGTTTCACCTTATAATTCTAAAATACTATTTGCTTCGGCTTGGGAACGAGAAAGAAAATCTTGGAATTTTAAAGGGAATGGTATTAATTCTGGTATCTATAAAAGTATTGATGGAGGAGACAATTGGACAAAAATAGATGATACCTCTGGTTTTCCTTGCGATGATGGAATCGGAAGAATAGGTTTAGCTTCGTTCAACGATAAAATTATTTACGCTGTTGTTGACAATCAAAATAAGAGACCATCAGTTAAAAATGAAATTCCAGAAGATGCCAATGATGCTTTGTTTAAAACAGAAGTTATTGGCGCAGAGATTTATGTTACCACCGATGCTGGTACTTCTTGGAAAAAAACGCACGATAGTTATATCGATGATTGTTTTTATTCTTATGGGTACTACTTTGGAGATATTACGGTGGATACATCAAATCAAGAAAGAATTTATATTAGTGGAGTGCCACTTTTGCATTCCAATGATGGTGGAAAAACACTAGTAGCAATAAATAAAGACAATGTACATGCAGATCATCACGTGGTTTGGATAAATCCGAAAAACAAAAACCATATTATAAATGGCAACGATGGCGGTGTAAATATTTCTTACGATAACGGGAAAAATTGGTTCAAATGTAACAATCAAGCCGTTGGGCAGTTTTATGCTGTAAGTGTTGATAATGATGAAAAATATAAAGTTTATGGGGGTTTACAAGACAATGGTGTTTGGGTTGGTCCCAATTCGTATGAGCACAGTTTGGATTGGCAACAAGAAGGAAAATACCCGTATGAGTTTCTCTTAGGAGGAGATGGAATGCAAGTACAAGTGAATGCTATCGATTCTAATATTGTGTATGCAGGTTCTCAGTTTGGAAGTTATTATAGAATTGACAAAAAGAACGATAAATCTGAGTCAATAACACCAAAAATCGATAAGAAAGAAAAACCATTGCGATTCAATTGGCAAACTCCTATTTTAGTATCAAAATTCAATCAGGATATTTTGTATCTAGCCTCTAACTTTTTGCACAGATCAATGAATGAAGGTAAAAATTGGGAAATTATTTCTCCAGATTTAACCAAAGGAAAAGTGGAAGGTAATGTACCTTTTGGAACCATATCAACTATAAGCGAAAGTCCATTTCAATTCGGGTTGCTTTATGCTGGAACTGATGATGGTTTAATCCACATTAGTAAAAACAGTGGTGAGAACTGGCAAAAATTATCAGACAACTTACCTCAAAATTTATGGATTTCAAGAATAAAAGCATCCGTTCATAAAAAAGAAAGAGTTTATGCAACTCTAAATGGGTACCGAAACGATGATTTTAATAGTTATGTTTACTTATCAGAAGATTATGGAACTACTTGGAAATCAATTAATTTAAATTTGCCAAAAAGTCCTGTAAATGTTATTATTGAGGATACTGAAAACGAAAATATTCTTTTTGTAGGGACTGATAATGGATTGTATATTTCGATGGACAAAGGAGCCACTTGGCAAGATTTTTCTAATGAAATACCAAATGTAGCCGTTCACGATTTGGTAATTCAAAAAACAGCAAAAGATCTAATTGTAGGAACACACGGTCGCTCTTTGTACAAAATTAATTTGAGAAATATTCAACTTTTAACCACCGAAAATAGAAACAAGAACATCATCCTATTTGATATGGATACTATAAAACATTCCAAAAATTGGGGTTCAAAAGGTTTTGCTTGGTCAAACGCAAATGATTTCAAACAAGAAATAGCGTTTTATTCAAAAAGTACTGATGAAGTGACTTTAAAAATACACTCAGAAAATGGAATTGAAGTTTTTAATAAAAAAATCATACCTGTAATTGGGTTAAATAAATTGGATTATGATCTAATTTTAGATTCTGTTATTGCTGAAAAATGGAATAAAAAACAACCTAAAATGGAAATCAAGGAAGCACATAATAAAAAATATTATTTGCCTGTTGGAAAATACAAAGTGACTTTGAAATCCCTAACGGAAGAATTACACAAAACAATGGAAATAATACCAAACAAATAATTTTAAATGAAAAAGAAAATAGTTGTCTTAACTGGTGCAGGAGTTAGTGCAGAAAGTGGTATTCAAACTTTTCGAGATAGTGATGGATTGTGGGAAGGACATAATGTGAATGATGTGGCAACACCTGAAGGTTGGCAACGAGACCCAGAACTAGTTCTTGACTTTTACAATCAACGACGCAAACAGCTAAAAACCGTTCTACCAAATCAAGCTCACGAAATTCTAGTTGAACTAGAAAATGATTTTGAGGTTTCAATTATAACACAAAATGTGGATAATCTTCACGAAAAAGCAGGAAGTACTTCTGTTTTGCATTTACACGGGGAATTATTGAAAGTTCGAAGTACAGTACATAAAAATCATATATTGGATTGGACTGATGATCTTGTTCTTGGAGATTTTGATGATAATGGAAACCAACTTCGACCACACATTGTTTGGTTTGGTGAAGATGTTCCAGCAATCGAAAAAGCCGTTGCTATTGTAGAAAAAGCCGATTTTCTAATCATCATTGGTACATCATTACAAGTATATCCAGCGGCAAGTTTGATGAATTTTGCCAACGAAGATGTTCCAGTTTATTACATAGATCCAAAACCTGCCACAATGTATGAGGTACCTAATCCGTTAAAAATTATTGAAGCTATCGCATCTACAGGAATGAAAACCGTTCAAAAAGAGTTATTAAATAAGCGTTTTTAATTGATTTGCTAGTTTTAAAAAACCTAAATTCTAACTACCTTTGCCCATTTAAACAACAACACAACAAAATGCAACTAACAGAATTGAATGCTATTTCGCCAATTGACGGTCGTTATAGAAACAAAACTATTTCTTTATCTCCTTATTTTTCCGAAGAAGCCTTAATCAAATACCGAGTTTTGGTAGAAGTGGAATATTTTATTGCTTTATCCGAAGCTAATTTGCCTCAATTATCAGGAATAGATTCAAAAATTTATGTTGATTTAAGAAAAATATATGAAAATTTTTCTACTGATGATGCTTTAACAATCAAGGAAACGGAGAAAACAACGAATCACGATGTAAAAGCAGTCGAATATTTTATTAAAAATAAGTTTGATGATTTGGGATTGCAACAATATAAAGAGTTTATACATTTTGGACTGACTTCCCAAGACATTAACAATACGGCAATTCCACTTTCAACAAAAGAGGCTTTTGAGAATGTTTACCTACCTTCATTAATAGCTCTTGTGGCTAAACTAAAAGAATTAAGTGTGGAATGGCGTGATATTCCAATGCTTGCAAGAACACACGGTCAACCCGCATCGCCAACCCGTTTGGGAAAAGAAATAGGTGTTTTTGTGGAACGTCTTGAAGAACAATTGCGATTGTTGTTTAATATTCCTTTTGCTGCAAAATTTGGTGGAGCAACTGGCAATTACAATGCACATCACGTGGCATATCCAACCATTGATTGGAGAAAATTTGGAGAAAATTTTGTGGAAACAACCCTTGGTTTACAACATTCATTTCCTACAACACAAATTGAACATTACGATCATTTTGCAGCTTTTTTCGACGCTTTAAAACGCATAAATACGATAATAATAGATTTAGATAGAGATATTTGGACTTATGTCTCAATGGAATATTTCAAACAAAAAATAAAAGCAGGAGAAATAGGATCTTCAGCAATGCCACACAAAGTAAATCCTATTGATTTTGAAAATTCGGAAGGAAATTTAGGTATTGCAAATGCTATTTTTGAACATTTATCGGCAAAATTACCTTTGTCAAGATTGCAACGAGATTTGACTGATAGTACGGTTTTAAGAAATATAGGAGTGCCTATTGGTCATACTTTAATCGCTTTTGAGGCAACACTAAAAGGGTTAAACAAATTACTTTTGAATGAAGATAAATTTGCCGAAGACTTAGAAAAAAATTGGGTAGTAGTTGCCGAGGCTATTCAAACCATCTTAAGACGGGAAGGTTATCCAAATCCTTACGAGGCTCTGAAGGATTTAACAAGAACCAATACTGTAATTAACAAAAAAGCCATTCACGATTTTATTGGAAATTTGAGTATTTCCGATACCATCAAAACAGAATTAAAACAAATAACACCTAGTAATTATTTGGGAATTTAGCTTTAATCAAGAGGATTACAATTGAAAATAGAGCCATTCGTTGCTAGAAATATTTTTCAGCAACGAATGGTTAAATTAAGATTCTAATTTTTATAAACTTTTAATGCTTCTCCTAGTATTTGTACTGATTTTATTAAGTCGTCTTTTTTAAGAACATACGCAATACGAACTTCATTTTTACCAACACCAGGTGTCGAATAAAAACCAGCAGCAGGAGCAACCATAACAGTTTCACCATTAAAATCATAGGATTCCAGTAACCATTGTGCAAAATGATCCGCATCTTGAACAGGAAGTTGGGCAATACAGTAAAAAGCTCCTTTTGGAGTAGCTACTTTTACTCCGTTTATTTTATGAAGTTCTGAAATTAAGGTATCTCGACGTTCTTTGTATTCAGTAATAACTTCGTCAAAATAACTTTGAGGTGTGTCAAGTGCAGCTTCGCTTGCAATTTGTGCAAAAGTTGGCGGACTCAAACGCGCTTGTGCAAACTTCATTGCAGTAGCCATTAACTCCTTGTTTTTTGAAACAATACAACCTATTCTTGCACCACACATACTATAACGCTTGGAAACGGAATCAATCATTATAGCATTTTCGGCAATACTAGGAATATTCATAATAGAATAATGTTTGAAACCGTCATAAGTGAATTCACGATATACTTCATCAGCAATTAAAAATAAATCGTGTTTTTTAACTAATTCAGCTAGTTGATTGATTTCTGCTTCAGAATATAAATAACCCGTTGGGTTGCCAGGATTACATATAAGGATAGCCTTTGTTTTGGGTGTAATTAACTTTTCAAATTCTGAAATAGGAGGTAAGGCAAAACCTTCGTCCAATGTTGATATTACAGGAACAACAGTTACTCCAGAAGCTGTAGAAAAACCATTGTAGTTAGCATAAAATGGTTCAGGAATAATAATTTCGTCTCCAGCATCCATAGTACTTCCCATAGCAAATAGTAACGCCTCAGATCCACCAGTTGTGATAATAATGTCTTCTTTATCAATAGGCAATCCTATTTTTTGATAACTTAATGCTAATTTGGTTCTGTAACTATCAAATCCCGCCGAATGACTGTATTCTAAAACTTTAATATCTGCATTTTTGACAGCATTCAAAGCTATTTCTGGTGTTTTAATATCAGGTTGACCAATATTTAAATGATATACTTTGTGACCTTTCTTTTTTGCAATTTCTGAATAGGGAACCAGTTTTCTAATTGGTGATTCTGGCATTTGATGTCCTTTGTTCGATATTTTTGGCATAATGATAATTTTGAAATGCAAATTTGCGATTTTTTATTCTAAAAAATAGTATATTTATGAAAACAA
Organism: Flavobacterium sp.; assembly: GCF_031422135.1. Taxonomy (GTDB): domain Bacteria; phylum Bacteroidota; class Bacteroidia; order Flavobacteriales; family Flavobacteriaceae; genus Flavobacterium. Next base: position 40,788 of record NZ_JANOQD010000086.1, on the reverse strand, counting down.
ATTAATCAATGCATAAACTTTACTTCCTTATTTTTTTCATACTTAATCCAATAATTCTATTCTCTCAAGAAGGATTTCAATTCAATTCTAATAAAAAGAAGATCACTGTTCCATTCCAATTAATCAATAATTTAATTGTGATGCCTATTGAAATTAATGGTGTCAAACTAAATTTTTTGTTGGATACAGGTGTCGAAAAAACAGTATTATTTAGTCTGGAAGAATCAGATTCGGTTCAGTTTAAAAATGTTGAAAAAATAAAAATAAGAGGTTTAGGTGAAGGCAAATCCATTGATGCATTTCACTCAAAACAAAATACGGTTACAATTTTGGATTTAATTGATACCAACCATGGAGTTTATATAATTTTGGATCAAGAGGTAAATTTTTCCTCCCAACTTGGTATTCCTGTGCACGGAATAATTGGTCATAATTTTCTAAAAAACTATTTTATAGAAGTTAATTATCAAAAAAAGAAGCTTAGTATTTATAAAAGAAGCATTGATTTTTGTTTAAAAAAATTAAAAAGATACGATGAGATACCCATTAGTTTAGAATTAGAAAAACCATATATTTTATCGTATTCGACAATCAATAAAAAAAAAATAAAAACCAAAATCCTCATAGATACCGGTGGAAGCGATGCCTTATGGTTGTTTGAAAATGAAGAAAATATAAAATCTCCAGCCGTCTTTTTTAAAGATTTTTTAGGAAGAGGTTTAAGTGGTGATATTTTTGGAAAGCGTTCCAGAATTGATAAATTTGAAATGGGGAATCAAGAAATTAACTTCCCTACAGTCTCTTTTCCAGATACCATTTCATTGAAAAACATTAATATGGTTGAAAGTCGTAATGGCTCCGTAGGTTCTGCAATATTAAAACGATTTACAATACTATTTGATTATCCGAATAGCAAAATGTATGTTAAAAAGAATGGTTATTTTGAGGATCCTTTCAATTACAATATGTCTGGACTAGAAATACAACATAATGGTTTGAAGTGGATACAGGAAGTACAGGAATTAAAAACTAAATTTGTAAAAGAAGAAACTTCTATTTTTGAGAATCCTGAAAAAACAATAAAATATAATTTTGAACTCAAACCTATTTATGAAATTACCAATGTCAGACCTGAATCACCTGCCGAAAAAGTGGGGATTATAAAAGGAGATAAAATCATAAAAATTAACAATAAACAGTCATTCAAATATACACTACAAGAAATAAATCAAATTATGCAATCGGATGATGGTCGAACAATCACTTTAGAAGTAGAGCGAAACAAAAAAACCTTAACGTTTAAATTTCAGCTTCAAAAAATACTATAAAAAAAAAAGCCCCATTTCTGAGACTTTAAATATTAGTTGTTCATCATTGATTTTTTCTTTTCCAAGACATTAAATTCTTCAGGTACAACAACAGTTCCTTTTATTTTTATAGGAACTTTGCCGCCTTCATAGTTCACAGCGTTAGATTCTACTGTAATTGTTTTTCGAATAGGACCAGGTGACATATTATATTTCACATCAATTTTACCTGTTTTGCCAGGCATAATTGGTTCAGTAGGTTTTGTAGGAACAGTACAACCACAAGTAGATTGAACATTGGTAATAATCAAAGGTGCATCTCCAGTATTGGTAAATACAAATGTTCTCACACCACTATCACTCTTAGTTACAGTACCATAATCAATAGTATTATCTTTGTCTTTAAACTCAATTTTAGCACCACTTTGTGCTTGAGCCGAAACACCAAAAACAACAATTGCTAATAAATTTAAAAAGTTTTTCATTTCAATTAATTTTATGTAAAAATAGATTAGTTTTTTTAAAGTACAAATATTTTAACTCTCTTTTTATATTAAAACACTTTACTTACTTTTGCATACAATTACAAAAAGCATACCAAACAATTTTTACACTGAACTTGTCCAAATTTGGAGCACAATGTTCCATAGTTTTTTAGTAACATTGTTCCTGCTTTTCGCAGTATCTTTTTTGCGAGTTCTCGATACTCGCTTTTCAAGCGAACTCGAACTGACGCAAAAAAGGATACTTGCTGCAATCAGGGCTAAAGATTAAATGAGTCGTTTTTAAACGATTAAACAAATAAACGAATCAACAAATATGACAATCCCAGCACAATTCAACGCCAAAGAAACCGAGCAAAAATGGTATGACTATTGGATGAAAAACAAGTATTTCCATTCTACACCAGATCATCGTACACCATATACCATAGTCATTCCACCACCAAACGTAACTGGCGTTTTGCATATGGGACACATGTTGAATAATACATTGCAAGATGTACTTATTCGTCGCGCACGACTCAAAGGGTTCAATGCTTGTTGGGTTCCAGGAACCGATCATGCATCGATTGCCACCGAAGCTAAAGTAGTTGCCAAACTAAAATCAGAAGGCATCAACAAAAACGATTTAACTCGCGAAGAATTCTTAAAACACGCTTGGGATTGGACTCATAAATATGGTGGAACGATACTAGAACAACTCAAACAATTGGGTTGCTCCTGCGATTGGGACAGAACCAAGTTTACTATGGATCCAGATATGTCAGCTTCAGTAATCAAATCATTTGTTGATTTATACAACAAAGGTCAAATATATCGTGGTTACCGAATGGTCAATTGGGATCCAGAAGCAAAAACAACGCTTTCTGACGAAGAAGTAATTTTTGAAGAACGCCAAGGAAAACTCTATTATATCAAATATCAAATTGAGGGTACTCAAGACTTTTTGACAGTTGCCACAACACGTCCAGAAACCATTTTTGGCGATACTGCCATTTGTATCAATCCAAACGATGAACGACACACACATCTGAAAGGCAAAAGTGCCATTATTCCAATATCAGGAAGAATTATACCTATTATTGAAGATGAATATGTTGATTTAGAATTCGGAACAGGTTGCTTAAAAGTGACACCAGCTCACGATATGAATGACAAAACGCTAGGAGAGAATCACCACTTGGAAATAATTGATATTTTCAATGACGATGCGACTCTGAATAGTTTTGGATTGCATTATCAAGGAAAAGATCGTTTTGTTGTTCGGGAAGAAATTTCTACAGAACTCGAAACTTTAGGTGCAATTTCTAAAACAGAAAATCATATTAATAATGTAGGAACCTCCGAAAGAACCAAGGCTGTAATCGAACCACGATTATCAGATCAATGGTTTTTGAGAATGGAAGATTTAGTAAAACCAGCCATCAAAGCCGTTTTAGAAACTGAGGAAGTAAAACTATACCCATCTCGTTTTAATAATACCTATCGCCATTGGTTAGAAAACATTCGCGATTGGAATATTTCTCGTCAATTGTGGTGGGGACAACAAATTCCTGCCTATTTCTATGGAGACGGAAAAGAAGATTTTGTAGTAGCTGAATCTATCGAAGAAGCTTTGGAATTAGCCAAAATAAAAACTTCTAACTCCCAACTTCAAACTTCAGACTTAAAACAAGATGCCGATGCATTAGACACTTGGTTCTCCTCTTGGTTGTGGCCAATGTCGGTTTTTGGAGGAATAATGGATCCAGAAAACGAAGATTTCAAATATTATTATCCAACTAACGATTTGGTTACGGCTCCAGAAATTTTGTTTTTCTGGGTAGCCAGAATGATTATCGCAGGATATGAATTTTCAGATAAGAAACCATTCAATAATGTTTATTTAACTGGAATTGTTCGTGATAAACTGGGCAGAAAAATGAGTAAATCTCTTGGAAATTCTCCAGAGCCGTTAGAATTAATTGAAAAATTTGGTGCTGATGGTGTTCGAGTTGGAATGCTTTTAAGTTCTTCAGCTGGAAATGATATTATTTTTGATGAAGAATTATGCAATCAAGGAAAAGGATTTATCAACAAAATTTGGAATGCATTTAAATTGATTAAAGGTTGGGAAGTTTCAGAAACTATTCCACAACCAGAATCAAGTAAAGTAGCTATCGAATGGTATGAAGCCAAATTGCAACAAACATTGGCAGCTATTGAAGACGATTTCGAAAAATATCGTATTTCCGATGCATTGATGGCCATTTACAAATTGGTTTGGGACGATTTCTGTTCGTGGTTTCTCGAAATGATAAAACCAGCGTACCAGCAACCTATTGACAGCGTAACATTTGCAAAAGCGATTGAAATGTTAGAAAATAATTTGAAGTTACTGCATCCGTTTATGCCATTCTTAACAGAAGAAATTTGGCAAACTATTCACGAAAGAAAAGTTGATGAAGCATTAATTGTTTCCACTTGGCCAGAAATAAAATCCTTTAACGAAAGTTTAATTTCTGACTTTGACTACGCAACTGAAGTGATTTCAGGAATAAGAACCATCAGAAAAGACAAGAATATTCCGTTTAAAGATTCTATCGAATTAAAAATTGTAAATAACGATAAAGCTTCAACCTATTTTGATTCGGTGGTAACTAAATTAGGGAACCTATCTTCATTAGACTATGTTTCAGAGAAAGTAGACGGTGCATTATCGTACAGAGTAAAATCGAACGAATATTTTATTCCAATAACTGGAAATATTGACGTTGAAGCCGAAATTAAAAAACTAACTGAAGAGTTAAATTACAACCAAGGTTTTTTAAAATCTGTTCAGGTAAAATTGTCCAACGAAAAATTTGTAGCAAACGCTAAACCAGAAATTATAGAAAACGAACGCAAAAAAGAAGCCGATGCTTTGGCAAAAATTGCCACCATTGAGCAAAGTTTAGCGAGTTTGTGATAATTAATTCAAGTTGCTAGTGATTTTTTTTATAGAAATCATAATCAACAACTTGATGATAGTAGTGCAAGTTAGATTTATAATATCCATTTTATGGAACACAGATTTTAGAAATTTCTAAAATCTGTGTCAAAAAGATTCTACTTCTATAATTGATTTAAATTTATTTTAACTTAATTAACTATCAACTTGAATTAATTATATCCAGTAACTAAAAATTCCAAGTTCTCTCTCGTTTGGAATTTTTAGTTACTCGTATAATTATTTGATTTTTAAATTATTAATAACCTCCTCCTGTTCCGGTTTGTTTAATTAACTGTCCTCTTATTTCCCCTCCTCCAAAAGTTGTACTGTGAATATTTACATAATAAAGATTTGCATATAAATCTGCTTCCTGAGTAGCATCTAAGGGAGCGCTAGTTAAACTCATTGGAGAAGTATAAGCAGTAAAAGGAAAAACTGGACTGCCATTTACACCAACTGCTGCTTTATGTATATGACCATTTGTAGGAGATGTTACATTGTGTGTTACATTAATAGTAAATATTTTTGTAATAGTATTGTATACTAGCGTAGCGCTTCCTGTTGCTGTAGAAGTATTTGTAGGAACTTCATTTGCACTATTTAAAGTTGCTAAAAATGTTACATTTGGGTTTGGTGCGTACAGTGGAGCTGGATCATCTTTACTACAAGAAACGAACCCCCAAAAAACAACTAAAATTGCTAGAAATTTAAATATGTTTTTCATAGTATAAATTTTTAAATTAAAAAAATGTATAAACCACTGAAAATCAACATTAAAGTTGCATTGTTTTTTGATTAAAATAAAAAATTTAATATTTAATTAACAATAAAAGGAGTTATTTAATTATCACTGGTGTTATAATCAAAGAGCTGGCTAATAAATTACAATCAAGGCTTCTTAAAATCTGTTCAGGTAAAATTGTCCAATGAAAAATTTTTAGCAAACGCTAAACCAGAAATTATAGAAAACGAACGCAAAAAAGAATTCGATGCTTTAGCAAAAATTGCTACAATCGAGCAAAGTTTTGTTGGATTGAAATAAATGAAAATCCCAAAATTAAAGTTTAGTGTTTTTTGTTTCCAATGTTAAGTTTTGCTTCAAATGAAAAACTTAACATTGGCGTATTGATTTATTTAATATTTTTGTAACATAAAATTTACAATAAATTAATATAGACATTTTTCAATATGGAAAAACCAGAAATTAACTCACAAGAATCAATTGAAAATTCAAATCCAGAAAATCTTTTAAAAGAAACTAAGGCAGTTCCTGCAAAAATAGTTTCTAATACAACTCCAAAAACAACAGTTAGAAAAACAACACTTAGAAAACCAAGAGTAGTAACTCCGAGAGTAGCCGTAAAAGCTATTGCCGTTGTTAAACCAGTTACAACAACTCGAAGAAGAGCTGTAAAAGTGGATGCGGTTTTGCCAGTTGCTCAAGAAGTTAAAGTTGTTGAAGAAGTTAAACAGGTTTCTGTTTCTAAAGAAATAAGACTTCCTAAAAAAGCTATCGAAAAATTAAAAAAGACCAAAATGGATATCAAGAAAAAAGAATTGAAAAAGAAAAAAGCTAAAGCTTTAAAAAAATCAAAGAAAAAATCGAAAGAAAAGCTTAAAAAGCAAAAAGCAAAAGGGAAAGCTAAAAAAGCGGATAAGAAAAAAGCTAAATCTAAAAAGAAAGCCAAATCAAAGAAAAAATAATTTTTGAATACAATATATAAGTCCTTTAATTAGGACTTTTTTTAGCTGAACTGGTTTTCAGTTTAGTGAATTAATGTAAATAGAAAATGGTTTCTATATCAAGTACCTTACTTTTTATAGAAACCATTTCATTATAGAAACTGTACTACTCCACAATAAATCGCACGGTTCTTTGTATGTTATTTAACGTAATTACTGCAATATAATTTCCTGAGATCAATGTTGGAATTGCTATTTCAACTGTATTAATCCCTTTGTTAATTATTTGTTTCTCATTATTGTAAACTTCATTTCCTTTTAGATTTACAATTTTAATTGTTGCAATAGCATCGTTGTAAGATTCAATTTGCATTTTTACCAAATTATTTTTGACTGGATTTGGAGAAATAATTATAACATCTTTAGGTTCAAATGAAACATTTTCTTTCATACTATTTGCTTCTCTTGCTGCGCTTGTTTTTATCCAAACTGCATATTGATTCCCTGAAGTAGACAAAGTCCATCCTGTTCCAGGGTTCCAGTCGTTAGCCCCCATTTTCATTGCTACTTTATTGTCTATAATTGCTGCATACAAACCTGTTTCCGCTTTTACAATATTAACAGTGCTTGTACTGTGTAATCCTTGTTGTTTTCTAATTTGAATTAGTTTTTTAATTTCGGTTTGTGTGCCTGTTCCAAATTTGAAGAAATGATCCCAGAAAATACAAGGTACGCCAGGATGTGTCAATATATAGGCATAAGACTGAATGTGTTTTGAACCATCACCTATTGCAAAATAATTGTATTCATTTATTTCGGAACGCCATGTATCGTGATTTTCAACAAATGTTACTGACTTACTTGGATTAATACCAATAAATCCCATTGGTTTTCCAGCAGATGTTTTCAGTAAACTATAATTAGCCCCACCATTTCTGAAAACTTCGGCAAGAGCAATTTTAGAAGCAAAATCAAATGCATAAGAAGAACCTGATGTTGAATTTACCCATTTGTCTAGAAATTGGCTTATCCCAAATAAATTATTTCCACCAAAATCCCACCATACTTCACCTACTGACATATACGGATTACTAGCATCATTATATAATTTGTTTGCCCAACCTGGATAACCGTGAGACAAATCATATCTCCAACCATCAAAACCAGCTTGTTTTAACAAAGTTTGGTATTGCTTGATATCGTTTTGAACTGTCACATTATAATGGTTAATGTCTCTAGCAGAATCGTATTTAAAAAATTGATTTACCAGTCTGTCACCACCTTCATTATCACTTCTTCCGCTGCAAGGTTGTATTTGACCACCCACGCCACTAACTTCATCATCTTGTAATAATGCACTGCAATCCCAATTTGGATTAGTAAAGTCTGCAAAAGCAGTAGTTCCATTACGATGATTGATAACAATATCTGCTAGTGTTTTTAAACCAGAACTTTTTAGTGCTGCTGTTGCTTCTGTAAGTTGAGTATAACTTCCATACGTACTTGCATTCAAATTGAAATAGGATGTAGGCAAATACCCTCTTTGATCACTACATTGACTTGGTGGTGGCATCCATATTACATCAATACCTGCACTTCCTAATTCAGCAGCTTTGTTTTTTAGCGTAACGTACCATTTTTCAGTTTGATATTTATAAGATTCCCAGTAAAAACCTTGAATCATAACATCAGTATTTGTTCCAGCTACAGCACCTTTTGTAAAAATACCAGTTTTTATATCAGACAATAGTCCGCTACCATCAATAGCAATAGCCTTAATTGTTGTAGTGGATGTAATGTTAAATGGGCCAGAATAAAGTGTTGATGAGGTCGTAGGATTTGTTCCGTCTAATGTGTAGCGAATGCTAGGTGATGCTGTAATGTCATCAGTTGCATTTAGACTAATTGAAAGACTTGTTTGAAAAGTTTGATTAGTAGTATTAATATTTACAACTGGTTTTTGGTTTACTGGAGTGCAATTTGGAGCTCCAGTAGTCCATACTTTTGTAGTCCAAGAGTAACTATACATTCCAACTCCATTTCTATTCAAATCTACCGTTTTATTAGTGGTTCCACCATCACTAATGATTAAATTAGTGGCAGTAATTCCTGAAAAAGTATATTTCCACCAGTTACCACAACTAGCAACTTTTGTCATATTAGTTCCTGGATAAGCGGAACAGCCTGTATAACTTGAAGGTGTTGGTGACCAGCAATATACTTTTGGTTGCGCCCAATTTCCAGTATTTTCAAAATAAACATCAATTACATTTGTTGTTGTAACTGGACAAATAGTTGGTACGGTAGTAAGCCAACCATTGTCATAATATTTTGATGTACTTACAGCAAGTAAATCTGGGCTTTGTTGACCAGTACCACTATTAAAAATAACATTTACTGAATTGATGCCACTAAAATCATATTTATACCAGTCTCCGCATACTAATGTCATATTTACACCTGGCCAAGTAGCATTTGCCAGACTTCCTGTGGGAGTTGCATTCCAAAAATACACTTTTGCGGCAGCCCACGAAGTAGGTTTTTTGAAGTAAACTGTGAAATTAGCAAGTGATTTTTTTGTTTTAATTTTATCACTTTCATTTGTTTTTGAAAGGATAGGTAAAAACGTACAGCATAACAATGCTGTAAGAAGAATTTTTCTCATCTTTTTTGGTTTTTTGGTTGTTTTTTAATTTGTTAAAACAATGTTACGGAATTATTAGTGATATATTTTTTGCACAAGATCACTACAACGTTTTCGTGTTGAAAAGTTTATGATTTTTATGCTATTTTGTTATTTTTTTATAAATAATGTAATTGTAAGGGGTTAAAATTATTGTAAATTATAAATACCAAAAAAATGATTTATTCAGTATTTGAGGTTTTATAGTAATTATATAGCAATTATGGACTATATGTCTAGTCAAATTGCGTACCATTTAAATAATAATAATGATAGTATACGTGCTTTTTGGGATGATTTAAAAATCTAAATTGAAGGGTAAATATTTCTGTAATACAGTCTTTTTTTAGAAAATATTGGAATAGATTGTATAATTGTAAAAAGAGGTTTTACTTTATTATAATTTCATATTTATCTAACAATCCTTTTAATCCTTCTTGAGAAAAAATGGCTTTTTTTAATTTTGTTTTTTCAGGATCTATGGAAAAAAAATAACTAGAATAAAAATCTGCTTTGTTAGCAATAGCATCAGAGAAAACAGCTAAATGCAAGTTGCAATTGTCAAACAGAGCTTCGGTCAAATCAGACTGCATAAAATCGACGCTTACCATACTACAATTGGTAAAAGTCATTCCTTTTAGTTTCAAGTCATAAAACTGTACATAATCTAATTTGCAATTTTTGAAATTGAATTCATAGATGATTTGATCTGTCATTGCAAAATTTACAGCCGTAAAATCACAATCATTAAATAGCACATTTCTTAATCCAACATGTCCAATTTTAGCTTCCTTGAAATTACAAAAATTAAAAGTACAGTCTACAAAATTAACTCCCATAAAATTACATACAGTAAAATCACAATGATTAAAAACACAATTTTCATATTCCTTGTGTGTGATTTCATATTGTGAGTATATGATTTGGTTGTATTCCTTGTCGTAAATGTAGTCTGCAGCCATCGTTTCTATATTTTCTGAAAGTAAATTTAAACAAAAAAGTCCACCTTTTGGGTGAACTTTTGTGACCGCGGCTGGATTCAAACCAGCAACCTCTTGAGCCGTAATCAAGTGCGCTATTCAGTTGCGCCACGTGGCCTTTTTTTTGAGTGCAAATATAATCATAAATGTTATATCTGCAAATAAGTTTTTAAAAATTATTTAAATTAATTTCCCAATGCTTTTTTAGTCACAAAAGTACGATACCCAATAATTGCCATTTGCCATTTCTTGGCTTTTGCTAAATCTAGTCTTTGTTTTGAAAAACTAGGGAGCAGGAGTTTGTTTATTTTAGCTAGAACTTTATACATTTTTTTTGCAAAAATAGAAAAGGCTGAACAATTGTACAGCCTTTTTGAAGTATTTTTTACAATCTAAATGTTAATCCTGTTTTTAAGCTAATTTGATCGTTTTGCAGCCCTAATTCTGTATTAATTCCAATACGTTTTGTTATAAAATATCGCATTCCTAATTGCCCTCCAAGGCTAAGTTTTGTTTCAGAGCCTCCATATAAGTAACCATTATATACTATTTGTTTTGAATCATAAAAATTTAAACCTAAACCAAGCCCAGTATACATATCAAATTTTGTAGTGTCCAAGCCTAGTTTTTCACTCCAATCGTGATTGAATTGAAATTGAAATCCAAATAATTTAGGATTTCCAATCGTTCTTGTAGGTTCATTTTCATCTGTTAAATTTGAATATTTTAAATTTAATCCAATCGAAGATTCATCTTTAAATTTGTATTCTAAACCTAAATATCCATTATTTAAATTGAAATCGGAATCAGAATTTATTATGTTACTTCCTGCATTGATGTAAAACCGTTTAAAATTATTTTTCTCTGGAGTGTTTTCCTCTTGAGCGTTTGCAAATTGAATTCCGATAAGTGTAACTGTTGTAATTAATAATTTTTTCATTTTGTTTTAATGTTCATTGCAAATTAATAGTATTCTTGTCTTAATAAAATTTAAATTAACAATGATTAACTTACGTTGTGAATTGCTTAACACAATCATTTATTTTATCATAATTTTATCAAAATAACAATCCAAGTTTTCTGATATATGATTTTCAACTATTATATTTGTAAATAAAACTAATACTAAACACAATGACTTTAATAAAATCAATATCTGGAATTCGTGGAACAATAGGAGGGAAAGTAGGAGATAACCTAACTCCAGTCGATGCTGTGAAATTTGCTTCGGCTTATGGAACATTTTTGAAAAAAAATTCCTCAAAAGAGAGATTGAAAGTAGTAATTGGTCGTGATGCTAGAATTTCAGGTCCGATGATTCATAATTTAGTACTTAACACTCTTGTTGGATTAGGAATTGATGTGATTGATTTAGGTTTATCCACAACCCCAACTGTCGAAATTGCGGTGCCAATGGAAAAAGCAGATGGTGGAATTATTCTAACGGCTTCTCATAATCCCAAGCAATGGAATGCCTTAAAGTTATTGAACGAAAAAGGAGAATTTCTAAGTGGTTCCGATGGTGAAAAGATTCTTATCATTGCTGATGCTGAAGCTTTTGATTTTTCAGATGTAGACTCTTTAGGAGAAATTACCATTAACGATTCGTATATGGACATTCACATAGATGAAGTTCTTAATTTGCCACTTGTTGATGCAGAAGCAGTTGCCAAAAGAAAATTCAAAGTTGTTGTGGATGGAGTCAACTCTTCAGGTGGTATTATTATTCCAAATTTATTAGAGCAAATGGGAGTGGAAGTAGTGAAATTATACTGTACTCCAAACGGTCATTTTCCTCACAATCCAGAACCGTTAAAGGAGCATTTAGGCGATATTTGCAAGTTGGTTTTAGAAGAAAAAGCGGATTTTGGTATTGTTGTGGATCCAGATGTAGATCGTTTGGCATTTATATCAAATGATGGTGAAATGTTTGGAGAAGAATATACTTTAGTGGCTTGCGCTGATTATGTGTTAAGCAAAACACCTGGAAATACAGTTTCTAATATGTCATCGTCTCGTGCTTTGCGAGATATTACGAATAAACACAATGGTAGTTATCAAGCCAGTGCAGTTGGAGAAGTGAATGTGGTCGAGTTAATGAAAGCTACAAATGCCATTATTGGTGGAGAAGGTAATGGTGGAATTATATATCCTGAATTGCATTACGGTCGTGATAGTTTGGTTGGCGTTGCATTGTTTTTAACGTATCTAGCTAACCAAGAAAAAACTGTTGCTGAATTACGTGCAAGTTACCCTCAATATTATATGAGTAAAAACAAAATTGAATTGACACCACAAATTGATGTTGATGCAATTCTTGTAGCAATGACTCAAAAATATGCAACCGATAGTTCGACAAGCTCACTATCCACAATTGATGGTGTAAAAATAGATTTTGCTGAAAATTGGGTGCATTTGCGTAAATCGAATACAGAGCCAATTATCCGTATTTATTCAGAAGCAGGAACACAGGATCAAGCAGATGTGTTAGCATCGAGAATTATAAATGAGATAAAAGCAGTTGCAGGATTATAATTATGAGAGAACATAAAAACGATTTGCCAAACGCAACTATTGTATTGGCATTTGGAATAATGTCAATACTATTGAGTTTTTGCTACGGATTTTTAGGTTTAATTTTTGGAATTCTGACACTAGTTTTGGCAAACAAAGATTTAAGATTGTATAATTTTAATCCTCAAAAATTTACAGAAACGAGTTTGCAAAATATAAATGCAGGTAGAGTTTGTGCTATTATTGGATTATGCATCAGTACATTATTTACATTATTTATAATCTTTATATTTGTTATTTCATTGTTTTCTAGAAATTAAATAAATTATATAAAAAAAGGACGCAAAATTATTTTGCGTCCTTTTTTTAGTCTTCATCATCTTCGTCGGAGTCACTATCTTCTGAATCATCATCTTCATCATCTTCATTGTCGTCGTCAGAATCATCGTCATCAGTGTCTTTTTTTTCTGATTTTTCGTCGTCCTCATCGTCACTATCACCACTATCGTCAATATCATCAAGTGCTTTGAGGTCATCAATGGAATCATCTTCTATTTCATCAGCTAATTCATCATCTTCATCATAATTTATGATTCTGTCTGATAGCTTCATACTTATTTTTACCAAAAAAATAGTATCTACAGTCCGAACTTCGACAGCTTCAATGGTTTCGTTTTTAGCATTTCTGAAACGAACAATATCGGAATCGTCATATCCGTCAGGAAATTTTTCAACAAGTAGGTTTAAAATTTCTCCAGTAAGTTTTGAATAATCAACGATAATTCTTTTCATATGTTATAAATCTAAAATGTAAGCAAATATAAGGGGAACTACTATTGTAGCATCTGATTCTACAATAAATTTTGGGGTATCAATGTCTAATTTCCCCCAAGTGATTTTTTCGTTTGGTACCGCTCCAGAATAGGACCCGTAACTGGTTGTAGAATCTGAAATTTGACAGAAATAACTCCAAAATGGAATGTCGTGCATTTCCATATCTTGGTACAACATAGGCACTACACATATTGGGAAATCACCTGCAATTCCACCTCCAACTTGGAAAAATCCAATTCCTTTTCCTGCACAATTTTCAGGATACCATTTGGCCAACCACATCATGTATTCAATACCGCTTTTCATTGTGGTAGCTTTAAATTCTCCTTTGATGCAATAGGACGAAAATATATTTCCCATCGTACTGTCTTCCCAACCTGGAACTACTATAGGAAGGTTTTTTTCGGCGGCGGCAACCATCCAAGAATCTTTTGGGTCTATTTCGTAATACTGTTTTAGAACTCCAGAATTAATCATTTGGTACATAAACTCGTGAGGGAAATATCTTTCACCTGATTGTTCTGCTTTGTTCCAAATGTCGAATAAGTGTTTTTGTAATCGACGGAATGCTTCTTCTTCAGGAATACAAGTATCTGTTACTCGATTAAAATGACTGTCTAATAAATCACGTTCCTCTTGTGGACTTAAATCTCTATAATTTGGTATTCTTTTATAGGAGTTGTGTGCTACAAGATTCATTATGTCTTCTTCTAGATTTGCTCCTGTGCATGAGATGATGTGCACTTTGTCTTGACGTATCATTTCGGCAAGTGATTTGCCTAATTCAGCGGTAGACATTGCTCCTGCAAGAGTTATCATCATTTTACCGTTATCAAGTAAATGTTCTTCATAACCTTTTGCAGCATCAACTAACGCTGCTGCATTGAAGTGCAGGTAGTGTTTTTCGATAAATTGACTTATTGGTCCTTTCATTTTTGTTTATTTGTTTGTTCAATTATTTGTTTAATAGAACGTTACTTTCTTTTTTAGCCCTGATGGGAACGATATCCTTTTTCTGGCTTCTTTAGCCAGGAAAAGATATAGTGTACAGCAGGAAATAGCTCCTAATCCTTCGACAAGCTCAGGATAATTTTTTATTATTTTTTATAGCCTAATATTTTAAGAACATCTTCCGCCTTTTGTTGTTCAGAAAAAACTTCTGTTGCGATGATTCCATTTTCGTCTCGATCTATCAATATATGCTTGGGTTGTGGAATTAGACAGTGATGTAATCCGCCATAACCCCCAATAGTTTCTTGATAGGCACCTGTATTGAAAAATCCTATGTATAAAGGTTTTTCTTTGTTGTATTTTGGCAAATATATGGCGTTCATATTCTGTTCAGAGTTGTAATAATCGTCACTATCGCAAGTTAATCCACCTAGTAAAACACGCTCGTAGGTTTCGTTCCAACGATTTACGGCTAGCATTACAAAACGTTTGTTTATAGCCCAAGTGTCTGGTAATGTGGTGATGAATGAGGAGTCAATCATATTCCATTTTTCACGATCGTTTTGTTGTTTTTGATACAAAACTTG
Source organism: Flavobacterium sp. (assembly GCF_031422135.1). Classification (GTDB taxonomy): domain Bacteria; phylum Bacteroidota; class Bacteroidia; order Flavobacteriales; family Flavobacteriaceae; genus Flavobacterium. The sequence continues at coordinate 25,775 of NZ_JANOQD010000086.1, read as the reverse complement.
GTATATTGCTCCGCCACTTTCTCCTACGGTGTATGATCCAAACTCCGTATAAATATTTGGAACATCAACTTCAGCTTCGTCGCATGCTATTTTAATTTGATTTATGATTTCGTCAATCATATATTGATAATCATATTCAAAAGCCAATGAATTTTTAATTGGAAATCCACCTCCAACATTCAAACTATCTAGCGATGGACATTCTTTTTTAAGTGCTACATATACTTTGATACATTTAACCAATTCGTTCCAATAATAGGCTGTATCCATTATGCCTGTGTTGATAAAAAAGTGCAACATTTTGAGTTCCAAATTTTTATTTTCGTGGATTTGTTTTTTATAAAATGGAACAATATTCCGGTAACCAATTCCTAAACGGGAAGTATAAAATTCAAATTTTGGTTCTTCTTCTGCTGCGATTCGGATTCCTATTTGAAACTTTCCTTTTATCTCTGCTTGAAGTAGATCTAATTCTTCGTAATTATCGATTATTGGTATGGTTCTTTTATGACCATTGTTGATTAGTCTGGCAATGTTTGTAATGTATTGATCCCGTTTGAAACCATTACAAATTACAAATGTATTTTTGTTTATTTTACCAGTTTTCATAAGGTTTTCGACAATGTCAATGTCAAAAGCTGATGATGTTTCTATATGTATGTCGTTTTTGAAGGCTTCATTCATAATGTATTCAAAATGGGAACTTTTAGTACAATAGCAATAAAAGTATTTTCCATCATACTTGTTTTTTTCCATTGCATTTCTAAACCAGCCTTTGGCACGTTGAATGCTTTTTGAAATTTGAGGTAAATAGGTAAATTTTAATGGTGTTCCGTATTGTTCGACTAATTTCATTAAATCGATTTTGTGAAACTCCAAATTGTCTTTTGCAAGAGTAAATTCTTCTTGAGGGAAGTAGTATGTTTGATTTATTAAGTCGGAATATTTTGTATTCATTTATTTATCAGTGATTTAAAAATTAAAAGTATTAAAAAAAATAATACTTATTGTTCAAACTCTAATGTTTGCAAAAACAATTTCTAATTCTTTGTTTTTAAATGTTTTGGATAGTGAATAGTGCATAAAACTTTCTTTAAATTTTAGTACTGCGTTTAAAATTGCATAAAATCGTTTTTGCAATGATGAATTGGTTTTAGTATGCCTGCGTTTATCCATAGCAACAAATTTAAAAAAAAAGTAATGGGAATGAAAAACATTTCATTAAAAAAACATTAATTTTTATAATCTAAGAATGACTTGATAATTGTTTCGTTATCAGTTGTTTGATTTATTTTGCAATTTCCAATTCCGTTTAAAAGTGCAAATTGTACTTTTCCGTACTCATTTTTTTTGTCGTGAATGAGCAATTTTATGATGTTTTGATGTTCGTTTTCGTTTATTTCGATGGTTTCAAAAATGGAATTTAGGGTTGTTTTTATTTCTGAAAATTCTTCGAGTGTTATGAGTTTTTTGTCCAGTGATATATAACTTTCCATTATAATTCCTGCTGCAATGGCTTCACCGTGAAGTAATGTTTTTTTAGTTTCATTTTCGAGAAAATAAGTTTCTATGGCGTGACCTATAGTATGTCCAAAGTTGAGTGCTTTTCTGATTCCGTTTTCGGTTGGGTCTTCGGTTACAATTTTATTTTTGATTTCGATGGATTCGGCAATCAGTATATCAAAGTTTTCAAAACTAATTTCTGCATAGTTTTTAAATTTTTCCCAATGCGATTTCTCAGCAATCAATCCATGTTTTAGCATTTCGGCAAGTCCAGATCGAAGCTGATTTTGAGGAAGTGTTTCCAGAAATCTAGAGTCTATGACGATAAGTTCAGGATTTGTTATGGTTCCAATTTGGTTTTTTAGTCCGCCTAAATCTACACCGTTTTTGCCGCCTACTGCCGCATCAACCATGGAAAGCAGTGTGGTAGGGATGTTTATAAATGGAATTCCTCGTTTGAAAGTGGCAGCAATAAATCCGCCCATATCTGTAATTACTCCACCACCTAGGTTAATAACAAGACTTTTTCTGTCAGCACCTAATTCAATTAGCACATTCCAGATTTGAACACACGTTTCGATGGTTTTGTTTTCTTCGCCAGATTCAAGTTCTATAATTTCTATTTCAGCAGTGGTTTCTATTTGGGGTAAAACATTAGGTAAACATAATTCGTTTGAATTTTCATCAACAATTATAAAAATTTTTGAATACTCATTTTCTTTGATGTTTTGATTGAGTAATTTATATCCTTCCTCAGTAAAAGCAATGGAATAGTCTTTGGCTTGTATGGTGTTTATAGTTTGAGTCATTATTTTTATTTACAGAATTGTATTAAAACTTTACTGATTTGATTTATTGAGAGCGATTCATAAAAAATCTTTTTTCTTTAAATTAGAATAGCCCAAAAATAGCCAAATAATAAATATATTTGCACAATAGTATATTAATATGAATAAAATTTTTAATAATACCCAAAATGCTTTTTCTCTAAAAAGTGATACGGAATTGGATAGAGCCTATTTTCTGTTTAAAATGATAGCTGTTCAACCACTTGTTCGAATAGGAACGGCGGTAACAAATTTTGCTTTGAATGCCAACTTACCAGTCGAAGGATTAATACGAGCTACAGTTTTTGACCATTTTTGTGGTGGAATTTCTGAGGACGATTGTATTCCAGTGGTAGATAAAATGTATACCAAAGGTGTTTCTTCTGTTCTAGATTATTCTGTTGAAGGTAAAGAAGACGAAGCTCATTTTGATGATGCGATGCAAATGACATTGAAAATTATTGATTTTGCCAAATAAAAAAAAGCCATTCCGTTTGCTGTTTTTAAGCCAACAGGTTTTGGACGATTTGAATTGTATGAAAAATTAGGAGAAGGTCAAATACTAACAGTTTATGAAAAAGAAGAATGGAGTAGAGTAGAAGCTCGTTTTGAAAAAGTTTGTCAAAAAGCTTTTGATAATGATATCGCATTACTTATTGATGGAGAAGAAAGTTGGATGCAAGATGCTGCTGATGAACTGGTCGAAAGAATGATGCAAAAATACAACAAGCAAAAACCAATAGTTTACAACACACTGCAAATGTATCGTTGGGATCGATTGGATTATCTCAAAGGATTGCATCAAAAAGCCAAAAGCGAAGGATTTTATATTGGTATGAAACTCGTGCGTGGTGCTTATATGGAAAAAGAAAATAAACGAGCTGAGGAAAAAGGATACCAATCACCCATTTGCGAATCCAAAGAAGCAACAGATGCTAATTTTGATGCAGCTGTGGATTATATGCTAAATAATATAGATGTAATGGCAATTTTTGCAGGTACTCACAACGAATTGAGTTCGTATACTTTAATGGAAAAAATGCAAGAAAAAGGAATATCAAAAAACGATTCACGCATTTGGTTTGGGCAACTTTACGGTATGAGTGACAATATCAGTTATAATCTTGCAAACGAAAGTTATAATGTTGCAAAATATTTGCCTTTTGGCCCCGTAAAAGATGTGATGCCCTACTTGATACGTCGTGCCGAAGAAAATACTTCAGTAGCAGGACAAACGAGTCGAGAATTACTACTCATAAAAACAGAACGCAATCGTAGAAAAGGAAAAAATTAAATGAATTTAACCATTTTAGGTTGTTATGCCGCAACGCCAAGAACATTTACAAACCCTACAGCGCAAGTATTAGAAATTAGAAATAGATTTTTTCTTATAGATTGTGGTGAGGGAACTCAAGTGCAATTGCGTAAAAATAAAATTAAGTTTTCTGCCATAAATCATATTTTTATATCTCATTTGCATGGAGACCATTTTTATGGATTAATAGGATTGATTTCGACTTTTAATTTATTGAATCGAAACAATGATTTAACCGTTTATGGTCCAAAAGGGATTCAAGAAATTATCAAACTACAACTTAAATTGTCCAATTCTTGGCCACAATACAACTTGAATTTTGTAGAATTAACGTCCACTGAATCTGAAACTATTTTTGAAGACGATAAAGTAATAGTTAAGACCATTCCGCTCAAACACAGAGTATATACCAATGGATTTCTATTTGAAGAAAAAATTAAGGAACGCAAACTAAATATAGAGGCTGTTCAAAGTTATGAAATTGACAAATGCTATTTTCAAAACATCAAGAACGGCAGAGATATATTGCTCGACGATGGAAGATTAATTGAAAATAAAACGTTGACTTTTGATCCAGAAAACCCTAAAAGTTATGCGTTTTGCTCCGACACAATATACAACGAAGCGATGCTTCCAGTAATTAATCAAGTTGATGTATTGTATCACGAAACTACTTTTTTAGAATCTGAAGTGGAACTAGCCAAAAAAACAATGCATTCCACAGCAAAAGAAGCAGCTCGAATTGCACTTCAAGCCAACTGTAAAACATTAATTTTAGGACATTACTCCACACGATATGCTTCCATAGATCTATTTCAGCAAGAAGCAAAAACTATTTTCGAAAACACAGTACTTGCTGATGATGGAAAAGTATTTGAATTATGATTATTTAAGTGCTGAAAAATAGTTGGTCATTTTTCATTTTAGATTAATAATCGTAACGCTAAAACTTACGCTTCTGTCAAACTATTTTTCCCAGATGGCATTTCAAAAATTTCTAAATCAAAGTACACAACTGAAGCTAGGATATGATCAAAAATATCACTCATAATGTATTCGTAATTTACAAATCGCTTGTCTTTAGTAAAAACATAAATTTCTAATGGAATTCCTTGCGATGTTGGTTGCAAGTGTCTGCATAAGATAATCATATCTTTGTTTAGTCCAGGATAATTTTCTAAATAATTGGTCAAATATTTTCTAAACAAACCAAAATTAGTTAAGTTTCGACCATTTACAGAAAGTGACTTATCTATATTATTGGTTTGATTGTATTTTGAAATATCAAGTTGCTTTTTCTCAATATAGGTTTTAATCAACTGAATTTGTTTGAAATCTTCCAATTCTTCTTCTCTTATAAAACGAATGCTTGTAGATTTAATCAAAACATGACGTTTTATTCTTCTTCCATCTGCATCAATCATTCCACGCCAGTTTCTAAAACTATCCGAAATTAAGCTATACGTAGGAATTGTGGTGGTGGTGTTGTCGAAATTTCGAACTTTCACTGTAGCAAGATTTATTTCAATTACATCACCATCTGCTCCAAACTTGTCCATTGTGATCCAATCACCAATACGAACCATATCGTTAATTGTTACTTGAACACTAGCTACAAATCCAAGAATAGTATCTCTAAAAATCAAGATGATTAATGCCGAGATTGCTCCAAGAATAGACAAGATTTTATCCGAATTCAAATCAAATAATTTGGATACAATTACCGTAATTCCAAGTATCCAAAGAATAATCATAATTACCTGTATGTAACTATCAATAGGTTTATCGCTATATGCTGGAATCGTTTTTAAATGATCTCGCAAGGCATTAAAAACGGTGCGAACAATCCATAACAAAAGTAAAACAATATAAACACCTACTAATCGACCAAAAACAGCTTCCCAAGAATTGAATTCTTTCAAAATTATTGGAACCGATTTGTATACATAAACCAAGGGAATCAAAAGCGAAATGTATTTTGCCGTTTCATTAGAAACTAGTAAATCGTCAAATTTAGTTTTGGTCTTTTTAGCAACAATAGCCATTATAGTAACTAACCCAAATCGAAAAACGATATAAATTACATAACAAATCACATATAAAATGACAATATTTATAAGTAATCCTAGGTAAGCCGCAATGGTTTCGTTAAAGCCAATTTTGATTAAAAATTTATCGCACCAACCAAAAATATTCTCTGTGAGTTTAAGCATTTTTTAAGTATTTTTTTTCGATATAAAATGTTCCAAATGGCGGAATTGATGCGACACAAATCTCTAAATATTTTAAAAAATTCCATTTTTGACTGAACTTTAATATTGTAGCTACCACAATATAGGCAGTAAATAGAACTCCGTGTGCCATTCCTATATGTTTTACAAAAATAGGATTATCAAAAATATACTTCATTGGCATTGCAAAAAAGAATAATAAAATAGCCGATATTCCTTCGGTTATAGCAAGGTATTTAAAAAATTTGAGCATTAGTTAACGTTATTTTTTTTATAAAGTACAAAATTAAGAATTATACTCGATAATTTATCTATACCTAACCAAAGTAATTTTACATTTGTAAAAAGATTGTAATAATAATGAGTAAACGAGATTTAAAAAAATACATTGCAGAATTAAATAATGAGCAACTTCAAGAGCAAATAATTGCGTTGTATGATAAATTTATTCCAGTAAAAACCTATTATAATTTTGTTTTCAATCCAAACGAAAACAATTTAGTCAAAGACGCTAAACTAAAAATTTCCAATGAATATTTCCCAATTCGAGGCAGAAAAGCTAAAATGCGTCGCTCTGTGGCTCAAAAATTCATCAAACATTTCATCCAGTTGGGAGTTGATTCCTATATTGTTGCCGATGTGATGTTGTTTACTATTGAAATTGCTCAAACCCTTTCTGCCGAAAAACAAATCAATGCTGAATTGTTTTATAAAAGTATGTTAACCTCCTTCAATCAAGCCATTAGTTACTTGATTGAAAACGGAATTTTAAGCGATTTTGAAAGTAGAATAGTAGCTATCAAAAACGAAACCCTAACCCAAAACTGGGTCAATACTTATGAATTTAGTGCGATTGTGGAGCGTTTTCAGTATTAACCATATTTTTTGAATTCACTGAAAATACTTACGCAATAATTGGAGTTACTTTATTTTTATAACTGTATAGAACGTACTACAAATAAGTGCAATTTTAAATTTATTGGACTTAAAAATAGTGTATATATCAAACCTAGTCTTTACCGTGGTACTGTGATAAAATAATTTATACCAATTTTAAATTTTCTATAAAATAATCAATATCATCAGTAGTGTTATAATGACTAAAGGAAATGCGTAAACTTGGTTTTCTTAAATCTTCTTCTGATAAAATTTCTGCCAATACATGAGAGGGTTTAGTACTTCCAGATTGGCAGGCACTTCCACGCGAAACAGCAATGCCTTTCATATCTAAATTAAATAAAATCATTGCCGTTTTGTCATCTGAAAAAGGCAAAATGAAATTTAATAAATTATAAAAAGTTTGATTTGGATTTCCATTAAATTTTATGCCTGGAATATGTTGTTCCAATTGTGAAATGGCATATTCTTTAAGGAACGTAATTTGTTTTTGTTCCTCAATAAGTGATTCGTATGCTAGTTCAAGTGCTTTAGCCATTCCTACTATATTGTGAACACATTCTGTTCCTGCACGAAGTCCTTTTTCTTGTTCACCACCTAATAATATAGGATTTAAAACAATTCCTTTTCGTATAAATGCGAAACCTATTCCTTTTGGACCGTGAAATTTATGAGCGCTAGCCACCAGAAAATCAATAGGTATTTGTTCTAGATTTACACTAGTTTTTCCAATGGATTGAACGGTATCGGTATGAAAATAAGCCTGATGTTGCTTGCAAATTTTGCTTACTCGTTCGAGATTTAAAATAGTACCAATTTCGTTGTTTACATGCATTAAACTAACGAGTGTTTTTGCTTTTGTTGACAATAAATCCGTAAGATGAACAACATCAATTTCTCCAGAAGGCAAAATAGTTACATAATCGACTTCAATGCTGTATTGTTTTTTTAATATTTCAATGGTATGCAGAACAGCGTGATGCTCAATTTTGCTAGTAATTATTCGTTCAACGCCTAAATCTTTTATACTGGATTGAATGATAAAATTATTCGCTTCTGTGCCACAAGAAGTAAAAATGATTTCTTGTGCTGCACAATGCAAGTTTTTTGCAATACTTTTTCTGGAAAGCTCAATCAAATTTCTAGAACTTCTGCCCAAGTAATGTGTTGATGATGGATTACCATACTCTTCTGTCAAAACGCGAGTCATTTCTGAAACTACATCTGGATGAATCGCTGTAGTTGATGCGTTGTCTAAATATACTTTTTTCATACGAGTGCAAATATACAATTTTAAATATTTTTTAGCATAAATTTGTAGTATCAAAAATACCTATTGCTTGAAAAAAATACTGTTACTTTCAGACACTCACAGTCATATTGATGACGCCATATTAAAGTATGTAAATCAAGCTGATGAGGTTTGGCACGCGGGAGATATTGGCAATCTTGAAGTTACGGATGTTTTAAAAAAGCTCAAGACACTTCGTGCCGTTTATGGAAACATTGATGATGATAAGGCTAGGGGTGAGTTTCCTTTAAATAACAGGTTTATGTGTGAAGGTGTTGATGTTTGGATTACGCATATTGGAGGTTATCCGGATAAATACAATGCAAACATTAGAGAGGAATTATACAAAAATCCTCCAAAATTATTTATTTGTGGTCATTCACATATTTTGAAAGTTCAATACGATAAAAAACTAAATTTATTACATATGAATCCTGGTGCTTGCGGCAAAAGTGGTTTTCATACAATACGAACGATGTTACGATTCAAAATTGATGGAGATAAAATTCAAGATCTCGAAATAATAGAACTGGGAAGCAAATAATTAAAGGTTTATTTTGATAAATATAGAGGTTCCATTATTTGATCTAGAATAGATTTTAATACTACCATACATACTCTTTAGTCGTGCACGTATTTGAGTAATTCCGAAACCGTTGCTGTTACTTATCGAAGTAACATCAAAACCTTTTCCGTTATCAGTAATAGTTATCAGCAATTGATTTTCTTTTTTTTCGATATTTAAGATGCACTTTGTAGCATTGCTGTGCTTTATCACATTATTTAATAGTTCGGATATTATAAAATATATTTTTAATTCTAAGTCATTATTAAAACGTGTATTTTTTATCAATTTCGGCTGATAATCAAAGGCAAGCAGTGAGTTGGAGTTTTTTTCGCAAAGATCTTTTAGCGCTAGGTTTAGTCCAAATTTCACTAAAAGTGGTGGTACTAGTTCGTGAGATAAATCCCGAACTTTATCATGTGCAGCTTTGAGCAAACTTTTTGGTTTTTTTAATTCTTCAATTTTTTCTTTATTCAATCCACTCTCAAAAGCAGACAAATGCAATCCTACAGAAGACAATAAAGCACTAACATTATCATGTAAAATATCAGAAATTTTGTTTCTTTCAAAATCTTGTCCGTCGAGTGTGGCACTGATTATTTTATCTTGTAGTTTATTATCAATATCTTTTAGTTTGTTTTTTTGTTTTAACAAAAGAGTTTGGTAATAAAAATAGAATATGAAACCTGCAAAAATAAATAGGGATGCAAATATTAAAAGTATTTTTTGGTTTCGATCTTGTTTATTATCCAATTGAGCTTGTTTTTCTTGAAACTCATTTTCTATTTTGTTAATAGCATATTTTGTTTCAATTTCTTGAGTTGATTTTTTTAATTCGCCACTCACAATATCATCCTGAAGGGCTACATAATTTTCGATCGATTGATATGCATTCTTATAATCGCCTTTTTCACTATACGCACTTGCGATATTAATATATGCATTTCCTAATATACTGGCATCACTCCCGTCTTTAAAAAGCGTTATTATTTTATTAAAAACAGCTATTGCTTTGTCTGTATCTTTTTCGACTAACAAATAGTAATAAGCTAAATTTCCTTCTGAACGTGAAATGAATTTTTTATCACCTATTTTTTGAGCTAATTGAGCTGCACTATCCAAGTATTTTTTTGCTAATACATTTTGGTTATTTTCAATATAATACTGTGACAAATTGGAATAATTTTTATAAATATCTTCTTTGTTAGTAGTGTTTTTTGTATAAAAAATAATTTTATCTAAATAGTACTTTGTGCTGTCAGATTTAATTTGAGAATAAATCTTGAAATACGTTCGGTATACTTTTCCAAGAAGCTCTTTATTATTTAAAATCAATGCCTTTTTTTCTGCTTTTGATAAGTATTTTTTTGCTTTTGTATATTGTAACATTTGGCAATTCAAATCACTTATTTTTCTATAAATTAAGATTTCATTTTCATTTAACTTATATCTATCAGCAATTTTTAAAGCATCAAATAGTACTTTAAGTGCGTTTTCTTTGTCATTAAATTGCTCGTATAATTCAGATTTCTCAAGTGTGCCTTTACAATAGTCGTCATATTTTTTGTTTTCAAGAAATAAATCCGTTTTTTTTCTGGAGAAGTTTATTGCTTTTATGGAATTGTTTTTTTCTAAGTAATAGGCAATTGAATCTGTTCCTGCTTTTGGTTTTTGGAATCCAAAACACAACGAATGATACATTATTGTTATAATGATTAAAAAAGTAGTATGTATATTATTGATTTTCATTTTAAACACTTAATTTAATGACAACCAAAGTTCCCTGATTTATTTTTGAGTTAATTGTAAAAATACCATTTAAATTTTTTATTCTTGCTTTTATTTGTGTTAGTCCAAAACCATTGCTAACACTAATGCTATTTATATCAAAACCTTTGCCATTGTCAAATATGGTAATGGTTAATTGGTTGTTTGTTTCTTCTAGTTTTATCTTCGATTTGGAAGCCTTACTGTGTTTTATAGTGTTATTTAATAGTTCAGAAATTATATAATATACTTTAGTTTCAAAATCACTATCATAACGTCTATCTTTTTTTAGTGTTGAGTTAAAATCAAATGTAATTATGGAGTTTGTATTTTTTTCACAAATGTCTTTTAATGCGTATTGCAATCCTAGTTTGACTAGTAGTTGCGGAACCAGTTCGTGAGATAAATCACGTACTTTATCGTGGGCTTCTTTAAGTAATGCTTTCGTTTTTTTTAGTTCATTAATTTGGTCTAAATTAAGTGTGCTTTCAAAAGCAGACAAATGCAATCCTACTGATGATAATATAGCACTAACATTATCATGTAACACCTCAGAAATTTTAGTTCGCTCTTGGTCTTGTCCATCAAGAGTGGCGCTAATTATTTTGTATTGTAATTTATTATCTATTTCTTTTACTTTGTTTCTTTGTTTAAGTAATAGGTTTTGATAATAAAAATAAAATATTAAGCCAGCCAGTATAAATAATGAGACAAAGATTAATAATAATTTTTGATTGCGTTCTTGCTTTCCACTTATTATTTTCTCCTTGTTTTTGTATTCATTTTCGACTTTATTTATGGCATATTTTATTTCAACTTCTTGATTTACTTTACCCATTTTACTGGTCATCAATTGATCAAAAATTTCATAATATTTATTATTGTATTCTAATGCTTTTTTGAAATTGTTTTGTTTCTCATATGCATATGAAATGTTTTGATAAATATTACTTAGATACCTTTGTTCGTATTTTTCAGGCCCTATTTCGAGTGCTTCAAGTAATATTTTTTCTGCTTTTGCATAATCTTTTTCGGCTACTAAATGATAGTATGCTAATGCATTTTTTGAATTCCCAATTAGATTTATATTCTTTGACTTTAAAGCATAATATAACGAGCTATCACAATATTTTTTTGATAATTTGAGTTCATTATTACCAAGATAATAACCAGAATAAGAGGTGCAAATTTTTTGCTTTTGTTCAAAGTCTTTGCTATTTCTAGAATAGTAAATTGCTTTGTCTAAATAGAATTTTACACTATCCGTTTCTTTTGTTTGATTAATTATAAATAAGGCTGTGTAAACCCTAGATAGTAGTACTTCATTTTTGTAAGCTAATGCTATTTTTTCAGCCTTTTTAAAATAGATATATGCTTTGTCGTGTAGTAAAAGACTAGAGTATAATACTCCAATTTTATGATTTAATAAGATTTGATATTTAAGTAAATTATTTTTATCAGCAATAGTTAGTGCTTTAAACAATATCTTAATGGCATTCTCTGCATCATTGAATTTGAAATACAATTCAGATTTTGTAATTACGTTCTCGCAATAGGCATCATATTGTTTGTTTTTCAATAAATTATCTGTTTTGATTTTAAGATAATTAATAGCTTTGATTGGTTTTTTTACATCTAGATAATAGGTAACAGAATCTGTTTTGGTTTTCAAATTTTGAAAACCAAAACAGAAATGAGTAATAGCCAAAAAAAGTATAACTATTACGGATTTATATGTATTAAAAACCAATTGCTAAAACTGGTTTCCTAACAACAACACCTGATTTTTCATATTGCTCAAAAGTGGTTTTGAAATTGTTATTCAAAATATTTACCGTTTCAGTAACTGGAACAAAATTTTTAGAAGGAATATTTTGATTTTGTTTCAAGTTAACAGCAATTATATATTCACTATTTACAGTAGTTAATGCATAAACGCAATTATCAGGAATTTCAAAGTCAATTTGCATTTCGTCATCATTAATCTGGTTTGAGCAAATTAATCCTAGCATGTTGTAAGTCATCATAATTTTTTAGTTTTTTAGGTTATTTATATTTCAATTAAATTGTGTTTAGTTGCAAACATAACTAGCCCAATAGAGCTTTTTACGTTAATTTTTTTCATTAAGTTTTTTCTGTGAGTTTCGACAGTATTAGTACTGATATGTAGTTGTTCACTAATGTCTTTTCCACTTTTTTCTTTACTAATCAAACCCAGAATTTCTAGTTCACGACTCGTAATACTGGCTATAATTTCTGAAGAATCGGGGGTTTGATTTTGAGAATTACCTGTAAGTATATTAAATATTTTATCTTTAATAGTTTCAGAAAAATACTGATTTCCATTAGCTACTGTTGTTATGGCATCCACAATGTTTTCGCCAGCACACTGTTTGGTTAGGTAGCCACTAGCTCCAAGTTTGATAACTTCTTTAATTAACTTGACATCATCATAACTTGACAGCACAATGACACGACATGTAAATCCTTTTTCATTAAACTCTCTTAAAACTTGAATTCCATCTTTTTCAGGCATATTAATATCCATTACTAGAATATCTGCTTTGTTTTTAGCCACTCTATCTACAAGATTTTCTCCGTTTAAAGAGAAACCAACAACTTCAAAGTTTCTGTTTGTTTTTAAAACCGCTAAAATTCCGTCAATAAGAACTTGATGATCGTCTGCAAGGTGTATTCTAATAATATTTTCCATAGTAGTAATTAATTAAATCAAATGTACATTAACTAGTTTTTATACCAAATAGCTTTAAATAATGATTTTTTTATCACTAAATTTAGTTAGAAAAATTGTAAAAAACAAAAAATCCGTCTCAATTTCTTGAAACGGATTTTTCTCGCACTAATAAACTAAGATGAAAGGTTTATCTCAATCGATCCACAGATTTTACGAGTTCTTCGTCTTTCTTGATGGCTCTATTAGCTAAAGCCAATAGTAAGATAGCAACAATAGGAAGAAAAATCCCAATACCATTCTCAGAAACTTTCGCTTCTCCTGATAAATTTAGTGTACGATACACAAATAATCCTAGTAAAATTAAGTTCAATATGATGTTCAATCTGTTCATAACAAATTGATGTTGTCTTTTTTTGAAAGTTAAAATACTAAGTAAAGATAACGTAGAACTCAATCCAAATAAAACCGTATACATTATATTACTCATAAAATAGAACAAACTTCCATTCTCTAATTTCCATAAATGAAAAACAAAAGGCAATGCACTTGTTACAATAACAGCAAATAATAAATAAATACTTTGAATTCTTTGAATCATAATCTCTAAATAACAAAGCAAAAATATATTTTCTTTTTATAAAAAACTATTGTTTACTCAAATAAAATTTGTATTATTGCAGAGTTAATCCGTAAGAACTTCATACTTCGGAAAATAAGTTTCAAAAAAATCCAAAACATTCCAAATTATCCTAAAATTAATTAATTCACACATCCTTTATGTTTGATATTTCTGTTTTAAAAGAAATGAAGCTCACTGAGCTACAAGAAATTGCTAAAATTGCTAAAATTACTAGATTCAAAACGCTTAAAAAAGAAGAACTAGTATACCAAATATTGGATTATCAAGCTGCGAACCCTGAAAAAATAGTTGCTGTTGATTCAACTCCTGAGACTGAAGATCAAAAACCAAAGCGTGCTAGAATAATCGAGACTGTAAAGAAAACAATTGTTCCAAAAGCCATTCGAGCCGTTAAAGTTCCACAACAAGAAATTTCTTTTGAAGAACCAAAGGTCGAATTAGTAACGGAAACCATTGTTTCTAATACAGTTAACCCAACTATTAAACAACGGGAACCAAAAGTAATACGTTTCACTAAAGATGAAAATAATGTTACTAAAGTTGACAATTCGCACAGAAAAAACAATAAAATCAGTAAACCTGTAATTGCTCCAGTTGATAAAATAGAAACTTCAGAATCAACCGAAGAATCATCAGAAAGTGTTGAAAAAGCTGAAAATATACAAGTTGAAAACACGGAAAAGATACAAGCCGTAAAGCCTGCAAATCCTAATCAGAATCCAAATCAAAAAAATCAAAATCCTAACGCAAAACACAAAAGCAATACTAATTTCCGAGAACCAGATTATGAATTTGAGGGAATTATTGAAAGCGAAGGTGTTCTAGAAATGATGCCTGACGGATACGGTTTCTTGAGATCTTCGGATTATAATTATTTAGCTTCTCCAGACGATATTTATCTTTCTACTTCACAGGTTCGCTTGTTTGGATTAAAAACAGGAGATACTGTAAAAGGAGTAGTTCGTCCACCAAAAGAAGGGGAGAAATTTTTCCCACTAGTCAGAGTTTTAAAAATAAATGGTCACGATCCACAAGTAGTTAGAGATAGAGTTTCATTTGAACATTTAACTCCTATTTTTCCAACAGAAAAATTTCGTTTGGCTGAAAAGGGAAGTTCTATTTCCACGCGTATTATAGATTTGTTTTCACCAATAGGCAAAGGGCAACGTGGTATGATTGTAGCGCAACCTAAAACGGGTAAAACAATGTTGCTTAAAGAAATTGCAAATGCAATTGCTGCCAATCATCCTGAAGTTTATTTACTCGTTTTATTAATTGATGAACGTCCAGAAGAAGTTACAGATATGCAACGAAGTGTTCGTGGCGAAGTGGTTGCTTCCACTTTTGATAGAGAACCACAAGAGCATGTGAAAATTGCAAATATTGTCCTTGAAAAAGCAAAACGATTGGTCGAATGCGGTCACGATGTTGTTATTTTATTAGATTCAATTACCCGTTTGGCTAGAGCATACAATACCGTTCAACCCGCTTCAGGAAAAGTATTAAGCGGTGGTGTCGATGCTAATGCTTTACAAAAACCTAAACGTTTCTTCGGAGCTGCTCGTAATGTTGAAAATGGCGGTTCGTTAAGTATTATTGCTACGGCACTTACAGAAACAGGATCAAAAATGGACGAAGTTATTTTTGAAGAATTTAAAGGAACAGGAAATATGGAATTGCAATTGGATCGTAAAATTGCCAACAGACGTATTTTTCCAGCTATCGATTTAACGTCATCAAGTACACGTCGTGATGATTTGTTGCTTGACGAAAAAACAATACAACGCATGTGGATTATGCGTAAATACCTTGCCGATATGAATCCAGTTGAAGCAATGGAATTTATAAACGATCGATTCAAGAAAACTAGAAACAATGAAGAGTTTTTGATTTCGATGAATGACTAGATTTTGAAACAAAATTATAAAACTAAAAAAGCTCACAAATAATTTTTGTGAGCTTTTTTAGTTTATTAAAACCTGTAGTGTTAATTTCCAGATTTATCAACAACAGGTCGGTCTTTTTTGTTGGCTAATTTCCAAGCTATAGTAAAGGATAACTGTGTTCTTTTCTGTAAAGCATCATACTCAATCTTGCTTGGTTCATCGCTTGCTTGATGATAATCAGCATGTACACCATTAAATAAAAATACCGATGGAATATTATTTTTTGCAAAATTATAGTGATCTGAACGGTAATAAAAACGATTAGGATCTTTACGATCATTAAACTTGTAGTCTAATGCAAGATTTACAGATTCCTTATTAGCTTCTTCAACTGTGTTAAATAAATCAGTCGACAAGTAATCAGAACCTATAATATAGACATAGTGGTTGGTCGCATTATGTAAATCATCACGACGACCTATCATATCTATATTAATATCAGTTATAGTATTTGCAAGTGGAAAAAGAGGATTTTCGGTATAATAACGAGAACCGTGTAATCCATGTTCTTCACCAGTTACGTGAAGAAAAAGAATAGAGCGTTTTGGCCCATTTCCATCTTTTTTAGCCTCTTGAAAAGCTTGAGCAATTTCTAACAAAGCAACCGTTCCTGATCCATCGTCATCAGCACCATTATAAACTTCGCCATTTTTCATACCTACGTGATCGTAATGTGCCGAAATTACAAGTATTTCCTCAGGTTTTTCCGAACCTTCTATGAATGCCCAAATATTTTCCGAATCGCCTAATTTTGGGCTAAAGGCTTTTGAAAAATAGGAGGCAGGAATAGGTTGGTAAAAATCGGTTGCTCCTTTTGGAAAGGAAATGCCGCTGTTTTGATATTGTTCAATAAGGTATCGACCCGCTTTTTTTTGTCCTTCTTCACCAGTGTTTCTTCCTTGCATTTCATCTGAAGCAACAATATACAAATGTTTCTTAAGTTCCTCGGAAGTAATAGTTTCCATATATTTTTGAGAACTACCTTTCGTAGTAATAGCAATGCTATTATTAACAGATGAATTAATTATTGATTTTTGTCCAGAACAGCTTAATATAATTAAAGTTGTTACAAATACTAGTGAAATTTTTTTCATTATTATATTTAATGGATGTTGATAATTGTATATAGGAAAAACAAACTTAAGATAATTAAAATAAAAAACATATTTATAAAAAATAAAAAATAGCTTTTTATAAATGAAATCCATCTTGTTTCACCATAAAAGCGATGATGTGCTGGAAAAAAATAATAAAATGCCCAACCATAGCAGGCAATTCTCACAATAGTATTGATAGTTTCGGTTATATAATTATTGACTATTAAATTTAAAGTTCTAGTAAATATGAAAATAATGAGATAAATTAGTAGCAAAAAAGAAAAATAATGCAATGTAAAAATTCCATGGTCAAAATAATACCACCGTTTTTTACTATGAAATAACCATAGAAAAAAAGCAAAAAAGGGCATATAAATGAGTAATACTTTTGGGAAATTATATTGAAATGATGCAACCGATTTTTCAATAATTTCTTCGTTTGTATTATTTTCACTAATTATAATTCCTTTTTTTGTTGCCCAATATTGAAGTGCGTTCAATCGATCTTTTTCTGCACCATACTTTTGAATAGAGTCTAATTCTCTTATCGATAATTTATACCCAAAACTTACAATCTCTTTGGCTACTTTTCCAACATCATTTACCGTTTTTTGTTTTTTAGCATTCTTTCTAATTGTATCCTTTATATTACTTGGAATGTATTCATTTTCTAATAATTCTTGTAATTGTTTTTGTTCTGCTATAGAATCTTTTTTTAATTCAGAAGCATCAATAGTAGGTGATTTCTTTAATTCAGAGATTAACTTGTTTTCTTTACTAGGAAATACGGCTATCAAAAAGAAAGTAACAAAACTTATAAAAATGTACAATCGCACTGGAGCCAAGTATGACAATCTTTTTCCAGAGAGATATTCTTTAGTTAATGAAGCTGGTTTTAATAATAAATTTTTTATGGTTCGCCAAAACGCATTTTCATAATGCGTTAAATCTTCAAAAAAATGAACAAACAAATGATGAAATGTTTTTCGAGTATCTTCGTTTTTTTGACCACAATTGGGACAAAATTTATTTTCAACAACATATCGACAGTTCAAACAAGTTTTATCTTTTCTTAAATTTTCGTGTTTGCTCATAATCCTTTAAAAAATTAATTCTCGTCTTCGGATAACGTATTTGTATTAGAATAGGTACGCCATTTTTCGATACATTCTTTCATATCTTGAGGCAATTCGGTATCGAAACGCATCATTTCTTTTGTTGTAGGGTGTTCAAAACCTAACGTTTTAGCATGCAGTGCTTGTCGCGGTAATATTTTGAAACAGTTGTCGATAAATTGCTTGTATTTGGTAAATGTAGTTCCCTTTAAAATCAAATGACCTCCATATCGTTCGTCATTAAATAAGGGATGTCCAATGTGTTTCATGTGCGCACGAATTTGGTGTGTTCTACCAGTTTCTAAAATACAAGAAACCACAGTTATATAGCCAAAACGTTCTAAAACTTTGTAATGTGTTACAGCAGGCTTCCCAATTTCTGGATCAGCAAAAACAGCCATTTGCATTCTGTCTTTTAAGTGTCTGGCTAAATTTCCTTCAATAGTACCTGAATCGTCTTTTACATTTCCCCAAACAATGGCGACATATTCTCTTTCGGAGGTTTTGTTTTCAAATTGTTTGGCTAGATGTGTCATTGCTTGTTCGGTTTTGGCAATAACAAGTAAACCTGTTGTGTCTTTATCTATACGATGAACTAATCCAGGGCGTTCGCTACTGTTTAAAGGTAAATTTTGAAAATGAAAAGCCAAAGCATTCACTAATGTTCCTGTATAATTTCCGTGACCTGGATGCACCACTAGTCCTGCGGGTTTATTAATTAATAAGAGTGCATCATCTTCATAGACAATATCAAGTGGAATATCTTCTGGATCCACACGATTCTCAAACGGTGGATGTGAAAGCATAATTGTTATTACATCAAGAGGTTTTACTTTATAATTTGATTTTACTGGAACATCGTTTGCAAAAATATTACCAGCAGTGGCCGCTTGTTGAATCTTATTTCTTGTTGCGTTTTCTAACAAATGCATCAAAAATTTATCGATTCTTAGAATAGATTGCCCTTTAGTTGCAACAAATTTGTAATGTTCAAATAACTCTTCGTCAAGTTCGTTATCTAGGTTAATTGTATCACTCATTATTCTCCTATAATTAACGTGTCGTTATTAATACTATCGTTTTCTGAACCTAACTCATCTTCGTCAAAGCCTATTTTTCCGTCACCAAGAACTAAGTCTACTTTAGTCATTTTTAAAACTTGCAAACCAGCTTTTATTGGATTCCCATTCATTTTCATCTCTAGAACCATATCTTTTGCAAGGTTTGGAACATAGGTTGTATCTCCAACCTCAAGTCCAAGTGCCTTTAATGTTGGAACGGCTTGACGATAGGTTTTCTGAATTAAGTCAGGAATACGTACTTTAGAATATTCAGACGAATTTATTTTTAAATAAATAACACGGTTTTGTTTCACTTTTTCACCAGAAACAGGATCTTGTTGAACAATAGAATATTTAGGATATTCAGGATTATAATCTACCGTGTCCAATAATTCGTAGTCCAAATCGAGTTCGTCAAGTCTGTCTTCCGCCTGTTCAAGGGTTAGCTTGCTTAAATTAGGGACTGTGATTTCTTCACCGTGATTGGTAGTAAAACCTATCCAATACATAAATAGGAATAAGGAACTACAAATAATAAGGAATGCAATGGCTAATTGCTTGATGAAAGTAAAGCTGAACAAAAATTTCTTAAAACTCATAAAAATGTATTTTGACAAAGATAATAAAATAGTAAAGTGATTTGTTCCGAAAAAAATGATAATTTTGTTAAGTAATTTAATTTAATTTTGATGAATGTAGCAGTTGTTATGGGAGGTTATTCTGATGAAAGTGTCATTTCGTTACGAAGCGGTCAGTTAATTTTGAATAATTTAGACAAAAATAAATACACTTTTTTTGAAGTGCATGTTCTTTCAAATGGTTGGTATGTAGTTATTAACGAACAAAAAATTTCTATAAATAAGGCAGATTTTTCTTTTGTCAAAGAAGAAAAAACAATCAAATTCGATGCCGTTTATAACACTATTCACGGAACACCAGGTGAGGATGGTCATATGCAGGCGTATTGGGAATTGATGGGTATTCCATATACGGGTTGTGGTTTTTATCAGTCGGCCTTGACATTCAATAAACGCGATACATTATCGGTTTTATCAAAATTTAATATCCCAAAAGCAAATTCGATTTATGCATCAAAAGGAGATGTAATTGATGGAGATGTTATTGTCGCTGAATTAGGTTTACCTTTTTTTGTAAAACCAAACCAATCGGGGAGTAGTTTGGGAGTTTCTAAAGTAAATAATTTATCAGAATTAGAAAAAGCACTTGATTTCGCTTTTGCAGAAGACAAAGATATTTTGATTGAATCAATGTTGAAAGGTACCGAGATTTCAGTTGGAGTTTTTAAATTTAATGCAAAAACGAAAGTGTTAGGCATAACCGAAATAATCTCTCAAAATGATTTCTTTGATTATGAGGCTAAATATTTAGGAAAATCTAATGAAATTACTCCTGCTAGAATTACTGATTCTGAGGAAGAATTGGTTTTTGAAATGGCTAAAAAAATATACGAATCGCTTGGAATGTCTGGATTCTCTAGAATCGATTTTATTATAATGAATGGAATTCCTCATTTTATAGAAATAAACACGAATCCCGGATTGTCACCACAAAGTATTTTTCCACAGCAGGCAGCTTATGCGAAGATGAATTTTAGTGAAATGTTAGATAATGAAATTGAATTAGCATTAAAAAGAAATTTAATTTGGAAAAAATAATCACATAAACTCATAACTATGATTTTTTACGGAACCAATTCATCAAATTTAAAAAATGGAGTATTAAGAAATGTTTCTTGTCCTCATTGTTCAACAAATTCGAGTATGAATTATACCATTTTTGGAAAGTATTTTTACCTGTATTGGATTCCTGTTTTTCCTATTGGACGGGTTAATATTGTGGAATGTAATCATTGTAAGGCAACTTATGATATAAAAGATTTAGATCAAACTGTAAAAAATAAATTCCAACAAGATCAAGAAAGAAACCCTATAAAAACTCCATTAAAATTATTTAGTGGCTTAATTATAGGAGCTGTAATTACTGTCGCTGTAATAGGTTTTGGATTAAAAGGAGATAACGATTCAGCAGAATTTGCGAAGAATCCCAAAGTAGGAGATGTTTATTATTATGAGATACCAGAAATGAAAGGACACTTTTCGACAATGAAAATCACCCAAATTAGCAAAGACACTATTTTCATAATGGGAAACAATATGGAAATTGATCTTAAATCAGATATTGATAAAATTCTAGATGACAAAAACTACACCTATCCAGATAAATATTCAAAAGTTGAGCTGCGTGATTTAACTAAAAATTTATCCATATTTTATAAAATTGAACGTAAATAGATGAGAAAAGCTATATTTCCAGGATCATTTGACCCGATTACTTTAGGGCATTATGATATTATCAAACGGAGTATTCCTTTGTTTGACGAAATTGTTGTTGCCATTGGTGTTAATGCTGAAAAAAAATATATGTTTTCTCTCGAAGAGCGCAAACGTTTTATAGAAGAAACATTTAAAAATCAGCCTTCAATTTCAGTAATTACTTACGAAGGGTTAACCATAGATTTGTGTAAAAAGCTAAAAGCTGATTTTATCTTGCGAGGACTTCGTAATCCAGCAGATTTTGAATTCGAAAAGGCTATTGCACACACAAATAGACGATTATCAAAAATTGAAACCATTTTTTTACTCACAGCAGCAAGTACCTCGTTTATTAGTTCGAGTATTGTACGTGATGTAATTCGAAATGGTGGTGATTATAAAGTTTTAGTTCCTGATGCCGTGATAATTAGATAAATCATTTAGTCATAATACATAAACTAAACTATAAAGTACATTACCAACTCTAATATCGAATGTATAAATCCATTTGAACAAAGCAAGCGGAGGAAGTAAATCGATTTTGCCTGCTTGGTTTTTATTGATATAAAAAATAGTTAAAACTATGCACCTTAGTGCATTTCCCTTTTAGGTTTTAAAATGCTAAACACGAATTTGATTCGCCAGTCGAACTTTCAGGCTCTAGTCACTAATCTTCACGAATTAATTCGTGAAATTTGCGTTAAACCTATTACAGCTGGTAGACTTTCAGCCTACAAAACCAAATCTATGAACTTCCAGTCCATAGTAGTTTAGTTAGATTCGTTTTTTATTAAATTTTTACCCATAAAATACATTCCGATTGTTATAAATGGAATACTTAATATTTGTCCCATATTTAATTTCATTCCATCTTCAAATTCTACTTGATTTATTTTAACAAACTCAATTAAAATTCTCATTGTGAAAATTAAAGTTATTGCTAAACCAAACAAAAAACCATTTCCTAACTTTATGTTTTTAGTTTTGTAAATAAGGAAAACTATAATAAAAATTATTAAATACGAAATTGCTTCATAAAGTTGAGCTGGATGTCTTGGTATATTGTCAATACGTCTAAAAATAAATGCCCAAGGCATTGTAGTTGGACTACCAATCATTTCCGAGTTCATTAAATTAGCAAGTCTTATAAATGTTGCTCCAAGTGGTGCAACAATTGCAATTAAATCAAGTATTTTAAGATATTTAATTTCATATTTTTTTGAATACAAGTAAAGTGAAATAATTAATCCAACTGTTCCTCCGTGGCTTGCTAGGCCAGTATATCCAGTAAATTTTATTTCTCCAATTTGATTTACTTTGATTGGTAAAAATATTTCTAATATATTTTTTGAATAATACTCAAAGTCATAAAATAGACAATGTCCAAGTCTTGCTCCAACAAAAATTCCAACTATTCCGTATATAAACAATGCTTCGTGTGCACTATCTTTTAAGTTTTCTCTTTTAAAAATTCCTTTTAGAATGTACATACATAAAAGTAAACCACAAGCAAATAATAGTCCGTAATATTTTAATGGAAACCCGAAAATATTAATTATTTCAGAATCAAAATTCCAATTTATGTATAATGCAATCATAATTTTTTATTAATTTCTATTTTCTGCTATTTTTGGGTAAACAAGCCGACAATGTTCTTTGACTTACTGTTAGTTGGGATTTTTGAAAGCCAAATGTATCGATTTATGACCGAACTTCCAAGTACATAACAATCTTTAAATTCAATACTAAAACCCTAGCCGAGCCTGAAATAGCGAACAGACGAAGTAATTGCGCCAAACCGACAGTTGAACTAAACCTTCGGTAGCTCTAAACCGAAAAAGTAGTACATTACTAAGATAACTAAAAAAAAGTATTATGACTACAAAAAAAAGCATCCTGATGCGTTAAGAGAGAACAAAATCCTGAACCAAGCCAAGCGTGAAGTTCCAGGATTTGAGGAATTACTTCAACGTTTTGAGCGTACGGTTTCCATTTTAGGAAGAAGCCAAAGTACTTTCAATAATTACGCTCGTCATGTAGCTTCTATTTCGTTGTATTTTGGTAAAATCCCGACTGAATTAGATGCTGAACAAGTAAAGGACTATTTGTTTTATCAACAAAAAAATCCAAAACTCCCTCGCAAACCTATTTTAAACATTGTGTCTATGGGCTTCGTTTTTTGCTAAAATCCGAAGGTTTTCCGTATGCTTTTCTTCGATTAGCGTCGATAAAACACGAAAAGAAATTGCCTGTTGTTTTGAGCAAAGAAGAAGTTTGGGCAATGCTTCAAAACGCAAAATTGCTCAAACACCGCATTCTTATTGGGTTGCTTTATGGTTGTGGACTTCGTTGTATGGAAGCTATAAACGTACGGTTGCAGGACTTGGATTTCGACCGAAAACAACTGCTTGTTTACCAAGGTAAAGGAAAAAAAGACCGCTATTTTCCTTTATCAGTTCATTTAATACCAGGAGTCAAAATATACAAACAAGCCGAAAAACCTCAGGATTATTTGTTTAATGGACAGCCTTTTGCTAATGGAGCAGGAGGTGGTACTTCGACTTGGCTCAGCACAGGTTTCGATTCTCGGTATTCCCAGCGTGGTGTACATTGGGCAGTCAAACAAACAGCCAAAAGAGTATCGGAACTCATGCCAGTTCCCTACTTCCACGTGGTTTTCACCTTGCCAGAAAGCATCCATTCGTTGGCAATCTATCAGCCAAAAATGGTTTATGACATCTTGTTTGAAGCCACTTGGGAAACGCTTCAACGTTTTGGCAAAGCCAAAGAAATTCAAATGGGAATGATTACCGTTTTACACACTTGGGGACAGCAATTGAGCCTGCATCCACACTTGCATTGTATTGTTCCAGGGGGTGGAGTTGATAAAATTGGACAATGGAAAAATAGTAGAACCGATGGAAAATTTTTGTTTCCAGTAAAAGTGCTCTCGAAAGTTTTTAGGGCTAAATATTGTGAAAAACTCAAGGCAAAAAATCCGATCGGTTACGAGCAAATTCGGCAAGAATTATGGCAAAAACCGTGGGTTGTGTTTGCCAAACGTCCTTTTGGAAATGCAAAATCGGTGGTGTAATATTTGGGCAGATATACCCATAAAATTGCCATCAGTAATCATAGAATCAAAAATATTGATGCTCAAAATGTGACTTTTACTTACAAAGATTACACTCAAAATGGATTCAAAAAGAGATCACACTTACACATCAGGAGTTTATTAGGCGATTCTCGTTGCATATTTTGCCCAAACGATTTGTCAAAATACGGCATTATGGTTTTTTGAGTAGCACTTGGAAGCGTGAAAAGCTAAAGCTTTTGCAGAAAAAACTCCAAGTAAAAGTGCTGGAAAAAGTAGAGAAGAAACCTTTTTTACCCAAATGCCCTTGTTGCAAAACAGGCAATTTGCATCGCATAGCGGTATTCGACCAGCGGGGTCCGCCAGCTTGGTATCTTGGCAGTAGCCAAAACCCCAACGCCCCCAAAAGCTAGTTTTTTGGGTATGGGCATTTATGCCCAAAAGTGAAGAAAAACACTCAAAAACAAGTTCAAAACGCTTCCCAAAAAAAAGAGGCTCAATTGCCTCTTCATAATCTTTACGATAACGCCATAGTGTTAACGTACGTGTAATCGGTTCCGTTCAACAGGGGTTTCATTGTTCGTGCTGCGCACGCAACGAAACCCTAGCTGTTAGCGGTAGTTTTATTTTTTCCACCCAACTTTTTTTTTCCATTCATCCATTTTTATTTTACGTTTCTCAAAGTCTATTGGTGATGTTTGATTTTCCTCCTTCACTCTTTTTTGAATAATTTCGGTTTGTTCTTCTAATGAGTTAAGCCCAATCAATTTTCTTCTTTCATTTACGTTGAATAAGTTATCAAATTTATTAGGACTTAAAGTTCCATTTTCGTCCCAATCAAATTGAGTTCCAAAAAGTTGTGGTTTATCTTGAAATACTGCGATTCTATCAGTTAAATATGCTAAATTTTTCGGTTCCGCTTTATTTTCAGTAACTGCTATTTCTAAAAGTTTTGCGCATTTTTTCATAAATTCTGGCTGTTCAATAGAATGTTGTACTATTAACCAAGCCGCTTCGTTCGCTTCTTTGCCAACTTTGTCAAATGTTGGATAACCGATTATATCTATTATATCATTTAGTTCTTTTGCATTTTTATTATGCAATTTCTTCATTTCTTCATCGTAACTTTCGCTTAACTTTCCAATTTTAACAAGTTTCTTTCTCAACGCCAAATCTTTATTTTTCAAGTCAATTATTTTGTCAGCAATAGCTTTAAAATTCATTTTCTGTTTATTTAATTTTTCTTGTGAAGTTTCGTTGTCATATCCTAAAATACGTTGACCTTTTTTTAGGTTAATAATTGATTCAAATTTAAACTTAATTGCCGGAACATTGATAAGTTTTTTAAAAAATTCCCTTCGGGTTTTAAAAACTTATCAACATTCCTACGATGCAAAA